>NZ_PQHW01000109.1 GCF_003385215.1 Amycolatopsis thermalba | reverse complement strand
TGGCCACCACCGCCGCCCCGTCAGCCCGCGGTGGTGGCCACGCGGCGGGACAACACCGGTCCCCTCGCGGCACCGGCCCGCACCGCGGCGGTGATCGCGGTGCTGGGGGTGCTGGTCATGACCGTCACCGTCGGCGCGCTCTCCGGCGCGGTGCGGCCCCGCGGGTAGTGACGGAGCGTGATCGACGGTGCGGGGTGGCGTGCCGCCCGGACCGCGCGCTCCCACCACCGGGAAAAGGCGATGGCGGTCGGTGAGTGACCGCGAGTGCCGCGGACCCGGTCGAACTGATCTGCTCACTCGTCCAGTGCCGACCCCCGGTCCGCGTCTTACGCCGCAGAAATTCGCTGGATACGCTCCACGGCGAAGGTTCCGCAATGGGAAAGGACAATTCATGCGTCGCATTGTCATGGCTGCCGCGGCAGTGGCGCTGGCTATTCCGGCGGTCATTTCCGGGGCCGGGACCGCGGCCGCGCCGACCGGCCGGGTCGTCGTTTTCGAAACCGAATTCCAGCAGCTCACCGTTTACGAGGACCCGAGCGGCTGTCACAAGCTGCCAGTGGCCTCGCACGTGCTGGTCAACCTGACCGACGCGACGGTGCGGACCTACGGTGATCCGCTGTGCCTGACGCCGAGCCTGATCGTGCAACCCGGATTCGGCACCCACGTGGCCCCGTTGACCGGTAGCTTCTCGGTCGAATGAGCCGGCGCGTGGACCTCGCCGTCGTCGGCGTCGGGTACACCGGCCTGCCGTTGCTGTGGCAGGCGCACACCGCGGGCCTGTCCACGGCCGGGTTCGACACCGACCCCGCCGTGGTGGCCCGGCTCAACGCGGGCCGTTCGCACGTGCCCGACGTATCGGACGCCGCCGTGCGCGCCCTGCGCGCCGCGGGCTTCCGGGCCTCGGCCGACCCGCGGATCCTCGCCGACGCGGACGTGGTGGTGATCTGCGTGCCCACCGGGCTGGACGGCGACGGCGGCCCCGACCTCGGCGCCGTCCGGGCGCCAGCCGGGACCGTCGCCGCCCGGCTGCGCCCCGGGATGCTCGTGGTGCTCGAATCGACCACCCGCCCCGGGACCACCGAGGAACTCGTCCGGCCGGTGCTCGAGCAGCGGAGCGGGCTCGTCGCCGGCGAGGACTTCCACCTCGGGTACTCCCCGGAGCGGGTGGATCCGGGCAACCCGCGCTTCGGCATCGGCAACACCCCGAAGATCGTCAGCGGCTGCACCCCGTTGTGCGCCAAGCACTGCGCCACGTTCTACGGCCGGTTCGTCGACGAGGTGGTGGTGGCGAAGGGCACGCGCGAGGCGGAACTGGCCAAGCTGCTGGAGAACACCTACCGCTACGTCAACATCGCGCTCGTCAACGAGTTCGCGCGGTACTGCGCGGGCATCGGGGTCGACGTGTGGGACGTGATCCACTGCGCCGGCACCAAACCGTTCGGGTTCGCGTCCTTCACGCCGGGGCCGGGCGTCGGCGGTCACTGCATCCCGGTCGACCCGGTCTACCTCGCCGAGCGGGCGGCGGCCGACGGGTTCACCTTCGGCGTGCTGGCGGCGGCGCAGCGGGCCAATCGCCTGATGCCCGGCTACGTCGCGGACCGCGCGCGGGCCATGCTCGCCGAGCGCGGGGTGCCGGTGCGCGGGGCGCGCGTGCTGCTGCTGGGCGTCGCCTACAAACCGGACGTGCCCGACACCCGGGAGTCACCCGCGGCGCCGCTGGTGCGGCGGTTGCGGGACCACGGTGCCGTCGTGAGCTACCACGACCCGCTGGTGCCCGCCTACGCGGTGGACGGCGTAGGCGTGCCGCGCGCCCGGGACCTGCCCGGGGCGCTCGCGGCCGCGGACCTCGCGGTGCTCCTGCAGGACCACCGCGCCTACCGGCCCGCCATGCTCGCCCGGCACGCCCGGCTGTTGCTGGACACCAGGGGAAAGGTGGCCGGCGAGCGGGTCCGGCGGCTCTGAGCCGCCCGGGCCGAACCACACTCCGTCCGGTGTGGACCGGACGAGCGGCCACCGGCGCCCCGCCGGTGGCTGTCGCGAAAAACCGAGGAAGGAAGTGCATCGACATGGGCGCACCCGTGGTGGACAACAGGCTCAAACAACGATTCGACAAGTGGGACGCCAACTCCGACGGCGTGCTCGACCGCTCCGACTTCGAGCAGGAGGCCGAGCGCATCGCCCGCGCGTTCGGTTCCTCGACCGGCACCGGCGCGGGAAAGGCGCTGGCGGAGTCGTTCCGGGGGCTGCACGACTACCTGGTGCAGCAGTCGGGCTCGCAGCAGATCACCGAGCAGCAGTTCATGCAGGCGACCGAGAAGCTGATCTTCCAGGAGGGCGAGTCCGGGTTCAACCGGTTGATGCGCCCGGTCGTGCAGGCGATCGTCGGCCTGTGCGACAAGAACGCCGACGGCAAGATCAGCCGCGAGGAGTTCGCGGTGTGGCTCACCGCCGTGGGAGTGCCGGATTCCCAGGCCAAATCGGCGTTCGACCGGATCGACGCCGACCACAGCGGCGAGCTGTCCGCCGACGAACTGCTCGGCGCCGTGCGCAAGTTCCACTTCGGTGAGCTGGACGTCGCTCTGCTGGGCTGAGCGGCCGCGGACGGTCCGGCCGGGACCCGCGTCCCGGCCGGATCACGTGCCCGCCTCGCCGGAGCCGAAGCGCACCGGCAGCTCCGGGCGCAGTCCCAGCTCGGTCCCGGTCAGCGGGCTGGGCACGTGGATGAGGATGTTGTAGTGGTTGGGGAAGTGGCAGGAGTCGAAGCCGAGCACCCGGCCCACCAGCCGCTCGCCGATCCACACCGGGTCGTCCCGGTCGATCACGCCGCCGCAGGTGAGTTCGGCGAAGCCGAGGAAACCGACGCGGTCGATCCGGCTGCCGGGGGCCGTTTCCGTGTGGTCGGTCGTCACCAGCTCGTGCACCTCACCCTCGCGGACGCACCGCGCGGTGTGGGGTTCCAGCGACATGCCACGCTCGTCCCGGCGGTGGCGCAGCACCTTCACCAGCCTGCCCTGCACTGTCCTCTTCGGACCGTTCTCGTCCCGTGGATCGGTCATGGTGCCTCCTGGTACCGGTTCGCGCGATGGTAGGTCTGCTCGACGAGCTCGAGCGCGGCCAGCCCGCCGTCGTCGCGGGAGCCGCCCGCCACCGCCGCGGTGAACGCGCCGAGGACCCCGGCGTACTCGTGCCACAGCGACTCCTTGAACCCCGGGTGCCCGGCCAGCATGTCGGCGCGCCGCACCGTGCCGTCGCGCAGCCGGACTTCGACGTCCTTCACCTCGCCGGGGTAGGACCAGTCCAGCTCGACCACGGCGGGAACACCGTCCCGGCTGCGCAGCTCGACGCGCGCCGCGCGGTCGATCCCGCGCGCGTCCCGCCGGATGCCGGCGCCGGTGACGGTGACCTCGCCGAGCAGGAGCCGGACCAGGTCGAAGGCGTTGGGCCCGTTGTCGGCGACGCAGCCCCCGCCGCAGCGGCGCGGATCGAGGTACCAGCGGTCCGCGCCGACGTGGTCCTCGATCCGCTCCCAGTAGCGGACTGTCAGCCCCGACACCGCCGGGCCGCCGGACAGCCCGGCCCGCAGCGCCGTCACCGCCGAGTTGTAGCGCCGGTGGAACGCGGTGAACAGGGGGACCCCGGTGGCGCGCGCCGCCCGCTGCAGGTCGCGGCCGTCGGCGAGCCGGTGGGCGAGCGGTTTCTCCACGCACACCGCGACACCGGCGGCCAGCGCGTCCCGGCACACCGGCGCGTGGGTGTCGTTCGGCGTGGTCACCACGACACCGTCCAGCCCGGCCTCGCGCAGCATCGCCCGGTGGTCCCGGTAGGTGCCCACCACACCCGCGTGCGGTTCGAGCGCGGCGGCGCGCAGGTCGCACACCGCGGCGAGGGTCACGTCCGGCCGCCGGCGCGCCGCGGCGAGGTAGAACTTGGAGATCACGCCGAGGCCGACCACGCCCAGCCGCATCAGCCGGTCACCGCCACCCGGCCGAACCCGAGCGCGGCGAGCTCGTCGTACACGGGACCGGGCAGGGGGACCCCCTCGCGGCGGCGGCGCCGCGCCCGCTCCGCCTCCGGCCAGCCGGGGTAGCGCACCGGCGCCGACGGGTCGGCGGGCGGACAGGCCAGCAGGGCGCCGAACAGCGACCGCGCCGTCTCGCCGAACCCGGTGTGCAGGGGAGCGACCGCCATCAGCAGGAAGCCGATGTCGTCGTCGCGTCCGGAGGGCCGGCCATCGCCCCGCAGCGCGGCGGGACCGGGGCCGAGCCCGGCCCCGGACACCGCGGCGGCCAGCAGCTCGACCACCAGGCCCAGGCCGAATCCCTTGTAGACACCCAGCTCGGGGGTGCCGCCGAGCCAGCGCAGGTGCGCCTCGCCACGGTCGAAGGCGGCCGGGTCGGTGACCTCGCGCCCGGAGTCGTCGGCGAGCCAGCCGGCCGGGACGGGCTCACCGGCGGCCGCCGCCAGCCGCACCCGGCCGGTCGGCACCACCGTCGTGCTCATGTCGAGCAGGAACGGGTGGTCCTCGACCGCGGGCGCGGCCACGGCGAGCGGGTTGGTGCCGAGCATCGCCACCGCGCCGCCCGGTGGCCGGGCGATGCGCTGCCCGCCGCAGTTGCTCGCCACGACGCCGACCATGCCGCGCGAAGCGGCGCGCAACGCGGCGAAACCGGCGCAGCCGAGGTGCGTGCCGCCCCGGACCGACACCAGGCCGACGCCGTACCGCCGTGCCCGCACGACCGCGAGGTCCATCGCTTCCGCGGCCGACCACAGGCCCAGCGCGCGGCAGGCGTCCAGCAGGACGCACGGGCCGGTGTCCCGCACCGCGCGCGGCTCCGCGGCCGGGTCGGCCCGCCCGTCGCGCAGCAGGGGCAGGTACAGCCGGGCGAGGTTGAACACGCCGTGCGAGCCGGCCCCGGTCAGGTCGCCGTGGCACAGGGCGTCGGCGGCGAGCGCGGCTCGCCGAGGCGGCACGCCGTGCGCGGTGAACTGCCCGGTGACGAAGGTGCGCAGCGCGGAGTAGGGGACGGTCACGGTCACGGGGTGGTCTCCTCGTCGGCGAAGCAGGTCAGCAGGCGGGCGACGGCACCGGCGAACCCGGCCAGATCGGCCAGCTCGGCGTATTCGCCGTCGGCGTGGGCGTGGTTGGCGTCCAGCGAGCCGGCGCCGAGCACGACGGTCGCGGCGCCGGGAACCCCGTCCATCCAGATGGCGTCGCAGGTGAACGCCGGATCCGCGGCCGGCCAGGGGGCCAGCCCGGCGGCCCGGCACAGGGCGGCGACCGCGGTCTCGTCCTGCGCCAGGCAGGGCAGCCGGCGCTTGTGCCAGACCAGGGTCGTGATCGCGGCGGCGTCCACGGCGGTCCGGGCCAGCGCGGGCAGCGCGGCGAACCGCGACCGGAACTCCGCCAGCCCGCCACGCACGGCCCGCTCCACCGCGCCCTCCAGCCGCCGTCCCGTGTGGACGGACGGATAACCGATGTTGAGCAGCAGCCGGCCCGTCCCGTAGACCCGGTTGTGCTGGTCACCGGTGTGCAACCCGGCCACGCACACCGCCGCCCCTGGCTCGCCCGCGACCGCACCCGCCAGGTGCTGGGCGAGGAAACCCAGCAGGACGGTGGCGTTGTGCCCGGCACCCGGCCGGTCGTCGATCGTGTCCAGGCCGGCGACGCGCAGCTCCGCGGTCATCGACGCCGTCGCGCGGCACAGGTAACGGGACCCGGTCGGCTCGCAGAAGACGTTGAGCCGCCCCACGTACCCCGCCTCCACCAGCGGGCGCGTACCGAAACAGCCCAGGGCGCCGCCCTCTTCGCCGGACACGGCCTGGACGAGCACCGCGACGTCGCGGCCGATGCGCGGGTCGGCGGCGCGCGCCGCCCGGATCCCGGCCAGCACGGCCACGGCCTGTCCCTTGGCGTCCACCGCGCCGCGGCCGGTGACCCGGTGGCCGTCGAAGGTCACCGGCGGTGCGCCGGCGACGGTGTCGAAGTGCACGTTGAACATGACGGTCGCGGACCGGGGCAGCGCGGGACCGAGCCGCAGGACCAGGTTCGGCTGGGTGGCCAGGAACTCCGCCGGACGACCGCGGACGGCCCGCGGCACGTCGTCGCGCCGCAGCACGGCCGGATCGGCGCTGCCGTGGTGCAGCACCCGGAACCCGGACTCCCGTGCGACGGCCGCGTAGACCCGCTGCGCCTCCCACAGCATCGGCTGCTCACCGGGCGCCTCCAGCGGGCTCACCGTGGGCAGCCGCAGCAGGGTCAGCAGCAGTTCGGTGTCCCGCGCGGTGAGCGGCGGCGCGGTGCTCGGCGCCGCCGTCACCCCGCCACCGCCCGCCGGGCCGGCTCGTGGACCAGCGCGTCGAGGCGGCGTCCCGCCTCGACGAAGCGGGCCACGCCGTCCGCGCCGGCGACGACCCGCCCCGCGTGCGGGGCCACCGCCAGGTGCGGTTCCAGCGACACCGCGCCGCGGTAGCCGTGGTCCAGCAGCAGGCGCAGGCAGTCGGCGACCCGCGCGTCGCCGTCGCCGGGCAGCGTGAACCGCGGCCCCTCCGGGGTGGCCACGCCGTCCTTGACGTGCACGTGGGCGACGTGGGGCACCAGCTCGGCGAGCATCGACAGCCCGTCGTAGCCGTGGGCGACGCCGTTGCCCGTGTCGAACAGCAGCCGCAGCGCGGGGTTGCCGACCGCGGCCAGCAGGTCGAGCGCGCGCTCGGCCGACTGCCCGGCCCAGCCGGAACAGTTCTCGTGCAGCAGCACGAAGCCGGCCCCGGCCGCGCGGTCGGTGAGCCGGCGGACGCGGTCGACGACGGTGGCGCGCCAGCGGGTTTCCGGCAGCCCGTCGTTGGGGTAGGACATGATCCGGATGGCGCGCACGCCGAGGATCGCGCCGTGCCCGATCAGGGTGTCGAGTTCGGCCAGGTCGGTGGCGAACCCGGTGCTGACCGGGCGGGCCCAGCCGCCGATACGCGAATCGAGGCACACGACGTGGATCCCGGCGCGGTCCAGCTCGCCCCGGATCGACCGCACCCGCTGGGCGTCCAGGGCGGCGACCGGGATGCCGTCGACGGTGCGCAGCTCCAGCGCCGTCCAGCCGAGGCGGCGCACGGCCGCCACCTGCCCGGCGATGTCCGGGGCGGCCTCGTCGCCGATGCCCGCCAGGCGCACCGGTTCAGACGACGGTGTCGTGGCCTGCTGCCGAAGTGGCACAGTGTGTCTCCGTTCTGGGCATCTCGATCCGGGGATCCGGCGGGGGACCGGGCACGCCGCAGCGTTCCTTGGCTTCGGTGAGGATCCGGACGATCTCCGCGTGACGGCCGAGGTCCGCGCCCTCGGGAGGGGCGCCCAGCCCGGCGAAGTACCGGTAGGCCGCGCCGAGAAAGGCGGTCAGCGCGTCGTCGCGGAACACCTCCTGGGAGCGCCCGGCGCGCCCGCGCACGGTCAGCCGCGCGTGGGAGTCCTCGGCGCTGACCGGGTAGTGGCCGGTGACCGTCGCGTCGTCGAACCGCAGCGTGATGCTGCGCTGGCGGATCGGCGCGGTGAGATCGGAGGCCAGGTGGGTGCGCACCCCGCTGTCGTGGCGCAGCACCAGCTCCGCCGAGCCGAGCCAGGGCAGGCGCCTGCCGTCGCAGCGCGCCGCGGTGCAGGAGGCGCCGGTGAGCGAGGCCGGGCCGGCCAGGGACAGGGCCAGGCCGAGCCCGTGGGGCACCTCGACGTCGAAGGCGGTGTCGCCCGCCCCGGCGCGCAGTGACCGCTCGAGCCGGGGTTTGTGCTGGCGCAGGGTGATGGCGCGCAGCGGGCCGTGGTCGCCGGAGCGGATCAGGCGAGCCAACCGCGCGGTGAGGCGGGCGCTGTGCCAGTGCGCGACGACGACGGCGTCCATCCCGTGCCGGAGCACCGTGCCGGCGATGTCGTCGGCGTGCGCGCGGTGGCAGGCGAGTGGTTTTTCCAGCACCACCTTGGTGAAACCGGCCCGGGCCAGCCGCCGCACGACCGCCGGCCGTTCCCGCGGGGGCACGCAGACGTGGACGACGGTCCGCCGCGGGTCCAGGAGTTCCCCCGCGGCGGCGATGGACGGCACGGCGAGCACATCGTCCGTGTGCCGCGGAGGCGTGGCGGGGTCGAACACCACGATCGGTGCCGTGCCCAGCACTTCCGCGGCCCGCGCGTCCGCGCGGAGTTTGCGGACCACCGGCAGGTGCAGACCGCCGCCCGCGCGGCCGAAACCGACCACGAACGTGTGCAGTGCCATGGTTTTCCTCGTCTCGGAGGGACTTTCGCCGACCGTGGGTCTCCCGGCTCGGGCCGTCCACTGTGGCCGGAAGCCGATGCTGCTGCACGACCGGAATCCCGTCAACCGCGCGCCGGTCCTGTGGCTACATAGGGTGAAATGAACGCGGCCTTCGGGTTCAGGTCCTTCCGGTGCCCCACCCGCTCGACTACGGTCGCCTTCGTTGGCAGCACACGTGATCCGCCTGCCCGAGGGGACTGGCCGAATGCCGCATTCCAGATACGCTGAGTCACCGAAGACCGCTGGTACTCGAATTCCGTTCTTCTCCCAGGCCGGCACTTTCGACCGGCTGTGGCCCCGGATCAACGACAACATCGAGGCGGTCTTCGACAACGGCAAGTTCTCCCACGGCGCGAGCGTGGCGGCGCTCGAACGCGAGCTCGCCGGCTACACCGGCGCGCCGCACGTGATCGGCGTCAACAGCGGGACCGACGCGCTGGTGCTGCTGCTGCGGGCGGCCGGGCTGCGCCCCGGCGACCGGGTCGCCGTGCCCGCGATGTCGTTCGTCGCGACCGCGTCGGCCGTCGTGCTGGCCGGCGGGCGGCCGGTGTTCACCGACGTCGACCCGCGGACCTACGCGATGACCGGCGAATCCCTGGCCGCCGTGGCGGACCGGGACGTGCGGTTCGCGATGCCGGTGCACCTGTTCTGCCAGATGGCCGACATGGCCGCGATCACCGCCGTCGCCGCCCGCCACGGGCTCACCGTCGTCGAGGACAGCGCCGAAGCCATCGGCATGCGGCAGGGCGGGGTGCACGCGGGACTGCACGGCGCGGGCGGTGTGCTGTCCTTCTTCCCGAGCAAGACGCTGGGAGCGCTGGGGGACGCCGGCGCGGTGCTCACCGCCGACCCGGAGATCGCGCGGCGGACCGCGGCGCTGCGGCACCACGGCCGCGGCGGGCAGACTCTCGGCCACTTCCCGGGCATCGCCAACACCACCGAACTCAGCGGCGTCAACAGCAAGATGGACGACATCCAGGCGGCGGTGCTGCTGGCGAAGCTCACCCGGCTGGAGGCCGACATCGACCGGCGCGCGGAACTCGCCGCGGCCTACGCCGAACGCCTGGCGCACGTGCCCGGAATCCGCTGTCCCGAGGTGGTCCGGGACGGGCCCGGCGACGAGTCCGTGTACTACGTCTACCTCGTCGAGGCGCAACGGCGCGACGAACTGGCCGCCTTCCTCGCCGCGCGGGGCATCGGCACCGAGACCTACTACCCGCGTCCGCTGCACCTGCAGCCGTGCTTCGCCGAGCTCGGGCACCGGGAAGGCGACTTCCCGCACGCGGAGGCGGCCTGCCGCCGGGCCCTGGCCCTGCCCCTGTACCCGGACCTGCGCGTGGAGCAGGTCGAGCAGGTGTGCGCGGCGATCGGCGAGTTCTACGAGGGGCGGTGCGCATGACCGGCTACCGGGTGCCGTTCTTCGCCCCCGACCTGTTCGAGGCCGATCGCGCGGTGCTGCTGCGGCTGGTGCGCGAGATCGGGATCGCGCCGGAGCAGCGGTTCATCCTCGGCGAGCACACCGCCCGGCTGGAACGGCTGCTGCGCGCGGAACTCGGCTGCGCCGACGTGATCGCGTGCGGCAGCGGCACCTCGGCCCTGACGCTGATCCTGCACGCGATGGACATCGGGCCCGGCGACGAGGTCGTGGTGCCCGCCTTCGGCTGCGCCCCGCTGGCCGAGACCGTGGTCAACCTCGGCGCGACACCGGTGTTCGCCGACATCCGGCCGCACACCATGGTCGTCGACCCGGACGAGGCCGGCCGGCTCGTCACGCACCGGACGAAGGCGATCGTGCCCGCGCACATGTTCTCCGTCATGGCCGACATGCCGCGCCTGCGGGAGGTCGCCCGGGCGCACGGTGTCCGGCTGATCGAGGACTCGGCGGTGGCCCAGGGCGGGGTGCTGGCCGGCCGGCCCGCGGGCACCTGGGGTGACGCCGGCCTGTTCTCGTTCGTCCAGGTGAAGACGTTCGGGATGCCGGGGGAGGGCGGCGTCGTCGTCACCGGTGATCCCGGGCTCGGCCGGACGGTGCGGATGCTGCGCAACCACGGCCAGGACGGCGTGAACCGCTTCCTGCACCACCGCATCGGGTACAACAGCCGCTTCGACGAGATCCAGGCCGCGTTCCAGCTGCACCGCTTCCCGGGACTGGCCGCCCGCCTCGACCGGCGGGCCGAGATCGCCGCGTACTACACCGGACGCTTCACGCCACTGGCTGAGCGCGGTGTCGTGCCCCCGCCGCCCGGCCGCGAGGGGCGCTGCTACTACGTCTACTGCCTGCTCGCCGAACGGCGCGACGAGCTCGCCGCCCACGTCGGCGAGCAGGGCATCCAGACCCACGTCTACTACCGGCGGCCCCTGCCGCACCAGCCGCCGTTCGCGCCGTTCGCCCCGCCCGGGGCGCGCTGGCCGCACGCCGAGCACGCGTGCGACCGCATCCTCGCGCTGCCGATCCACCCGAACCTCACCGACGAGCAGGTCACCGGCGTCGCCGACGCCGTGTGCGAGTTCGCGATGCCCCGCGCGGCCGCCGCCCGCTGAGCCCGACCCCGAAAGCGAGAACCCCGATGAGCGTTGTGCCCGCCCGCCCCCAGGACGGCACGTCCCTGACCGACGACGAGATCGGCGAGGAATGGCGCCGCCGCGCCGGCCGCGACGGGCTCGCCCGCGTCATGCGCGCCTCGCAGCCCGGCCACCTCAACGCCGAGGTCACCGCCGCCACCCGCGCGCTCGTCGGCGCCCTGCTCGACCGGGCGGCCGCCGAACTCGGCCGCCCGCTGCGGCGCGGCCTGGAGGTCGGGTGCGGGGTCGGCAGGCTCACCCCGCACATCGCTGCGCGCACCGAGCACCTCACGGCGATCGACATGACCGCCGAAATGCTCGACGCGGCGCGGCGGAACTGCGCGGGACAGGACACAGTGGACTTCCGCAGGCAGCGGATCGAGGAGTTCCAGGCCCGTCCCGGCGAATTCGACGCGGCGGTGTGCGTGTGGGTACTCATGCACGTGCTGGATCCGGCGCGGCTCGCGGCCGCCTGCCAGGCCCTGGGCACGGCCGCCCGGTACGTCGTGCTGGTCGAGTACGAGCACGCCCGCGTCCCGGTGAGCCGGTGGTCCCGGCTGCGGCCGATGGAGGAGTACGTCGCGCTCATCCCCGGCGGGCGGCTGCGGTGCCGCGAGGAGCTGGACTACGGCGGCGACCTGTCCGCGGCCGCGCTGATCCGGACCGGTGCGCGATGACG
Organism: Amycolatopsis thermalba; assembly: GCF_003385215.1. Classification (GTDB taxonomy): domain Bacteria; phylum Actinomycetota; class Actinomycetes; order Mycobacteriales; family Pseudonocardiaceae; genus Amycolatopsis_E; species Amycolatopsis_E thermalba. The sequence goes on along the minus strand of NZ_PQHW01000109.1, from coordinate 12,117 downwards.
GCCGACGCGGTGGTGCTCCGGCCGGAACCGAAGCTGCGCAGCTACGCCCGGCTGGCCAAGCTGGACGTCTTCGACTACTACCTGAGCGTGCCGCTGGTGCTGGCCGCGGTGTCGGCGCAGGCCGGGCGGCTGGACCTGGGCGTGCTGCCGATGCTGCTGGCCTTCGGCCTCGGCGAGGTCTGCGTGCTGGCCGCGCTGGTCGCGCTCGACGACCTCACCGGGTACCGCGACGGCAGCGACATCGCCAACTACGCACCCGACGCGCCGCTGCGGCGCAAGCTCCGCAAGCCCCTGGTGGCCGGCACCCTCACCGAACGGGAGGTCGCCGGATTCGCCACCGCCGCCGCGGCCGCGGGCGGTCTGTTGTGGACGGTGGCCGTCGCGCTGGCCCCGCACCGCCCGGTGTGGCTGGTCGTCGCGATCGCCGTGCTGTTCGTGATCTCGCTGCAGTACTCCTACGGGATCAAGCTCAGCTACCACGGGTTCCAGGAACTGTTCGTCGCGGCGCTGGGCTGGGCGCTGGTGCTCGCCCCCTACGCGCTGGCCACCGGGGGAGCCTCCGCGTTCGTGGTGACGCAGGCGCTGCTGTTCGGCCTCGGCCCGCTGCTGTTCGGGGTGTACTCCAACACCAACGACATCGAGGGCGACCGGGGCATCGGCCGGCCCACCGTGGCGGCGCTGGTCTCGCCGACGGCCAACGCGGTGTTCATCGGCGCGCTGTCCGCCGCCGAGTTCGCCATCGTGCTGACCGCCACCGTCGCCGGGTTCGCCCCGTGGTGGTTCGTGCCGTTGATGCTGCCCGTGACCGTGCTGCGCGCCGCCCAGTGGTACACGGGCTTCCGCCGCGGCGACATCATGCGCGCCCGCCGGATGGGCTTCACCATCCACCGGGTGAGCACCGTGCTGCTGATCGCCGCCTCCGTGCTGCTCGTGGGGACCGCGGCGTGAGCGCCGACGTCGTGGTGGTGGGCGCCGGAATCGCCGGGCTCACCGTGGCGCACGAGCTCGCCACCACCGGAGCGGACGTGCGGGTCCTGGAGGCCGGGCACCGGGTGGGCGGCCGCATGGCCACCACCCGGCACGCCGGGTTCGTCATCGACGAAGGCGCGGAACAGATCTCCGCGCGCGGCTACCGGGCCACCTGGGAACTGCTGCGGCGCACCGGGTTCACCCCGGCGGAGGTGCCGGAGATCGGCCACGCGATCGGCGTGTGGCGCGACGGCCGCGCGCACCCCGGCGTGGCCGACCCGCGGGCCGTCGTGACCGGAGCCGGACTGTCCCGGCGCGCGCGGCTGGACCTGGCGCGCTTCCAGCTGGGCCTGGCCCGCGGGCGGGCGGCGTTCGATCCCGACCAGCCCGAGCGGACCCCGCTGGGCACCGCCACCGTGGCCGAGATGGCCGCCCGGTACCACCCGGATCTGCACGACCACCTGCTGGCGCCCGTCGCGTCCGCCTTCTTCGGCTGGGACACGCGCCGGTCGTGCGCCGCGCCGATGGTGGCGCTGATGAACGAGGTCGGGAGCGTCTCGTGCTGGCGCACCTACCGGGACGGCATGGACTCGCTGGCCCGTCGCCTCGCGGGAGGCGTGCCGGTCGAGACCGGGTGCGCCGTGCGCGAGGTGGCCGCCGACGGGCACCGCGCGCGCATCGTGACCGATCGCGGAGACCTGAGCGCGGCGTCCGTCGTCCTGTGCGTGCCCGCACCGGTCGCCGCGCCGCTGTATCCCACCGCCCCCGAGCCGGAGCGCGCGTTCCTGCGCGCCTGCACGTTCGCCCCGGTCCTGAAGGTCGCCTGCCTCCTCGACCGGCCGCTCGCACCCCGGTCACCGGTGCCGCTGTACGCGCTGCGCGCCGCGGCCGGCGAGGACGCCCTGCTCGCCGGGCTCGTCGTCGATCACGCGAAGCACCCCGGCCGCGTTCCGGCGGGACGCGGGCTGATCAGCCTGATCGCCGCCCCCGCCGCGGTCCCCGGTCTGCTGTCCGAACCGGACGCCGCGGTCGCCGGACGGCTCGTCGCGGCCGCCGAGCGCTACCTGCCCGGCATCACGGCGGCCACCACGACCACGCTCGTGCACCGCTTCCGGCACGGCCTGCCGGAAGCGCCCCCGGCGGCGCTGCGGCTGCGCGCGGCGTTCGCGGACCGGCCGGTCGGCCTGGTCGACTACGCCGGTGACTGGGTCCTGCTGCGGCCCAGCAGCGAGGGCGCCGTCCGGGCGGCCGCGCTCGCCTCCGCCCGGGTCCGGTCCCTGCTCGCCCGGAACCGGCGGGAGGCCCGGGTATGAAGCCCTACGACATGGGCGTGCTGTTCGACGAGTGCGCGGAGCACGCCATCCCCACCACCGTCCGGCTGGACCGCCCGTTCGACATCGCGCCGGAGGGCGGCACCAGCTACGACGTCCCCGCGCTCGCCGGACTGGTGCGCGAGGTGTCCGCCTGGTGGCACGCCGCCGGGGCGCGGCCGGGCGATCCGGTCGCGATCGTCAAGGACAACCACTGGGACTACGTCCTGCTGGCCTGCGGGGCGATCCGGCTCGGCGCGGTGCCCGCGCAGATCGCCGGCAACCTCGACGCCCCGTCGCTGGCGACCCTGCTGCACCGCCTGCGGCCGTCCGTGCTGCTCGCCGGTTCCGCCGTCCTGCAGCGCTGCGCCGAAGCCGGCGTCGACCTCCGCGGCCTGGCCCGGACGGTGCTCGCGCTCGGCGAACCGGTGCCCGGCGCCCGGTCCGCCGACGACGTGCGCGGCACGCCGCTCCCGCCGCCCCGGCGGCCCGAACCGGACGCCCCGCTGGTCGTCGTGCACACCTCCGGCACCACCGGGGTGCCCAAGCTGGTGGTGCACTCCACCCGGACCGTCATCGGCACCCTCGCCCGGTTCGAGGCCGTGCGGGTACCGGTGCTGGCGGCCCGCCGCGACGACGTGCTGGCCAACGCCGGCGCCTGGGCACACGGCCGGGCGTTCTGCTGGACGGCGAGCGTGTTCTGCCTCGGCCCCCGCTCGATCAGCATCCTCACCGGCGCCGACCCGGACACCGCCGACCCGGTGCTGCGGGCCGCGCCGCCGACGATCGTCGAGGCCACCCCGGCGAACTACCTGCGGCTGCGGCCGCTGCTGTCCCGGCTGGACAACGCGTTCCGGAACGTGCGGCTCTACCTGTCCACGTTCGACGCGATCCACCCGCCGACGGTCCGGGACTACCTGGCCGCGTCCGGACGGCGGACTCCACTGTGGATGCAGGGCTGGGGCCAGAGCGAGACCGGCCCGCTCACGTTCCGCTTCTTCACCCGCGGGTCGGTGCGGCAGCGCGGCGAGCGGCACCCGGGCACCCGCAACCTCGGCCACCCGGTGCCCGGGCGCACCCGGCTGCGGGTCGTCGATCCCGCGACCCTGCGCCCGGTACCGGCCGGCCGGCCCGGCCTGGTGCTGGCCGCCACGGCCGCCACCTGCCTCGGCTACGTCGGCGAGGACGACCGCTGGGCCGCCAAGCGCGACGGGCGGTGGTTCAACACCGGCGACATCGGGGTCCGGCGCCGGGACGGCAGCCTGCTCCTGCTGGACCGCGAGGTCGACCACGCCGGCGTGCTGAGCTGCCTGGAGATCGAGGACGTGGTGGCGGACCGGCTGCCGGAGGTCATCGAGTGCGTCGTCCTCACCACCCGCGGCCGGCCCCCGTTGCCGGTGGCCGTCACCGAGGACGGCGCGCTCGACCGCGCCGCGTGGGCCACCGCCGTGCGCGACCTGCCGCCGCTGCGCGAGCCGGTCGCGCTGCGCTGGGACGAGGTTCCCCGCACCGCCACCGGGAAGGTGCGCCGGTCCGCGCTCCTCGCCGAGCTGCAGGACGGCGCCACGCTGCCCGGCTCCGGCCGCTGGACCTGATCCGAACCGTGCACGTCTTCGTGAAGGGAGTGGGATGAGCACGTGCGCCGACACCCCGGCCGGATACGTCTTCGCCGGCGCCGGGGCCACCGGGACCGACGATCCGCGCGCCCGGCAGCACCAGTGGCTGGCCGCCGCCTACGACCCGCTGACCACCCGGCGGCTCGCGGCCACCGGTGCCGGCCCCGGCTGGCGGTGCCTCGACGTGGGCGCGGGCGGCGGCAGCGTCTCCCGCTGGCTGGTCGCGCGGGTCGCCCCCTCCGGTGGCGTCGTCGCCACCGACCTCGACCCGGGCCACGTCGGCACCGCCGCGGGCCTGGTGGTCCAGCGGCACGACGTCGTCACCGACCCGCTGCCGGAGGCCGCGTTCGACCTCGTGCACGCGCGGCTCGTCCTGCGGCACCTGCCACGGCGCGCCGCGGTGCTGGGCAAGCTGGCCCGGGCGCTGCGGCCGGGCGGGTGGCTGCAGATCGACGAGTTCGACACCGGCTACGGGCCCTGCCTGCTCGCGCCCGGCCCGGCGGCCCGGCGACGCTACGAGGAGTTCCGCGCCGCAGTCGCCACCGTGATGCGCGCGGCCGGCGCCGAGCCCGGCTACGGCGCCCACCGCGCCGAGGAGATGCGCGCGGCCGGGCTCACCGGGATCGACGTGCACGCCGAGGTGACGGTGTGGCACGCCGGATCGCCGGGCCTGCGGCTGCTCCTGCACACCAGCCACCACCTCCGCGACCGGCTGGCCGCCGCCGGGCTGACCGGGGAACACCTCGCGGACGTGCGGCGGGTGATGACCGATCCCGGGTTCCGCGCGGTGTCGCCGGTGATGTACTCGGTCCACGGCAGGCGGGCGTCGTGACCGTCACGCGTGCCACGTCGCCGGCTCCGCCCGCCGCCACGGCCGTCCTGCTGCGGCTGCTGCGGCAGCTCGGCTGCGCCCCCACCGGGGTGACCGCGGACGTCACGTGGGCCGGGCCGGTCCGCCTGCCCCTCGTGGACGAGGCCGGGGTCCAGGCGGCGTGCGGGCTGATGCACATCCACGGCAGGCGCGACGGGCACCCGGTTCCGCTGGCGATGGACGTCGCCGCGTCGGTCGCCGGGATCCTCGCCGCGCACGGCGTGGTCGCCGCGCTCATCGCGCGGGCACGCGGGCTCCCGCTCACCGCGGTGCGCACCTCGGCGAGCCAGGCGGCCCTGCTGCTCGCCGCCCAGTACCTGGCCGCCGACAACGCCGCGGACGCGGTCCCCGCGCCCGGGCCGGGCCTGCCGCCGCCGTTCGTCTCCGCCGACGGGGTGCGCTTCGAGATCGAAACCCTCGACGCCGAGCCGTGGCAGCGCTTCTGGCGGATCCTCGGCGCCGGACCGGAGGCGATCCGGCACGGCTGGCCCCCGTTCCAGCTGCGCTTCGGCACCGCGACCTGCCCGCTGCCCCCGGAGCTGCACGAGATCGCCACCGGCCGGCCGTTCGCCCGGGTGCTCGCCGCGGGCACCGCCAGCGGTGTGGTCGTGATGCGGGTCCGGGAAACGCCCGGCCTGGCGCCGGAGTCCGCGCCGTGGCGCTTCGAGCCGCTGGCCGGAACCTCCCGCCAGAGCTACCACCGGCCCCGGGAGCTGCCCCTGGAGGGCATCGTGGTCGTGGAGTCGGCCCGCCGCGTGCAGGGGCCGCTGGCCGGGCACCTGCTGCGGATGCTCGGCGCGGACGTGGTGCGCGTGGAACCCCCGGGCGGTGACCCGTTGCGCTGGCCGCCACCGCTCGCCGGCGACTGCTCCGCCCGCTTCCGCGCGATCAACGACGGCAAGCGGGTGGCCGAGGCGGACTTCACGACCGCGGCGGGCCGCGCGCGGCTGTGCGAACTCGTCGCGGGCGCCGACGTGTTCCTGCACAACTGGGCGCCGGGCAAGGCCCAGGCGCTCGGCCTCGACGCCGCGGACCTGAACCGCGTGCGCCCGGGGCTGGTGTACGCCGCGGCCGGCGGGTGGGGACCGGAGCCCGGCGCGGGCCCGAAGATCGCCACCGACTACGTGGTGCAGGCCCAGTCCGGGCTGGCGGCCGCGATCCGCCCCCAGGGCGAGCCACCGGCGCCCACGTTGCTCACCCTCGCCGACCTCCTCGGCGGGCTGGTGTGCGCGCTGGGCGTGCTCGGCGCGCTGCACACCCGGATCCGGACCGGGATCGGCAGCCGGACGGACAGCTCGCTGCTGTCGGCCACGGCCGCCCTGCCCCGGTCCCCGGTCCGTCCCGTGTGGACCGACCTGGACCGTCCACTGCGGACGGCCGACGGGTACCTGATGCTGTCCCGCGTCGCGCGGCCCGCGCTGGGTGCGGGGCAGGCGGTGCTCCGCGGGGCGCGGCAGCGCTCCACCGCGGAGGTCCTGCGGCAGCTCGCCGAGGCCGGGCTGCCCGCGGTGCCGGTGTGCACCGACCTGCGGCAGCTCGCCGCCGACTGGCGGTTCGAGCAGGCGCTGGAGATCACCGGGGACGCGGCGGGCGGGCGGATGGTGTCGGTGCGCCCGCCGTGGGAGTTCTGGTGAGGTGGGTCTCGCGGTCCGGTCTCGTCCTGACCGACCACGTGCCGGCGGCGCTGCGGCGGGAGTGGCGTGATCGCGGCTGGTGCCCCGGCCGCGACCTCGCCACCCTGTTCCGGGAGCAGGCGCGGGCCCACCCGGACCAGGCCGCGGTGATCAACCCCGCGGGGACGGTGACGTACGCGGAGCTGGCCGCTGACGTGCGCGTCGTGTCGGCCGGCCTGCGGGCCGCGGGGCTCGGCGAGCGGGACGTGGTGGGGATCGCGCTGCCGGGCGGGGTGGACGCCGTGGTGGCCGAGCTGGCCGTGCTGACGATCGGCGCGGTCGCCCTGCCCGTCCCGGACCGGTCGGCCCGGACACTGCGCAGCCTGCTCGGCCGCAGCCGTGCCGCGGGCCTGATCGGTGACGCCGCGGTCGCCGGGCCGGCGGGGCAGGTGTTGCTGACCATGACCGAGCTGCGCGCGGCGACGCCGGGGCGGGGCGAACCCGCCGCCGTGGATGCCGGGTGGCCGGCGCGGATCATGGTCTCGTCGGGGTCGGAGGCCGAGCCCAAGATGGTCGCCTACTCGCACGACGCGATCGCCGGCGGCCGGGCCCGGTACGTGCGCGCGCTGGCCGCCGGGCCGGAACCGGTGCGCAACTTCGTGCTCGCGCCCCTGGCGTCGTCGTTCGGCTCGGCCGGCGTCCCGGTGACGGTGGCCGCGCTGGGCGGCACCCTGCTGGTGCAGCCGCGGTTCGACGCGGGCGAGGCGCTGCGGATGATGGCCGAGCACCGGCCGACGCACGTGTTCGGCGTGCCCACCATGCTGCGGCGTCTGGCGGCGCACCCGGCCGCCACCGCGATGAGTGGGCTGCGTGCGCTGGTCGCCAGTGGTGACGTGCTGCCGGAGCCGGTCGCCCGCGCCTGCCGGGAGCGGTTCGGGTGCCCGGTGATCACCGTCTACGGGTCCTCCGACGGGGTGAACTGCCATTCGGCCGCCGGCAACCGGCCCGATCCGGCGGTGTGCGCCATCCGGATCGCCGGCCCGGACGGGACCACGCGGCCGGCCGGTGAGGCGGGGGAGATCTGGGCGCTCGGGCCGATGACACCGCTGTGCTACGTGGCCGCTCCGGACCTCGACGCCCGGTACCGCCGCCCCGGCGGCTGGGTGCGCACCGGCGACCGCGGGGTGCTCGACGAGCAGGGCAGGCTCACGGTGCTCGGCCGCCTGCGGCGGGTGGTCAACCGGGGCGGGTACAAGATCAGCCCGGCGGAGGTCGAAGAGCTGGTGGCCGCGCACCCGGCCGTCGCCGAGGCGGCATGCGTCCCCATCCCGGACGACGACCTCGGCGAGCGCCTGTGCGCGTGCATCACCCCGAGGCCCGGCGCGCGGGCGCCGGACCTGGCCGAGCTGAGCGGCTACCTGCGGCAACGGCACGGCCTGGAGAGCCGCAAACTACCCGAAGCGCTGCTGGTGCTCCCGGAACTGCCGATGACCCCCACGGGCAAGGTGTGCCGCCGAACGCTGACCACCCACGCGGCGGCGCAGGCCGCGCCCTCGCAGCCGAGCACCGTGCGACGGAGCTGAGCCCGAACCGGCGGGCAGCGCTCTATCCTGCATACATGGAGGAGCGTGATCGCGATTCGGGGATCACGCTGGCCGAGTTGCTGGCGGCGTTCTCGCTCGCGACCGACCTGGGCCTGGGGCAGCCCATGGAGCACCTGCTGCGCGCGTGGCGCCTCGCCACGGGGCTGGCCGACCGCCTCGGCGTCGCGGGGGAGCGGCGCGACGAGCTGTTCTACGTCGCCATGCTGTCGTGGGTGGGCTGCGTCGCCGACGCACCGGAGGTCGCGGCGTCCTTCGGTGACGACATCGCTTTCCGGGCCGGGAGTTACGACGCCGACCTCGCCGGGCTGTCCGGGGCCGCGTTCTTCGCCCGCCACGCCGCCGCCGGCCAGGCCACGCCACGCCGGATCCGGGCCGTCGCCACGCTGATGCTCACCAACGGCAACCGGGTGGCGCGGGGGATCCAGTCGCACTGTCTGACCACGGCGGTGCTCGCGGAACGGCTCGGCCTCGGTCACGAGGTGGGCACCGCCCTGCGCCAGTTCTTCACCCGGTGGGACGGTCGCGGCGTCCCGGCTGGTGTGGGCGCCACCGACGTGTCCCCGCTGGTGCAGCTGTTCCAGTTGGCCGACGTGGCCGAGGTGCACCACCGGCATGGCGGCGTGGACGCCGCGGTCGGCGTGGCCCGGGCGCGCCGGGGTGGTCAGTTCGCGCCGGCCGTCGTCGACGCGTTCTGCGCGCACGCCGGCGAACTGCTGGACGGGCTCGGCGACACCGTGGACGTGCCGCGGGTGCTCGCGGCGGAGCCGGCGCTGTGCCGCCGGTTGTCCGAACGGGAACTCGACGCCGCGCTGGAGGGGCTGGCCGACTTCACCGATCTGCGCAGCGGCTGGCGAGCCGGCCATTCCCGCGGGGTCGGCGAACTGGCCGGCCGGGCGGCCGGCGTGATGGGGCTGCCGCCGCGGGACCTGACGGTCCTGCACCGGGCCGGTCTCGTCCACGACATCGGTCTGCACGGCGTGCCGGTGACCGTTCTCGGCAAGCCGGGGCCGCTGTCGGTCACCGAGTGGGAACGGATCCGGCTCAGCGCGTACTACACCGAACGCGTGCTGGCCCGGCCCGCGAAGCTGGGCAGGATCGGCGCGGTCGCGGCGCTCGCGCACGAGCGCCACGACGGCAGCGGGTACCACCGCGGAATCGGCGGTGCCGCGGTGCCGATGACCGGGCGGATCCTGGCCGCGGCCTGCGCGTACCGGGCCATGCTCGAGCCGCGCGCGCACCGTCCGGCCCTCCCGGCGAAGGCGGCTGCCGGCGTGCTCCGCAGCGAGGTCCGGGCCGGACGTCTCGACACCGACGCCGCCCACGCCGTGCTGACCGCGGCGGGTGTCGAAGGGCGTCAGGCCCGCCGCCCCGGGCCCGCGGGCCTGACACCGCGCGAGGTGGAGGTGCTCGTCCTGATCGCGCGGGGTGCCGCCACCGGCGACGTGGCCGCGCGCCTGGGGATCTCCCGCAAGACGGCGGGCACCCACATCGAGCGGATCTACGCCAAGACCGGGGCGTCCTCGCGGGCGACGGCGACCCTGTTCGCGCTGCGCAACGGCTTGCTCGACCCGCTCGATTTGTAGGGAGAACACCCGACGACACGGCGCCGGCCCCCTCCTACCGTGCCCTCATCCGACTCCGAGGAGGGGCCATGCCCAGCAAAGCCGTCATCAGCCTGAGCACCGGACTGGAAGATCCGGAAAAGGTCACCGTCGCGTTCCTGGTCGCCGTCGGCGCTGCCGAGACCGGCCGCGAGACGCTCATGTTCCTGGCGAAGGAGGCGGTCCGGCTCGCCGTGCCGAAAACCGCGACCGGCGTGGCCTGCGACGGCTGCCCACCGCTGGCCGACCTGGTCAAGCGGTACGAGACCGCGGGCGGGCGGTACTTCGTCTGCCCGATCTGCTTCAACGCCAAGCAGCTGGACCCCGACACGTTGATCGGCGGCGCCGAGCTCAACGGCACGGTCCCGATGTGGAACTGGATCGGCGACGAGCCGGCCACCACGTTCAGCTACTGAGCCACGGGCTCGTCCGCGTCCCCGGCGGGACCGGGCCGGCGTTCGGCTTGGCGCGGCGGTCAGCCGGGGGAATCAGCGCAGAAACCCGCCGGCGGTCGCGCCGTCGACTTGAGAGTGCTGACCACGATCAAGGCGGCACCCAACCCGTCGGAGAAGTACGGGAAACCGTCTGAGGCCGGCCTCCCTCACCTGGGAGCAACCGTCTCACCGCGCCGGCTGGGCCAGGTCGGGACGGCAGAACGGCGTGGGATCGGCGGTGCGCAGGGGACGAGCGAGGTGGCCGCGTGTGGTGCCGGCGGGTCTGCCACACGTGCCGCACGGCGACGGCGAGCAGCCGGACGATCACCGCGACGGACGCGAGCAGTGCGAGCGCGGCGGGCACGTCGGCGAGGTCGTGCACCCCGATAGTCGTCAGCAGTGCACGAAGGCAGGCGTGGCCCGCCAGCAAGTGTAGGCGAACAAGAGGTTCTGCGCCGGACCGGTGCGCAGATTCAGGAGAACCTGCTGAATGTGTGTCACTGCCATCCATTCTGGGCTGGCTATGCTCCTGCCCTCTACCTCGCCGAGATCTGCAGCTCGAGCAGGGCGGCGCCGAGCATGACGTAGTAGGCGTCGACGATGGCATCGTCGCGTAGGGAAGCCGCTTGACCAGCTGGGGGCAGGAAGCGCGGCTCCACGTGGCCGACCGGCATGCGGTGCACGGGAGGTCAGGTCGCAGGGCAGCCTTGGCAATGCGCATGCGCCTGTGCGCGTGGGTGACGTCGGGTGTGGAGCCCGTTCGGCGCCCGCTCAGTGGATCGGCGTTGGTAGCGCGGGCGTGAGAGTTCCGCTTTCACGCGCCGTGTCGTGTGTTGCGGGTCGAACGATGCTGAGACTTCTTCTTCCGTTGAGCGCGTGGGCGTAATTGGGGCAACCAGCGCTCGGGCGTGATTGGGTCCATCGGAGCTGATTGGGCTGTCGGCCGTGGGGCCCATGCCCGTGGGACTGGAAGCGCGATCGCGTGTTGTGATGCGGCGACCATCGCCGGGCTCGGTTCTCGCGTGAGGATGTTGAGAAGCAGAGGGTGCCCGTCCGTCGTCAGCTGAGGGGTCCAGCTCCGGTAAACGACCTGACAATAGGCCAATGCCTCAAACAGGACGCTCTTGCACTTCTCGACCACATTGCCGGAATCCGACAGCCATAGCACCCGGTCGCCTGGAGTGAGCCGCTCTCTGCCGAGCAGTACCCCGTTGCTGACCTTCCGCTCGCGGTCCAGATGGGGGACGGGGTCCTGAGCGCCAAGCTCGTCTCCGATGCTGAACCCGGCGGTCTCGCCCTCGCGCGCGGCAGGAATGATCTCCAATTGGTCTCCGTTCGCGTGCGCTTGCCACACATCGACTGGCTGCCACCCGAAGCCGTGCGACGACGATAGGCCCGAGTGAGACAACAAGACGAAGATGTCTCCAGCTTCCAAGGCAAGGCTGATGCGCTGGGGGTCGCCGATCAGGTGCGGGCGGCTTGAGGCGCCCGTGACCCATGCATCGATGCCGTCGATGTCGAGGACGCATTCCCGGACAGTCTCGATCGCCCGGTCGACGGGGACACGGAAGAATTCTCGCTTCGGGTTGACGCGTGCGTCAGCAAGGTATCTGTGGACGAGCTTTTCGAGAGCCCGCCATCGTGTGGTGAGCGCTCGGAACTCGACGGTGAAGGACAGCGGCACGCCAGGATGGCGTGACAAAGCCGCGGCGCGGTCCTCTGGCAGATCAGTGGTGAAACCGATCTTGACCAACCCAGGCATCGCGGGATTGGTCAAGACATACACGAACCCGACGTCGCTTCCTTCCATGCGCGTAGTCTGCCCGAAGGGGCTGACATTTTCTGACGGTTGCACGAGCAGTTCCACCGGATGCCTCATGCAGTAGGTTCCAGTTCGCACTTGGTCAACAGCGCACGCCGTGCCCAGGTTGAAGCGGCGATGCGGAGCCCGGGTCTGCCCAGACTTCGGTTCACACCGGGGCTGACTGTTTTCAGGCCGCTGTTGCGGGCGTGTAGATGGTCTCAAACTCGGCTGGGGTGAGCTTGCCCAGGGCGCGTTGGCGGCGTTTGCGGTGGTACTTCGTCTCGATCCAGGACAC
>NZ_PQHW01000108.1 GCF_003385215.1 Amycolatopsis thermalba | reverse complement strand
CACCCGGAGATGGGCGCGGTCGCGGGTGACCGCGTAGATCGGCCGGTTCCAGCGGTAAATCGTGCCGTTGTGCAGCCCACCGGTGCTTGCCGAGGAGGAACGGCGAGTTCGCGCCGACCGCGACCTGTACCCCGGCGATGACCTGCGCGGCGTTCCAGTAGGCGGGGAACTGCGCGGGACTCACCTGCAGGTGGAACTGGGTGCTCGTGCACGCCGCCTCGGGCACGATCGTGTCGCAGGTGGCCCGCGGGCGTTCGACGCCGTCGATGGCGATGTGCGGGTCCTCGCCCCGTTCGGCCAGGATCTGGTCGTTGAGCAGCGCGTACCGCGGGTTCGGCGACAGTGAGGCGCCGGTCAGGTGGTCCTGCCGTCGCCGTTGAGCCGGCGGGGCGAGACGTTGATTTCGAGGTTCCACCGGCCCAGTTCGGTCTGGAAGTCCGGGTCGGCGATGGCAGCATGCGCGCGAACGCCTCCAGGCACTCGGCCGCGCTGGCATCCGCACACCCCCGGACAGCACGGTGTCCGTGCGGGTGGCCGTCGACGACGGGTGCGGAGGTATCCCGACGACGAGCTGTTCCGGCTTTTCGACGTCGCCTTCCGCGATACGGCGGCCCGCACCCCGGACCCCTCCGGCGCGACCGGCGCGGGGCTCGGGCTGGCGATCGCCGCCGGTTCGAGGTCCGCCTCCCGCTCGTGGCGTACTGACCGATCAGGCGAGTGACGGCGCGGCGCCGAAGGACGCGATCCCCTCGGCGAACGGGATCTTCGCGGTGGACCCCAGTCCTAGTCCGGCAGCTTGACGGACATGGCGTGGTGGAACACGTCCCGCGGGTCCCAGCGCGCCTTGACCTGCTGGAGCCTCCGGTAGTTGTCCTTGTAGTACAGGGTGTGCCAGGGGACTCCGGACCTGTTCCAGTCCGGATCGGTGGTGTCGATGTCCGGGTAGTTGATGTAGGAGCCGTCGTTCACGCTGTTCGGCACCGGCACACCTCCGGTGTCCTGGTACATCGCGCGGTACCAGCGCCGGATCCAGTCCAGGTTCGCCTGCTCGCCGTCCGGGTCGGTCCAGGTGACTGTGTAGATCGCCTTCATGATGCTGTCCCGCTGCGCCAGCGCGGTCGCGTCCGGCGCGACGGTGTTGACCCGGCCGCCGTAGGGCACCAGCAGCAGCACTGCCCGCTCGTTGTGGTGGTCCGTGCTCGTCAGATAACGATAGGCGGTGCCGATCTGCGCGTCCGTGAACCGCTTGCGCAGGTAGGCGGCTTTCGCCTTGAACATCCCGGATTCGTCGGCCTGGCTGAGCGAGCCGGCCTTCACCGCCGCCAGCCACGGCAGCCGGTGCGGCGGCTCCACCGTGGTCGTGCCCGGGACTCCCGCGGTGATCTCCTGGAGGTAGTCGCGCAGCAGCCGGTCCGCGTCGGGCAGGCTGCCGTCCATTGTGGTCACCATGACGAACCCACCCGGGTCGGCGCCGGTGTTGCGCCGGGTGATCAGCATCGGGCTGAAGAGGCTGGCGTAGGGGGAGCCGGGTGCGCTGTTGAGCTCGTGCCATTCGCCGTAGTTGCGCAGCAGCCGGTGGAACGACTCCTCGGTGGTGTCCTGCCAGCGCCACCCGATCGTCGCGCCGAGTGTCACGGCGGGTGGTTTCGGCAGCAGGCGGGTGGGATCGTCACCGGTCGCGCCGGGCGCGCGCATCCAGTACCGGGTGACGACGCCGAAGTTCCCGCCGCCGCCTCCGGTGTGCGCCCACCACAGGTCCCGGTTCTCGTCGTCCTGTTCGCGGGTCGCGACCACCGCGCGTGCCCGTCCGGACCGGTCCACCACGACGACTTCCACGGCGTACAGGTAGTCCACCACCGATCCGAGACTCCGGGACAGCGGGCCGTAACCGCCGCCCTGGATGTGGCCACCGGCGGCCACGCCGCCGCACTGGCCGCCGGGGATCGTGACCCCCCAGCCGAGGTAGAGCCGCTCGAACACCTCCCACAGGGTCGCGCCCGGCTCGATCAGGAACGCGTTGCGCTGCCGGTCGAACGTGACCTGCCGCATCGCGGACAGGTCGATGATCACCTCCGCGCCGTCGCCGACGAAGTTCTCGTAGCAGTGCCCGCCACTTCGCACGGTGATCCGTTTCCCCTCGCGCGTCGCGTTCGCCACCGCCCGCACGACCTGCTCGGTGGTGGTGGGCAGGCAGAAGGAACCGGGACGCGGGAAGAACCGCTCGCTCGTGCGGCGCAGCACGAGGTCTTCGTAGCGGGGGTCGCCCGGCCTGATCGTGACCGGCGCCTGGCTGAGCGGAACCGCCTCCGCCTTTCCCGGACCCACCAGTGCCGCACCTCCCAGTGCTGCCGTGCCGGCGAGGAATCCACGACGTGTTGGCATTTCCGTTCTCCCCACTGTTTTCCGGTGTGCCGCGGGGAACGTTAGGACCGGCCGGCCCGGTGACACCACAGGTACGGACCAACCGTCCGGCAACCCTCAGCGAACCGTCAGGTTCGCGGCAGTCAGGCGGAACGTGGTGTGATGGGGGACGTGGACAGAATCCTGGTGGTGGACGACGACCCGGGCCTGCGGGAGCTGCTGTTGTCCGCGCTGCGGTTCGCGGGCTTCGAGGTCGAGGCGGCCGGTGACGTGCCGGCCGCGCTGGCCGCGATCGAGGCGCACGCACCGGACGCGATCGTGCTGGACGTGATGCTGCCCGGCACGGACGGGTTCGACCTGCTGCAGCTGTTGCGCGCGCGAGGCGTCGACGTGCCGGTGATGTTCCTGACCGCGCGCGACGAGCTGGACGACCGGGTGCGCGGGCTGCGCATGGGTGGCGACGACTACCTCACGAAGCCGTTCGACGTGGCGGAGGTCGCCGCGCGGCTGGAGGCGCTGCTGCGGCGGGCCCGTCGCGTGCCCTCCGCGGCGCCGGTGGGTGTGTTGGCGTGCGGCGACCTGGTGGTGGACGAACCGAGGCACGTGGTGACCAGGGGCGGGCGCCCGGTCGAGCTGTCGCCCACCGAGTTCCGGCTGCTGCGGTACCTGATGCTCAACTCCGGGCGGGTGGTGTCCAAGGCGCAGATCCTGGACCACGTCTGGCAGTACGACTTCGGCGGCGACGCGGGCGTGGTCGAGCGGTTCGTCTCCAACCTGCGCCGCAAGATCGACTTCGGCGGTCCGTCGCTGATCCGCACCGTGCGGGGCTTCGGGTACCGCCTGTGTCCGGAGCAGCGGTGAACTGGCGTTCGCGGTGGCGGCCCGCCCTCGTCGCGCTGGTCGCCGGCCCCCGTGCCGCCGTGCTCAGCGCCAGGCTGCAGAAGGCGTACGACGCCCAGCAGCGGGCCCAGGACCGGCTGCGCAGTTTCGTCGCGGACGCCGGACACGAACTGCGCACGCCGCTGGCGGCCCTGCACGGCTGGATCGACCTGTACGCCCAGGGCGGTCTGCGCGACCGCGAGCAGCTGGACCACGCCATGGCGCGGATGCAGGCCGAGGTGGGCCGGATGCGGCTGCTCGTCGACGAGCTGGCGCTGCTGGCCCGGCTCGACGCGGCCCAGCCGCTGGACCGCGCGCCGGTGGACGTGGTCACGCTGGCCGGCGAGGTGGTGGACGATGCCAGGATCGTCAGCGCCGACCGGAAGATCACTCTGGACGGGGCGGCGGAAGCGGTCGTCGAGGGTGACGGTCCCCGTATCCAGCAGGTGCTGCGCAACCTCGTCGGCAACGCGGTGCAGCACACCCGGCCCGGCACGCCGGTCACCGTCACGGTCAGCTCCCGCGAGCGGGACGTGGTGATCGCGGTGCGGGACGAGGGCGAGGGAATCGCGCCGGAGCACCTGCAGCACGTGTTCGAGCGCTTCTACCGAGCCGACGCGAGCCGCGGCCGCGACGGCGGCGGCTCGTCGGGACTGGGCCTGGCCATCGTCGAGGGAATCGTGACCGCCCACGGCGGCACGGTGGACGTGACCTCGACGCTGGGGGAGGGCACCACGGTCCGGGTCACCTTCCCCGTGGGCAGCTCCGCGTGAGTTCCCGCGGCATCGGGGACGGTGGCATTCGGTCGGCGCTCGACTGGTGGGAATCGGGTGGCCGGCCCGGTCCGGACAAGGGGGTGAACCATTGGTCGGGTCTGGTGCAGACGCTATTGACGGAGTTCAGGGCCGAGCTGAACCGGTCGCTGTCCGCTGACCGGCGGTTCCTGGCGGGGGCCGAGTTGGACTGGTACCTCCGCAACCTGGACGGAATCCTCACGTACACGGAAGCGCACCGGCTCGCCGACCCCTTCGAGGTGCTCGTCAGGCGGGTCGCCCTGTCCGGGACGCTCGGCGGCTTCGGCATCGTGCCTGCGCCTGAGTCACCGTTCGGCGCGGACCGGCTGTTCCGGCTGATTTCGGCGGAGATCACCGACGAACGCCTCACCAAGGCGAAGCGGCTGGGGCCGGTGTGGTGCAATGTGGATCGCGTCACGGTGAGCCGATTGTTGCGGCTGAAGCATCTCTTCACGCTGGCCGCCATGGTGCAACCACGGTTGACAAACGACAGTGACGTGGAAAAAGTGGACAGCTGGCGTCCGGTGTACGAACTATTGCCGGTGGCCGGAAGTGAGAATGTCATGCCGGACCACCGATCGGCCTGCCCACCCCGGTCGGGGCCAAGCGAAGAAACGTGTGGCTCCGCGAGCAGGATGGTTTCGACAACTTGGTCAGGTGCGTCCCATGACCGGAGGGTGGGCATGGCTCATCAAGTAAGGCTTTACTGTGCGCTCGGGGAAAATGACGCTGCCGGAGGGCTTGACGCCTTGGTGGCAGCGGCTCGCGAGCAGGGGTCCGACCTTCGCCCGGGTGAACGTGAGTCTGGCGGTTCCTGGGTGTCGGCCATACTCGACCGGGCTGGCGAGCCCGTCGGTGCCAGCGGCTGCCACATCGAGATCCACGCGCAGTCCCCCTTGGCCTCGGCGATGATCGCCGAGGTGGCCGAAGCAGAACCATCCGGCCGAATCAGGTCGGCCAACGCGGTGGTGACTCTCACTTTGACCGGCTCCGACGTGGACTGGTCAGTGGTTCGAGCCGTGTGGAAAGCTGCCAAGTCGCTCTGGAACGCAGTCCCTTACGATGATGGCTCGGGCTTCGACATCGACTTGGATGAATTGTGAATTCCACCTGATACTGAGTCGCCTACTGTCGAGTGAAAGAGCGGCGGTGTCCGGCGATACGGTGGACGGGCCGATGGCGAGCAACGTGTCCGATCTCAAGACGGGAGGTACGGGACGGCCGTGGGGCAACCAGGTGACGTTCCACACGAGCGCCGCAGCGACGATGCTGGGTACTTTTGCGAGATTGCCGAGTACATGGTTGCCGAGTTCGGTACTTCCAGAGAAGAAGCTGTCGGGCGCGTCAATTATGAGTGGCAATTGGGATATCCATGGTCCCAATTTCGATGACCTGCTTGGTCAGGAAGAACCGGCCTATTGGGCGCACAACATCTACTACGGCCACGATTCACACCTGGTGGATGACAATCTTCCACCTACGCGCCGTGCGGACGCTCCGGGCGGGCGTCGTGCGGATGTTCCGAACCCGCGGCGAGGGATGCCGAATGGCGCCGTCGTGCGAGGCGGGACCAAAGCCGGGAAAGCGCTGAAATACGGGCGGGCTGCAGGGGCGGCCGTTGCGACCGGAGGCCGCGCCGGATCGGCGGCTGCGGCCGCAGCGGATGCCGCAGCCGTCCGCGCCGCGGCCGAGGCCGCCCGCCAGGCCACGGTGCGAGCCCGTGCACTGACTCCCGCGGCGCGGCCACCTCTCTCGCCGCCGCTGTCACCCAAGCGGGAGAGCCGGCCTCGTGGTCGCCATAACCAGCCCGTCATCAACCTGAAGGTGCTCGACTCAGCCAAGCGCGCACAGGGCCGAGCGGCAGCCGAGGTCGGCCAGGGTCAGTCCCGGACAACTTCATCGATCTCTACCGCGGGACGCGGACGACCATTGTGCGCGGAGTATCCGATCCGACGGCACCGATCCCGGCAGGGGCTCGCCAAACCGGCCTTCTGTCGCGGCTTCTACACTGTACGTGATCCGGAGCAAGCACCGGCGCAAGCTTTGAGAGGTCCTGAGAAAAAGACGTGGAATTGCCCAAGTCGCGCATTTCAGGCTCTCTGCATCAGAATGGAGTCCTGGTGTATGCGGCTTTCGTGGAGGCGGATGTGCCTGGCGGAACTTACGCCAATTGCCGTATCGGTATTGAACGGGCTTACTCTATGATGCAACGATGCCCTTGGCGTAGCATTCGTCGATGGCGTAGCCGAACTTGACCGTGGAGCCTGTGGAGCGTTGCTTGATGCCCTTGGCGCGGAACTGGGTGAGGATCTTCTCGGCCTTGCGCCATGTGGCGTCGTCGGAGCCCTTGATCGTCTCGCGGAGGTAAGAACGGCTGCGGGTGACTTGGTCGATGCCGGCGTAGAGCACCACTCGAAGGCTGTCGCCGCGCTGCTCGATGCGACTGCACCGTTGGCTTCAGAGCGTGTACGAGCCCTCACACTACGATACTTGCACCATGGGCCGCACCCTGTGATCAACTACGGTTGATCGTCTGAAGTTGTTTTCGCTGGTCAGGACCGGTGGGCCGGACGGGGCTCGAACCTGCGGCCAAGGAATTATGAGTCATTCGTCCGACGAGGCGCAGGGCGACTACCTGCGGCGATAGTGGCTGTAAGTGCAGTGATGGGTGCGGAGGAGGAGGTATTGCACTGTGGTTCGCACCCAAACTCGCACCCAAGGCACTCGACTGAGGTCTGGCCCACAATGCGCCGACTGTCAGGTCGGCTCCGATGTAGGTTGTGGGTCGAGGGCATGGTTCGCGCAGCATGGCGAACAGGACGTCGCATGTCGCCGCTGAGGCGGAGAAGATCGCGCCTCGGATCCGTTAGCAGAGCTTGCCCGCGTTCGGGGCGGCGCAATTTGACACGCGGAGGCGCATGTCAGTGCAGCGGTAGCTCTCCGTCGGAACCCTTCCTCCGCGTCCGTTGCCTTGGTGCGCGGTCGTACTTGCGTTCGCTTGCCGGCGTGGTGACATCGCTGGGGGTTGGGCGTCCTATGGGGAGGACGCCGATGACCATGAGCCTTGGTGTTTCGGTGGGGCTGCGCGTGACGGGAGTGATCCAGACGCTGTCGTCGAGGCTGGTGTACCCGGCCGTGTGGGGGCCATGGTCTCCGACGATGAGGATGCCGAAGGGCGGACCAGTAGCGGTGTAGTTCGTGGCCTGCGGCAGATAGTCACGTTCCACCGCAATCCGGGTGGCTTTGCTGGATCGCCGCTTGATCTCCGCGACAAAGCGGTTCCCCGGCTGCGGGGTGTAAGTGATATCGGTACGTCCGCTGGCTATGTCGATGACCTCACGTTGGATGGTTCCAGGGGTGAGTGCGATAGAGAGATGCTGGTGGAGATCGTCCTGAATGGTCTCCTCGGGCCACAGCCGAGGCTTGCCGTCCTCATCAGGTGGGCAAGGACCCAGGTACCTGGTGATGGTGCCGTACAGATCTGCTTGAGCGTCGAATCTCACGTGCAAAAAGCGCAGCACTTGATCGAGCAGTGCAGTGAAGTGGGTGGAGACCGGAGGCGCCCATTCCGGGCTGTGCGACAGCTGCTCCAGCAGCGAGCTGACCAGGCGGTCGTAGCGGGGGTTGCCCGTCCGGGCAAATCCATGCTGGTGCTGTTGCAGGGTGCCCTCGACTGCGTCGAGGAAAGAGGGGGCGAGGTCGTCGAGCAGGGCGGGGCCGTTGTCAGCGAACAGCACCGCGAGGGCGGGGCGGTTCGCCACGGCTTTTCCCAGGCGTTCCTGCTTTCCGGTTGTGGTGGCGGCGACGCGTCGGTGGACGGCGTCACGCAGGGCTGTTGCGTCGGGGTGGTCGACGAAGCGGGGGTCGTGGGCTAGGGCTTGCTCCAGGTGGTGGAGCAAGCCCGCGCGCTTGGCGAAGCTGGCTTCGACGGTGGGGTAGACAAGTGAGCCGAGCTCGTCTGCATGGGCGGGGGTATACCCTGACGGCCCGGCTGGCGAGGTAGACGTCCATGAGTTCCTCCAGCGCCGCCGCCGCGTCGTACCAGCTCGGCTGGACGAGGTGCTGCGCGGCGGCCTGGAGAGTGATGATCAGCCCAGCCCAAGCGGCCAGGGCTTGGCCACGGGCGGTCAGCCACGGCATGTCGTGGTGACCGGAGTTCCAGGCGTGGAGAGTCGCGACGCTGCTCTCAAGGAGTTCGACGGCTTTCTGAAGCCGGTTGACAGCAGCAGCGGCGTCCTCTTCCGCCAAGTCGTTGAAAGCGAGTATGCCTTCGACGGATGCGGCGAAGGCACGGGCGTCGAAGCGTGCCTCATAGTGCTTGGCCACGAAATTGAACCGCATGAATGCACGCTCCAAATCTCGTCTGGCTGCGGCCCCGTCGTGTTGGGCGAGGGCGATGTGCACGTGCGCCAGGCCGAGCTCGAAGATCGCGTCCGCGCGTGTGGCGGGACCCAGGCGTCGGTTGTCGGCCAGTAGAGCAAGGACGTCCAGCAAGTCAGCGTCGCCGAAATGATCGTGTGCCAGGCCGATGACGACGGGCAACCGCTCTAGTGCTTCCGGCGGCTCGTTCCCGGTCACCTCGCTCAGCAGGCTGAGCAGTCGATGCTGCGGAATGTGTTTCGACAGCGCCAAGCGCAGGAGGCCTGTCAGGGACGGGTGGGCGAGCTCGACGCGGCTCTCGTCGCGCAACGCGGTCTCGGCGTGGTTGTAGAAGACCCGTGCGGCGTCGCGGGCCAAGCGATCCAGCAACAGGTTGTGTTCGCAGAGGACATCGATCGCGTCGGTGAGTACCCACCCGCTGTCGGGGTCGCGCATCCCTGCGCTGATGGCCTGAAGCAACTCGGACGCTTGGCCGCCGCCCAGGTCAGACAGGCCACTCGCGACAGCCTGCATCACATACGGCAACTGGGGACCGCGGCACACGACCTCGGCGTCAGCCAGCACGGACTCGACGCCACGTAGGTCGTCCAGGGTGGGGCCTGCTTCCAGTTGCGCCTCGGTCGCTGCCGTCGCCCATTCCTGCAGCGCCTGCTCGGTGTCCGTCGTCAAAAGTCCCTCCCGTCCCTGCTCGATATGCCAACGCTTCGACGTCACCAGCAAACGTAGAGGAGATCACTCAGAACAGGTGCGTACCCTCAGCTGTGATGACGTGGTCTTCCGGCAGCAGCCCGTCGACGAACTCGGGATGGGCGGTCGTGAAGACGACCTGCAAGGTTGGCAGCTCCTGCGTGATCTTCTGCAGCTCGCTGATCAAGCTTCGGGCGGCGGCCTTGTTGAGCTCTTCGGCCGCGATGGAGTCGATAATCAGCAGGCCGGGGTGGGAGGTCACTCCACGCACCTTTCCGATC
This sequence comes from Amycolatopsis thermalba, assembly GCF_003385215.1. Classification (GTDB taxonomy): domain Bacteria; phylum Actinomycetota; class Actinomycetes; order Mycobacteriales; family Pseudonocardiaceae; genus Amycolatopsis_E; species Amycolatopsis_E thermalba. The sequence continues at coordinate 14,295 of NZ_PQHW01000108.1, read as the reverse complement.
CGCAGTAGAGCGATGACGGTCGCGATGCGCATACGTAGCCGGTCGCCCCGGGAGAGGTCCTTATACGCGTGCGGCTCCCCGTCCTTCACCGCGTTGACATGGGCTGCGCGATCGAGTTTGACCGAGTCCAGGTTCTGGACGCCAAACCGTTTGCAGAGCGCAATGATCTCGGCGTCCATCTCCGGCAGCAACGTTCTGGAAGCCCTGTTTACGACCTTCAACAGCTGCTTACGCGTCGCGGCCAACACCGAGGTGACTGACGTGCCGGCGCCAGGCTGTGATTCCTCAGATGGCGCTGTTGCGCTCAAGCGGCCGCGGAGCTCTGCGGCTTTGATCTCCAAAGTCTGCAACTGGGCTACCGGGTGCTCGCCGGCCATTGCATCGTCCAAGGCGCGGCGGGCAGCCTCATGCTCGTCACGACGCAACTCGGCCTCCGCCTGCTGTTTCTGGTGCTGGCTGGTGATCTCGCCCTCAGCGGCCGTGGCGCTGGAGATCACTTGGTCGAGCTCGGCCAGGATCGCTTCCGCAAGCTCGGGTTCGACTTGCGGCAATGGACGTGTGCACACGGCGCAGTCGGAATTGGACCGCTCCTGCGACCGGCGTTCGGCTGTTAGCGGCTCCTCGCACCGCGGGCAGCAGGTCGGATCCAAGCGGCCCAGCACCCGGCGCGCCTGCCATGTCTCGGTGGCGTCGAGCTTGGCCTGCTCGGCGCGCAAGCGCGCGTCGCGCGCCTCGTGGAATACTATGTCGGTCCGCTCGAGGCTCTCTCTGGCCTCGCGCAGGGCACGAGCGGCGCGGTCCAGATCGCGCAACAGGCCGGAGACCCTCGGCGCATCGCTGGAACGAAGATCCGCGATATCCGATTCGACCTGCTCCAGCTCCTCTTACCAGACCGCTCGCTCCGAGGCGCGGGCTGCCGCGTCGCCTTCAGCTCGCCGCTTCTGCTGCTTCGCTGTCCGCGCCTCCCGCTTCTCCGCCACTGCCACCTCGGCCAGCGTCGAGCTGTACGGCAGATCGACAAACAGCTCCATGAGCTTGCCTGGAAGACCGGGCGCGTTCACATCCCCGAGCAGCAACTGATCGCCGCCGTGGTTGAGGTAGCAGGCACCGAAGTAGGCGGCCCAACCATGGACCGACGGGGCTCCATCACCATCGGCGCCGCCGCTGCTCGACCACAACTGAGTGCGCTGCATCCGCAGCGTGTCGAGCATGAACTGGCCGATCATCTGCTCGACCTCTCCCAGCCCAACCGCCTCGGCCAGCAGACGCAGCTGCTCGTCAGGGGAATTGAGCAGCTCGTCCTCGCTGTCTGCCGTGCGGATGGTGGCGTGGACCCGCCGTTCCCAGCCGCTGCTGGCGTCGATCGAGATTCGTACAGGTCGGCCGGCCACGACTGAGTCGAGGAGCAGGTGCCGCACCCAGGAGCGGACATCCTTGGGCAGGTCACGCGAGGCGCCCCGCATGGGTAGCACGAGGAACTCCAACAAGCTGGTTTTGCCCGCGCTGTTCTCCGGGTGCACGATCGCCCACACGCCGCTGTCGAACCGTCGATCCACGGTGAACGCCTGGCCGGACTTTTTCTCGCCGACAACGACTAGGCGCACCAACCTTAAGCGCCGGTCCGACACGACCGGCGTATGCACGCCGATGTTAACCGTGGCCAAGGCAGTCTCTACGGCATCGCGGGAGATCTCGAGATCTTCGGCGACCTCTGCCAGAAGGTCCGCTGCACTGACCGTGAGGGTGTCGTACGTCGGGGTACTCATGAGAGGTCATCTCCAGCGCAGAGGGACGAGGTGTTCGGGGCGGGGGTGACGCGCTCACGGAGCTGGGACAAACGTGCCCGTGCTTTATCGGTAATCGGTGTGATGTGGGAGTTCCAGGGCGTGTCGGCGTAGTCCCGAACCAGGTACTGGCGGCGCTTGAGCTGCTCGCCACCCAGTCCGTCTGACAACTGCACCACCAGCTGAGTGCGCTTGCGGTACCACTCCACGGCGGGTGCCTCATTCAACATCGTGGCGGCGACCTCCTGCCCCCTCGCGGTGAGCCAGTAGCGGTGCTCTGCCACCCTCTCGCGGTTGACCAGCTGCGACTTGCGGACGAGCCCTTTCTCGACCAACGGCGCCAGAACGTCATCTAGGGGTTCGAACGCGCCGAATCGATGTCGAAGCATCGGAAGGCGTCGCAAGTCCGGTTCCTCTGAGTCAAGGATTTCGCCAGCCAGAACCAGTAGGTAAGGTTCGTCGGGCGCCTTCTCGTATTCGTTCATCAGCTCATTCGCCAGGTAGTCCGGGTACCGGACCCAAAAGTCCAGTTTCTGGAGCCGCAGCTGGCCACGCACGACCGCTATGGCCCCGCCCGGCACCTCCCCATCCTCACCAGAGGGAGCATGACTGGCTGCGGTGATGAGCAGCAGTAGCCGCACCGCGCTCTGCCATCGCGAAGCCTTCCGTACGCCGTCCGCCATCCTTCCCCCGTATCCATCGACCTCGCGACATCTTCGAGGGCCTGTCTCAGGTCCCCCCGCTCGATAGATCGACTCAGCCACTCGTAACGTTTCATGCGGGGTTCGTCCTGAGCTTGCGAGGTCGTCCCTGAGGAGTGGATGCATCTTTCAACTGCGCTGGGTCGCCCTCAGCGGTTGCTTCTGTCCGAGAACATGCCCTGCATCCCCGAACACGCCTCATCCCCTGCTTCGACCTGTGCCTCAGTTCCGCCCCACGCAAGTGGCTGGACAGCATCGGGCCGGCACCCGCGGCCGACTTACCAGCACGCAGACGACCGTGGCTCGGCGGGTTGCGACGCTCGACAAGCGCCTATGTTGCATCGCCGACACGCGCAGGCAACTTCCGCTGCGAGCCACAAGCGTGAGCATCCGAGTCAGATCACGCTCGCGCTCCTCGCGTGATCCTTTCGAGCTTCTACTTACGGGAAGAGCAACACGCGAAGATCGACAAAATCCGTCAAAATTGACTAATCTAACGAAACCCGACTTTGACGATCCCTTGGTGCGCCACTGTAGATCAAGAGTTGTTGCCGGGAGAAGCCCGCCTAGATGCCGGTTTTGTCTTTAAATGAAGCGGACAAAACCAACAAAACAGATCCTCTCTTTCGTCCATTTGGGGTCGTTGACAACATGTCATCGGCTGGTTATTCTACGAATAGTGACCTAAATGGCAGGCACTACTGGGGGCATGATGAATAATCCACATGCGCCGCGCTGTACTGTGTTGCGCGGATTTCCAAGTGTTGATTAATCAACTGAATACAGGATTGCTGTGTGCTCTGCGCGTATTATCGCATAACCTTTTTTTGTTGCGTGCGAGGAATTAGTTCACTCGTTGCAACTTCCACTGCATCAGAGGGGCTGCGCAATGCTCAATAGTCACGACGAGTGGTCTCCGCTCAAAGAGATCATCGTTGGGTCCGCTGAGAACTACACCTCGCATGACCGGGAACTATCCTTTGACTTGTTCTTCCATGACAACCTGTTTCGTTCAGACTGGGCCTATCCCAGGCTCCACAAGGCTGACCCCGGCAGCGCTGACGACCGGACGTGGGCCATCAAACAGCGGTACGTGGAGGAACTCAACGAGGACGTAGAAGGTCTGGCGGACACTTTGTCCTCACTCGGTGTCACCGTGCACAGGCCGATCAAGTTGGCCAAAAATGCACCCCCGGTCGGTGGGTTTGGCTGGGATGCCCCGCCGGTGCCCCCGCTCAACATCAGAGACAACACGTTGATTCTGGGTAACGAGATCATTGAGACCCCTCCCGCGATCCGGTCTCGCTACCTTGAGACCCGGCTACTTGCACCGCTCTTCCGGAAATACTACGAGGCCGGCGCGACCTGGACGACCATGCCGCGGCCGCTGCTCACCGACAACTCGTTCGACCTGTCATACGCGCGTAGCACGGAGACCACGCTTGGTGGCCCCACCGAGCCGATTGACGACCCGGAGCCTTCGCCCTACGACGTCGGGTTCGAAATGATGCTAGACGGCGCCCAGTGCCTTCGGCTTGGGCAGGACCTCGTGGTGAACATCGCCAACGAGAACCACCGGTTGGCGTGCGACTGGTTGGAACGCCACCTCAGTGGCCGCTACCGGATTCACCGCGCCTACCGCATGAGCGACAACCACATCGACAGCATGGTGCTGGCGCTGCGGCCGGGGATGTTTCTGGCCCGGCATAAGCAAATCGCGGACTTTCTGCCAGCGCCGTTCAACAAGTGGAAGCTCATCGTGCCGCCGCAACCGAGTCCGAAGAACTTCCCGTCGTACGACGACGGCGACCTTGTTCTCACCAGTCCATATATCGACCTAAACGTGCTGTCAGTTAACCCGGACACGGTGTTGGTGAACGAAGCCTGTGTCGAACTGATCCGCACTCTGGAACACGCGGGATTCACCGTGGTGCCGGTCCGGCATCGACACCGGCGGCTTTTCGGCGGCGGATTCCACTGCTTCACGCTTGACACCGTGCGCGACAGCGAGTTGCAGGACTACCGCTGATCAAGTCTGCACTCGCACATCGATTTGTCGCTGAGATCGAGAAAGGAGGTTGTCATGTGGGATGAGCTGAACGACGTCGAGCACGACACGTAAGTGGCCGGGCGGGGGCGGTGGTGAAGTCCTCGCGCCCCCGCCCACCTCCAGTCGAAGGAGCGCTCAGGATATGAGAATTCTTGTGGGGAACCACATCGACGGGTCGATCAGACAGCGCAAGGACATGCGGTCGTGGACGCAGAGAATTTTGTGGTTCGCGCGGGCCGGTGACCTTGTCGTCCTGCCTGACTACCCGGACGCGGAATTCCTCGCCTACGTCACGACGCTGACCGGCGTAGATTCGGCGACTCTACGCGTGCACGTACCGCCATCGGGCCCGTCCGGGCATCACCTGCTGGATCTTGGCAGGTTGGAGGACCCGGAGTTCGTTCGACGGGTCGCAGTCGATCTCGATGAGGTGACTGAGGTATTTCCATTGTGGCCGTCGGCGCAGGTGGCTCGCTTTGCGCGGGCATTGGGCGTGCACAAGTGGCTTCCTGGCTATGACTTCCTCTATCAGGGGGGCGGCGAGCTGGTGAACAGCAAGGCAAACTTCCGCGCACTTGCCGCCGCCGCTGGTGTGCCGATCGCTGCTGGTGAGGTTGTGCGCAATGTCGAGGAAGCAGCCGCAGCCATGACCCGACTGCTTGCCGACGCCGACGCGGTCGTCGTGAAGCAGGCGCACAACGGTGCAGGTTCTGGCAACGAGGTCGTCAGCTATGGCGATATTGAGAGCGCGCACGCTGGCACCAAGCACCAGCACCGCTTGGCGACCGGGACGGACGGTGTCCAAGAGTACTGGCGGCAACGCTGGGCCTGGGCGTCCGCAGGCGGTCGGTTCCCCGTGGTGGTCGAGGAGTTCCGGAAGCAGGGCCGGACGATCTTCGCCGAGTACGCCCTCGACGACGACGGCGTGAGGTTCACCGAAAGCGGCGCGCTGCACTACGTCAATCATTGGCTGAGCCATCAGACCGTACCGCTGCGCGGGCTACCGGACCAGGTATACGACCGATTACTAGTGGGCGCCGGTCAACTCGCCGAGACCTACCGCGCGGTGGGCTACCGAGGCTACATGAGCCCAGACGCGGTGCTGGACGAGCGCGGCGAGGTGATCTTCACCGAGGTCAATTCCCAGGTTTCGGGTTCGGCTCACCTCTGGGACGTCCTTGCGCACCGTGTGGTCGATGTCCAGGAGGAGCCTCAGCGGTCGGTCGTCGAGTACCACTGGCCGAAGCGGTGGCGAGTCACCTCGCCCAGCGAATTTCTCGCGGTCGCAGACGAACTCGGCTGCTTGTACGACCCGCGCACTCGAACCGGGATCATCCTGTCGACACCGTTCGACACTCTGCGCGGGCTGGTATTCGCGCTGGCCTACGACCGTGAGGAGTGGCGCGATGAGGTCCACCATGCGCTGGACAAAAGGTTGACCCGCGGGGCAGCCCGGTGATTGGGATTCAGAACGTTCTGACGCTGCTACTGATCGCTGTGCTGATCGGCGACGGCTACCGTCGCCGGGGTACTGGGTTCTTTCGCTGGCCGATGTTCTCCAACCACTGCGCCGTGGTCGCGGACCTTACCGTGGCGACGGCTGAAGGACGGCGTGAGACGGTGAAGATGTTTCACCATCTGCCTGCACACGCGCCTTGGTTGCCGCCGCGCGACTTCGACGTGTTGGTTGAATACCTGGGTCAGTCCGGCAGGGTCGAGGGCAGCGGCGCTTTCTACGGGAACAGCAAGGTATACGAACTCGAGATTGTGGACTCCCGTGTGGATATTCGAAGCACTCGTGCGCAACTTTGACTTCACAACCAGCGAATGGCGAATCCAGGTCTTCCGTGTACTATTCGGTTTGGGTTGCCTCGACAAGTTCTTCGAGACGTTTCGGCATGAGGGCTGGAAACGTTTCGCCCCGGGGACGTTCAACCGTTACTACCTGGAGCGCAAACAAGGGGTCGTCGGTAGGTGGGTTGCTGAAACATACCAGCTGTCGTCTGTCGTGCGGGTGCTGCCCGCGTTTGTGATTGTTCTCGGTTTCTGGACCCGTGTGTGCATCGTCATCGTGATCGCCTCGTTCGTACTGGAGCTGTTGTACGACCCGCCGCGCAAGACGCCTGTCTTCTTCATCCTCAACGGGATCTACCTGATGCTTGCTGGCGACAGTGGAATGCTGTTTCACTTCAGCGCTGCACAGACGACCGCCAACACCTGGGCCCAGTGCTTGATCGCCCTTACGACCATCCATCTCTACTGGAACTCGGCATGGATCAAACTGCGCTCGCCCCAGTTCCGTTCCGGACGTGCACTGGCGCAGGTGGTACACGTCGCGGAGCGAACGAAGGATATGGTCAAGTTCCGGGAGTACTGCCTTCCGGCGTGGGCGTGGCGGCCGTTCGCCGGCGCGAGCGAGGTCGATGTCGCCCGCTGGAGGGTAGCTGCGATAGTCACGATCGCAATGGAGATCACGGTGCCAATCGGGCTCCTGTTCCGTCCGACATACCTCGTGTTCGTCGTGCTGGGCGTCGGCATGCACGTAATCTTCACGTTCCTCAAACCGCGCGGTCTAGTGCCCTTCTCTCTGCTCACGTCCGCGAGCTACTTAGCGTTCCTGCCGTGACTCTCATCCGGCACGAGCGGCGACCGCTCGACCCTGGCACAGCATTGGCCCGGGTGATCGCAGACGAACTCGCGCGCGGCGGAATGAGCGAGGCGGTAGTTGCCCCCGGGTCGCGGTCAGCCGCGTTGGCGATCGCCCTCGACCGCCAGCCCGGCATCCGAGTGCACGTCCGCATCGACGAGCGCTCCGCCGGGTTCCTGGCGCTCGGTATGGCCAAGGTATCCGGCGTGCCCGTCGCAGTCGTCTGCACGTCAGGCACTGCCGTGGCGAACCTGCATCCGGCGGTGCTCGAGGCGGCGTACTCGGGCGTGCCGCTGATGGTGCTGAGCGCCGACCGGCCGCCGGAGCTGCGCGGGACCGGAGTGAACCAGACCGTGGATCAGGGCAAGCTCTTTGGTGAGGCGGTCGGTTTCTACGCCGAGTTGGCCGTCCCGGACATGCGAATCGGTATGGTCGCCTACTGGCGCTCGGTCGTTTCACGCGGGCTCGCCGTCGCCGCACAGGGACATCCGGCGCACCTCAACATCCCGTTCCGGGTGCCGGTGGCAGTCGAGCAGGGCGACGACTGGATCGAACCGCTCGATGGCCGCACCGGCGGGGCTCCGTGGACCGTGGTTGGACCTACCGCGGCCGTTGAGGTTCCGGTGCCGGAGCTCGACGACCCGCCCGAACGGGGGCTGCTTGTCGTCGGTGACAGTGCGCCGGACGTGCCCGCAGCGGTAGCGTTCGCCGAGGCCGTCGGCTGGCCAGTCCTATCGGAGCCGACCGGCAACGCGCGAAACAGCCCGAATGCGGTGACAACCTACGCCCACCTGCTGGCCGTGCAGGAGCTAGCGGCCGAGCTCAAGCCCGAGTTCATCGTCACCGTCGGCCGAGTGGGGTTGGTGCGGCAGTTGCTCGCGCTGTACCCGACGGTGCCGAATCTGGTGGTGTCCGCCGCTTCCCGGTGGCCTGACCCAACGCGCACGGCTCTGCGCGTGACGCCCTCACTGCCTGCGCCTCCTCATCCGCCACGGGCCTCGGCGTGGCTGGAGACCTGGTTGAAGGCCGAGACGGTGGCCCGGCGCGCCCTCGACCAGGCACTCGACCGGGACGAGCTGACAGAGCTGCGACTGGCTCGCGACCTGGTCGCTCTGGCAGGCCCCGATGCCCTCCTATTCACCGGGTCGAGTCTGCCAATCCGACATCTCGACGCGGCAGGCGGACCCGGCCCACGGATCGTGGGTAACCGGGGGGTGAGCGGCATTGACGGGTGCGTGTCCACGGCGGTGGGCATGGCGCTGGCGCACCAGGCGCGCGGTGGCGGGCGGGTCTTCGCGCTGCTTGGCGACCTTACCCTGGTCCATGATCAGAACGGCTTGGTCATCGGCCCCGACGAAGCACGCCCGGATCTCACCGTAGTGGTGGTGAACAACGGAGGTGGAGGGATCTTCGCGACAATGTCCTACGCCCGGGTGCCCGCCTCGGACCGGCTCTTCGGCGCGGTGCATACCGTCGACTTTGCGCACATGGCGGCGATGTCCGGCTGGCGGCACCAGCGGGTAAGCCGGGCCGCTGAGCTCGCGGATGCGCTGACCGGAAGGTCGACTCGACTGGTCGAGGTGGTTACCGACCGTACCGCCACTGCCGCCCACCTGCACTCGGTGCGCGCTGCGGTCGCGGCCGCGCTCACCTGCTAGGTGTTCCCCTTGCGCAAAAGGACAGCCTTCATCGACCTCAGCCCGCTGCGAAGCAATCGTGCCTTTGCTCGGTTGTGGGTCGGCAGTTCTGTCTCCGCTGTCGGAGGCCAGCTGAGCTCGTATGCGGTGCTGTTGCAGAGCTGGGACTTGACACACTCGCCTGCCGCCGTGGGCGGGACCGGTTTAGCAATCGGCGTGCCGCGGATCCTATCCGCGTTTTTCGGCGGCGCGCTGGCCGACTGCGCAAACCGGCGGCGGCTTGTGCTTGTCAGTGGACTTGGGCTAATCGCCGGCTCGTTCGCGCTGACTGTGCAATCCGCAGTCCACTGGAGCAGCATTTGGCTCATATACCTGATCTCTGCGGTCAAGGCGGTACTGTCCTCTGTCTCCGGCCCGGCTCGCGCCACCTTCATCCCATCGCTGCTCACTGCGGACCAAGTGCCAGCCGGGGTCGCGCTGAACCAGGTCGCTAGCCAGTGGTCGGTGTTCGCTGGCCCCACAATGGCCGGCTGGCTCACTGCCTGGTTCGGGTTGACCACCTGCTACGCGCTCGACACCTTGAGCTACATCGCATCGCTGTACGGCGTGTTCCGGCTGCCCACGCTGACGGCGGTAGAGAAGAAACGGCCGGGATTCACGCTGATGGTGGACGGCGTCCGCCACATCACGGGCAAACCGGTTCTCGTCGGCTGCTTGTTGGCGGACCTCTGCGGGATGGTGCTGGCTTACCCTAATGCCTTGCTGCCAGAGCTCAACGAAGACCGCTTCGGCGGGGACCCGGCCACACTCGCATACCTGATCTCCACGATGGCATTGGGCGGTTTTCTATCCAGCCTGATCTCTGGTTGGGCAACCCGGTTCGATCGGACCGGATTGCTGATGTTGCTCACGGTCATGGTGTGGGGTTGCGCGCTGGCTGCCGCCGGGCTCCTCAGCTCTTTGTGGACGGTGCTGGCGTTGCTGCTCATGGCCGGGGCAGCGGACACGGTCACCGTGCTATGCAAGGGAATTATCGTGCAGCTTTCCTCGGGACGCGAGTACCTGGGCCGAGTGAACGCGGCGGCCCAGTCGATCGGCGTCGCCGGCCCAGCTCTGGGAAACTTTCGCGCCGGAATCACCGGTTCAGTATTCGGTGCCGAGGCCGCAGTTGTGCTCGGCGGGGTGCTATCGCTTTGCGGCGGTCTGTGCTTGCTCATTGGCGTCCCGTCGGTCCGCCGCTTTTCGAGGACGGGGGCGTCGCCAGCCCACCAGGAGGATGTGGCCATATGACTAAGGCCGTGAGTTCGCCGCACCGACTGGCGGTGCTCGCCCCGATCAGCGTGGATAGCCAGGAGGTAATCGCCGTCGCAGCGGCATCGGATCACTGCGTCTTCACCGTTTCCCATAGAGCGAGCGCGCACGTGTTGCCGTCGGTGGTTGAGGACGACCTTGTCGTGGATTTCTCCGCCCCGGACGTCGAAGACCAGATCAAGGAGTTCGCTTGGCGTCGAGGGATCACGGGCATCCTTACTGCTCGGGACTTCCTGACTCCGCTGGTGGCGCGACTATGCACCGACCTCGGGTTGCCGAGTAACGACGTCGATCTGGCCGCGGGAGCGCGCAGCAAGATCGCTATGGCCGAGCAGTTCGCCCGATTCAGGGTTGCCGCCCCGCAGACCTTTGTCGTCGACCGGGAGGCAGAGATCGTCGACCTGGTCCAAAGCGGACAGCTGAACCTGCCCATGGTGGTGAAACCAGCAGAGAACGCTGGCTCAGTGGGCGTCACCGTGGTCGGTTCGCTTGATGAGCTGCCCGCAGCTGTCGATCGCGTACGAAACCAGGATGGCGCCTATGATCTTACGTTGGACCAGCGAATAGTGGTTCAGGAGTACATCGAGGGCAACGAATTTAGTGTTGAGTCCGTAACTGCTGACGGGCACACCCGGCACATTTGCGTGACCCGTAAGGCCACCACCTCCTGCGGCTTTCGAATAGAGATCGGGCACAGTGTGCCGGCCCACCTCGATGAGCCGCTCCGCAAGGGCATCCTCGCCGCGACCGACCGCGCCATTCAGGCTGTAGGAATCCGCAATAGTGTATCGCACACCGAAGTGAAGGTCCGGCCTGACGGCCAGTGCGTCGTAGTGGAGATCGCAGCGCGGATGGGGGGTGGCCGCATCAGCGTACTAATCGAACGTGCGCTCGGGGTGAGCATCCCGCGGCTGGCCATCACGGCCGCACTGGGTAACCCGGCCGACGCCACGCCACCTCGGAAGGGCTGTGCCGTCGTCCGGCACTTGCTCTCCCCAGCCGAAGGTGTCCTGGTGGCGTTGCGGAACCTCCCTGAGATCGACGACGAAGTCCCTGTCGTGTCAATCAGCAAGAAGCCCGGCGACAGGGTGCGCTGCCCGCAGAGCAACAAAGCGCGAATCGGGCACTTCGTCGTCATCGGCACGGACGAGACTGCCACATGTGAACGAGCCGATGCGTTACTGGATGCGATCGAGATCGCTGTCGCGCGCTAGGCTGTGTCAGGTATGCGTGCTATCCCGCAGGATCCCGAAATCAGAGAAGCCAGAGGAGCCGTGCAAGGATGGAGCTTCACTCGATTGAACGGCCACCGGACGCGTTCCAGCAGCCGGTCTCGCCGGAGATAATCGCCGAGATGAGCAGGCGCGCGTTCGGCACACATGGCGAAGTGCGGTCGGTGCGTGAACTCGGGGGTGGGCTCTATAACACGACCTACTCGGTGGAGGTGATCGAGTTGGGTGCGGTCATCCTGCGCGTGGCGCCGGAACCCGCTCGCCAGACACGCTTTGAACGATTCCTGATGCGCAACGAATACGCCGCCCTGCCGTACTTCGCACCTATCTCGACGATGATGCCTCGCACCTTGTTTGCCGATTGGACGGGTGAGTTGAGTGGGCGCGACTACATCTGGCAGACGCGTCTGGATGGGGTGCCTGGGCTCGATGGGTTGAAGAGATATCCGCGTTCCGCCTGGCAGGCCTTCTATCGGCAGCTTGGCACACTTACTGCCCGGATTCATGAGGTTCGCGGCGAGCGATTCGGCCCTGTCTCCGGGCCAGGTTTTGCTACTTGGAGCGAGGCGGTCCTCGCGAACTTCGAGGACATTGTCGCCGATCTTATGGACGTCGGTCTGGACGCTGCCGACGTGCAGCGGGTCATGACCTCCGTTTGGACTGGTAGGGAAGTGCTCGACGATATTAAGGAACCTCGCCTGCTGCACGGCGACCTGTGGACGTCCAACGTCATGCTGGCAGCGGACACGCCGGAACCCACCATTGTTGGTGTGCTGGACCACGACCGCGCATCGTGGGGTGATCCCGCGGCCGACTGGGGACTCTCGCTGGTCACCAAAAAGCCACCGGAGGCGCAGGACGCATTCTGGACGGCTTACGGTCGGGTTGATGCGACGTCGGAGGCACGCTGGCGGGCGACGGTTTACCAGGCTCTGCACGTAGGCGCTGCTCGGCTGGAGCGACACCGAATGGGCCGGTTTGCGAAGATCCCTGCGAGCTACGACGACATGCGTGAACTGCTCGCTCTACTATGAGTACTGCCATTGTCGTTGGGGCTGGCCCAAATGGCCTGGCCGCCGCTGTCACACTCGCTCAGGCTGGGGTGACAGTCACCGTGCTGGAAGCCGCCGACGAGATCGGCGGCGGCACCCGGTCGGGCGAGGTGATCCTGCCCGGGCTTTGTCATGACCATTGCTCAGCGTTCCACCCCGTGGCTGCGGGCTCGCCGTTTATCCTGGCCGCCGGATTGACCCGGTACGGCCTTGAATGGCGGTGGCCGGAGATCGACTGTGCCCATCCGTTGGACGACGGCACCGCGGCCACCCTGTATCGCGGTATTGACCGGACCGCCGCCGGGCTCGGGAACGACGGAGGGCGCTGGCGGCTGCTTTTCGGCCGCCCTGCCGAGGGGTTCGACGAGTTGGCCGCCGACATCACCGGTCCGCTGCTGCGGCTGCCTCGACACCCCATCCAACTGGCCCGATTCGGCATACCCGCCGCGCTGCCGGGTAGCGTTTTGGCACGTTTGTTCACCACTAAAGCCGCCCGCGCGCTGTTCGGCGGCGTTGCGGCGCACATGTTCCGGCCACTGCACCTGCCTTTCTCTGCTGCTGTCGGTATGGGCATCATCACTGCGGGGCATCGGCATGGCTGGCCGGTCGCGGCCGGGGGCTCCCGGGCCATCACCGATGCGATGGCAGCGCTGCTGCAGGAACTCGGCGGTATCATCGAGACCGGCGTTCCGGTGCTGCGCTTCGCGGACCTGCCAACCGCTGACGTGACCCTGTTCGACCTCGCACCCTCCGCAGTGGCAGACATCCTCATCGGCCGGCAACCCTCCCGCCTCGAGCAAGCGTACCGGCGGTTCCGGCACGCACCGGGGACGTTCAAGGTCGACTTCGCGGTCCAGGGCGGTGTGCCGTGGCGGGCACGAGAAGCCCGCCGAGCTGGCACGGTACATCTGGGTGGCTGCTTCGCGGAAATCGCGGCCACCGAACGGATAGTTTCCGCCGGTCGCATGCCCGATCGTCCGTTTGTTCTGGTTGGTCAGCAGTACCTCGCTGACCCGGCGCGCTCGACACATGATGTCCACCCTGTGTGGACATATGCGCACGTCCCAGCTGGTTACGAGGGCGACGCCACTCCACTCATCATGGCCCAGATCGAGCGATTCGCTCCCGGCTTCCGGGAGCGCGTGATTGGTCTCGCAGTTCGCAGCACCACCGAGATGTCGAGGTACAACCGCAATTACGTGGGCGGGGACATCATCGGGGGACGCAAGGATGTGCGGCAGTTGGTGCTGGGGCCGGGCGCTGGCTGGCACCCTTACGAGACCGGCGTACGCGGGATGTACCTTTGCTCAGCGTCCACTCCGCCGGGACCGGGGGCACACGGAATGTGCGGTTTTCATGCCGCTCAGGCCGCGTTGCGGCAACTTGTTGTTCCCTCAGCGCTCTGGGGATGAAGGTGGGGCTGTCAGCGCGGAGAGGCACTGAGCTGGCAACTGTTCGCCGAACTGATCGACAGGCACACATCCCACTAAGGTTCTGCGGCGGGCGCGCTGGGGCCGAGGGACAGCTGAAACTCTTGGATCCGGCGAATTTGGCGGATTGAGCCGATGCTCTCCGCCAGGAGAGTGGCTTTTTCTAAGTGCCGAGCAGCCTCCTCGAGTTCGTCCTCATAAAACAGGCCGATGCTGAGGTCGACGCGCAGGCCCGCTTCGGCTCGGACGAACCTCAGGTCCAACCTGTCGAGGGCGGAAGTCAGAACCTCGACTGCCTCGGGGGGTCTGCCCAGACTTCGGTTGACACCGGGGCTGACTGTTTTCAGGCCGCTGTTGCGGGCGTGTAGATGGTCTCAAACTCGGCTGGGGTGAGCTTGCCCAGGGCGCGTTGGCGGCGTTTGCGGTGGTACTTCGTCTCGATCCAGGACAC
>NZ_PQHW01000107.1 GCF_003385215.1 Amycolatopsis thermalba | reverse complement strand
GGAGATGCGGGGCCGCGTGGCGTGGTGGTGGGTTCTGGTGGGGGAGGTGCGGGGCCGCCTGGCGTGGTGGCGGGTTCCGGTGTCGGAGGTGCGGCGCCCGTGGCGGCGGCATCCGGGCTGTTCGAGATCGTCGTGGCCTACCCGGACGATCCGGCGGAGTTTCCGGACGTCTTCCGGCAGGAGATCACGCCCGCACTCGCGGAAGCGGGCACACCACCGCTCGCGTCCTTCCGGACTTCCTTGCGCCGCAACGACTACCCACGCCTGCCGATCCGGGAGGGCGAACAGGTTTTCGCCTGGCTGACCCGGTTGCCGCCCGGCCACGAGCGGCTCCCGCTCCCACCCGCGCTGACCGAACGATCATCACGGCCCCCCGACCGCCTCCGCCTCGCCCCGACGCCGCGATCCTGGCTCCGCTGACCGCCCGATCCACAACGGAGGTACCCGCTTGGATGAGGACAACTGAAGATCAGCCTCGGACGGGCATGAGCCGATGGTTGCGCGTGGTCCGGTTCACCGCCGGGCCAGCAGTGGGATCCGGCCGCCTGCCAGGACCGCTTCCACCTGGCGTCGCGAGAGGCGGTGCCGGAGCGGGATGTCCGTGCCCGTGGTGGTGTCCGTGGCCGTGATCTCCTCGCCCTCGGGCAGTTGCGAACGCAACGCCCGCAGCGCGAGGACGTGCCCCTGCTCGACGCGGTCGTAGTCGGCCGGGTCGGTGAACTCCAGCGCCAGGATGCCGAAGTTGGCGAGGTTCTGCCAGTGGATCCGCGCGAACGACTTGGCGATCACCGCCACCACACCGAGATGCCGCGGCGTGATGGCGGCGTGCTCCCGCGACGACCCCTGCCCGTAGTTCTCCCCGCCGACGACGAAATGCCCGCCCTCCGTCTCGCGGGCCCGCGACGGGTAGGTCTCGTCGACGCGGGTGAACGTGAAGCCGGCCAGCTTCGGGATGTTCGAGCGGAACGGCAGGGCCGCGGCACCGGCGGGGGAGATCTCGTCCGTCGAGATGTTGTCGCCCACCTTCAGCAACACGGCGCCCTCGACGTCGTCCGGCAGGGGCGGGAAATCCGGCAGCGCCGAAATGTTCGGTCCCTTGACCAGCTCCTCCCGCACGGCCCGCTCCGGCGGCAGCGGCGGCACCAGCATCGCCGTGTTCACGGTCGCGCGCTCCGGGAGCTCGACCACCGGACAGGCCATCGCCAGCTCCCGCGGATCGGTGATCACCCCGGTCAGCGCGGCCGCCGTCGCGGTCTCCGGCGAGCACAGCCACACCCGGTCCTCCCGCGTCCCGGACCGGCCGGGGAAGTTCCGCGGGAACGTGCGCAGCGAGTTCTGCCCGGCCGCAGGCGCCTGCCCCATCCCGATGCACCCCAGGCACCCCGCCTGGTGCAGCCGCGCGCCCGCGGACACCAGGTCCAGCGTCGCGCCCATCTTCGTCAGATCCGCGAGGATCTCCCGCGACGACGGGTTCACGTCGAAGCTCACCGCATCATGGGTCTGCCGCCCCCGCACCATCGCCGCCGCCACGGCGAAGTCCCGCAGCCCGGGGTTGGCCGACGAGCCGATCACCACCTGCCGCACCTCGGTGCCGGCCACCTCCCGCACCGGCACCACGTCGTCCGGCGACGACGGGCACGCGATCAGCGGCTCCAAAGCAGACAGATCGATCTCGTCGGACAGGTCGTACACCGCGTCCGGATCGGCGACGAGCTCCTCGAAATCCGAAGCCCGGTCCTGTGCCCGCAAGAAATCACGCACCGCCTCGTCGGCGGGGAACACCGTCGTCGTGGCCCCGAGTTCGGCGCCCATGTTCGCGATCACGTGCCGGTCCATCGCCGACAACGACGCCAGCCCCGGCCCGTGGTACTCCACGATCCGGTTCAGCCCGCCCGTGACGCCGTGCCGGCGCAGCATCTCCAGGATCACGTCCTTGGCCGACACCCACTCCGGCATCGACCCGGTCAGCCGCACCCCCCAGATCTCCGGCATCCGCAGGTACAGCGGCTCCCCGGCGATCGCCATCGCGACCTCCAGCCCGCCGACCCCGATCGCGAGCATGCCGAGCGACCCGGCGGCGCACGTGTGCGAGTCGGACCCGACCATCGTGCGCCCCGGCACCCCGAACCGCGCCATGTGCGTCGGGTGCGAAACCCCGTTGCCCGGCTTGGAATACCACAGCCCGAACCGGCGGCACGCCGAGCGCAGGAACGCGTGGTCCTCGGCGTTCTTCTCGTCCGCCTGCAGCAGGTTGTGGTCGACGTACTGGACGCTCACCTCGGTGCGCGCCCGGCCCAGCCCCAGCGCCTCCAGCTCCTGCATCACCAGCGTGCCGGTGGCGTCCTGGGTGAGGGTCTGGTCGACCCGCAGCCCGATCTCGCGACCCGGCACCGGCTCACCGGACACCAGGTGGCTGTCGATCAGCTTGCGGGCGACCGGGAACCCCACCGCTACCTCCGGCTGGCCCGCACGAACTGCTCCCGCGGGTGGTGCTGCTCGCCGGTCGCCACCACCTGGCGCCCGAACGGCAGTGAGATCAGCCAGTCCGCGGCGATCCGCGTCTTGCGGTGCGCGGTCGGCATCGTCATCAGGTGGTAGGCGCGGTGCAGCGCCCACGCCGGCCAGCCACGCAGCTTCACGCCGTAGATCTGCGCGACGCCCTGGTACAGGCCCAGGCTCGCGACCGATCCGGCGTAGGAGTGCCGGTAGCCCTCCAGCGGCCCGCCGCGCAGCGTGGCGACGATGTTCTTCGCCAGCACCACCGCCTGCCGCGAGGCGTGCTGCGCCGACGGCGCGCACACCGCGCCCGGCTCCTTGCTGGTCACGTCCGGCACCGCGGCGGCGTCCCCGGCCGAGAACACGCCCGGCGTGCCGTCCACCTCCAGCGTCGTGGCGCAGCAGACCCGGCCGCGCGGGTTCAGCGGCAGGTCGGTGTCGGCGAGCATCGGGCTCGGCTTGACGCCCGCGGTCCACACGATCGTGCCGGCGTCGAACTCGGTGTCGTCGCCCAGTACGACGTGGCAGTCCTCGCACGACTTGAGCGTCGTGCCCAGGTGCGCCTCGAAGCCGCGCTTGGTCAGCACCTCCAGCGTGTAGCTCGCCAGCGACGAGCTGACCTCCGGCATGATCCGGTCGGCCGCCTCCACCAGCACCCACCGCAGCTCCGACCGGTCCAGGCCGTAGGCGGGCAGCGCGTGCCGGGTCATGTCCTCCAGTTCGGCCATCGCCTCGATGCCCGCGTAGCCGCCGCCGACGAACACGAACGTCAGCAGCTTGCGCCGCAGCTCCCGGTCCCTCGTGCTGGACGCGATGTCGAGCCGGGACAGCACGTGGTTGCGCAGGTAGACGGCCTCCTCCAGGGTCTTGAACCCGATGCCGTGCTCGGCGAGCCCGGGAATCGGCAGCGTCTTGGACACCGAGCCGGGCGCGACCACGAGGATGTCGTAGCCGAGCCGCTCGACGTGCCCGTCGGCGACGCGCAGCGTGACCGACTTCGACGTCGTGTCGACGCCGGTCGCCTCCGCGGCCATCACCGTGCAGCCCGGCAGCACCTCGCGCAGCGGCACGACCACGTGCCGCGGCTCGACGGAACCGGCCGCGGCCTCGGCCAGGAACGGCTGGTAGGTCATGTACGACCGCGGGTCGACCACGGTCAGCTGGGCCTCCTCGGCGGTGAGCCGCTTGCGCAGCTGCCGGGCGGTCGTGGCGCCGACGTAACCACCGCCGAGGATCACGATCCGGGCGGGGTCAGCCACGCAGCGCCTCCTCGTCGGTCTCGAACTCCACTTCCTGCTGCTGCTCGGCCACGTCGCCGGCGTCCGCCTCGGGCGGCAGGCCCGGCTCCGGGCCGGTCTGCCGCGGGGCGTTCACGTTCTGCCGCTGGGCCAGCGCGTCGGCCACGGGGGCCTCGGGGTCGGGCGGCAGCGGCGACTCCCGCTCCAGCGCCTCGCGGACGGACTCCTCGTCGGGCTCGGTCACGCCCATCCCTCCTCGTGTCAGTGGGTCTTTTCGAGTTCGGCGATCGCCTGCTCGACACCCGCGACCACGTCGGGGTGGCCCAGCGGCAGCGGCGCGGGGATCCGGTCGTCGGCGCCGCCGGTGCTGTGCGCCACCACCCGCACGTGCACGCCGGACTGCGCGAGCGCGTCGATCCGCTCCCGGTGGTCGTCCACCCAGTGCCGGTCGGCGATCTCGCCGTCGCCCGGCGGCACGAACTGGTCCGCGGCCGGGTCGACCAGCAGCACCGAGCGCAGCGCGCGGGCGTGCTTCTCCGCCAGGCGCAGGGCCCCGTCGGCGAACGGCGCGCTCGCCACCACGTGCACCGCTTCACCGGGCGGGTCGGACAGCAGGTCGTCGGCCTGGGTCAGCCCGCCGTCGGAGGGCAGCCGGCACCACACGATCCGCCACCGGTCGGTCTTGTCCCGCCAGGTCGCCGGCAGGCCCTCGTGCTTGGCCAGGCCGGTCGGATCGAGCACCAGCACGGTCGGCCCGTCCGGGGTACCTTCGGTTACGGCGGCCGGGCCCTCGGCACGCACCGGGTCCGGGGAGTAGTTCATCAACCGCTCCTTTCTCCGGTCCCCCGGCTACCCCGGGTGCCGCCGCCCTACACGGATCACGTGCAGACAGGGGATGGACATGCGAGACCACTTGCGGGAGGTCGCCGACTTCAACGTCCCGGTCACGTCGGCCGAGGACACCGAGATGATCGCGGCGCAGCGCCGGCGCGCGGTGCGCGCGGTCGCGTCCGCGGCGGCTGACGCCGAGGACTGCGCGCTGCTGCTGGACGCGCTCGGGCTGAAACCGGCGGAGGGAATCACGCCGGTTCCGGCGCAACGACTGGGCTGATCGGGTGTAACGCTGGTCACGGTCGGCGTCGGATGGGGAACGGCGCGGCCGGGCCGGCGTTGCCAGGGGTGGTAGCTACCGATCATCGCGGAGGATCTCCATGGCCCTGGCAGACATCGAGCTGCGCACGCTCGCCGGCGAACCCGCGACCCTCGGCGGACTGGGGCGCAAAGCCCTGCTCGTCGTGAACGTCGCCTCCCAGTGCGGCCTGACGCCGCAGTACGCGGCGCTGGAGCGGCTGCAGGAACGCTACGGCGACCGGGGTTTCTCCGTCGTGGGCTTCCCGTGCAACCAGTTCGCCGGCCAGGAGCCGGGCAGCGCCGAGGAGATCGCCACCTTCTGCTCGGCGACCTACGGCGTCACGTTCCCGATGTTCGAAAAGATCGAGGTCAACGGCGCCGGTCGGCACCCGGTGTACGCCGAGCTGGTGGAGACGCCGGACGCCGACGGCGAGAGCGGGGACGTGCAGTGGAACTTCGAGAAGTTCCTCGTCGACCCGGACGGCAAGGTGGTGGCCCGGTTCCGGCCGCGGACCGACCCGGAGGCCCCGGAGGTCGTCGAGGCGATCGAAGCGGTCCTCCCGGCCGCCTGAAGCAGTCAAAGTTTTGACGATTGCGGCGTGGCAGTGTAGTGACCTGCGCCACGCCGATCAAGGGGCCGGTTCCTAGAAGCGGCGCTTCGCGTCGAGTGCCGCGGAACTGGTCGTGAGCTTTTCCAGCAACCCGATCAGGATGGTCTGCTCGGGCTTGGTCAGCGCGTTGGCCCACGCCTGCTCGCGGGCGTTGTGGGCTTCGTACGCGCTGGTGATCGCCTCGTGGCCGGCGTCGGTGAGGTTGAGCAGCACCGCGCGCCGGTCGTGCTCGGCCTGCTTGCGCGACACCAGCCCGTCCCGCTCCAGCGTGTTGACCAGGGCCGACACCGCCGCCCGGCTCATCCCGGACAGCTGCGCCACCCGCTTGGCCTCCATCGGGCCGGCCAGCCACAGGACGAACAGCACCCGGAAGCCGCCCCAGCTCCACCCGCGCGGCCGGTGCACCGTGGACTCCCAGTCGTAGACGAGTGCGCTGGTCAGGCGGTGCAGCGTCAGTCCGAGGCGCATCGCGGTGGCGTCGACCGCGGGCAGTTCGGCGGTCGTCTTCGCGATCGCGTAGTCCACGAACGTCAGGTAGTCCAGCTCGTCGGGGGCAGCCGGTTCTGCGGTCATGCGCCCCAGGCTAGGCCCCCGCGCGCCGCTCATCCGAACAACGTCGCGTTTCGGAAGTAGTCTTCCCTTGCGGGGTGACCCGGGTTACCCTGACTGCCGTCGAATAGTCAAAGGTTTGATCAAAGGAGGTGCAGGGTGGCTCAGAAGTCGTTCGCCTCGTCCGGCGACCTGACGGAGAAGGAGCAGACCCTGGAGGTGCTCGACGACGGCGTCTACGCGCTCACCGCGGAAGGCGACCCGAACGTCGGCGCCATCGAGGGCGAGGACTTCCTCGTCTGCTTCGAGGCACTGGCCACGCCGGTCGCGGCCGGGGAGTGGCTGGCGAAGCTGCGGGAGCACACCGACAAGCCGGTCCGGTACCTCGTGCTGTCCCACTACCACGCCGTGCGCGTGCTCGGCGCGTCCGCGTTCGACGCCGAGGTCATCGTGGCGCACGAGAACACCCGCGCCCTGGTCGCCGAGCGCGGCAAGGAGGACTGGGAGAGCGAGTTCGGCCGCATGCCGCGGCTGGCCAAGGGCGCCGACTCCGTGCCCGGCCTGACCTGGCCCACCCTGACCTTCTCCGACCGGCTCACCATCGACCTCGGCGGCGACCGCGGCGACCTGGTGCTGCAGTACTGCGGCCGCGGGCACACCGAGGGCGACATCGTGGCCTGGCTGCCCCGCCAGAAGATCCTGTTCGCCGGCGACCTCGTCGAGGCCGAGGCCGCGCTCTACACCGGCGACGCGTTCCACCGCGACTGGGCCTCGGCGACGCTGGACCGGGTCAAGGCGTTCGGCGCGGAGGCGCTGATCGGCGGCCGCGGCGCGGTCAGCCGCGGCCGGGACGCCGTCGACGCGGCGATCGAGCAGACCCGCGGCTTCCTGGACGTGATGATCCGCGAGGTCGGCGCGGTGCAGCGGGCCGGCGGCACCCTCAAGGAGGCCTTCGAGCGCACCCACGCCGCGCTGGCCCCGCGGTACGGGCACTGGCCGATCTTCGAGCACTGCCTGCCCTTCGACGTCTCCCGCCTGTGGGACGAGCTGTCCGGCATCGAACGCCCGGTCATCTGGACCGCGCAGCGGGACCGCGAGGTCTGGGACCAGCTGCAGGGCTGAACGATGACCACGACGACAGACCGCAGGGTCGCGGTGATCGGCAACGGCCCGGTCGGCCAGACGACCGCGCTGCTGCTGGCCCGGTGGGGCGTGCCGGTGCTGCTGCTCGCCGGGCGCGCCGAGCGCGACCTGGTCGGCTCCAAGGCGATCTGCCAGCAGCGCGACGTGCTCGACGTGTGGGAGGCCGTGGGCGCCGGGCGGCGGATCGCCGCCGAGGGCGTCACCTGGACCACCGCCCGCACCTTCCACCGGGACCGTGAGCTGTTCGCCTATTCGATGGCCGATCCGGGCCGCTCGGCGTTCCCGCCGTTCGTCAACGTCTCCCAGGCCCGCACCGAGGAGATCCTGGACGAGCGGATCGCCGCCGAGCCCCTGATCGACGTGCGCTGGGGCCACCGGGTCACCGGCATCGCCCAGGACGGCGACGGGGTCACGCTCGCCGTCGAGGGGCACGCGGACCTGCGCGCCGACTACGCCGTGGCGTGTGCCGGGGCCCGGGGCGAGGACATCCGCCGGATGCTCGGCGTCGGCTTCGGCGGGCACTCCTTCGACGACCGGTTCCTCATCTGCGACATCCGGGCCGACCTGCCCGGCTGGGCGCAGGAGCGGCGGTTCTACTTCGACCCGGAGTGGAACCCGGGCCGCCAGGTGCTGATCCACCCGTGCCCCGGCTCGACGTTCCGCATCGACTGGCAGGTCCCCGGCGACTACGACCTGGCCGCCGAGGAAGCCAGTGGCGCGCTCGACGAGCGGATCCGCGCGATCATCGGCGATCAGCCCTACGAGATCGTGTGGAAGTCGGTGTACCGCTTCCATTCGCGAGTGGCGGACCGGATGCGCGTGGGCCGCGTCCTGCTCGCCGGGGACTGCGCGCACCTGGTGTCGCCGTTCGGCGCGCGCGGCCTCAACTCCGGGGTCGGCGACGCCGAGAACGCCGCGTGGAAGCTCGCCTTCGTGCTGCACGGCTGGGCGGGCAAGGAGCTGCTGGAGTCCTATCACGACGAACGGCACGCGGCGGCGCTGGAGAACATCGCGGTCACCACGGCCACGATGGACTTCCTGGTGCCGCAGACCGCCGAGCAGCACCGGCGGCGGTGCGAGGTCCTGGAGGCCGCGGCCACCGACCCGGCGATGCGGGCACAGGTGGACTCCGGGCGCCTGGCCGAGCCGTTCTGGTACGTGGAGTCGCCGCTGACCACCCCGGCGGAGTCGCGGCCGTTCGCCGGCCGCCCGCCGCGCGGGGAGGTGCCGCCGGCCGGGCCGGGGATCCTGGTGCCGGACGTGCCGGTGTCGGTGACCGGGTCCGCCTGCGGCCGGTTCCGCGAGCTGGCCCGCGACGGCGTCCTGCTGCTGACCGTCGACGGGGTGGACCTGGAACCGTCCGTGGACACCGCGGCCCCGGTGCGGCTGCTGCGCCTGTCCGAGATCGACGTGACCGGGGTGCTCGCCGAAGCGCTGGCCGCACGGCCCGGCGAGATCTGGGTGATCCGGCCGGACGCCCACGTGGCGGCCGTCCTCACCGACCCGGCCCAGGTGCCGGCGGCGGTGAACCGCGCACTGGCGCGGCCGGTCGCCGAACGTATCCTGCCGGGTACCGGCACGTAGAGGGAGGACCATGGGCAGGATCGCGGTCACCGGGGCCACCGGGCAGCTGGGTTCGCGGGTCGCCGCGCTGCTCGCCGAACGGGGTGTCGCGCAGCGGCTGTGCGTGCGGAACCCCGCGCGGGCGCCCCGGATCGCGGGCGCCGAGGTCGTCGCGGCGGACTACGCGGACGCCACCGGGTTCCGCGACGCGCTGGCCGGCGTGTCGACGCTGTTCCTGGTGTCCGGCCACGAAGGTCCCGAGCGGATGGACCTGCACCGCAACGCGGTCCGCGCCGCCGCCGAGGCCGGGGTCGACCGGGTGGTCTACACCTCGTTCCTCGGCGCGGCCCCGCTGGCGACGTTCACCTTCGCCCGCGAGCACGCCGAGACCGAGCGGCTGATCCGGGAGTCCGGGCTGCGGCTGACGGCCCTGCGCAACACGCTCTACGCGGACGTCGCGCCGCACTTCGTCGGCGCCGACGGGGTGCTGCGCGGCCCGGCCGGTGACGGGCGGCTGGCGTGGGTGGCGCGGCAGGACGTGGCGCGGCTGGCGGTGGAATGCCTGCTCGACGACGGGCACGCCGGCCAGGTCTACGACGTGACCGGCCCGGAGGCGATCGACCTGCACGAGACCGCGGCGTTGCTGAGCAAGGCCACCGGGCGGGAGATCACCTACCACGCCGAGACCCTGGAGGAGGCACGCGCGTCGCGGGCGGGCGCGCAGGACTGGGAGATCGACGGCTGGGTCGGCTCCTACGCGGCGATCGCGACGGGCGAGGTGGCGGTCACCAGCCACACCGTCGAGCACGTCACGGGACGGCGCCCGTGGACGTTCGCCGAGTTCCTCGCCGCGGAACGCCGCGCCTGGGCGCATCTTCACGCGTCCGGACGGGGGTGACTATCATCGAGATCCGAGAAGATCACCCCGAGAGGCACCGCGCATGGCGTCGGACAGACCGGCATCCCCCTCGGTCGACCGCACGCTGACCGTGCTGGAGACCCTCGTCGAGGCCGGTGAGGGCCTCACCCTCACCGCGCTGGCGCGGGCGACCGAGATCCCGCTCGCCACCTGCGCCTCGATCGTCTACACCCTGGAAAGCCGCGGGTACGCCCGCCGCCGGGTCGTCGGCCGCAGCCACTTCTGGCGCGCCACCACCCGCCTCTACGAGATCGCCGCGCCGCTGGCCGGTGAGACGCTGCCGGCCCGATCCCGATGATCGTCGCCGTCGAACTGGCCGCGCTGGTGGCCGTCGTGCTCCTCGTCACCGGTATCGCGCAGCGCCTCAACTGGTCCCCGCCGCTGTGCCTGGTGGCGATCGGCGTCCTCGCCTCGTTCGTCCCGGGCGTGCCGGACTACCACCTCGACCCCGAGGTCGTCCTGATCGGGCTGCTGCCCCCGCTGCTCTACGCGACCGCGATCCGCACCCCGCTGTACGACTTCCGGGCCAACCGCGTGCCGATCGCGGCGCTGTCGGTCGGGCTCGTCGTGTTCACCACGCTGGTGGTCGGCTGGGTGGTGTGGCTCATCGTGCCGGGCATCCCGCTGGCCGCCGGGTTCGCGCTCGGCGCGGTCGTCGCGCCGCCGGACGCGGTGGCCGCCACCGCCGTGGCGCGCCGGGTCGGCATGCCGCGGCGGATCGTGCGGATCCTGGAGGGCGAGAGCCTGCTCAACGACGCGGCCGCGCTGGTGTCCCTGCGCACCGCCATCGCCGCGATCGCCGGGGCGGTCAGCATCTGGGAGGTCGGCGGCGATTTCCTGCTCGCCGCCGGCGGGGGAGGCGCGGTCGGCGCGCTGATCGGGTGGGGCGCGAGCACGCTGCGCCGCCGCCTCACCGACCCGGTGATGGACACCGCGTGGTCGCTGGTGATCCCGTTCCTGGCCTACCTGCCCGCCGAGGCGATCCACGGCTCCGGCGTCGTCGCGGTCGTGGTGGCCGGGCTGATCGTCGGGCACCAGACGCCCAAGCTGCTGTCCGGGCCGTCGCGGCTGGCCAGCAGGCTGAACTGGCGCACCGTCCAGTTCCTGCTGGAGAACGTGGTCTTCCTGCTGATCGGGCTGCAGGTGCGGCGCATCGTCGAGGAGGTCGGCGACTCCCGGCTGCCGGCCTGGTCGCTGGCGCTGATCTGCGCCGGGGTGCTCGCGGCGACGATCCTGGCCCGGATCGTGTGGGTGTTCGGCTACGGGCTGGTGGCCCGCGCGCGGCCGGGTGAACGGACCCCGTGGTCCTACTTCGCGGTGATCTCGTGGGCGGGCATGCGCGGTGTGGTCACCCTCGCGGCCGCGTTCGTGCTCCCCGACGACACCCCGCAGCGGGCGGTGCTGGTGCTGGCCGCGTTCGTCGTGGTCGCCGGAACGCTGCTGCTGCACGGCATGACCCTGCCCGGCCTGGTGCGCCGCCTGAGCCTGCCACCGCCCAACCCGGCGGAGGACGCGTTGCAGGAGGCCGCGCTGCTGCACGACATGACGTCCGCGGGCCTGGCGCGGCTGGAGGAGATCCGCCGCCCGGCCGACCCGCCGGAGGTCATCGACCGGTTGCGGGACAAGCAGTCCTACCGGTCGGACTCGGCGTGGGAGAACCTCGGCCGGCTCAGCGCGGTGGAGGAGACCCCCAGCGACGCGTACCGTCGGCTGCGTGCCGAGATGCTGGCGGCCGAGCGGGACGTCCTGCTCACCGCGCGGGACCGGGGCACCGCCGACGACGAGGTGCTCCGGCGCGTGATGGAGGGGCTGGACATCGAGGAGTCGCTGCTGGAGCGACCCGAGGAGGAGCCGGGCATGGAACGTGAACTGGACACCCCCGCGGCCACCGCGGGCACCTGCGACCACCTGGAGCAGGCCGGCGCGCCGGAGACCGACGCGCAGGGCTGCGTCGACTGCCTGCGCGAGGGCTCGTCGTGGGTGCACCTGCGGCTGTGCCTGGAGTGCGGGCACGTGGGCTGCTGCGACTCCTCGCCGCGCAAGCACGCCACCCAGCACTTCCACGACACCCGGCACCCGGTGATCCGCAGCTACGAGCCCGGCGAGAACTGGCGCTGGTGCTTCGTGGACGGGATCGTCGGCTGAGCGGGGGCGCCCGGCGCGCCCCCGCCCGCCCGGTCAGAAGGGGTAGCCGGCGACGTCGCCGCGCATCGTGACCCAGCGGGTCTCGGTGAACGCCTCGATGTTCGCCGCCGGCCCGCCGAAGCGCGAGCCGGTGCCGGAGTCGAACACGCCGCCGAACGGGGCCAGCGCCTCGTCGTTGACCGTCTGGTCGTTGATGTGCGCGATGCCGGTCGGGATCCGGTCGGCCAGCGCCAGACCCTTCGCCACGTCGGAGGTGATGATGCCCAGCGACAGCCCGTACTCGCTCTCCGACGCGAGCTTCGCCGCCTCGTCCAGGGTGGCGAACTTGGCGACCGGCGCGACCGGGCCGAACACCTCCTGGTCGTAGGCCGGCACCGACGGGCCCGCCCCGGCGAGCACGGTGGCGCGGTAGAAGAGGTTCTCGTACGTGCCGCCCGCGGCGATCTTCGCCCCGGCGTCCACACTGGACGTCACCAGGCCGTGGATCTTGTCGCGCTGCCGCTCGTCGATGATCGGGCCGAGCGCGACCTGATCGGTGAACGGGTTGCCCACCGGCAGGTGGTTCGCCTTGTCCGCGAGGCGCTCCACGTACTCGTCGTAGAGCGAGGCGTGCACCAGGTGCCGCCCGGTGGTCATGCAGATCTGGCCCTGGTGGAAGAACGAGCCCCACGCGGCGGCGCTCATCGCCTGCTCCAGGTCGGCGTCGTCGAGCACGATCAGCGCCGAGTTGCCGCCCAGCTCCAGGTGCGCGCGCTTGAGGTGGCGGCCGGCGGACTCGCCGACCGCGCGGCCCGCGGCGGTCGACCCGGTGAACGAGATGACGCGGACGTGCTCGTCCTCGACCAGCGCGGCGCCCACGTCCGGCCGGCCGGGCAGCACGTGCAGCACCCCGGCCGGCAGCCCGGCCTCCTCGAAGACCCGGGCCAGCGCCACGCCACCGCAGACCGCGGTGCGCGGGTCCGGCTTGAGCACGACGCTGTTGCCCAGCGCCAGCGCCGGCGCGACCGAGCGGATCGACAGGATCAGCGGCGCGTTGAACGGGGCGATCACGCCGACGACACCGGCCGGGACGCGGCGGGCCATGCTCAGCCGCGGCGCCTCGCTGGGCAGGACCTCGCCGGTCGGGTGGCTCGGCAGCGCGGCCCCCTCGTAGCACTCCTGAGCGGCGACGTGCAGCTCGAAATCGGCCTTGCCGGGGATGCTGCCGGACTCGCGGATCAGCCAGTCCTTCAGCTCGGCGGCGTGCTGCTGCCACAGGTCGCCGGCGCGGCGCAGGACCGCGGCGCGTTCCTGGAAGGAGGTCGCCGCCCACGCGCGCTGGGCCTGCGCCGCCTTCGCCGCGGAGGCCGCGAGATCCTGCGGCGAGGCGATGCCGACGCGTCCCAGCTCGTCCCCGGTCGCGGGCTCCACGACCGCCGCGTCGCCGCCCGCCGCGCGCTCCCAGCTGCCGGTGAAGACGCGTCCGGTCCACTTCTCGTCGTCGAGAAAGCTCACTGTCACTCCTGATGCGCGAGGTTTTCCGCCATCCTCCTGAGCTGCCCGGGACGCACCAGTGGGTCTTTCACTGAGTGGAAGGCGGGAAACTGTCGGTGGTGCCTGCGATGATCGCGCTCGTGGACGAGACGAAGATCAAGCGCACGCTCGCGTCGCATGGCCCCGTGTGGCGGCGGCCCAGGGCGATGCTCGAACGATGGCTGGCGCGCGTGGGGGAAGACGCCTCGCCCGCCGAGCCGGTGGCGTCCCTGGAGGAGCGGATCGCGTCGCTGCTCGGCAAACCGGCGGCGCTGTTCTTCCCCAGCGGGACGATGGCGCAGCAGGTCGCGTTGCGGGTGCACGCGGAGCGGTCCGGCAGGCGGACGTTCGCCGCGCACCCGTACACGCACCTGGACAACTGGGAGGAGCAGGGTTACGCGGCGGTGCACGGGCTGCGGTTCCGGCCGGTGGGGGACCGCAACGAGCTGATGCGGCTGGCGGATCTGGAGGCGGTGGGGGAGCCGCTGGCCGCGGTGGTGTGGGAGCTGCCGCAGCGGGATCTGGGCGGGGTGCTGCCGGCGTGGGACGAGCTGGCCGCGCAGGTCGGGTACGCGCGGTCGCGCGGAGCGGCGGCGCATGTGGACGGTGCGCGGCTGTGGGAGGCGCAGCCGTTCTACGGCACGGAGTTCCCCAAGATCGCCGGCCTGTTCGACTCGGTGTACGTGTCGCTCTACAAAGGACTCCAAGGGGTGCGGGGTGCCGTGCTGGCCGGGGACGAGGCGCTGGTGGGGGAGGCCGCGGTGTGGCGCAGGCGCCTGGGCGGCGCGATCCCGGACGCGTGGCCGCTGGCGGTCGCGGCCCTGGAGGGGCTGGAGTCGTTGCTGCCCCGGATGCCGGAGTTCCACGCCCACGCCCGGGCCCTGGTGACGGCGATCAAGCGGGATGGCGTGGCGTACGCGTATCCGGACCCGCCGCAGGCCGGGATGTTCCACGTCCACCTGCCCGCCCCGAAGGCCGCGGTGGAGCGCGCGGCCGAGGAGCTGATCGACGAGAAGGGCGTGCAGCTGTTCCTGAGGGTGCGCTCGTCGCCGGACCCGCGGCGCTGCTCGTTCGAGGTGAGCGTGGGCGAGAACGCGATGGACTTCCCGCCGGAGGAGGTGGTCTCCCTGCTGCACGAGTTGCTCGATCGCGCGCGCTGAACCGCGCTGGTCGTCAGGTGCTGGGGCGTGGGAAGCAGCCGAGGAACCGCTCGACCGCCGCCCGGTCGCCGGTCACCGCGGCATCGTCCAGGCGGGTGCCGAGAAACACCAGCGACCGCAACGTGCGCGCGTCGGTCTCCGGTGGTTGCGTGTCCGCGCGCGCTGACCCGCGCTGTCGGTGATCGTCAGGTGCTGGGGCGGGGGAAGCAGCCGAGGAACCGCTCGGCCACCGCCCGGTCGCCGATCGATTGGGGCGGTGTGGCGTTTGCGTATCCGGACCCGCCGCAGGCCGGGATGTTCCACGTCCACCTCCGGGCGTCGAAGGTTGCGGTGGAGTGCACGAGCTACTCGACCGCGCGCGCTGACCCGCGCCGCCGGTGATCGTCAGGTGCTGGGGCGGGGGAAGCAGCCGAGGAACCGCTCGACCGCCGCCCGGTCGCCGGTCACCGCGGCATCGTCCAGGCGGGTGCCGAGAAACACCAGCGACCGCAACGTGCGCGCGTCGGTCTCCGGTGGTTGCGTGTCCGCGCGCGCTGACCCGCGCTGTCGGTGATCGTCAGGTGCTGGGGCGGGGGAAGCAGCCGAGGAACCGCTCGACCACCGCCCGGTCGCCGGTCACCGCGGCATCGTCCAGGCGGGTGCCGAGAAACACCAGCGACCGCAACGTGCGCGCGTCGGTCTCCAGCACCGCATCGGCCTCGCCGGAGCCGCGCTCGATCGAGAACTCGCCGGAATCGACCCTGGCCAGGAACGCGTCGTCGCCCAGCCGTAGCGCGACCCGGGTCGACAGATCGCCTGCCCGGTCCGCCGAAAAGGTCGTCCGCAGTGCCAGGACCAGCGCGTCCACGCTCAGCTCTCCGGACGGCGGCACCGGCCGGCGGCTGCCCCACCGGGCCAGCGCCAGCACCACCGGCTCCAGCTCCGCGCCGTGCTCGGTCAGCTCGTACACGCTGGTGCTCGCCGGCGGCCCCAGCCGTCGCCGCCGCACCACACCCGCGCTCTCCAGGTCCCGCAGCCGCTGCGACAGCACGTTCTGACTCATCCCCGGCAGCGACCGGCTCAGGTCCCGGAACCGCTTCGGCCCCAGCAGCAGCTCGCGCACCACGAGCAGCGCCCACCGCTCACCCACCACGTCCAGGGCCCGGGCCACCCCGCACGGGTCGTCATAACTCCGCACGAGAAAAGAGTAGCTTCCCCTTGCGCTATGACACCAGTCACTCCTAAATTAGGAGCATGACGAAAACCACGCTCCCCCAGGGAGACCTCCGGCTGCTCGACACCGACCTGGCCCAGCGGATGCTCGCCTCGGCCGAGCTGGCCCGCCTCGCCTACGTCGCACCGGACGGCACGCCCCGCGTGCTGCCGATGCTGTTCCACTGGACCGGCGACGAGGTGGTGATGGCGACGTTCGCCGGCACCGCCAAGCTCGCCGCGCTCCGGGCCCGCCCCGCGGTCGCGATCACGGTCGACAGAGCCGGCCCGCCGCCGGAGGTGCTGCTCGTGCGCGGCAACGCCGTGGTGACCGAGGTGGACGGCGTGGTGCCCGAATACGTCGCCGCGCAACGCCGCTACTACGGGCCCGAGCAGGGCGACGCCGCCGCCGCGGAAGCGGACCGGCCCGGCGTGCGGATGGCCCGCATCGCCGTCCGGCCGGAGTGGGTCGGCACCTTCGACTTCCAGGACCGGTTCCCCGGTGGCCGGTCCGCCGCGGACTTCGCACGGCGAGGGCAGTGACATGACCACCTTCGTGCTCGTTCCCGGCGCCGGCGGCCAGGCGTGGTACTGGCACCGGCTCGTGCCGGAACTGACCCGGCGCGGCCACGAGGCGATCGCGTTCGGCCTGCCCGCCGAGGACGACTCCGCCGGACTGCCGGAATACACCGACGTGGTCGTGCGGGCGATCGGCGACCGGCGCAACGTCGTCCTGGTGGCCCAGTCGATGGGCGGCTTCACCGCCCCGCTCGTCTGCGAGCGCGTGCCGGTCTCGCTCCTGGTGCTGCTCAACGCGATGGTCCCGGCGCCGGGCGAGACGGGCGGCCAGTGGTGGGCCGGCACCGGCTACGACCAGGCCCATCCGGAGGAGATGGACGTCGAGCGGGACTTCCTGCACGACCTGCCGCCCGACGTGCGGGCCGAAGCGATCCGGCAGGGCGAGCCGCGGCAGTCCGGCACACCGTTCACCACCCCCTGGCCACTGGAGAAGTGGCCGGACGTGCCGACCCGGTTCGTCCAGGGCCGCGACGACCGGTTCTTCCCGCTGGAGTTCCAGCGCCGGGTGGTGCGGGAGCGGCTGGGCCTGGAGCTGGACGAGATCCCGGGCGGGCACCTGGCCGCGCTCAGCCGTCCCCGTGAGCTGGCCGACCTCCTGGTCTCCTGGTGTTGACAGCTCTTCGAACGCGTGTTCGACTGAGTGGGTGAGGTGGGAGAACCAACGCGCCGGCCGCGACGCGCAGCCGGCCCTGCTGGGCCTGGACGGCCTGGTCCGGACCGTGACGTCGCCGGAGTTCCAGGGCGTCACGTTCCACGAGGTCCACGCCCGCTCGGTGCTGAACAAGGTGCCGGGCGAGTCGATGGTCCCGTTCTCCTGGACCGTCAACCCGTACCGGGGCTGCAGCCACGCGTGCACCTACTGCCTGGCCGGGGACACCCCGATCCTCCTGGCCGACGGGCGCACCAAACCGCTCGCCGAGCTGCGCGTGGGCGACGAGATCCAGGGCACCGAAGTGCGCGGCGGCGTCCGTCACCTGGTGCGCACCACGGTGCTGGCGCACTGGACCACCGTGAAGCCGGCCCACCGGCTGACCCTGCGCGGCGGGACGACCCTCGTCGCCAGCGGTGACCACCGGTTCCTCACGGCGAAGGGCTGGCGGCACGTCACCGGCGACGACCGGCCGCACCTGGTGCCCGGCGACACGCTGATGGGTGCCGCGGGTGCGGTGGCCGAGCCGGACGCCGCCCTGGACGTCGTCGCGATCGAGCCGCTCGGGCGGGCGGAGACCCTGTTCGACATCACCACCGGCACCGGTGACTTCGTCGCCGCCGGGGTGGTCAGCCACAACTGCTTCGCCCGGAACACGCACACCTACCTCGACTTCGACGCCGGCCGCGATTTCGACACCCAGGTCGTGGTGAAGGTGAACGCGCCCGAGGTGCTGGCCGCCCAGCTGCGGCGGCCGAGCTGGCGGCGCGAGCACGTCGCCATGGGCACCAACACCGACCCCTACCAGCGGGCCGAGGGCCGCTACCGGCTGATGCCCGGCATCATCGGCGCGCTCGCCGGCTCCGGCACCCCGTTCTCGATCCTCACCAAGGGCACCGTGCTGACGCGGGACCTGCCGCTGCTCACTTCGGTGTCGCGGGAGGTGGATGTGGGCATGGCGGTGTCGATCGCGCTGCTCGACCGCGACCTGCAGCGCAGCCTCGAACCCGGCACGCCGAGCCCGCGCGCCCGGCTGGACCTGGTCCGCCGCATCGCCGACGCCGGCCTGCCCTGCCACGTCATGGTCGCCCCGGTGCTGCCCGGTCTCACCGACACCGAGGAGGCGCTGGACCCGCTGTTCGCCGAGATCGCCGCCGCCGGGGCCGCCCGGGCCACCGTGCTGGCGCTGCACCTGCGGCCCGGCGCGCGGGAGTGGTTCGCCCGCTGGCTCGGCGCGCACCGGCCGGACCTGGTGGAGCGCTACCGGGAGATCTACGGCCGCGGCAGCTACGCGATGCCCGCCTATCGGAGGGCGCTGTCCGCGCGGGTCGCGCCCCTGCTGCGGCGCCACGGCCTCAACCGCCGCGAGGAGCCGCACCGGATGCCGTCCCCGCGCGACCCGGAGCGCCCGGCGCAAGGGGAGCAGCTGAGCCTGCTGTAACCGGCCCCGCCGCGCGGCCCCGGGAACCGGAGCGCCCGCCGCGACCTTCGCGCGGCCGCCCCGCGAAGGTGAGCGCCCGCGAGGGTTCACCCGCCGCCCAGGAACCGGAGCGCCCGCCGCGCGACCTTCGCGCGGCCGCCCCGCGAACCTGAACGCCCGCGAGCGGTTCACCCGGCGCCCGCGAACCGGAGCGCCGCGGGGGAACAGCCGCGGCAGCCCCTCCACCGCGCCCGGGGCCGCGCAGCCCCGGTAAGAAACCTGGTGGACTCGCCCACCGGGGCGTTCGTTAGCCTCATACGGGCAGGAAAAACCCTGCTGACGCCACGAGCTGAACGCCTCGCAAGGAGAACAACCGCAGTGCTTCGCACCCACGACGCCGGCACCCTGCGTGCCGAGCACGCCGGCCAGATCGTCACGCTCACCGGGTGGGTCGCCCGGCGGCGCGATCACGGCGGGGTGATCTTCATCGATCTGCGGGACGCGAGCGGGGTCGCCCAGGTGGTGTTCCGCGAGGGCGAGATGGCCGAGCGTGCCCACCAGCTGCGCTCCGAGTTCTGCGTCAAGGTCACCGGCGAGGTCGCGCGGCGGCCCGCGGGCAACGAGAACCCGGAGATCCCCACCGGCGCGATCGAGGTGCTCGCCACCGAGCTGGAGGTGCTGTCCGAGGCCGCGGTGCTGCCGTTCCCGATCGACGACCGCGTCGACGTCGGCGAGGAGGTGCGGCTCAAGTACCGCTACCTCGACCTGCGCCGCAGCGGCCCGGCCCGCGCCATCCGCCTGCGCAGCGAGGTCAGCCGCGCCGCCCGTGAGGTGCTGCACGGCCAGGGCTTCGTCGAGGTCGAGACGCCCACGATGACCCGCTCCACCCCGGAGGGCGCCCGCGACTTCCTGGTGCCGGCCCGCCTGCGCCCGGGCTCCTGGTACGCGCTGCCGCAGTCGCCGCAGCTGTTCAAGCAGCTGCTCATGGTCGGCGGCCTGGAGCGCTACTACCAGATCGCCCGCTGCTACCGGGACGAGGACTTCCGCGCCGACCGGCAGCCGGAGTTCACCCAGCTCGACATCGAGATGAGCTTCGTCGACCAGGACGACGTGATCGCCGTGGGCGAGGCGGTCGTGTCGGCGCTGTGGAAGCTGATCGGCCACGACATCCCGCGCCCGATCACCCGCATGACCTACGCCGACGCCATGGCCAAGTACGGCACCGACAAGCCGGACCTGCGCTTCGGGCTCGAGCTGACCGACCTGACCGAGTACTTCGCCGACACGCCGTTCCGCGTCTTCCAGGCGCCCTACGTCGGTGCGGTCGTCATGCCCGGCGGCGGCGACCAGCCGCGCCGTCAGCTCGACGCGTGGCAGGAGTGGGCCAAGCAGCGCGGCGCGAAGGGCCTGGCCTACGTGCTCATCGGCGAGGACGGCACGCTGTCCGGCCCGGTCGCCAAGAACATCTCCGAATCCGAGCGCGAGGGCCTGGCCGAGGCCGTCGGCGCCAAGCCCGGCGACTGCGTCTTCTTCGCCGCCAACAAGCCGCGCGAAGCCCGTGCCCTGCTCGGCGCGGCCCGCGTGGAGATCGGGCACCGGCTCGGCCTGATCGACGAGGACGAGTGGTCCTTCGTGTGGGTGGTGGACGCCCCGCTGTTCGAGCCCGCCGACGAGACCGACGACGTCGCCGTCGGCTCGGGCAAGTGGACCGCGGTGCACCACGCCTTCACCTCGCCGACCCCGGAGTGGATCGACAAGTTCGAGTCCGACCCGGGCAACGCCCTGGCCTACGCCTACGACCTGGTCTGCAACGGCAACGAGATCGGCGGCGGCTCGATCCGTATCCACCGCGCGGACGTGCAGAAGCGCGTCTTCGAGGTGATGGGCCTGTCCGAGGCCGAGGCGCAGGAGAAGTTCGGCTTCCTGCTCGACGCGTTCTCCTTCGGCGCCCCGCCGCACGGCGGCATCGCGTTCGGCTGGGACCGCATCGTGATGCTGCTGGCCAAGGCCGAGTCGCTGCGGGACGTCATCGCGTTCCCGAAGACCGGCGGCGGCTACGACCCGCTGACCGGGGCCCCGGCGCCGATCACCGCGCAGCAGCGTCGCGAGGCCGGCGTCGACGCGAAGCCGCCGGCGCCCAAGGGCTGACCGCGGTGCTGCACCTGCGGGTCGTCAGCCCGCCGGAGGACACCGAGCGCGCGCTGGCGGTGCTGCGGGACCAGCCGGGCACGGCGCACCTGATCGTGCACACCGGTGCCGCCGTGTCCCCGGCCGGTGACCTCATCGAGGCCGACGTGGCGCGCGAGGCGGCCGACGACGTGGTCGAGGCGCTGTGCGAGCTGGGTCTGGACCACAGTGGCGCGATCACGCTCGAAGCGCTCGACACCGCGTTGTCCGATTCGGCCGACCGCGCGGAGGAAAGCGCGCCGGGTGAGGGTGCGGACGCGGTCGTCTGGCAGGAGCTGCTGAACCGCACCGGCGAGGAGTCGCGGCTCAACGCCACGTTCCTGACGTTCCTGACCATCGCGTGCCTGCTGGCCTCGGTCGGGATCGTGACCGATTCACCGGTCACGATCGTCGGCGCGATGGTGGTGGGGCCGGAGTTCGGGCCGCTCGCGGCGATCGCGGTCGGGCTGGTGCTGCGCCGCGGGGACCTCGTCCGCCGCGCGCTGCTGGCGCTGGGGCTCGGGTTCCCGCTCGCGATGCTGGTGACCGCCGGGGTCACGGTGCTGACCTGGGCCGTCGGGCTGCTCGACGTGAGCAGCTTCCGCGAAGCCCACGAGGTGGATTTCGTCTACGACGTCGGCTGGTACTCGCTGATCGTCGCGCTGCTCGCCGGGGCGGCCGGGATGCTGTCGATGACGTCGGCGAAGTCGGCCGCGCTGGTGGGTGTGTTCATCTCCGTCACCACCGTTCCCGCCGCCGGGTACGCGGTGGTGGCGGCGGTCGTGGGTGAGTGGGTCAAGGCGGCCTACTCGTTCGGTCAGCTGGCGGTGAACCTGGTCGGGATCGTTGCGGCGGCGGCCGTGGTTTTGCTGCTGCGACGCCGAAACCGGGACCGCGTCGCCGTGCGGCCGTTGCCGGAAGTGGAAAAATCGTTGTGGTGAGCGACGTTCGCCCGCTAGTAGGGTCGAAGGCGATGACGGTGGACACTTCCCCGGGCACCGAGGACGGCCAGGACCCGGCTGTGGCGCCTGTTCCGGTGAGCGGGACGCAGGCCGTGGACGCGGCCGTGCAGGCGGCGGAGACGGTGCTCACGCGGCGCTTCGGCAGCCCGATCGGGCTGGTCGAGCCGGAGGCGCTGCCCGGCAGCGGGCCGGCGACGGTGGTGCGCGCCCGCATCGCCGCGTCCCCGTTCGGGCTGCCCCGCACGCTCGTGATCAAGCACTACCCGGACGCGCCGCCGCGCGGGGCCGCCGACCCGTTCGCCCAGGAGGCGGTGAGCTACCAGCTGTTCACCGCGCTGCCCGCCGAGGACCGGATGTGCCCGGAGCTGCTCGCCCACGACGGGCCGCTGCGCGTGATCGTGATCGACGACCTCGGCCGCGCGCCCACCCTGTGGGACAGGCTGCGCGGGCAGGACGCGCGGCTGGCCGAGCGGGCGTTGCTGTCCTGGGCGCGGTCGCTGGGCCGGCTGCACGCGACGACGGCCGGCCGGGAGGCCGATTTCGAGGCGCTGCTGCGGCGGCTGGGCGGGTTCGTGCCGGACGAGGACACCACCCCGGCGGTGGCGTGCGCGCGCCTGCCGACACTGCTCGAGGAGGCGGTCGGGGTCGGAACGCCGGACGACGTGCGTGCGTACGCCGAGTACGTGTGCGAGGGTTCGGCGTCGTCGCCGTACCGCGCGTTCAGCCCGGTGGACCTGAGCCCGGACAACAACCTGGTGACCAGCGGCGGCGTGCACTTCCTGGATTTCGAGCGCGGGCTGGTCCGCAACGCCCTGGTGGACGCCGCGAACCTGCGCGTCCCCTTCGCCACCTGCGACGACGCCTGGGCGCTGCCGAGCGGCATGAGCGAGGCGATGATCGCGGCGTGGAAGGCGGAGGTGTCCGGCGTCTGGCCGGCCCTCGCGGACAACGACGTGCTGTCGGCGCTCCTGCTGGACCACCAGATGTTGCTCCTGTGGGTGACCACGTGGGCCGACCTGGGCGGCGCGGCCGCAGAGATCTCGCCGGGCCGCGTCGCGGCGCTGGTGAGCTGGTGGAAGGACCTGGGAACCCACGCCGAGCGCGGCGGCCGGGACGAGGTCGCCGAACACGCCCGCGAGGTCGCGAAGGCGCTGGACGCCCGCTTCGGGCCGGGGCTGGAGCTGCCGCTGTACCCGGCTTTCCGCTGAGGCTCCGGTTTGGCGCTCAGCGGGCACGGCTTGCCGCTGGCGGGCTCGGATGCCGGCCTTCTCGCGGGGGGCGACTGGTCCTTTCGCGCGCCCGCGGCTGGCCCACTCGTGCGGGAGCGGGTGCGGGTGGCCTTTTCGCGCGCCTGCGGCTGGCTCACTCGTGCGGGAGTGGGTGCGGGTGGCCTTTTCGCGCGCCTGCGGCTGGCTCACTCGTGCGGGAGTGGGTGCGGGTGGCCTTTTCGTGCGCCCGCGACAGGCTCACTCGTGCGGGAGTGGGTGCGGGTGGCCTTTTCGTGCGCCCGCGACAGGCTCACTCGTGCGGGAGCGGGTGCGGGTGGCCCTCTCGTGCGGCAGCGGCTGGCCCACTCGCGCGGGAGCGGGAGTGGGTGCGGGTGGCCTTTTCGTGCGCCTGCGACAGGCCCACTCATGCGGGAGCGGGTGCGAGTGGCCCCCTCGCGTGAGCGCGAGGGGGCCTCTCGCGTGAGCGTGCGTGGCCTTTTCGTGTGGGCGCGAGTGGCCCTCTCGTGCGGAGCGGCCGCGACTGGCCCACTCGCACGGGCGCGACTGGCCCTTTCGAGAGGGCACGACTGGCCCTTTCGTGCGGAGCAGCCGGGAGTGGACCCTTCACGTGGGTGCGAGTGGTCCTCTCGTGCGGGAGCGGGAGCGGGAGCGGCTGGCCCTCTCGTGCGGCAGCGGGTGGGCCTTTCGTACGGCCGCGACTGGTCCTCTCGCGCGGCCGCGGCCGCGAGTGGTCCTGTCGAGCGGGCGCGAGGTGCCCTCTCGTGCGGCAGTGAGTGGCGCTTTCGCGCGGGTGCGAGTGGGCCTTTCGTGTGGCGCGGCTGGCCCTTTGGTGTGGGCGCGGCTGGCCCTTTCGTGCGGGTGCGACTGGCCCTTTCGCGTGGAGCGGCTGCGGGTGGGCCTTTCGCGTGAGTGCGAGTGGTCCTCTCGTGCGCGGGAGCGGGGGCGAGTGGCCCTCTCGCGCGGCCACGGCCGCGAGTGGGCCTTTCGCGCAGGAGCAAGGTGCCCTCTCGCGCGGCTGCGAGTGGCCCTTTCGTGCGGCCGCGGCCGCACGAAAGGGCCACCTCGTGCGGGCGCGAGGTGCCCCTCTCGCGCGGGTGCGAGTGGCGCTTTCGCACGGGCACGACTGGCCCTCTCGCCCGGCCGCGCCTGCCCCCTTGCCCCCGCACGAGCGCCCCTTCTCCACATCCACCCAGGCAAACTCTCCCACCCACCCAGGCAAACTCTCCCCGGCCCACCCCCACAAACCCAGACGTTCGCTGAGCCGTCCAGGGCGTGTTACCCGGCGATCACGTGGTGGGCCGGGGAGAGTTTGCCTGGGTGGGTGGGAGAGTTTGCCTGGGTGGATGGGGAGAAGGGGCGCTC
>NZ_PQHW01000106.1 GCF_003385215.1 Amycolatopsis thermalba | reverse complement strand
GGGGACGGGCGGTGGGTGTGGTGCGCACCCACCGCCCGTCCCCCGCCGGTCAGGGTTTACCGGGCGGACGCCCACCGCGCGTGCCGGGGCGCTGACGTCGTCGGTGAACATGTCGCGCCGGCGGATGGCCAGCGTGCACGCCACGCTGATCGCGGTGGTCACCGCGAGGTAGGCGAGCACACCGTTCGTGCCGATGCGGTCGGACACCCTGCCGAAGATCGGGATGAACACGACCATCACGACCGCGGCGATCATCACCGCCTGCAGCAAGGGCTGCCGATCCAGGTCCAGGGTCCCGCTGCCGTAGGAGATCACGAACACGGCCCAGGCGTTGAACGCCACGCCTTCGGTCAGCCTGCTGCCCATGCCGAGCAGCAGGTGCCGCCGCGAGATCCGGTCGCGGACCAGTTCGCGCGCCGGGACGGTCGATTCGCCCTCCTGCTCGGCCATCTTCCGGAACGCGGGCGTCTCCACGATCTTCACGCGGATGAGGAGGCCGACGACGACGAGCACCGCCGACAGCAGGAAGGCGATGCGCCAGCCCCAGGCGAGGAACGCGTGTGGGTGGTCAGCGCGGGCAGCTGCTCGGGCAGGCTCGCCAGGTACGCCTCGACGTCGAGCGAGTGCGCGAGGATCGCCTTGCCGGAAGCGGTGGTGTACAAGGGGAACCGGGCCCCGGGGTGCTGTTCGAACCGCAACGGGAGGGTGGACTGGACTGGGCCCGCAGCAGCACCACGGACTCGCGGCCGTCGCGGATCGCGATGTTGACCGACTCCTCGGTCTCCTCGTTGACCTGCCGGATCACCGGCAGCGCCCGCTCCAGGCCGTGGACGCGCTGCGCGGCCTGGCCGAGCAGGATCGCCCCCGGGCCCAGGTGGTAGCAGTCGGTGTGCGGGTTGTGCGTGACCAGGCCGTCCACGCTGAGCGCGCCGACGACGCGGTGCGTGGTGCCCGGCGTGAGGTCGAGACGCCGGGCGATGACGGACAGGGACAGCTCCCCGCCCTCGTCCCGGAGCAGCCGCAGCACCGCCAGCGCGCGCCGGATGGCCTGCGTTCCGGCTGGCGGCTGGGCTCCTGTGTGGTTCACGGGCTTCCGTCGTCGTGGCGATCTCCTGACCGGGTCAGGTTACCAGTCCAGCGGGCGGGCACCGACCGCTCGGGAAACCGCCGTCACCAGCTAGGACGTGTCACCGCCGGTCAGCGCGGTTCTGCTTCGCGTCGCCTGGACTGCGGTGAGCAGCGCGGTCGCCCGGACGTCGGCCGCGCTGCAGCCGCGGGACAGGTCGTTCACCGGCGCGGCGAGTCCTTGCAGGATCGGGCCGAACGCGCGGGCGCGGCCGAGCCGTTCGGCGATCTTGTAGCCGATGTTGCCGGCGTCGAGGTTCGGGAAGACGAGCACGTTGGCCCGGCCCGCGACCTGGGAGCCGGGTGCCTTGCGCAGCCCGACACTCGACTCGACCGCGGTGTCGAACTGCAGCTCGCCGTCCACCTGACAGCCCGGGTCGCGCTCGCGCAGCAGGGCGGTGGCGCGGCGGACGCGCTCGACGCGTTCGTGCGTGGCGCTGCCGAGCGTGGAGAACGACAGCATCGCGATCACCGGCTCCTCCCCCGTCAGCGCCCGGTGGGTGCGCGCCGAGGCCAGCGCGATCTCGGCCAGTTCCCCGGCCGACGGGTCGGGCACCACGGCGCAGTCGGCGAAGGTCAGGCACCGCCCGTCGGGCAGGACGAGCAGGAAGCAGCTGCTCAACGTCGCGCTGTCCGGGACGAGCCCGACGTAGCGCAGGCACGCCCGCAGCACGTCGGCGGTCGGCCGGTTCGCGCCCGCGACACACGCGTCGAACGCTCCGGTGGCGACGCCCGCGACGGCGGTGCTGACGGGGTCGGCCAGCGCGTCCGGGATCCGGCCGGGCTTCTTCGCCAGACGGGTCGTGATGAGACCGCGGACCGCCGCGTCGGCGGCGAGATCCCGGGTGTCCACGATGGACTCACCCGGGAGCCGGACTCCGGTGTGGTGGCAGGCCCGGCGGATCGACGCCGGATCGCCGACGAGCCGGGGCGCGACGCCGTCTTCGTCGTGCAGCAGCGCCGCCGCCTGGACGACGCGGGGGTCGTCGCCGTCGGCCAGCGCCACCGTGGGCCGGGTGCCGGCCAGCACCTCGCGCCATCGGTCGTGCAGGGGAAAGGTCACGCGGCACCACTTTCGTGAGGACGGCGTGCCGGGCGCACCGGTTTGCGCCGCGCGTCGCGGCGGAACGGGTCACCCGGCTCGGGCGAGCACAGGACCTCGAGGACCGTGGTGCGGCCGGAGGTCATCTGCGCGTCGACCGCCGTGCGCAGCGCGGGACCGACCTCGTCGAGCGCATCGACCACGATGCCGTCGGCGCCCATCGCCCGCGCGGTCCCGGCGCCCCGCGGCCGGCGGTGGAACACCACGACGGTGACCGGGATGCCGTGGCGCACCGCGGTCGCGACCTCGGCCATGCTGCTCCCCCACGCGCCGTCCCCGGCGTAGGCGATCGCGGGCCGCTCGGGACGCGCGACCTTGGCCCCGATGATCCTCGGCAGCGCGTGCCCGCAGTTGCCGAAGCTCATCGGCGGGAAGAAGCTGCGCGGCTCCTCGAAGCGCAGGTAGCTGTGCGCGACGGAGTTGATGGTGCCGATGCCGGTGGACACCATCGCGCGCCCGGGCATCGCCTTCGCCAGCTCGCGGAGGACCTGGCGGGGATGCAGCCGGTTGTGCTCCTGCTTCTCCGGGGTCCAGGCGCTGAGCTGCCGTTCCCACATCGCCTTTTCCTCGCGGATCCGGCCGGCACGCCGGCCTCGGGTCGCGTCGCAGGCGAGCGTCCGCGGGCGCAGCCGCTGCGTCAGCGCGGCCGCCGCCTCCCTGGCGTCACCGCGGATGCCGACGTCGATCTTCTTGACCAGGCCCAGCATCGTGTGGTCGGCGTCGACCTGGATGATCTTCGCGTTCCCGGGCCAGTAGTCCATCCCGTGCTGCGGCAGCGTGCCGAACGGGCCGAGCCGGGTGCCGAGCGCGAGGACGACGTCCGCCTCGGCGATGAGCCGCATGGCGGCCGTCGAGCCCTGGTAGCCGAGCGGGCCGCACCACTGCGGGTGGCTCGCCGGGAACGAGTCGTCGTGCTGGTAGCTGTTCACCACCGGCGCGCCGAGCCGCTCGGCGAGTTCGCGGCATTCCGCGATGCCGCCGGAGAACACGACACCGCCGCCCGCGACGATCACCGGGAAGTCCGCCCGGGCGAGCAGGCCGGCCGCCTCGTCGAGGCCGCGGGTGTCACCCGGGCCGCGGCCGGGCCGTCGCGGCCGCGGGATCTCGGTCTCGATCTCGCCGGAGAAGTGGTCGCGTGGGATGCTGAGCTGCGGCCCCATCTCGGACCTGGCGCGGTCGAATGCCCGCGCGGTCAGCTCCGCCATGCGGTTCGGGTGGTTCACGTGGGCCCGGTACTTGGTGAACTCCGGGAACATCGTCCCGGCCTCCGGGGTGATCACGACCACCGGGCTGTGCGCCCAGAACGCGGCCGCGATCGCCGTGACGCAGGTGCTGATGCCGTTCTGGCCGATGACCACGCCGGGGCGCCCACCGGCGCGGGCGTAGCCGTCGGCCATGTGCGCGGCGCCCAGCTCGTGCACGACCGGGATCAGCCGGATGCCGGCCGGCGCGAAGATCTCCCTCGCATCGGTGAACGCCGAGCCCGTGCTGCCGAAGATCTCGGTCACGCCGTGGGCCGCCAACGTCTCGACGAAGGCCTCCGCAGGGGTCATCTTCCGCGGCCCCGTTGCTCGCTCGCTCACAACCCACTCCCCTGCGCGTCACACAATGTGGAACGTGAGATTCCGGAATCTGGCTGAGATCGCACTGTAAGGGGCGCGACGCGGCCAAGTCAACGGGTTGTCTTCGAGTCCGAGACAATATGTACTGTTTTCCGAGATATCAGGGAGACTGTTTTCCGGCCGTCCTGCGCGGCAACCCCAGGGATGACCGAACCGCTTTGTCAGCCAAGGACGCGATCGATGACCTCAACCGTAGAGTCCCGGCGCACCGCCGAGCCGATGCTCGCCGGGGAGCAGACCCGCGCCCAGAACTTCCTGGTCAAGCTGTTCGCGATCGTGCCGCTCGTGGCGCTGCTCGCGGCGGTGCCCTTCGCCTGGGGCTGGGGCCTGGGCTGGACCGACGTCGGCCTGGCCGTCGGCTTCTACTTCCTCACCGGCCTCGGTGTGACGATCGGGTTCCACCGGTACTTCACGCACGGCGCCTTCAAGGCCAACCGCGGCCTGCGGATCGCGCTCGCCATCGCGGGCAGCATGGCCATGCAGGGCCCGGTGATCGGCTGGGTGGCCGACCACCGGCGGCACCACGCCTACGCCGACCGCGACGGCGATCCCCACTCGCCGTGGCGTTTCGGCACCACGCCCGCCGCGCTGGTCAAGGGCTTCTGGCACGCCCACATGGGGTGGCTGTTCCAGCGGGAACAGACCAATGCCCGCCGCTTCGCCCCGGACCTGCTGGCCGATCGCGACATCATCCGGATCAACCGCTGGTTCCCGGCGCTGACGGTCGTGACCCTGCTCGCCCCGGCGCTGCTCGGCGGGCTGATCACGCTGTCCTGGTGGGGCGCCGTCACCGCGTTCTTCTGGGCCGGCCTCGTGCGGGTGGCCCTCCTGCACCACGTGACCTGGTCGGTCAACTCGCTGTGCCACATGATCGGCGACCGGCCCTTCGCCGCGCGGGACAAGTCCGCGAACTTCTGGCCGCTGGCGATCGCCTCCATGGGCGAGTCCTGGCACAACTCCCACCACGCCGACCCCACCGGCGCCCGCCACGGCGTGCG
This sequence comes from Amycolatopsis thermalba, assembly GCF_003385215.1. Classification (GTDB taxonomy): domain Bacteria; phylum Actinomycetota; class Actinomycetes; order Mycobacteriales; family Pseudonocardiaceae; genus Amycolatopsis_E; species Amycolatopsis_E thermalba. The sequence goes on along the minus strand of NZ_PQHW01000106.1, from coordinate 19,279 downwards.
CCGCGGCCAGCTGGACATGTCCGCCCGCCTGATCTGGGTGTTCGAGAAACTCGGCTGGGTCACCGACGTCCGCTGGCCGCGCGCAGATCGCCTGGCCCGCAAACTCAACCCCGGCTACGAAGCCTCACCGCGCCGCTGAGCCCGGTCACGGGCGGCGCCGGCGTGCGGTGTGCCGGAGCTGGAGGATGCGCGCGGAGCCGATCAGGGCGATCAGCAGAGCCCCGGCGACGGCGGCGAGAAGCATGGCCACACCGATGGGCAGGGTCCCGCCGGCGCCGAGGAACGTCAGCTCGGTGCGGGTGGGGTTCTGCAGGATGAAGATCAGCAGGACCACCAGGACGAGTACGGCGATGATCACCGCGACCCAGGTGCCGCTGATCCTGGTCCGCGCCACGCGGGTCTTCCGGGCGCGGGAGGCCGGCGCGGGTTCACCGGTGGTGGCCTGCGGTGCCGCCGGGCCGGCGACGACCGGGGCCGGCGGCGCCGCGTCGTGCTGGTTCTCCGGCTGAGGAAGCGGTGTGTCGGTGCCGTAGCGGGCGCGGGCGCGCCGAGCGCGGTCCAAGAGGTTCGACATGACGTGCCTCGTCTGTGGTCCCGGTGCGGGCTGGCACTACCGGATGTGGTGTCGTCGTGGCCGGATGTGTTCAGTCTACGCGCACAGCGGCGTCTGGCGTGCCCCCGATCCGCGGGGGTTCAGCGGACCGTTGTCGTCGTCGTGCCGGTGAAGCGGAATTCGACGGCCGTGGGTAGTTCTTGCAGGTCGAGGGCCTGACGCAGCCGGGGCAACGTCTCGGTGCTCAGCCGCTGCCGGATTTCGGTGGGGGATGCCCGCTGCTCGGCGTGGATGACGACCGTGAGGGACGCGTCCTGCGGTGTGCCGGTCAGGACGGCGTCGGCGGCGGCCACGTCGGGGTAGGTTTCGATCTCCTCGGTGAAGGGTTCGACCGCGGTGGTGGTGGCCAGCTCGGTGCGCCCGCGGGCGGGGTCGTTCTCCAGGCGCCAGACGCGGCTGCGGGGCTTGCGGACCAGTTGCGCGGCGAGCCAGCGCAGGCACAGGAGCCCGACGACGACGGCGACCGCGGTGATGACGTAGAGCGCCCAGGTGGGCGGCCTCCCGGTGCCCGGGACGACGGTGCTTACCGGATCGACCACGGCCCGCCACCCGAAATGGGTGGCGAGGATGAGCCCGCCGGCGGCCGCCAGCAGCATCCCGAGCAGTGCGAGCAGGCCACGGTTGAGCCGCCCGGGCGGGTTGGGGGCGCTCATTCCTGGCTCCTCGTGCTGAGCACCCGGACGCGCAGGGCGGGGCGCGTTGCCGGGGAGATGTCCTCGATCCGTCGTTCGAGTGCGGCACGCACGGCGTCGGCCAGTCCCTCGCCGCTCGCCCGGTCGGTCCGCACCTTGGCGGTGACGACGCGGCGGCGCACGGCGAGCTTGGCACCGCGCACACCGTCGACCGCTTCGACCGCCGCACGCAGGGTGGTCCGCAAACCCCGGCGGGACGCGCCCGAGTCGAGACCGCTGCCGTCGTCCTCGAGCGGCACGACCGTCGCCGCCCCGGGCAGGACCGCGGCCAGCAGCAGCACCAGCCCGAACGCCGCGAGGACGCCCCCGGCGATCGCGGCGCCCACGCTGTCCCACCGCGTCCGGTTCAGGGTGCCGGCCACCGCGTCGTAGCTGAGGAAGGGCTGATGCCCGGTCAGCATCTGAATCGCACACGTCGCGACCAGGACGGATGCCGCGAGGAGCACCAAGGCGGTCAGAGTCGCGGGAACGCTGCGGCGGGGACGGCGGATCATCGGACCCTCGCGGTGGTGGCGCGGCCGTGCAGAGCGGTCACCGTGATGTCGATCCGCGTCACCGCCAGGCCGGTCAGCTCGCCGACTCGCTCGATCAGGTGAGCCCGCACCTGTTCACAGGTCGCGGCGACCGGCACCGGGTAGGTGATCGACAGCCGGACCTCCAGGTCCACGGTCGCCCCGTCGACCCGGGCCCGGACGCCCGCGGCGCGGTCGGCCTCCTCGGCACCGACGGTGACGCCGAAGAGGCGGCGGGCCGAGCCGCCGACCGGGCCGACCTCGGTCGCCGCGCACGCGGCCAGGCGCTGGATCGCGCGCTCCGCGATGACGGTCCGGCCGCGCTCGCTCATCTCCTGCTCGCCGCGGTCGACGACCGGCGGCGAATCCGGCGCCGCCATGGTCAGCGACGATCGCGGCCGGTGAGCTGGGACAGATCGAGCTTGCCGTCCGCCACCCGGCCGGCCAGCAGACCGAGCGCGCCGAGGACGAGCACGACCAGGAAAGCGGTGAAACCGCCGAACGCGCCCGCGAGACCCAGCACGAGGCCGGACAGCAGGCCGAGAACCGTGAAATTCATGACTGGTCTTCCTTCACTGCGACTCGCGCGGGTGCCGCGGGCGCGGCCGCCGGCAACACGATGTCCATGACCGCCACCCGCACCGGACGGTCGACGGCTCCGACCGCGGCGCGCACCGCGGCGTCGATTTCGGCGACGGTCGCCGGATACCGGCTGACCACCCCGATGGTGATCTCGTCCGGCCGGATGCGGACGCCGGCGACCCGGCGGCCGGGCAGGTACGTCGCGATCTCGCCGTGGCCGCTGTCCAGATCCGCGATCACCGGCAGCGACCGCACCGCGGCGGCGATCCGATCGGCCGCGAAATCGGCGGTCACTGCAACCTGGTCTGCTCGGGCTCGGCCTCTTCGTCGGGCAGGTGCACGTCGTTGACGGCGATGTTGACCTCGACGACCTCCAGGCCGGTCATCCGCTCGATCGCCGTGATGACGTTGCGGCGGACGGAGCGCGCCAGGTCCACGATCGAGACGCCGTACTCCACGACCAGCTCGAGGTCCACGGCGGTCTGCCGCTCCCCCACCTCCACCGACACACCTTGCCCGGCGCTGGCCGACGCGCCGGGAATGCGCTCCCGGAGCGCACCGAACGCCCGCGCCGCGCCCCCGCCCAGGGCGTGCACGCCGGCGATCTCGCTGGCCGCCAGACCCGCGATCTTCTGCACGACCGCGTCGGCGATGGAGGTCGACCCTTGTTCGGTGACGAGCTGGCTCGGCGAGCCCGTGTTCCCGCCCGACGGCGAGTTCACCGATGCGTTCTGTACCGGCGGTGTTGTCATGGTGCGCTCCTTCGAGTCTGCGGGACGACGGGCCCGGCGCGGCGGATGCCGGTGCGGCTCCCCGCCTCAGGAGCTGGGTCCCCAGCACGCACTCGCGTACTTCGTTCCAGGGGTAGCCCGCGGTTTCGGGAAACAAACGTCGTTCGTTCCCCATTTTCCGCAGCGCGGGGCCGTTGAGCAGGCTGTTCGTCGGGGCACTACTGACGGTGTCGCCGGTCCGCCACGGCGGTATCGAACGGGTGACCTACCGCCGGTGCCGCCGCCGCGGCGGCCGGCCGCATTGGTGTCCGCTGTGGACGGATCGGCTGAACGCCGGCCGGTCCGCGCCTGCTACTGCTTGGTCGCCCTCAGCGACAGCGACAACGGCACCTTCGGGTACTGCTCGGGCAGCCGGTACATGCCGTCGTCGTCCCGCTCCATTCCGGGGAAGTACGGCCAGGTCAGGCGGGTGTGTTCGTGGACCCAGTCGAGGCGGAGCCCGGCGGCGGCGAACGCGTTGAGCATGTCGGCCAGCGGGTGGATCCACTCGTGGCTCGCCAGCGCGGCGGCCTGGTCCCCGGTGTAGGTCGTGCCCGCGGGCTCGACGATCGGCCGCTCGGGGGGCGTGCGCCAGTCGTCGCGCACCGTCAGCCGCCCGTCGGCCAGTTCCAGGCACAGCATCATGGGGTGGCCGTCGGCGAAGTAGAGGGATCCGCCGGGTTTGAGCAGCGCGGCGACCACCCGCGCCCAGGCCGCCACGTCGTGCAGCCAGACGATCGTGCCCCAGGTCGTGTAGACGAGGTCGAAGTCACCGTCGAGGAGTTCCCGCGCGGCGTAGACGTCCCCTTCGACGAACCGGACGTCGGTGCCGGTCCGCCGCGCGAGCTCGCGGGCCTCCGCGATGGCGGGCGCGGAGAAGTCGATCCCGGTGACGCGGGCGCCACGCCTGGCCAGGCAGATGGAATCCATCCCGAAGTGGCACTGCAGGTGCGCGATCCGCAGCCCGCGCACGTCCCCGATCTCGGCGGCCTCGATCGGGAACAGCACGTCCTTGCCGGCGAGGAAAGCCTCGACCTGGTAGAAGCCCGACGCGTCGCGGCGGTGCACCGCCACGCGTTCGTCCCAGAGCTCGCGGTTCTTCCCGTAGGCGGTGCGCAGATCCGGCATTCGATTCCTTCCCCCGAAAGTTTCGTCGCTCCACGGTAGCGACCGGGGGCAACCGATTTCCCGGCTGAGGCCTCAGCCCGGCGTCTCTCGCAACGAGACGGCACGTGTCTCCGGCAGGAAGGGCAGCACGACCAATCCGACGATGTACAACGAACCGAGGATGACGGCCGCTTTCGTCACGCCGCCGAAGGCGAGCACGAGGTTGCCGAACACGATGGGGCCGGCGGCCGCGATCAGGCGGGTGGAGTTGAACACGAAACTGATCGCCGTCGCGCGCACCCGGGAGCGGAACAGTTCGGGCAGGTAGATCGCGAAGGCCGCGAACATCCCCAGGGTGAAGAACCCGTTCACGGCGGCCATCCAGACGACCGTGGTGGCCGAATCCGCGGTGAGGTAGAGAACCGCGGTGGTCACCACGGAACCCGCCAGGTACACCGCGATGTACCGGCGCCGGCCGATTGCGTCGGCGAGGAAGCCGCCTGCGATGTACCCGGCGATCGATCCGACGGTGTAGGTGATTCCGGCCAGGCTGGTCAGGTGGTCGACGCCCGCCTGCCCCGCACCGCCGGCGAGCTGCCTGACGAAGAGCGGCAAGGAGGTCGACACGGTGTAGTACGCGCCGATCGAGAACAACGACAGCACGAGCGTGAGCAGCACCCGGCGTCGGCTCACCCGATCGTGGAACACCTGGGCGAGAGTGGAACGGCCGCGCTTCGCGGCGTCGCGGCCGGCGGATCGCTGCCAGACCGCCGACTCGGGCACGTTCCGGCGCACGTACAGCGTGAACAGGGCCGGCAGGACGCCCAGGACGAAGACGACCCGCCACATGCCGGGACCGAACTCGCTCAGGACGAGCCACACCGCGGAGGCGAGCAGCGCGCCGAACCCGAAACCGGCCTGCATGGTCCCGGCGGCCTTCGAGCGGGCCCGGGTCGGCCACGTTTCGGCGATGAGCGCCGTTCCGGTGCCCCACTCGCTGCCGAGGGAAAGACCGGTCAGGAAACGGAGGACGAGCAGCATTTCGAGGTTCTGGGAAAGCGCCGTCAGGCCCGCGAACGCCGAATACGCCGCGATCGAGAAGAGCATGACGCGCTTGCGCCCGATCCGGTCGGCGATCACCCCGCCGATCACGCCGCCGATCGCCCACCCCAGCAGCGTGACGCCGACCGCGATTCCGCCCCACAGCGGCAGATTCGCGCGCTGGGCCGGGTCGAGGAGCTGGCTCAGCATCGGCGTCAGCACCACGGTCAGCGCGTAGGTTTCGTAGCCGTCGAAACCCCAGCCGAGAAACGCCGCGAACAACGAGCGCCAATTCGCCGCGGTGACGTCGCGGTACCAGGGGCCGGTGTTCGCGGACAGGCGAGGCTTGGTTTCCTCATCGTTGAGGGCCATTTGCTTCTCCTCATCGAACCAGTAATGGCACCGCGGCGGGTCCGGCAACTGTAGGCACCACGCGGCCGGGTCCGCTTCGGGGAGACGCCCGATCCGGGCTGTGCGACGTTGGCCCAATCTCCAAGGCCGCGACCCGGCACCCGGCATTGGAGTTTCCGACAACAGCGGGCGGGTGCGAGGGGGCGAAACTCCCTCGGCGAGCGGGCACCGGGCGTCTATCCTGTGCCGGAGCTCGGGCGACGAGGAGATGATGGTGACACTCGGTGATCTCCTTGCCGTGCTGGGCGCGGGCCAGCTCGAGGTCGAGCTGCTCCAGCGAGACGGCACGGCCGTGGTGAGTGACGTCGCCATCCTCGATCCGTCCGATCCGGTGGACCGGGGTCACCTCGTGCTCGCCGTCGGTGTCGACGCCGGTGATCCACGAGCCGGCGAGGTGGTCGCCGACGCGGCGAAAGCCGGCGCGGCGGCGGTGGTGTTCCGCGCGACGGGCCGGCCCGGTCCGGCCGCTCTCGCCCGCGAACACGGGATCTCGCTTCTGCGGGCCAAGCCGGGCACCAGCTGGACGAGGCTGGTCACGCTGGTCCGCTCGGTGCTGACCGCGGCCACGGCCGGCCCCGAATCGCCCCGGGACCGCACCAGTCCGAGCACCATCTACGGTCTCGCGGACGCGATCGCCGTGACCGTCGGCGGTTCGGTCGTGCTCTACGACCGCGCCCACCGGGTCGTCGCCTACTCGGTCCAGGGCTTCGAGATCGACGAGGTCCGGCGGGACACCATCCTCGGCAGGCGCACGCCGGACCAGTGGATCGAGCGGTTCACCACCGACCAGAGCGCGTACGAGACCTTCCACCGGCCGGACGAGGTGGTGCGTGTGGACGGTTACGAAAACCTGTCCACCCGGCTGCGCATCGCGATTCGCTCCGAAGGCGAAGTCCTCGGTGAGATCTCCGTCGCCGAAGGCCGGCAGCCGCTGGGCGCGGAAGCCGAAGCCGCGTTGATCCGCGCCGCGCGCCTTGCCGTGCCGCACCTGCTCCGGCACCGGCTGGTCGAGGACGCCGACCGCGCGGCCAGGATGCGGCTGCTCCGCGGGCTGCTGTACGGGGACGCCCCACCGGCGGCGGATCTGGGGCTGGGCGGCAAGGCCGGGCTCGTGGTGATCGGTTTCGCCGGCGCGGACCTCCCGCCGGGCGAGGGCGGCAGCCTCGCCGGGGAACGGGTCCTGCACCTGCTGTCGCTCCAGATGAGCAGCATCGACCCGGCGGTCGGCGTACTGCCCTCCGGATCGGTCTACTACGCGCTGGTCCCGGCCGTCGACGGCGATCGCGTGACCCGGCTCGTGGAGCCGGCGTTGCGCCACATCCGGCGGATGGGCATCACGGCCCACGCGGCCATCGGCCCGTGGGCGGCCGGGCCGGGCGACGTGCCCGCCGCGCGTGGAGTCGTGGACGATCTGCTGGACATCCTGCGGCGTCCGGGCTGGCCGGCCGCCCCCACGGTCGCGACCGCCGAGAGCCGGTGGCCGGACCTGGCGTTGCTGCCGGTCGAGCGAGCGCTTGCCGGTACCGCGCCCTGCGATCAGCTGCGCGCCCTGCGCGACCACGACGAACTCCAGAAGACCGACTACATCACGACCCTGCGGGTGTTCCTCGACGAATTCGGATCGGTGTCCCGGACGTCCGAGCGTCTCGTGCTGCATCCCAACACGGTGCGGCACCGGCTCGAACGCCTCGCCGGGATCGCCGGGCTGGACCTGTCGGATCCCGCTCAGCGGCTGGCCGTCATGGTTCAGCTCCGTGCCCTGCCCTGGCCTGCCGCCCCCGGTGGTGCCGGGAGGTAGCGGGCGTCATCGACGGTGCTCGCCGCGGCGGATCTCGGCCAGCACCTCGTCGGTGTGCTCGCCGAGACCCGGCACGCCGCGGCCGCTCCCGGGCTCGTCGCCGAGGTCGAAGGGCGGGCGCAGCGCGCGGATCGGCCCGCCCGGCGAGCCGGCGTCGAACCACCGGTCGCGGGCCCGGAGTTGCGGGTGGTCGAGGAGACCGGCCAGGTCGTTGACGTCGCCGGTGGGGATACCGGCCGCCACGAGCCGGGCGGCGATGTCGGAGACCCCCGCGCTCGCCGCGAACTCGCGCTCGATCTCGCGCTCCAGGCTGTCCCGGTGCCGGACGCGCAGCTCGTTCGTGCGGTAGTCGGGGTGGTCGGTGAGGTCGGGCCGGCTCAGCACCTGGTCGCACAGGGCCCGCCACTGCGCGGCGGTTTGCACGGCGAAGTTGACGTGCCCGTGGTCGCCGACGCGGTACACGCCGTAGGGCACCATCATGTTGTGCCGGGCGCCTTCCCGCGACGGCTGCCGTCCACTGTAGAGCTGGTGGTAGGCCGGGGCCATCATCCACTCGGCCAGGCAGTCGAGCATCGAGATGTCGATCGTGCGTCCGCGGCCGGTGTGCTCGCGCTCCAGGAGGGCGGCGAGGATCGCCGACATCGCGTACACCCCGGCGCACATGTCGGCGACGGAGATGCCGACCTTCGCGGGCTGGTCCGGGGTTCCGGTCACCGACAGCAGCCCGGCTTCGCCCTGGATGAGCAGGTCGAACGCCTTGTGGTCGCGATACGGCCCGGTCGCGCCGTAACCGGAGATCGCGCAGGCGATCAGCCGCGGCCACCGGCGTGCCAGGACCTCCGCGCCGAAGCCCATGCGGTCCACCGCGCCGGGGCCCAGGTTGTGCACGAACACGTCCGCGTGGCCGAGGAGCTCGGCGAGGACCGCACGTCCGTCCTCGGTCTTCAGGTCGAGTGCCACGCTGCGCTTGCCGCGGTTGGCCCACACGAAGTAGGCGGACTGGCCCCGGACGACCGAATCGTAGCCGCGAGCGAGGTCGCCGCCGGCCGGATTCTCCACCTTGACGACGTCGGCCCCGAGATCGGCCAGGTGGCGGCTGCACAAGGGTGCGGCCACCGCGTGCTCCAGCGCCACGACGCGCAGGCCGGTGAGCGGTCGGCCGCCGGACTCGGCGGCGTCGGTGTCGGTGGTGTGCGAGTCCATGCCAGGCAGTCTCGCCGTCCTGCGGTGGCCGAAGCCAGGTGCGCTCGTCCAACGTGGCGGGATCGGTGTTGCGCGATCCTCCGACGCCCGGGCGCGACCGTCCATTCGCGACTCGTTCAGCGCCGGTGCACCAGGCCCGCGACCGCACGGACGTGGCCGTCCTGCAGCAGCCGCACCTGGGTGAACACGGTCCGGCGGGTGGTGTGCTCGACGGCCGGTTCGAGCACGACGGGCTGAGCCGCGCTCGTGCCCGCCAGGAACCGCATCGTCCCGGAGACCAGCCTCGCGCGGGTGCCGTCGCGGGGTGCGCCGCACCGGGCGGCCGCCGCGAACAGCACGCCGCCCTGGACGGCGCCCGCGCGGTTGGTCATCACCTCGGTGGGCATCAGCACGCTGGTCCCGTGCTCGTCGGCCGTCGCCTCGCTGATCACCTGGTCACACCACGACCGGCCGGTCTCCGCCGCCCGCCGCGCGGTCGTGACCAGTGCCCGTTCCGCGGCGGTGAGCTCGCCCAGGCCGCCGGAGCGGTGTTCGGGCGGGTCCGGCCGGTCCCACGGGAGTTCCGCTTGCGATCCGCTGGACGGAACCGCGAAGGCCGCGCCGCAGTGCCCCAGGACGTGGTTCCCGCTCCGGATCACGCCGGCGGCGGTCCCGACGCCGTCCGCCACCGCGACCTCACCCACTTCGGCGAGCGTCCGCGCACCGGCGCCGGGCGAGCCGGTGAGGTCGAGCGTGAGGCTCAGGGTCGGGAGCGGCCGGGTCCCGCCGAGCCGGCGGCGAAGCGCGCCGCCGAGCGCGAAGTCCGCCAGCATCGCCACCTCCACGAGGCCGAGACGTTGTGGCGCGGGCGGTGCGAAGCCGAGCGTGAACGGTTCGGACGACACGTGGCGCAGGCCGGCCACGCAAGCCAGTACGGGAGCACCCGTCGCGCGGGCGAGCGCGAGAGCAGGAAGCAGCCAGTTCCGCGGCGCCGGTTCGGAGCACATCGCACCACTATCGCGGGCGGGTCCGCGTGGAGCGACGTGACACCCACCAATCACCGGCCCCCGGTGTCGGGCGTTCCTCCGATGCCAAGGTGACGCGTCGTCATTAGCGTTCACCGCGTCCCATCCACACCTCGTCCCACCGGGAGGACGCGCAGTGACCGAGCAGACCGAGTCCCTGACCGGCGTCAAGGCGCTGATGTTCGACTTCTACGGCACCGTCGTCGACATGCAGAGCGGCCTGACCGAGGCGATCACGCCGTACCTGCGGTCCAAGAACTACACGGCGCAGCCGCCGAACCGGGTCGTGACGTGGTGGCGCCGGACGCACTTCGAGAACTCGATGATCGACGGCCTGCTCGGGCGCGAGCACATCCCCTACCGGGAGATCGGCAGGCAGGCCGTGGACTACACGCTGACGCGCGCCGGTGTCCCGCACACGATGGACGAGGTGCGCTCGCTCGTCGCGGAGATCGAGCGGCTCGATCCGTTCCCGGACGTGGTCGAGGCGTTGAGGCGGCTGAAAGAAGCCGGGCTGAAGCTGGTCATCCTGTCCAATGGGGACCCGGACATGCTCGAGTCCGGCGTCAAGTACTCCGGCACCGCGGACCTGTGGACCCGGGTGGTTTCGGTCGCCGAGGCCGGTGCCTTCAAGCCGCACTTCGCCACCTACGCCACCGGCGCCAAGGCGGTCGGCCTCGACCCGTCGGAGGTGCTGTTCGTGGCCAACCACGCGTTCGACTGCGTCGGCGCGAAGGCCGCGGGCATGCACACGGCGTTCGTCGACCGCCGCAAGCGCCCGTTCGGCAACGAGTACTACCCGCCGACGCTCGTCGTCGACGACTTCGCGCACCTCGCCCGTGAGGTCATCGCCCGCACCCGGGGCTGACGCCGCTGCCTCTCAGCGCTGGGCGGCGTGCTCGGCCAGCCCGGTCGCCATGTCCTGCATGAAGCGGCGGAGGTACCGCTGGAGGAACCAGCGCATCCCGAAGCGGGCCGAAAACGTGCCGTGCCACCGGATCCGGGTTCCACCGCCGGGCAGCTCCTGCAGCTCGATCGCGGCCCGGTAGTCGCTCAACTGAGGGTTCTCGGCGCCCTCGTACGCGAACCGGCGTCCGGGCTCCAGCTCGGTGATGCGCTCCTTGGTGACGACCTTCCCGGTGCGGAATGCGCGGACGGCGCCGACCCCGTCCCGGCCGTCCGCGGACAACCCCTGCGACTGGCCGGTCTCCAGGGCGTCGATCGGGGACCACGACGGCCAGCTGCGCGCGTCGAGCAGCAGGGCCCACACGGCCGAGGGTGGCGCGGTGGATTCGGCGGTGACGTCGTAGGACTGCATTTCCGGTTTTCCTCACACTGGTCGGCCGTCGCGTACCTCGCGGAACGCGTCGCGGATTTCGGACACGAGAAGGGCGGGCTGTTCCAGCCCGGGGAAGTGGCCGCCGCGGTCCAGGACGTGCCAGGTGCGCAGGTCGCGGTAGCGCCGGTGCGCCCAGCGGCGGGCGGTCGGCCACGGGTCGGCCGGGAAGAGCGAGCAGAACGTGGGCACGGTCACCGGCCGCGCGTTCTCCTCCTCCGCGCTGCGCGGCACCCACCGCAGTGCCTCCCAGTACCACCGGGCGGTGGAGGCGCCGGTACCGGTCAGCCAGTACAGCGCGATGGTGTCGATCTGCTGGGCCACGCTCACCCCCGCGGTGTCGGCGAAGGCGGTGAACTTCTCGCCCAGCCAGGCGGCCAGGCCGGCGGGTGAGTCGAGCAGGGAGTAGCCGATCGTCTGCGGGCGCGTGCCCATCAGCATCCCGAAGCCGTAACCGTCGGCCAGGTGCCGGTCCCGGCGGTCCACAATGTACTGTTCGTCCCGGGTGGGGTTCACGCGGTCCGCCGGCAGGGGCGAGGCCAGCGGCATCGTCAGGTGCAGTCCGGCCACGCGTTCCGGCGCGAGCCGGGCCAGTTCGGTGCTCACGTAGGCACCCCAGTCGCCGCCGTGCGCGACGAACCGCGGGTAGCCGAGCACGGTCATCAGGTCCGCCCACGCCCGTGCGGTGCGGCCGGGGTGCCAGCCCGGCTCGGCCGGCCGGTCGCTGAACCCGAACCCCGGCAGCGCGGGCACGACCACGTGGAAGGCGTCGCGGGCGGAACCGCCGTGCGCGACCGGATCGCTGAGCGGCCCCAGCACGTCCTCGAACTCCAGCACCGAGCCGGGCCAGCCGTGGGTCAGCAGCAGCGGCAGCGCCGCCGGCTCCGGCGAGCGGACGTGCCAGAAGGCGATGCCCAGTCCGTCGAGGCGCACGCGGTAGTGCGGGATCGCGTTCCACCGGGCCTCGGTCGCCCGCCAGTCGTGCCGCCGCCACGCCTCGATCAGGGCGGTGAGCCGCCGCAGCTCGATTCCCTGGGCCGGGTCCGTCTCGGGCTCGGGGAGCCGGACCCGGTCCAGCCGCGCACGCAGGTCCGCGAGATCGGCTTCGGCGACGTGGATCGCGAAGGGTTCGGGCGCCGTGGGGATTGCGGGCATGTCCGCACGCTACGGCGAACCCCGAGGGCGGTTCCATGCGCGAGATTGCGGTGTACCGGTCAGAAATTGCGGTGGGCCGAGGGCGGGGAAGCCGTGCTGACTTCCCCGCGTCGCCGGGCCTGCCGGAGCGGCTCGACCGCCAGGCCGAAGAACCGGGCGACCGCGCCGGCGACGAGAGCCGTGGCGTCCGCGTCATGGGGAACGAGCTCGGCGACGCCGCCGGATCCACCCGGTCGATCCAGATCACACTATTACCCCCCGGGGGTACTTGCGCGACGCGGGGATCCGGGGATACCTTCGCTCCACCAGATACCCCCTAGAGGTATAGGAGAGAAGGCAATGACCGCCTCGCAACCGAGTTCCCGGCGCTGGTGGGCGCTCGGGTTCATCGCACTCGCCCAGTTCATGGTCATCATGGACACCTCGATCATCGGGGTCGCGCTGCCGAAGATGCAGGCCGACCTCGGCTTCTCCCCGGACGGCCTGTCCTGGGTGTTCAACGCCTACGTCGTCGCCTTCGGCGGGCTGCTGCTGCTCGGCGGCCGGCTGTCCGACCTGCTCGGCGCGCGCCGGATGTTCGCCGCGGGCTGGGTCATCACCCTCGGCGGCTCAGTGGTGGCCGCGCTCGCCGGCACCGCCGGGGTCGAACTGACCGGCCGGGTGCTCCAGGGCGCCGGAGCCGCGCTGATCGCACCGTCGGCCCTGACGCTGCTGATGGTGCTGTTCGGCGGGCGCCCGAAGGAGCTGACCAAGGCACTCGCCCTCTACGGGGCGGCGGCGCCGGCCGGGGGCACCGCGGGTGTCTTCCTCGGCGGCGTGATCACCGAGTGGCTGTCCTGGCCGTGGATCTTCTGGCTCTACGTCCCGATCTCGCTGATCGCGATCGTGGCCACGCCCGCCCTCATGCCGTCCACCCCGTCCCGGCGCGGAGCCGTGGACGTCGCGGGCGCCGCGGCCGTCACCGCCGGTCTCGCGCTGGCCGTGTTCGCGATCGTGCGGGCACCGGAGCAGGGCTGGGGTTCGGCGGCCACGCTCGGCGCCCTGGCCGGTGGCATCGCACTGCTGGCGATCTTCCTGGTCATCCAGCGGTCCCGGCGGGTTCCGCTGGTCCGGCTCGGCATCTTCCGCACACCTGGCCTCGGCGCCGCGAACCTGGCGCAACTCCTGCTCGGCGCCGCGTGGATCCCGATGTGGTACTTCCTCAACCTGTACCTGCAGCAGGTCCTCGACTACGGCGCCTTCGCCAGCGGCGCGGCGCTGCTCCCGATGACCCTGCTCATCGTGATCCTGATGGTCGGCGTCGCGCCGCGCCTGATCGCCCGGTTCGGCACCAAGAGCCTGATCGTCGCCGGTCTGTGGGCGCTGGCCGCCGGCCTGGTGTGGCTGTCCTTCGTCCGGCCGACGGGGTCGTTCGTGGTCGACGTCCTGCCCGCGTCGCTGGTCGCCGCTCTGGGCCAGGCTCTGGCGTTCATCCCGTCCCTGGGCATGGCGATCTCGAGCGCGAAGCCGGAGGAAGGTGGCCTCGCGTCCGGCATCGTCAACACCTCATACCAGATCGGCTCGGCCCTCGGCCTGGCGGCGATGACCGCGGTCGGCCTCTCCTTCGGCGCCGGCGAACTCGGCAACGCGGTCGCCCTCACCGACGGCTTCTCCGCCGCCTTCCTCGGCGCCGCCACCATCGCGATCGTCGGCGGATTCCTCGGACTGGCCACCATCCGCACCGCCCGCAAGGACACGCCCGCGGCGGCCGACACTCGGGAGGTGAGCAGCCTCTGAAACCCGCCTGCTGTTCTCCACACCAATGCGACCCCCCGTCGGGCGGACCGGTGAGCACTCGCCGGCCCGCCCGACGGCCGTGCGTCAGGGCAACTGCAGCAAGACCTCTCTCGCGTGATCACGTTCGCGACCCCTTCGAGGCACCGTGACGACGAGTCCCTCGTCCCGCAGGAGCTGAGTCGCGTGCCGAAGGGTGCGTCGATGATCACCCTCGCCGCATCACAGTGCGAAGTCTTCCTCGGCCTGTCGGCGCTCACCTCACGAGTCGGCGGCGTGAACGTCATGGCGAAGCAAGTTGAGCGGCAGCTTCCGCCGAAGCCCACCGGTCGAGGTACGGCTGATCACCGAACTCGGCGCGCGCGGCCACCCCCGCTGACACTAACCGCCCCAGATCTCCACTGCCAGCGCGGTACGCACGGGACTTCACCGCCGCGATGCCGATGGGCTCGGTCCCGGACGTGGCGAACCTGAACTACTGGGCCTACTGGATCGGCGAACTGCGCGAGGTCGACGACGCCTTCATGCTCCACGCCGACCTGCGGTCGTGAGGTGGGGTGCACCTGCTTGAGCACCTCACCCGACGTGTGGCGCCGTCTTCGCCGCACCTGCCGCTGAATCCGCACACCTTGGTCACGTTGATAGCCTCACGGCCGTCACTGCTGACCGACTGGCCCCAGCGCTCGCCGAGGCCGTCGAAGTGGGCTTGTCCACCGACGAACTCACCCGCGCCGAGCGGGACCAGTTCGCCGGCCCGCACCACGCCCTCCGCATCGCCGACCGATAGGAGCCCCTGCGTGTCCGACCCCAGCGCCATCGCCGGCTTCGGCTACGAACTGGGCGTCCTCAAGCGGATCCGGCGCTCGGGCTGGTGGCACGCCGGCGTCCGCGACCCCGAATCCGTCGCCGAACACTCCCTGCGCGTCGCCCAGCTCGCCGGGCTCCTCGCCGCCGAAGAAGGCGCCGACCCCGCCCGCGCCGCGTACCTCGCCCTGTGGCACGACAGCCAGGAAACCCGCACCGGGGATCTGCCCCACACCGTCAAGCCCTACCTCGCCAAACCCGACCCCAGGCAGATCACCGCCGACCAAACCGCCCACCTGCCCGACGCGGCCCGCACCTCCGTCCGCGACGCCGTCGACGAGTACGAAACAGCCGAGACCATCGAAGCCCGCTGCGCCCGCGACGCGGACAAGCTCGAGATGCTCCTCCAAGCCGTCGAATACCGCGACATCGGCGTCCAGCGCGTCCAGGGCTGGATCGACAGCGCCCTGAAAGGCCTGTCGACCACCACCGCGCAACGGGTCGCCGAGGTCGCCGTCTCGCTCTCACCGCTCGCCTGGCGTGACCGCTGACCGCTGCATCGGACGTGGCGAGCCAGGGGGCACCGCGGTCGAAACGCGTTACGGATGGCTCACGGCCCCGGACGCCAGATAGGCCATGGCCATCTCGGTCGTCGCGTCTGCCCAGGCCGGCCAGGACAGGCCGTCCTGCCAGGCGGGGAACGTCGCGGCCCGGTGGACGCACGAGCCGATGATGCTGCGCGCCGCGAACCGGAGGGCTTCCCGCGGGCCGGGCCGCGCGACCTCGCCCAGGTGGGCCTCAGCGGATTCCAGGAGCGCCCGCTGGATCGTGTCGAGCGCTTGCAAGCCGCGCTGGGCGCCGTCCGCCGGCTGGCCGTTGAGGAGCTCCGGGAAGGCACGCGTGTAGCCGGAGAAGGTGTGCGCCATGGCGTGGGTGAACGAACCGATGGCGCCGCGGAGTCCACCGGGCGCCGCGGCGAGCGCTTCGGCGACGCCGGTTTCCAGTTGTTCGAGCAGATGGTCCTGCACGGCCTTGAGCAGCTGCTCCTTGCCGGTGAACCGGCGGTAGATCGCCCCCACCGACAGGCCCGCGCGCTCGGCCACCGCGGCGACCGTGAACTCCTCGATACCGCCCGTGCTCAGGACGTGCTCCGCGGCGGCCAGCACCTTCTGCAGCGATTCCCGGCTGCGGGCCTGCTGCGGGGGACGGAAGCCGTGCTCGGCGTGCTGAGCGCTCACGACCTGGACGGTACCGCTCGCCACGGGGGGTCTGGCGACAGGGCAGACGATAATAGTAATTTACGTTCGCATAATGTTCAGCGGCAGGAGTGAGTTCCGTACGTGGTCAACGTCGAGGTGCGCGGCGCCTACGTCGACTTCCCGGTCTTCGACGCCAAGACGCGCTCGTTGAAGAAGAAGGTCCTCGGCAAGGTCGGCGGCGCCATCGGCACCTCAGCGAAAGTGCCGGTCATCGAGGCGTTGCGCGACATCACGCTGTCCCTGACCGAGGGCGATCGGGTCGCCCTGGTCGGGCACAACGGAGCGGGCAAATCGACCCTGCTGCGCCTGCTGTCGGGCATCTACGAGCCCACCCGCGGCACCGCCCGGGTCGAGGGCATGGTCGCGCCCGTGTTCGACCTGGGCGTCGGCATGGACCCGGAAGTCTCCGGGTACGAGAACATCCTGATCCGCGGCCTGTTCCTCGGCATGTCCCGCCGGCAGATGCAGCAACGCGCCGACGACATCGCCGAGTTCACCGAACTCGGCGACTACCTCCACATGCCACTGCGGACCTACTCCGCCGGCATGCGCGTCCGCCTGGCCCTCGGCGTGGTCACCACGATCGACCCGGAGATCCTGATCCTCGACGAAGGCCTGGGCGCGGTCGACGCGGCCTTCATCGCCAAGGCCCGGCGGCGCATGGTCGACCTGGTCAACCGCTCGGGCCTGCTGATGTTCGCCTCGCACTCCGACGAGGTCCTGCTGGAACTGTGCACGACGGCGATCTGGATGGACGAAGGCCGGATCCGCATGCGCGGCCCGGTGCGCGAGGTGCTCTCCGCCTACAAAGGACACGAGCCACACGTGCTTCCCGAACGAGTCGCGTAAGGAGCCTGAGCAAGACCATGAAAGCCTCCGCCGTCATCGACGATCCCACCGACCTCGTGTCAGACCCAGCACCGCTTCCGCCGTTGTCGGACAGCCGCACGTTCGGGCGCGCGTTCGGCGACATCAAGGAAGGCCTCCGCCAGCGCGAGCTGTGGAGCCACCTCGGCTGGCAGGACATCAAGCAGCGCTACCGCCGGTCGGTGATCGGGCCGTTCTGGATCACCATCAGCCAGGGCGTCATCGCGCTCGGCCTCGGCCTGCTGTACTCGCAGCTGTTCGGGATGCACATCGGCACGTTCCTGCCCTACATCACCACCGGTTTGGTGGTGTGGAACTTCATGAGCAGCTGCCTCGCCGAGGGCAGGACGGTACGGGGATCTGCCACCCCGGTCTGGGCTGGTACACGCTCACCGCGATCCCGGCGTTCTTCCTGCTGGCGTTCAACGGCGTCTGGGTCACGCTGCTGCTGGGCATCATCTCCACCCGCTACCGGGACATCCCGCAGGTGATCAACTCACTGATCCAGCTGCTGTTCTACCTGACCCCGATCGTGTGGCCGATCGACCAGCTCAAGAGCGGCCAGCGCGAGGGCGTCAGCTGGGCCGAGCCGATCATCCACCTCAACCCCATCTACCACTTCGTCCAGATCCTGCGCGCGCCGCTGATCGGGCAGGCCGTCAGCCCGTGGAGCTGGGTCGCCGTGGGTGGCATCACGATCGTGGGCTGGCTGCTCGCGCTCGTCGCCATGCGCAACTACCGGTCCCGCGTCTCCTACTGGGTGTGAGAACGAACCGGAGCAGCTGTTCCAGGCGGGTGCCTGCTTGCGTTTACTGCTGCGGATGTTCGTAGAACGCTCGTACCCGGGCCGCGTGGCCGTGCTGGTCCAGCTCGACCACGTCGAGTACCCGGTTGCCGTTCTCGCGGTGGTAGAGCAGTGCGTAGCCGCCCGGGCTGGTCAGCAGTGCCTCTTCGGTGAAGGTCAGCTCGGGGGCGAGCTCCAGGCCGAGTTCGAAGTGCCTGCGCAGTTCGGGCTTGCCGCGCAGCCGGCCGTCGGGCCTGCCCCACCGGCGGGTCACGGTGGAGGCGACGAAGTCCACGTCGTCGGCGTAGCAGGCCATGATGGCATCGAGGTCGCGCGCTTTCCACGCGGCCAGCCAGGCGTCGGCATGGGCTCGAGCGTTCATCCCCGCAGTCTTCCCGGTCGTCTTGATCACCGGCAACCTCGTTTCGGCGCCGGACAGGGGGACGGCTACAGCTCCTCTCCAAGCCGGGATGCGTGTCGCCGCCGAAACGCCCGGGACCGCGTCAAGCGCCGTGTGAACCGCCGCTCAGAGGTCCTCCGCGGGGATCGTGTGCATCGCTGCCTCTTCGGCTGACGCGGCGGCTCCGTCGACGCCGATGTCGCGTGCGTAGAGGTCCACCTCGGTCTCTCCGTCGGCCAGGGCGATCAGGCGGCCGGTCCTCGCGTCGCCGACCTCGTCGTCCCGCAGCTCGCCGTCGGTGTCGAGGGTGTCGCCCAAGCCGTCGCCCTCGTCCGGGCCGAGCTCGCCCACCTCGCGCGCCAGGCGGGCGTCCAGGCTCTCCCCCGTCGCCTCCTCGCGTGGCGTCGTGCCCCAGCCCTGCGCGGCCCACGGCCGTTCCGCCGGCGAGTAGCCCTCGTCCAGCGGGTCGGCCGGGCCCCTGGTGTCCAGCGTGTCCAAGGCATCCAGCTGCCCGGCGAAGTCGATCTCGTCGCGGTCCATGGCGCGCTCCCGTTCGTGCGAGCCCCTCCCCAGCATCGCACGAACGGGAGCCGCGCGTCAGGGCGTGAGGATCGCGCGTCCGCGGATGCGGCCCGCGCCGAGGTCGTCGAGCGCGTCCTGGAACCGCTCCAGCGGGTACTTCGTGGTGTGCAGCCGCACCCTGCCCTGCGCGGCGAGCACCATCAGCTCGCACAGGTCGGTGTAGGAACCCACCAGGTTGCCGATGAAGTTGATCTCGGTGGAGATGATGTCGATCGTGGGCACGTCGATGTTCTCGCCGTACCCGACCACGTGGTAGTCCCCGGCGCGGCGCAGCATCCCGACCCCGTCGCGGGTGGCGCCGCCCTCGCCGACGAAGTCCAGCACCACCTCGGCCCCGGCGCCGCCGGTCAGGTCCAGCACCTCCTCGACCTGCCGCCCCTCGGCGACCACCCCGTGGTCGGCGCCGATCGACACGGCCAGCTTCACCGCGTCCGGGTTGCGGTCGACGACGATCAGCTCGGCCGCGGTCAGCGCCTTGAGCACCTGGATGCCGATGTGCCCGAGCCCGCCCGCACCGATCACCACGCACCGGTCACCGGGCCGCAGCCGCCGGGACGCCTTCGCCGCCGCGTGGTAGGCGGTGAGC
>NZ_PQHW01000105.1 GCF_003385215.1 Amycolatopsis thermalba | reverse complement strand
TCGCCTCCAGCAACGACCTCGTCTACCAGTTCGACTACACGGGCGACCCGGACACCGTGATCATCGACCTCACGGACGCCCACATCTGGGACGCCTCCACCGTCGCCGCCCTCGACGCCATCACCACCAAGTACGCCTCCCGCGGCAAGACCGTCGAGATCGTCGGCCTGAACGAGCACAGCGCCCGCATGCACGGCAAGCTGACCGGCGAACTCGCCGGCAGCCACTAGAGCAGGTGTCGCCGGGCGCGCGGTCGCGGGCCCACCCGCTGCGGTTCGTGCCCGGCCACCGCCCGCCCGGAGGGCGCCTGAGGTGTGGTGCTCCGGCAGCTGGTGGCTACCGCGCCGCCATCCTCATCCACGACGTCCGCACCCGGGCGAAGGTTTCCTCGGACACGGCCTAGGTGTTCTGTCCCGTGAGGTTGGGTATGCGGGTGGCGGGTGGGCCGCCGATGCTGGTGTGGTGTCGGTGATGGTTGTAGTGGTGGAGGAAGTGGGGCAAGGCGGCGCGCCGCGCGGTTTCTGAGTGGTAGGGGCGGGCGTAGGCCCATTCGTTGAGCAGGGTGCGGTTGAAGCGCTCGGCTTTGCCGTTGGTTTGGGGGCGGTAGGGGCGGGTGCGTTTGTGCTGGATGCCGGCGGCGGTGAGGGTGTCGCGCCAGTCGCGGGAGTGGTAGCAGGAGCCGTTGTCGGTCAGCACCCGCTGCACGGTGATGCCGTGGGAGGCGAAGAACGCCTGGGCCCGGGTCCAGAACGCGACCGCGCTGGTCGTGGTCTCGTCGGGCAGGATCTCGGTGTAGGCCAGGCGGGAGTGGTCGTCCACGGCGTTGTGCAGGTAGCTGTAGCCGATCTGGGGTTTGCCGTGGGGGTAACGGGCGGTAGTGGTGGCCTTGCGGTGCTGGTTGCCGGTGGCGCGGTCGCAGATCTTGTGGCCGCCGCCGTCGGGGATGTTGCCCAGCTTCTTGATGTCGACGTGCACCAACTCGCCCGGGGTGGCCCGTTCGTAGCGGCGCACCACCCGCCCGGTGGCCCGGTCCAGATCAGCCAGCCGCGCCAGGCCGTAGCGGGCCAGCACCCGATGCACCGTGGAGGCGGCCAACCCCAGCAGGGCAGCGATGCGGGCGGGTCCCCACCGGCGCAGCACCCGCACCTTGATGATCCGGCGCTCGGTGCGTGTCGGGGTCCGGTGGGGACAGGTGTGTGGCCGTGAGGAGCGGTCCACCATCCCGGCCTCACCCTCAGCGCGGTAGCGGTCAGTCCACCGCTTCGCGGTGGCCACCGACACCTGGAACCGCTCCGCCGCCCGCCGCAGCGGCCACCCCTCCTCCGCGACACACCGGGCCAGACGCAGCCGACCGGTCGGAGTCAACGGGGCGTTACCGTGAGACACGAGGACCTCCCGAGGTGCGGTGCAGATTGTGGTGATCCACACCGAACCCGGAGGTCCTCCCTCACATCAAGATCATCCAACTACGCGTCCCGTTCACAACCTCCCCAGGCAGTACACCTAGGACCGGCCGAACAGCTGGTCCAGGTGATAACGCAGCACGGAGCGAGCGTCCTCCGTGGTGCGCTGGCCGATCAGCACGCTGGTGCCCAGCCCGTGGTTGAGCGCGAGCAGCCGGGCCACTTCGGCGGCCACGTCGACGTCCGGGGGCACCTGCCCGTCCGCCTGGGCTCGCGTCAGCGCGCCGGTGAGCAGGCGGTCCAGCTCGTCCACCCCGGCGATGAACGGTTCGTGCGCGAGCTCGGGGTCGGTCATCGCCAGCACCGCGTACGAGGTGCCGACCAGGTGGAACACCCGGCTCCGCTCGTCGGTGGGCAGCGCCTCGACGAGGAACGCCTCGATGAACTCCCGCGGCGGGACCGGCTCGGGCAGCCCGGCCAGCCGGTGCGCCCACCGCTGGTGGCTCTCCCGCTCCAGATGCCGTAGCGCCCCGAGCATGAGCTGGGCCTTGGTGGCGAAGTAGTACTGCACCAGGCGCAGCGAGATCCCGGCCTCGGCGGCCACGGCCCGCATCGTCACCGCGTGCAGGCCCTCCCGCGCCGCGACCCGCACCAGCGCCTCGGCGATCTGAGCCCGCCGCTGCGCGTGGTCCACGGTCTTCGGCATGCCACCGTCCCTTCCCCGGTTGTGGTACAAGCGTATATGATACGGATGTACCACAGACAGATCGGGGGCGAGCGGAGCGTGCGGAGTTCGGGAACATGCGGCGGGACGGCGATGCGGCCCGGGGGCGCGGTCGTGCTCGCGCTGGTGTGCGCGGCGCAGTTCATGGTGGTGCTCGACGTTTCGGTGATCAACGTCGCGCTGCCCTCGGTGCAGCGGGCGCTCGGCTTCGGCGAGGCCGGCCTGCCGTGGGTGGTCAACGCCTACACGCTGACGTTCGCCGGGTTCCTGCTGCTGGGCGGACGGCTCGCGGACGTCTTCGGCCGCAGGCGGGTCTTCGTCGCCGGGCTCGCCCTGTTCGCCGGGGCCAGCCTCGCCGGCGGTCTGGCGAACTCCGCGTCCCTGCTGATCGCCGCGCGTGCGGCGCAGGGCCTGGGAGCGGCCGTGCTCGCCCCGGCCACGCTGACCGTTCTCACCACCACCTTCCCCGAAGGCGGCGCGCGGACACGAGCCCTGGCCGCGTGGACGGCCCTCGGGCTCGCGGGCGGCACCGCGGGCAACCTCGTCGGCGGGGTCCTGACCGAATACCTGTCGTGGCGGTGGGTTCTGCTGATCAACGTGCCGCTCGGCGCCGTCGCGATCCTCCTGGCCGCCCGGTTCCTGCCGGCCGGCGACCGCGGGCCCGGGCAGCGCCTCGACGTCACGGGCGCGGTGCTCGCCACGGCCGGGCTCGGGGCGCTGACCTACGGCATCGGGGAAGCCCGCACCCACGGGTGGGGTGCGCCGGTGCCCAGCACGGCCCTGGCCGCCGGGGCGGTGGCGATCCTGGTGTTCGTCGTCGTCGAAGCGCGGTTCGCGCGGGTGCCGCTGATCCCGCTGTCGTTGTTCCGGTCGCGGGCGATCCCGGTGGGCAACGTGGCGATGCTGCTGGCGGGTGCCTGCCTGAACCCGATGTGGTACTTCCTGACGTTGTCCATGCAGGAGTCCCTGCACTACAGCCCGCTGCAGACCGGCCTGGGCTTCCTCCCCCACACGCTGGTGACGATCGCGGTCGGGATGCGGGTCACGCCGTGGCTGATGCGTCACGTCGACGCCCGGGTGCTGGTCTTCGCCGGGGCGTTGATCGCCGCGGCGGGGTTCTGGTGGCAGAGCCGGATGACCGCCGAAAGCGGTTACGCCGCCGGTGTCCTCGGGCCGGCCATCGTGTTCTCGGTCGGCAGCGGGCTGCTCAACACGCCGCTCACGACCACGGTCACCTCCGGCGTCGACCCGGCGCACGCCGGAGCCGCGTCCGGCCTGATGAACACCACCAAGCAGTTCGGGGGCGCGCTCGGACTCGCGGTGCTGGTCACCCTGACCGGAACCCCGGACACGGGCTACGGGCGCGCGTTCCTCGCCATCGCCGCGATCCTGGTCGTGGTGGCCGCGCTCGCACTCGCCCTCCCCCGGCGAGGGCAGTCCGTACCGGAACCGCACCGGAACCGCACACCGCGTATCCCGGCCGGCGGCGCATCCGCGGCCCGGGCATCAGCGGAACGTCCCTCCCCTGCGGGCCGTGCCTGCGAGCATTCCTCCGACAGCACGGACGCGAAACCATGAAGGTGCGATGAAACGCTCACACAAACTCGCCGGGGTCATCACCGCCGGCCTCCTCACCGGCGCGCTCGTGGGCGCCCCGGAGGCCGCCGCCATCGACCACGAAGTGACGACCGCCGACGCCGACCCCGGTGGCGTCGCCTGGTTCACCGAGCACGGCGACTACGTCTACGTCTGCGACCAGGAGGCGGACGGCTGGGCTGCGGGCCTCGAGGTGTACTGGAACGGCGGCTCCTACACCCTCAGCGCGGGCGGAAGCGGAAACTGCGACCTCGCGGACGCCAGCGAGCCCGGGCACAACCTGCCGGAGAAGGCTTACATCAACTTCCGCGTCTACCTGCACAAGTCCGGAACGCCCTACGCCTACCAGCGCACCGCGCAGTGGTACAACGACCACTGATCCCGGGGGCGTGCGCCGGCCACCCCGCGGAATGGACCTCGGAAGCTCGGCCCCGACATGCGCCGCGATCCCCGGGTGGCGTTGTCCGTCACAACGTTTCCGGCGGAGCGCTCACCCCTTGACCGGATACGCCACGGGGGTGCCGTTGTCATCCACGCCGATGCCGGCGTACCTGCTGACCAGGACCGGGACGGCGCCGGGCTCGGTGGAGCGGTCCCGGCCCGTCGCGGCGTCCAGCACGATGGGCTGCCCGCCCTCGGTGGTGCCGTAGACCGCGCCGTGCCAGGCGGTGGTGACGCTGCCCGGCGCGACGCGGTTGGCGGCCCGGTCGGGCAGGCTCCACAGCTTCGCCGCGGTCTTCGCGTCGTAGCCGGTGAGCACGCCGTCCTGCTGGCACAGCAGAACCGAGCGCTCGTCGTAGAGGCACTCGCCGTAGGCGCGGGAACCGAACCCGCGCTCGCCCTCCAGCTTGACCTTCTCCGCGCCCGTGGCGGGGTCGAGGAACAGCAGGAACGGGTGACCGGTCCCGTAGTCGGTGCGGTTGACCACGACCAGCGACGGATCGGCGGGGATCATCGTGAGCCGGCTCGACTCGCGGGCGCCCACCCACTTCTGCTGACCGGTGGTCACGTCGACCGCGGTGGCCTGGGTCATCGAGGAGTTCTCCGGCACGTTGTAGTCGGTGCCGACGAGGACGTCGCCGTGGACGCTGCCGGCGTGGTAGTCCTTGCGGTCCCACAGGATCCGCCCGCTGGCGGGGTCGAGCGCGACGGTGAGGTGGTCCTCGTCCTGCTTGCCGTAACTGGCGATCACGGCGGTGCGGGTGACGGCGACGACCTGCGTGACGGCGTTCTGCGCGTCGGCGTAGGGGCTGCTCGACAGCGGGATGTCCACCTGCCACCGCTTGGTGCCCGACTCCGCCTCCGCCGCGACGACCGACAACGCGATCGAGGCCGGAGTGGTGCCCCGTTCCGGGATGACGACCGGCACGGCAGCCACGGCGAGCTCGTCGGTGACCGCCGGGGGACGCGGGCCGGTGGGGTTGACGAACGGCCCGCTCTGGCCGTTCGGGTCGCCGGGCTCGCCGTCGACCGGGACGGTCCACTTCTGCTGCCCGGTCAGCACGTCCACCGCGGTGAGGGCCGTGGGGGTGATGATGTAGGCGGTCCGGTCGCGCAGAGCGGCGAACGTCGACACCACCGAGCCGGCCGCGTTGGCGCGCAGCGCGGTGGTGGGCAGGGCGACCGCGGCGGCGGCGTCGAACGCCGTGGGCGGGTCAGCGGTCTTGGCCTCGGGCGCCGTGGACGTGGACGCCCGCCCGGCCGACGCCGAGGTGGCCGGCCCCGTCACCGGATCGTCGCCCGACCCTCCGCACCCGCTCACCGTGATCACGGCCGCCAGGCACGTCACCGCCACCAGTGTTCGCCGCATTCGTGTGCACCTCTCCCCCAAGGACGCCGCTCGGCACGAGCCGCCGGTGAACCTTAGCGAACGGAGCCGCGACGCGGGTCACGTTTCACACAATCGCGTCAGTCCGCGCGGATTCCGCGCCACACGAGGTCGACCAGATCCGCGCTCTCGCGCTGCCAGTCGCCGTCCGGGTCGAGGTGGAGCAGACCCAGCAGGCCGCGCATCACGGTTTCGGTGTCGACGTCCGGCCGCACCGAGCCGGCCTCGACGTTGGCCCGGAGCAGGGTGCCCATCGCGTCGCGGATGGACTGCACGGCGCCGGCCGGCAGCGTCCCGCGCTGCGCCGTCGCCGCGGCCAGCGCCTTCGCCAGGCCGCGCTTGGTCATCATGTAGGGCGCCAGGTGGTCCGTCGTCCAGGTGCGGAACGCCCCGGCCGGGCCGGCGTGCTCCAGCAGCTCCGGCACGACCTCGACCAGGTGCCGCACCTCGCGCTCGTACACGGCCAGGATGAGGTCCGCGGGCGTGGGGAAATGCCGGTAGACGGTGCCCACGCCGACCCCGGCCCGTTTCGCGATCGCGTTGAACGACACCTCGCCCGTCCCGGCGAGGGTCTCCGCCGCGACGGCGAGGATGCGCTCGTGGTTGCGCCGGGTGTCGGCACGCCGCGGGCTGACCGAACCCGTCGTCATAGTCCCTCCCTCGCCCGGTGCCGGACCACCGTAACCCGGCCACCTGGAGCAGCTCCGGGGGTACTGTGCGTTGCGAAGCGGATTGTAATCCGATACCGTCGATTCCAGCGCTAGCGGATATTTATCCGGTTCCATTTCCCCCACGCTGTCAGGGAAGAGATCAGTGGACATCTCACTCGAAGTGAACGGCCACCCCGCACACCTGAGCGTCGGCCCCGGCGTGACGCTCCTGGACGCGCTGCGCGAACGGCTCGGCGTCACCGGCCCCAAGAAGGGCTGTGACCGCGGCCAGTGCGGCGCCTGCACGGTGCACGTCGGCGGCCGGCCCGTGCTGTCCTGCCTCACCCTCGCCGCCACCGTGACCGAGCCGGTCACCACGGTGGAGGGACTGTCCACAGGGGACGAACTGCACCCCGTGCAGCGGGCCTTCGCCGAGCAGGACGCGCTGCAGTGCGGGTTCTGCACGCCGGGGCAGATCATGTCCGCGGTGGCCGCCGTCGAGCAGGACGTCGAGGACGTCCGCGAGTTCATGTCGGGCAACCTCTGCCGCTGCTCGGCCTACCCGAACATCGTCGCGGCCGTGGAGCGGGCGAGGAGGGCCGATGCGTCCCTTTGAGCTGACCGCCCCGGCGACCGTCGCCGACGCGCTGGGCTCGTCCGGCACGTTCCTGGCCGGCGGCACCACGCTGGTCGACCTGATGAAGCTCGACGTCCTGACCCCGCGGCACGTGCTGGACATCAACGGGCTCCCGCTGCGCGGCATCGACACCGGCGACGGGCTGCGGATCGGCGCGCCGGAGCTGCTGGCCGACATCGCCGCGCACCCCGGCGTGTATCCGGTGATCTCGCGCGCCCTGCTGCTCAGCGCGTCGCAGCAGCTGCGCAACATGGCGAGCATCGGCGGCAACCTGATGCAGCGCACGCGGTGCACGTACTTCCGGGACGTGACCACCCCGTGCAACCGGCGCGACCCGGGCAGCGGCTGCCCCGCGATCACCGGCGCGAACCGGATGCACGCGGTGCTCGGCACGAGCGAGGCGTGCGTCGCCACGCACGCCAGCGACGTGGCGGTCGCCCTCGTCGCGCTCGACGCCCGGATCCGGCTCGCCGGGCCCGGCGGCGAGCGCGTCGTCGCGCTCGCCGACTTCTACCGCACCCCCGGCGACACCCCGCAGCACGAGCACGATCTGCGCCCCGGTGAGCTGATCACCGAGGTCGTCGTGCCGCGGCTGGACTGGGCCGCGCACTCGGCCTACGTCAAGGTGCGCGACCGGCAGTCCTACGAGTTCGCGCTGTGCTCGGCCGCGGTCGCCGTGGACGTGCGGGACGGGCTCGTCGCCGACGCCCGGGTGGCGGCCGGCGGGGTGGCCACCGTGCCGTGGCGCCTCACCGCCGTCGAAGCGGCGCTGCGCGGGAAACCCGCCACCGAGGAGTCCTTCACGGCGGCGGCCGCACTCGCCATCGAGGGCGCGAAACCGCTGGCGGAGAACGCTTTCAAGCTGACGTTGCTGCCGCGGACGATCGTCCGCGCCCTGCTCGAAGTCACCGAGGGGAGCCGCTGATGCCCGCACGGCTGGACGCGCCGCTGAAGGTCACCGGCGGCGCCGAGTACGCGCTGGACCGCAACCTGCCCGGCATGGTCCACGGCTACGTCGTGGTCAGCACGATCGCGCACGGCGAGATCGAGAGCATGGACGTCACCGCGGCGAAGAGCGCCCCGGGCGTGCTCGGGGTGTATTCGCCGTTCGACCCGCTGACGCTGAACCCCGTGACCACACCGATGTTCGGGGACACGTGGGTTCCCCTGCAGGACAAGGAAGTCACCTACGTCGGCCAGCCGATCGGCTTCGTCGTGGCGGAGACGTTCGAGCAGGCGCGGGACGCCGCCGCGCTGGTCGAGGTCAGCTACCGCGAGCTGCCCGCGCTGACGTCGCTGGAGGACGGGCTGGACACGGCCGTCGAGGCCGCGCCCGGGCACGTGGACGCGCCACCGACGCTCACCGTGCTGGAGGACGGCGTCTCCTCGATCGAGGAGGCGCTCGCCGCCAGCCCGGCGGTCGTCGACGCGACCTACCGCACGGCGGCCCAGCACCACACCCCGATGGAGCCGCACTCGGCCGTCGCGGCGTGGGCCGACGGCACGCTCACCGTCTACAGTGGAAACCAGGCGGCCAATCTGCAGGCCGTGGAACTGGCCATGGCGCTGGGGCTGGAGCCGTCGGCGGTGCGGGCGGTGAACCCCTTCGTGGGCGGCGCGTTCGGCGGGAAGGGCCGCACCTCGGCGCCGGCGTTCCTGGCGGCCGCCGCCTCCCGCGCGCTCGGCAGGCCGGTGAAGGCGGCGCTCACGCGGGAGCAGGTGTTCACGGCGACGGCGGGCCGGGCGGCGACGGTGCAGCGGATCACGCTGGGCGCCGAACGGGACGGCACGCTCGTCGCGCTGCGGCACGACTCGTGGTGCAGCACGGACTCCGCCCGGTCGTTCATCGAGCCGACCTCGCACGGCACCTCCCGCGAGTGGTACGCGACGCGGAACCTGGCGATCAGCCAGCGGATCGTGCCGCTGCACCTCCCGCCGACCACGTTCATGCGCGCGCCCGGCGAGGCGCCCGGGTCGTTCGCGCTGGAGAGCGCGATGGACGAGCTGGCCGACGCGCTCGGCATGGACCCGATCGAGCTGCGGCTGCGGAACAACTCGCTCGCGCCGCCCGGCCGGGACCTGCAGTGGTCGAGCAAGCACCTGGACGAGTGCTTCCGCATCGGCGCGGAGCGGTTCGGCTGGGCCGAGCGCGCGCCGCGGGGACGCGCCGACGGCGACTGGCTCGTCGGCATGGGGATGGCCGTGGCGATGTTCCCCGCGCTCCGGTTCCCGGCGTCGGTCGGGGTCACCCTCAACGCGGACGACACCGCGGACATCCAGACCAGCGGGGCGGACCCGGGAACCGGGCTGCTGACCGTGCTGTCGCTGGTGGGCGCCGAATCGCTGGACATCGCACCCGGGCGGATCACGCCCCGCCTCGGCGATTCGGCGCTGCCGCCCGGCGGCATGTCCGGCGGCTCGACCGCCACGGCCAGCGCGGGCACCGCGATCATGGCGGGCGCGGCCCAGGTGATCGACGAGCTGCTCGCGGTGGCCTCGGCCCCGGGAGCCCCGTTCGCCGGTGAGGAGGTCACCTACGCCGACGGCCGCGTCCACGGCGCGGGCCGGTCGATGACCTTCGGCGAGGTGCTGCGCGCGGCGGGCCGCCCGAGCCTGACGGCGGTCGGCTCGTCGGCGCCCGGCGAGGAGCTGACCAAGCACTCGTTCAGCTCGTTCGGCGCGCAGTTCGCGGAGGTCCGGGTGCACCGCCTCACGCGCGAGGCCCGGGTGTCGCGGATGCTCGGGGTCTTCGACGGCGGCCGGATCATCAACGAGCGGGCGGCGCGCAGCCAGCTCCAGGGCGGCATGATCTGGGGCGTGTCGGCGGCGCTGCACGAGGGCTTCGAGGTGGAGACCGGCGGCCGGTTCGCCAACGCCGATCTCGCGGGCTACCTGATCCCCGTCAACGCCGACATCCCCGGCATCGACGTGCACTTCGTCGAGTACCCGGACACGCTGCACAACGACCTCGGCGCCCGGGGCCTCGGCGAGATCGGCACCGTCGGCGTGGCGGCGGCGGTCGCCAACGCGATCCACAACGCCACCGGCATCCGGGTCCGCCACATCCCGATCCGGATCGAGGACCTGCTGGACTGACCGGCACCCGCGGGGCGGCCGGACCGCCCCGCGGGACGGTGTCAGGTACCCGGCCGGTTCCCGGTGGGGATGGTGATCGGGGTGGTCGTCGGCGACTTGCCGTTGTTGAGGAACAGCATCGCCAGGGCGCGGATGAACTGGTCGAACATGTAGAACCCGGCCGGGGCGACCGGCAGCAGCCCCTCCCGGAACGCGATGTAGGCCGGCCACCCGGCGCGGATCAGGCCGGCGGCGGCGTAGTCGCGGCGCAGGCCGAGCCAGTCGCCGATCTCGTCGCTGAGCACGTACCGCACGAACTCGTTGAGGAAGCCGCGCGTGACGCCCAGGTCGACCTGCGCGGTCTGGCCGAGCAGGTCCTCGGCCAGCTCGTGGCCCTCGAACGTCGGCGCGAGCAGCGGGGTGAGCACCTGCGCCGACTGCGCGTCGGCGTCCGCCCAGGTCTTCGGGATGAACTCGTCGCGCACGCCGAGCAGGTGGATGGCGACCTGCCAGGAGTGCAGGAACGCCTCCTCGTCGGCGGCCGACATCGGGACCTTCCACTCGATCAGCTTCCGGTGCACGAAGGTGCCCAGGCTGTGGAAGGTGACCAGGATGTCCCCGTTGCTGATCGGGATCTGCTCGTCGGCAACCGCTTTCCAGTGCGGCGACTGCGGCAGCAGGTGCCGCACCGCGGCGTGCACCAGGCGCGTCTTGTTGGCGGTGACCACGAACTGGCCCGACGGTTCGAACGCGTTCAGATCGCTCAGGTCGTAGCCGAAGGTGAACGTCTTGGCCGCGCGGTCCTTCATGTCGGCGCCGCCCGCGGACCAGTACACCGACTTGGCCTCGCGCGGGATCACCGTGCTCATGATGCCGCTGCCCAGCCCGTAGAGCATGAACAGGTAGGTGTCCTTGCGCCGGTTGAAGTCCGCGGCGCGGCGCAGCTTGACCGGGTCGGCCCAGGCGGGCAACCGGTTGACCTTCTGCAGGTGGGCCGTCAGTTCGGCGGGCAGGCCGGCGGGCAACGGATCGCGGTTGTTCACCCAGGACGCCATCGCCGTGTTCACCGCGGGGATCCGGCCGGTGGCGAAGAGCCCGGCGACCAGGTCGTCCACCTCGTCGTCCCAGACCCACCACGGGTCGGTGCCCGAGCCGGTGCCGGCGACCGAGCGCGCCGGGGACCACGCCCACGCCGGGGTGGCGCTCGCCGCGCCCGCCAGGCCGAGTGCCACACCCAGCGACAGTGCTCGCCTTCGGTTGAGATCGCTCATTTACTTACCTAGCTTCCTCGGTAGGTTTGGTGCGGTGTCAACTGCCAGCTCCAGGGGAGATTTCTCATTAACATATCGGCGGTGGGCACCGGTCGGCAAGACGTGCCGCGCGCGGGCGCGGCGGCCGGGGGCGCGCTTCGTGGTTGACTGGCGCGTATGGCCCAGTCCCCGCGTACGTCCGACCCACGGTGACCGCCGAGCCGGCCGCGGCCGTCCGGCCCCGCAACCGCAGGCAGCTCATCGTGGAAGCGGCCGGGCGGGTGTTCAGCGAGCGCGGCTACCACGCGGCGTCGATGGAGGAGATCGCCGCCGGGGTGGGCATCACCGCGGCCGCGCTGTACCGGCACTTCCCGAACAAGTACGCGCTGTTCGCCGAGTGCGCGAACGTCATGGCCGACCGGCTCGTCCGCACGCTCGACGAGGTGCCGCCGGAGGCGTCCCTGGCCGACGTGCTCGCCGCCGTCACCCGCGTCACCGTCGCCCACCGCGCCTCCGGCGGCGTGTACCGGTGGGAGGCCCGCTACCTCGACCGCGACGACCGCCGGGTGCTGCGGGGGAAGTTCACGCGGGTGGTCGAGCGCGTGGCGGAGGTGGTGCGGCGGGAACACCCGCTGCCCGGGGAACACCTGCGGGCGGTGGCGGCGCTGGGCGCGATCGGGTCCATCACGATGCACCACACCTCGATCGCCCAGCGCCGGCTGGAGGACCTGCTGCGGGACGCCGCACTGCGGGTGGTGGCGGCCGATCCGGCAGCCGGCGCGAGCCCGCGGCTGGTCGAACTGCCCGTGCAGCCGGTGCCCCGGACCCGGCGCTCGGAGATCCTCGCAGCCGCGGTCCCGCTGTTCGAACGCGACGGGTTCGCCACCGTCACCAACGGCCGGATCGCCGAGGCCGTGGGACTCGTCCCGTCCGCGCTGTACCGCTACTTCCCCGGCAAGGCCGACATCCTCGCGGCCGCGTGCCTGCAGGCGGCCGGACTGCTGACCCAGGCGGTGGACCACAACCTGCGCGGGGTGACCGGCCCGCGCGACGCGCTCGCCACGCTGGCGGCGACGTACGTGGCCTACAGCTTCGAGTACCACGCGCTCACCACGGTCGCCAACGCCGAGATCGTCGGCCTGCCCGACGACGTGCGGCGGCCGCTGGTCGCCGCGCAGCGCGAGCACATCGCCGTGTGGGAGCAGCAGCTGCGGGCGGTGCGCCCGGACCTCGGCTCGCGTCAGGCGCGGGTGCTGGTGCACGCCGGGTTCGGCGTGGTGGTCGAGGCCGGCCGGCGGCTGCGGTGGCAGGACAGCCCGGCCCACCGGGCCGGGATCACCGCGCTGGTGCTGGCCGCCCTGGGCGCGTGAGCGCTACGCGGCCCTGAGCACCGGAGGCGTGCCGTGGCGGTGGGCGGCGCCGGTCACCGGGACAGGGCCGGGAACGCCTGGCGCAAAGCGGCGAAGAGCCGGGGATATCCGCCGCCGACGGTGACGGTGGCGTGGAACAGGGTCTCGGCCGCCGCGGCCAACGGATCGGCGGCGGCGGCCGAACACACCGCGGGCAGCGCCGCGTGCTGCTGGGAGACGCGGGCGTGGCGCCCGTCGTAGGAGGACACCGTCGTGTAGACCACGCGGGCGTTGCCGCCGAGCCGGTCGAACAGGGCGACGTGATCGTCGAACGGCGGCGGGACGGCGGTGCCCTCGCCGAGCGCGGCCAGCGCCGGTGCGACCCAGTCGAGACCGTCCAGGCCGGCCTCCGCGCAGGCCCGGCGGGCCACCCACACCGCGACGGCGCGCTGCGTGGTCTCGTCGAGCTGCTCGATCGCCTCGGTGAGATCGCGGTCGAGCGCCGCCAGGACCAGGCCGCCGTTCACCCGCCTGAGCCGCTCGCCCGGTGGCCGGCCACCCCACCGCCGCACCTCGGCGGCCCACGCGGCCTCCCGGAGCGCGCGTTCACGGGCGAGACGTTCCTGCCGCCGGGCGGCCTCCCGCTGCTCCGGGGTGGGCGGAGGCGGCAGGGTCCGGGCGTGGTCGTGCCAGTAGGCGGCGATCGCACTGGTCTGGCGCACGACCGCGTCGGCCGCCGGGGGCGCGGGCCACAGCTGGAGCAGGTACCGGTCGAGCAGCGGCTCCCCGTCGAGCCGGGTGTCCCGCTCCCGGGCCCGGTCCATGCCGGACGCGCAGTACCGGACGCGGTAGGAGACCGGCGCGAGGTCCAGCGGCCAGCTCGCCTCGGCCGTCCACTGCACGAGCCGCACCGTCGCGGTCGCCGGCCGGAACGAGACCTCGACGACGTCCTCCCAGTCCGGCCCCACCGGCGGCGGCGCGTCGAGGACCTCCACCGTGACCTCGACGTTCCCGGTGTGCAGGCCCGTGGTGAGGAACAGCAGACCGGGCACCGCGGCCCCGCACAACCCGTTGGACTGGCCGCCGCGCGCGTCGGTCAACCCGTCGAAGAACCCGTCCGTCCGGCTCTCCACGGAGAACTGCCCGTAGTGCACGTGCAGCTCACCTCGGAACAACAGAGTCACCGCGGCAGTCTGCCAGCCCGGCCCTCCGCCGGGCGCGGGGCCGCAGCCGCACTCTCCACAATGGATCGTCTCACCGGGTCCAGCGCAGCACCGTGGCTGTCGTGCCCTCCCCCGGCGCCGACCGGATCTCGAACTCGTCCACCATGCGGCGCGTGCCGCTGAGGCCGTGGCCCAGGCCGCCGGTCGTGCTGTAGCCGTCCGCCATCGCCGCCGCGATGTCCGTGATGCCGGGGCCGAGGTCACGCACCGTGAGGCGCACCCCGTAGCGGCCGTCCGGCGCGACCACCGTCTCGATGGACAACGTGCCGCCGCCCCCGTGCACCACCGCGTTGCGCAGCAGTTCGCTGGCCGCCGTGACGATCATCGTCTGGCCGACCAGGTCGAAGCCCAGCTGGAGCGCGACCCGGCGCACCGCGTGCCGCCCGCCGAGCAGGTCGTTGTCGTCCCGGATCAGCTCGATGCCGCCGGGCAGGGTCTCACCGGCCGAGGTCAACGCGGGCCCCTTGCCGCTCGGGCTCGCGTCGGGGGCATGGGGCGGGCCTGGGTGCGGCTCTCGCACGCCGGCGTCCGTCGTGCACCATCGTTCCGCCCTTCGTAGCCACCCGCGGCGAACCCGGACCGGCGATCGGGACCATGACGGGCCGGATGCACGCGAGCTGCTTGAGGCGCTAAACTGTTGTCGTTCGACAAATGTTAGTGGATCCCGCAGCGCCGGGACAGCCCGGTGGAGGAGTGGATGCGCGTGGGCTACTCGGCCGCCGGCTCGCCGGTCAGCGCGCGCGTCGCGTCCCGGAAGGCGGTCAGTCCGTCCAGCAGCGCCGCCCGCGCGTGCGCGGGCATCCGCTCGACGACGGAGCCGAGCCGGTGCTGGCGCCGCGCACGCAGGTCGGCCAGGTACGCGTGGCCCTCCCGGGTCAGCGACAGGCGCACCTCGCGGCGGCTGCTGGGATTGGGGGCCCGGTGGAGGAAGCCGACGGCCTCCAGCCGGTCGCACAGCCTGCTCACCGACGGCGCGGTGGAGTCCAGCGCGCGGACCAGCGCGCTCAGGCTGACCCCGGCGGCCTGCTCCAGGGCGACCACCGCGCGCAGCTGCGACGCCGACAGCGGCACCGGCGAGGTGTCGCGCGCGCCCTCCCACATCACGTCGAGCAACTCGGCGACCTCGACGACGAGCCGCGCCAGGCTCTCGGTCGCCGCCGGCTCGTCCACGTGATTCACATCGTCCACTGTCGCATCTCTATGCTGTGCTGTCAGGACGGCCCCGGTGCCGGGCCCGGTCACAGTGCTGGCGGCTGCGATCTCGTTGGTGACGGCCGCCTCCCGGCGGTCGTCCGGCATCGGTAAAGGCGGACCCGAGCGTGACCACCCCAGTCAGCATCGACCAGGAGCTGAGATCGGCCGCACCGCACGAGCTGCTCGACGTGGTGCGCGCGCACCTGGCCGAGCACTTCCAGGCTATCGGAGCGGACCTGCTCATGGCCGATTACGGCCTGACCATGCTGCAGCCGGTCGCGACGCTGCCCTACACCACCCGGCCGCTGCCGGTGGCGGGCAGCGTCGCGGGCGAGGCGTTCACCAGCCAGCAGGCGGTGGCCCGGCCCGCGGACGGCGGCGCGGTCACCCTGTTCCTCCCGGTCAGCGTGCGCGGGGACCGGCTGGGCGTGCTGTCGGTGGACCTGCCCGCCGCGCCGGCGGACGCGGCGGTGGCCGGCCTGCTGCACCTGGCCGACGCGCTGGGCCACGAGATCATCATCGCCGAGCGGGACACCGACCTGTACCTGCAGGCGCGGCGCGCGCGGCGGCTGACGCTCGCGGCCGAGATGCAGTGGCAGCTGCTGCCGGGCCGCTCCTGCGCCCGGCCGGAGTTCCGCATCGGCGCGCAGCTGCAACCGGCCTACGCCATCCGCGGGGACAACTTCGACTGGTCCACCAGCGCCGACCACCTGATCCTCACCGTCTCCAACGGGATGGGCGAGGGGATCGACGCGTCGCTGCTGACCAACCTCGCGGTCAACGCCCTGCGCAACGCCCGCCGGGCCGGCGGGCCGCTGGCCGACCAGGCCATGCTCGCCGACCAGGCCGTGTACGCGAAGTACCGCGGCCGCGCGCACGTGGCCACCCTGCTGCTGCGGTTCGACCTGACCACCTCCGAGGTGGAGGCCATCGACGCGGGCTCACCGCGGTTGTGGCGGCTGCGCGGCGGCGAGGCGGAGCCGATGGTGTTCGAGCAGCAGCTGCCGCTGGGCATGTTCGAGGACACCCCCTACCGCAGCGAGCACTTCCGGGTCGAGGCCGGCGACCGGCTGATCCTGGTCAGCGACGGGGTCTACGGCGCCGCGCCGGCCCGGGAGCAGGCGCAGCTGGCCGCGCTGTCGGAAGTCATGCACACCACCCGGGAGCTGCCCGCGGCCCACGTCCCCAGCGCGATCCTGGACCACATGAGCGGGTTCCGCGACCACACCGCGGCCACCGACGACTCGACCGTGGTGTGCCTGGACTGGCACGGCCGCTGACCCGGCCGCGGGTGCCCGGCCGCCGGCCCGGATCCGGTGTGGACGGACCCGCACCGGGCCCCGGTCGTGGCGGCGCCGGGGGCGGCGAGGCAGGATGACGCGGTGAGCGAGCCCTCCTTCACCCTCGTCCAGCTGCGGTACTTCGAGGCGGCGGCCCGGCACCTGAGCATGACCGCCGCCTCGCGGGAGCTGATGGTGTCGCAGTCGGCGGTGTCGACCGCGATCGCGCAGCTGGAGCGGGAGCTGGGCGTGCAGCTGATGCTGCGCCACCACGCGCGCGGGCTCAGCCTCACCACCGCGGGCCAGGAGTTCCACCAGCGGGTGCTGGACTTCCTCGCCCACGGCGCCGAACTCGTCGAAGCGGCCCGGCAGGCCGGGACCGAGCTCGTCGGGTCGCTGACGGTCGGCTGCTTCTCGACCCTGGCGCCGTTCCGGCTGCCCAGCCTGCTCGCCGAGTTCGAGCGACGCCACCCGCAGGTGCGGGTGTCGGTCCGCGAGGGCGAGCACTCCGCGCTGAAGGCGGCGCTGCGGGCCGGGAAGTGCGAGGTCGCGCTGCTGTACGGCTACGACCTCGACGACGACATCGAGCACGTCGTCGTGGACACCGCGCCGCCCTACGTGCTGGTGGCGCCGGACCACCCGCTCGCCAAGCGCAAGGGCGGCACGGTGTCGCTGGCGCAGCTGGCCGGTGAGCCCATGGTGCTGCTCGATCTGCCCAACAGCCGCGAATACCTGCAGTCGGTGCTGCGCGACGCCGGTGTGGAGCCGGTGATCCGCCACCGCACCAGCGGGTACGAGACCGTGCGCGCCCTCGTCGCGCACGGTCACGGGTTCGCGGTGCTCAACCAGCGCCCGCCGGTGGAGACGACCTACGCGGGCGCGCGGGCCGTCCCGCTCACGGTCACCGACGAGGTCGCGCCGCTGGAGATCGTCGTCGCGTGGATGCGCGGCGTGCGCCTGACCCGGCGGTCACAGGAGTTCGTCAAGCTGTGCCGCGACCTCTACGCGCACCCGGACCGCTGACCTCACTGCCGCAGGTACCCGCGCTGGGTGGTGATGTGGTCGGCGACGAACTTCGCGTCGTGCCACACGCCCCAGATGAAGCTCGATCCGCGCCGCGCCAGCCAGGGCAGGCCCAGGAAGTACACGCCGGGTTCGGTGGAGACGCCGCGGCGGTGCCGCGGCCTGCCGTTCTCGTCGAGCGCGTCGACCTGCAGCCAGCCGTAGTCGACGGCGAAGCCGGTCGCCCACACGATCGAGGTGATCCCGGCGGCGGCGAGGTCGAGTTCGAGGGTGGGGTCGGTGACGCAGGCCGGGTCGGGACCGAGTTCCCGTGCCTCCGGCTCCTCGGGCAGGTCCAGGCCGTTGCGTTCGACGAAGGCGTCGGCCTCGTCGAGCAGCGCCAGGTAGTTCGCGTCGCCGCGGGCGATGTTGGCGCCCAGGTCCGGGTTGAACCGGAGGGTGCCGCCGTCGAACGAGCTGGTCATGCCGACGAGATTGATACCGAGCGCGGCCAGGGCGCGGAAGTCCACAGTGTGCCCGCCGCGGGCGCCGCTGACGGCGATGGTGACGTGTTCCGCGCCGCGCGGCGGGGTGTCGGCGTCCCACTTGCCCAGCACCCCGAGCCACCAGCAGAAGTCCCGCCCGCGGTACCGGCGGGGCGGGCGGTCGTGCGGGCCCACCGACAGGTACACGCGCCGCCCCGACCGGTGCAGTTCCTCGGCGATCTGCACTCCGGACGAGCCGGCCCCGACGACGAGCACGGCGCCCTCGGGCAGCTGCTCCGGGTTCCGGTACGAGCTGGAGTGGATCTGCACCGGCCCGGCGTCGTCCGGGACGATCGGCGGGATCACCGGCCGCTGGAACGGCCCGGTCGCGGCGACCACGAACCGCGCGTCGAGCGCCCCGTCGGAGGTCTCCACGCGGAATCCGGGCCGGCCGGTGTGCCTGCGGACCGAGGTCACCTCCACCCCGGTGCGGATCGGCGCGGCGATCTTCTCCGCGTAGGCCTCGAAGTAGCCGACGATCTGGTCCTTGGACGCGAACGCGTCGGGGGCGAGGTCGCCGAACTCCAGCCCCGGGAAGCGGTCGTGCCACGCGGGGCCGTTCGCCACCAGCGAGTCCCACCGCTGCGTGCGCCAGCGCTCGGCGATCCGGTGCCGCTCCAGGACGAGGTGCGGCACCCCGCAGTCGCTCAGGTGCTCACTCATCGCCAGCCCGGCCTGGCCCCCGCCCACGACGAGGACCTCCACCTCTCGGCTCGACATCCAGACCTCCACCTCGGTTGTGTGTGCCTCACCGAATCCTGGTGGCCCCGAGATTTCCTGTCCAACAGATGTTGTTGGCCTTGAACATCTGTTTTCTCGATGCTCAGAGCATCAACGGTTCCGATGCAGTGGTGCTGAAACATCTGTTGGACAGAAGCTGCGAGGCCGGTCACGCTGATCCCCGTGACCACGCACAAACGGATCCGCCCGTTCAACACCCGCGACACCTATCCCGACCAGAACCTCGACAACGACCTGTGCCAGGCCGTCGTCGCGAACGGCACGGTCTACGTGCGCGGGCAGATCGGGCAGAACCTCGACACCAGCGAGTCGGTGGGCATCGGGGACGCCGCGGCGCAGGCCGAGCAGGCGATGGCGAACATCAAGATGCTCCTGGAAGAGGCCGGGAGCCGGATGGAGCACCTGGTCAAGCTGACCATCTACCTGATCGACCCGCGGTACCGGGAAGCGGTCTACCGGGTGGTGGGCCGCTGGACCAGGGGCGTGCACCCGATCTCGACCGGCGTGGTGGTCTCCGCGCTGGCCCGCCCGGAGTGGCTGTGCGAGATCGACGCGATCGCGGTGATCCCGGAGGAGGAACGGTGACCTTTTCCCTCGTGGCCCGCGACGGCGACCGGTTCGGTGTCGTCGCCAGCTCCTCCAGCCCGGCGGTGGTGGCCCGCGTCGCGCACCTGCGGCCCGGCGTCGGCGCGGCCGCCTCGCAGAACGTCACCGACCCCCGGCTGGGCACCCGGCTGCTGGACCGCCTGGCCGAACACGGCGACGCCGGGCAGGCACTGTCCGAAGTGGCCGGTGCCGCGGAGAACATCGGCTACCGGCAGCTGACCGTGCTCGGCCGCACCGGGCCGGGTTTCGCCTACAGCGGCGCCCGCACCCTGGGCACGCACGCGACGGCGACCGCGGACGGCGCGGTCGCGGCGGGGAACATGCTCGCGGGCGAGCACATCCCCGGGGTGATGATCGAGGCGTTCGCCGCGGCGACCGGCGAGCTGGAACAGCGCCTGCTCGCCGCGCTGCGGGCGGCGGTGGCGGCCGGCGGCGAGGAAGGCCCGGTGCGGTCGGCCGGCCTGGTCGTGGTGGCCGACGTGGACTGGCCGGTGACCGACCTGCGGGTGGACTGGGCCGACGACCCGGTGGACCGGCTGGCCGGGATCCTCGAGGTCTGGCTGCCGCAGCGCGACGACTACGTCCGGCGCGCGCTCGACCCCGCCTCGGCTCCGTCCTACGGCGTTCCCGGGGACCTGTGATGGCCGCCAAGGACGCCGCCCGCGCGGTGATCGACCGGCACGCCGACGAGCTGATCCGCCTGTCCGAGCGGCTGCACGCCGACCCCGAGACGGCGTGGGAGGAGCACCGGGCCGCCGCGATGGTGCCCGAGCTGCTCGACCGCGCCGGGTTCACGGTCACCGCGGGCTACCTGGGCCTGGACACCGCGTTCCTGGCCCGGTTCGGCAGCGGCCCCACCCGGATCGCGGTGTGCGCCGAGTACGACGCCCTCCCCGGCCTGGGCCACGCGTGCGGGCACAACCTCATCGCCGCCAGCTCGGTCGGCGCCGCGCTGGGCCTGGCCGCCGTCGCCGACGACGCCGGGATCACCGTCGAGGTGTACGGCACCCCCGCCGAGGAGGGCGGCGGCGGCAAGATCGAGATGCTCGACCGCGGCGCGTTCACCGGCGCGGACCTGGCGATGATGGTCCACCCGGCGCCGGTCGACGTCGCCGAGGCCCGCCCGTTCGCGGTGAGCCACTCCAAGATCACCTACACCGGCAAGTCCGCCCACGCCGCCGCCTACCCCGAGGCGGGGATCAACGCCGCGGACGCGTTCACCGTCGCGCAGGTCGCGATCGGGCTGCTGCGCCAGCAGCTTCCGGCCTCGGCCCGGGTGCACGGCGTCGTCACGCACGCCGGCGACGCGCCGAACGCGATCCCGGAGAACGCGACCGGGCGCTGGTACGTGCGGGCCGAGACCCTGGCCGAGCTGGCCGAGCTCGAACCCCGCGTGATGCGCGCGTTCGAAGCCGGCGCCCTGGCGACCGGCTGCGAGCTGCGCGTGGAGCCGGAAAGCAAGCCGTACGCGGAGTTCCGCGCCGACGAGACGGCGCTGGCCGCCTACCGGGCCAACGCCGTGGCGCTCGGCCGCGAGTTCGCCCCGCCCGGCACGGCGGCGCGGATGAACCGCGCGTCGACCGACATGGGCAACGTGTCCCAGGTCGTCCCCGCGATCCACCCCTACATCGGCATCGGTTCGCTGCCCGCGGTCAACCACCAGCGCGAGTTCGCCGCGTTCTGCGTCGGCGGCACCGCCCAGCGGGCCCTGCTCGACGGGGCGATCGCGCTCGCGTGGACCGGCGTGGACCGCGCCACCGTCCCCACACCCACCTGAGCTTTTTCCGAATCCAGGAGGACAAGGATGTCCCGGATCGAGCACGACATGCTCGGCGAGATCAGCGTGCCCGCGGACGCCTACTACGGCGCCCACACCGCCCGCGCGCTGACCAACTTCCCGATCACCCGGGAGACGCTCGCGGACCGGCCGCACCTGGTCACCGCGCTCGCGGCGGTGAAACAGGCCGCCGCCGCGGCCAACGCCGAGGTGGGCGCGCTCGATCCGGCCAAGGCCCGGGCCATCGCCGCCGCGTGCGCGGAGATCCGCGGCGGCGCGCTGCACGACCACTTCGTCGTCGACCTGATCCAGGGCGGCGCCGGGACGTCGACGAACATGAACGCCAACGAGGTGATCGCCAACCGGGCGCTGGAACTGCTCGGGCACCGCCGCGGCGAGTACGGCGTGCTGCACCCGCTCGACCACGTCAACCTCGGGCAGAGCACCAACGACGTCTACCCGACCGCGGTCAAGCTCGCCCTCGACCGCCACCTCGCCGAACTGCTCACCGCGCTCGCCGGGCTGCGGGACGCGTTCGGCGCCAAGGCGGCCGAGTTCGGCGACGTGCTCAAGATGGGCCGCACCCAGCTCCAGGACGCCGTGCCGATGACGCTGGGCCAGGAGTTCGGCGCCTTCGCGGCCACGCTCGCCGAGGACGAGCAGCGCCTGGCCGAAGCGCGCCTGCTGCTGCACGAGCTGAACCTCGGCGGCACCGCGATCGGCACCGGGCTCAACGCGCGCCCGGGCTACCGCGAGCGCGCGGTGGCGCACCTGCGGGCGCTGACCGGGATCCCCACGCTCGTCTCCGCCCCGGACCTCATCGAAGCCACCCAGGACGTGGGCGTGTTCGTCCAGCTGTCCGGGGTGCTGAAACGGGTCGCGGTCAAGCTGTCGAAGATCTGCAACGACCTGCGGCTGCTGTCGTCCGGTCCGCGCGCCGGGTTCGGCGAGATCACGCTGCCCGCCCGGCAGGCCGGCTCCTCGATCATGCCGGGCAAGGTCAACCCGGTGATCCCGGAGGCGGTCAACCAGATCGCGTTCGAGATCATCGGCCACGACGTCACCGTCACCCTCGCCGCCGAAGGCGGGCAGCTGCAGCTCAACGCGTTCGAACCGGTGATCGCCCGGGCGCTGACCGCCGGGCTGGACCACCTCACCGCCGGCATCGGGGTGCTGACCCGGCACTGCGTCGCCGGGATCACGGCCCACCGCGAGCACCTCGCCGATCTGGTGGCCGCCTCGACCGGACTGGTGACCGCGCTCAGCCCCGTCCTCGGTTACGAGACGGCGAGCGCGATCGCGCTGGAGGCGCACCACTCCGGACGGCCGGCGCTGGACGTGGTGCGGGAACGGGCCCTGCTCACCGAGGAGCAGCTGCGTGAGCTCACCACACCCGAGGCCCTCACCGGCCGGCGCGTCGCCTGAACGGCACCGTCCACTGTGAACTCTGTGTTACCCCGCCGTTGGGCCCCGGTGTCATCGCAGCTCACCGGCTCTGCTTCGGATTTTCCGATGCAGTGCTCCGTCTCTTTCTTCTTGTCCGATGCTTCGGCCGCGCTTAGCGTCGTCCGCGAACCCGAGGAGGCACCATGACCACCCGCAACACCCCCGCGGCCGGGGATCTCACCGAGGCCCTCGCCGATCCCGCGTCGCTGCGCCGCAGCGTCGCGGCCGGCGCGGTCGGCGTCTTCGTGCACTGGTTCGACTGGGCCGCCTACGCCTACCTGGCCAGCACGATCGCCGACGTCTTCTTCCCGGACGAGAACAGCACCGCCGGCCTGCTCGCGGTGTTCGGGGTGTTCGCGGTGTCCTTCGGCATCCGCCCGGTCGGCGCGCTGGTGTTCGGCCCGCTCGGCGACCGCATCGGCCGCAAGCGCACGCTGTCGCTGGTCATCTTCGTCATGTCCGGCGCGACCCTCGCGATCGGACTGCTTCCCGGCTATGCGACGCTCGGGATCTTCGCGCCGCTGCTGCTGGTGCTGCTG
This sequence comes from Amycolatopsis thermalba, assembly GCF_003385215.1. Lineage (GTDB taxonomy): Bacteria > Actinomycetota > Actinomycetes > Mycobacteriales > Pseudonocardiaceae > Amycolatopsis_E > Amycolatopsis_E thermalba. Next base: position 1,299 of record NZ_PQHW01000105.1, on the reverse strand, counting down.
CGGCTGGTGCAGGGGTTCGCCGCGGGTGGCGAGTTCGGCAGCGCGGCCAGCTTCCTCGCCGAGCACGCGCCACGCCGCCGCCGCGGGTTCGGCGTCAGCTGGCTGGAAGTGGGCTCGCTGCTGGGGTTCCTCGCCGGATCGTTCGTGTTCTTCCTGCTGTCCACGGGTTTGTCGCCGGACCAGCTCGCCTCGTGGGGCTGGCGGATCCCGTTCCTCATCGCCGCACCGCTGGGCGTCATCGGGTTCGTCATCCGCACCAAGATCGAGGACACCCCGGAGTACCGCGCGCTCGAGGCCACCGGCAGCATCCCGCGCAGCCCGGTGCGGGAACTGTTCCGGCACAACAAGAAGCAGCTGCTGCAGGCCGCGGGCCTGATGACGATGATGCACGTCCCGTTCTACGCGGTGCTGACCTACCTGGTCACCTACGAAACCGACCACCTCGGCCACTCCGCGGGCAACGCCGCGCTGCTGTCCACCGTCATCTCGCTCGCCGGGCTGCTGCTGGTTCCCGCGTTCGGCCGGCTGTCCGACCGCGTCGGGCGGCGGCCCGTCCTGATCGGCGCCGGGATCGCGCTGTTCGTCCTCGCCACGCCGGCGTTCCTGCTGATGCGCACCGGCCTGGCCGGGACGTGGATCGCCGGGCTCGGCCTGGGCGTCATCCTCGCCGCGATCCTCGGCACGTACGCGGTGTGGTCGGCGGAGATCTTCCCGACGCGCACCCGGCAGGGTGGCCTGTCGATCGCCTACAACCTGACCGCGGCGTTGTTCGCCGGCACCGTGCCCTACCTGATGACGGTGCTGATCTCCGCGACCGGCAGCACCCTGGTGCCCGGCCCGTACCTGATGGCGGCGGCGGTCCTCGGCCTGGTGGCGGCGTTCTCCCTCCGCGAGACGGCGGGCGCTCCCCTGCTGCGGGCCGAAGACCTGCGCGACGGCGCCCGCGCCCCGGTCCACCACGAGTAGGTCGTGGCGGCCGGGTGTCAGGTGATCGGCCCCGGCTGGAGCACCAGCGCGGGCTTGCCGTCGACGAGGGTGAGGCCGACCTCGATCGACGGTGAGCCGCGGAAACCGAAGCTCGCGCTGCCGAGGCCGGGGCCGATGCTGGACTGGGTTCCGCCGCCCTGCGGGTAGGTGACGGCGAAGGAGAGGCTGTCCGCGCTGAAGGCCGTCACGCGCATCGACGAGTAGTGGAACCGCTTGGCGTCCAGCGGGATCGTGGTGGGCTTGGCCAGCAGGAGGGTGCAGTCGCCGTCGAAGCAGTCCCGGACCTTCGAACTCGGCGGGGCGGGCGGGTTC
>NZ_PQHW01000104.1 GCF_003385215.1 Amycolatopsis thermalba | reverse complement strand
GGGTTGGCGGGGGTGTGGGGTGTGTATAGTGGGTCTTACAGCGCGGGGTGGAGCAGCTCGGTAGCTCGCTGGGCTCATAACCCAGAGGTCGCAGGTTCAAATCCTGTCCCCGCTACCAGCAGGAAGAGGCCCGGTTCATCTGAACCGGGCCTCTTTCGTGCGCTTGGGGCACCCCCGATTGGGCCGGACGGGGGAAGGTAATGACCTTTGTGGACATTGACCGTGACCACTGTGGACAGATCGGCGGAAAAGTGGCACCTTGTAGGGGTGTCTGAACTCAATGCAACAGCAGCGGCATTGCTCGGCCTGCTCCAGGACGGCCCGGCCACCGGGGGGCAGCTGGTTGCGGCGGCGGAGGAGCGGTTCGGGACGTTCTTCAGCGTCACCCGCAGCCAGGTCTACCGCGAGCTGCCCGCCCTCGCCAAGGAGGGGCTCGTCCGGCTCGGCAAGCAAGGACCGCGCTCCAGCCAGCAGTACGTGATCACCGCCGCCGGCAAGAAGGCCTTCAAGGCCTGGCTGACCTCCGACGCCGGCCCCGACCACCTCCGCAGCCCCCTGATCCTGCGCCTCGTGCACGCCGGGCTGCTCACGCCCAAGCAGCGTGCCGCCCTCATCGAGACGGCGCGGGCCACCTACCAGGAGGATCTCGACGAGGCCAAGGCCGCGGTCAAGGCCGCCGCCGACCCCCTCACCAAGGCGACCGCCGAATACCACCAGACGTGCGTCCGCGGCGCGCTGAAGCTGGTCGACGTGGTCAACGGGCTCTGACCGGCCACGAGGGACGAAGCGGCCGGTTCCCGTAACCGGCCGCGCCCCGTGCCGTAACCTTGAAGGTTGTGAGTGGTGACTTCGCAGCCGACCTGAAGGACCTCGCCGGCAAACTGGCGCAGGTCGAGTCCGTCATGGACCTCGACGCCCTGCGCGCCCAGGTGGCTGACCTGGAAGAGCAGGCGTCCAACCCCAACCTGTGGGACGACCCGGAGGCCGCGCAGAAGGTCACCAGCCAGCTGTCCCACCGGCAGGCCGAGCTGCGCCGGGTCACCGAACTGCGCCAGCGGCTCGACGACCTCGAGGTGCTCCACGAACTCGCCGAAGCCGAGGGCGACAACGCCAGCAAGGCCGAGGCCGAAGGCGACCTGACCCGCCTCGCCAAGGAAGTGGACGCCCTCGAGGTCCGCACCCTGCTCTCCGGCGAGTACGACGACCGCAACGCGGTGGTCACCATCCGCGCGGAAGCCGGCGGCGTCGACGCGGCCGACTGGGCCGAGATGCTCCTGCGCATGTACCTGCGCTGGGCCGAGCGCCACGGCTACCCGACCGACGTCTACGACATCTCCTACGCCGAAGAGGCCGGCATCAAGTCGGCCACCTTCAAGGTCGCGGCCCCCTACATCTACGGCACCCTCTCCGTCGAGCAGGGCACCCACCGGCTCGTCCGGATCTCGCCGTTCGACAACCAGGGCCGCCGCCAGACGTCGTTCGCCCACGTCGAGGTGCTGCCCGAGGTCGAGGAGGTCGACCACGTCGAGATCCCGGAGAAGGACATCCGGGTCGACGTGTTCCGCTCCTCCGGTCCCGGCGGGCAGAGCGTCAACACCACCGACTCCGCGGTGCGCATCACCCACCTGCCCACCGGCATCGTCGTCTCCTGCCAGAACGAGAAGTCGCAGCTGCAGAACAAGGCCGCCGCGCTCAAGGTCCTCCAGGCCAAACTCCTCCTCAAGAAGAAGGAGGAGGAGCGCGCCGAGCTCGACGCCCTCAAGGACTCCGGCAGCAGCTGGGGCAACCAGATGCGCAACTACGTTCTGCACCCGTACCAGATGGTCAAGGACCTGCGCACCGAACACGAGGTGGGTAACCCCAGCTCCGTGCTCGACGGGGAGATCGACGACTTCCTCGAGGCCGGTATCCGCTGGCGCAAGCAAGGCACTTCTGCCTGATCAGCGGCGCGGAGCGCCTCCTTGTGCGGGTGGGGGCGGGCGACGGGTGGGAGTAACCGCTGAGACCTACGCAATAGGCCAACCCGGGCTTGACGACGCGCGTGGGTAGTATGGCCCACCGTGATTCGGCTCGACAGTGTCTCCAAGGTCTACAAGACGTCGACGCGTCCCGCACTCGAGAACGTGTCGGTCGACGTGGACAAGGGCGAGTTCGTCTTCCTGATCGGGCCCTCCGGGTCCGGCAAGTCGACGTTCCTGCGCCTGCTGCTGCGCGAGGAGGTCCCCACCAAGGGCCGGGTCTTCGTGTCCAACTTCGACGTCGCCAAGATGGCCCGCCGCCGGATCCCCCGCCTGCGGCAGACCATCGGCTGCGTCTTCCAGGACTTCCGGCTGCTCGGCAACAAGACCGTCGCGGAGAACGTCGCGTTCGCGCTCGAGGTCATCGGCAAGCCGAAGCACACCATCAAGAAGGTGGTGCCGGAGGTCCTCGAGCTGGTCGGGCTGGAAGGGAAGGCCGACCGGATGCCGCACGAACTGTCCGGTGGTGAGCAGCAGCGGGTGGCGATCGCCCGCGCGTTCGTCAACCGGCCGCTCGTGCTGCTGGCCGACGAGCCCACCGGGAACCTCGACCCCGACACCAGCCAGGACATCATGCTGCTGCTGGAGCGGATCAACCGCACCGGCACCACCGTCCTGATGGCCACCCACGACCACTCCATCGTGGACTCCATGCGGCGCCGGGTCGTCGAGCTGCAGCTCGGCAAGGTGATCCGCGACGACGCCCGGGGCGTGTACGGCGTCGGCCGATAGTCACCCCGAACCCCGCCAGCCCCCGACCTGAGGAACCAGCTCCCCGATGCGTGCCAGTTTCGTGTTCAGCGAGGTCTTCACCGGCCTGCGCCGCAACATCACGATGACCATCGCGATGATCATCACCACGGCCATCTCGCTCGGCATGCTCGGCGGCGGGTTGCTGATCGTGCGGACCATCGACAAGATGCAGGTCAACTACATGGCCGACGTCGAGGTCTCGCTGTATCTCACGCAGGACGTCAGCGCCAACGACAAGACCTGCGCCCAGGACCCGTGCCGCGGACTGCTGGCCGACCTGAACAGCAACCCGGCCGTCGAGTCCGTCGTGTTCGAAAACCGCGACGAGGCCTACGAGCGGTTCAAGAAGCTCTTCCAGGACAACCCCATCCTGGTCCAGTCGGCCCGCCCCGAGGCGCTGCCGGCGTCGCTGCAGGTCAAGCTGAAGGACCCGAGCCGCAGCGACGTCATCACCCAGGAGTACGGCACCCGCCCGGGCGTGTCCCGAGTCGACGACCAGAAGCAGTTCCTCGACCGCTTCTTCGGCGTCCTCGGCGGCGTCCGCGACGGCACGTTCGTCATCGCCCTCATCCAGGCGCTCGCCGCGCTGCTGCTGATCTCCAACACCGTGCAGATCTCGGCGTTCACCCGGCGCACCGAGGTCGGCATCATGCGGCTCGTCGGCGCCACCCGCTGGTACACGCAGCTGCCGTTCCTCCTGGAAGCGGTGGTCACCGGCGTCATCGGCTGGGCGATCGCGGTGGGCGGCCTGATCGCGGCGAAGTTCGCGTTCATCGACCGCATCCTGTCCGTCACCGGCGGGATCATCCCGAACATCCAGGTGCTGGACGTGATCGTGGTGGCGCCGTGGCTGCTGCTGGCGTCGATCATCATCTCGGCCACCACCGGGTACCTGACGCTGCGGCTCTACGTGCGGCATTAACGCCGTGCTCCAGCCGGGACGTGTGGGATAACCTGGACCTATGCCCAAGGAACGAGGCTCCAAGGTGATCGCGTCGAACCGCCGCGCGCGGCACGACTACGCGGTGCTGGACACCTATGAGGCCGGAATCGCGCTGGTGGGCACCGAGGTGAAGAGCCTGCGCGCGGGCCGCGCCTCGCTGGTCGACGCGTTCGCCACCGTCGACGACGGTGAGGTGTGGCTGCGCAACGTCCACATCCCCGAGTACGAGCACGGCACGTGGACCAACCACGAGTCGCGGCGCAAGCGGAAGCTGCTGCTGCACAAGGGCGAGATCGAGAAGCTGATCGGCAAGACCAAGGAGGGCGGGCTCTCGCTCGTCCCGCTGTCGATGTACTTCAAGGACGGCAAGGTCAAGGTCGAGCTGGCGCTGGCCAAGGGCAAGAAGGCCTACGACAAGCGCCAGGACCTGGCCAAGCGGGACGCCCAGCGCGAGATGACCCGCGCCATGGGGCGGGCGCTGAAGGGCCGCCGCTAGGTGGGGCCGGAGCGCGACGAGGACATCCGCGACTGGGTGCGCGGCCTGGGCTTGGACGGCCTCGTCGACCTGCACCTGCACTTCCTGCCCGAGCGGATGCTGGTCAAGGTCTGGGCCTACTTCGACCGCATCGGTGAGCGCACCGGCTACGACTGGCCCATCCAGTACCGGGTGACCGAGGACGAGCGGGTCGCGCTGCTCGAGTCGTTCGGGGTGCTGCGGTACGCGCCGCTGGCCTACCCGCACAAGCCCGGCATGGCCGAGTGGCTCAACGGCTGGCTGCGTGAGTTCGCCGAGCGCGTCCCGGCCGCGGTGCCCACCGCGACGCTCTACCCGGAACCGTCGGCCGCCACCTACGTCGCCGAGGCGCTGCAGGCCGGCGCCCGCTGCTTCAAGGCGCACGTCCAGGTCGGCGCCTACGACCCGCGGGACGAGCTGCTCGACCCGGCGTGGGGAGCGCTCGCCGACGCCGGCGTGCCGGTCGTCGTCCACGCCGGACACGGGCCCGAACCCGGCCCGCACACCGGGCTCGACGTGTTCGGCGAGGTGCTGGCCCGGCATCCGCGGCTGACCGCGGTGCTCGCGCACGCCGGGATGCCCGAGTACGACGAGGCGCTCGCGCTCGTCGAGCGGTACCCGCGCGTCCACCTGGACACCACGATGGTCGGCGTCCCGTTCACCGAGAAGCTGATGCCGCTGCCGCCGGACTGGACCAGCCGGCTGGCGGACATCGCCGACCGGATCGTGCTCGGCACCGACTTCCCGAACATCCCCTACTCCTACGCCACGCAACTGCGGGCGGTCGCCGGCTGGGCCGCCGACGACCGCCTCGGGGACGACTTCCTGCGGGCCGTCCTGCACGACACCCCGGCGAAGCTGCTCAACGTCTGACCGCGACCCGCACCGGTTTCGACGCCAGCAGCAAGGCGGCCAGCACCAGCGCGACCCAGGGCATCGGACCGGAGAGCGTCCCGCTGCCCAGCGGGGTGGTGAACCCCTTCGCGGCCAGGCCGAGCAGTCCGGCCGAGCCGAGCACGGCGGCCGCGGCGAGCTGTCCGGCCGGGACGGCACCGGCCGGGCTGGGCCGGGTTTCGAAGCGGCCGAACGCCTTCAGCAGGCCGGCCAGCACGACGCCGGCGGCGCCGACCCACAGCGGGGCGACGGCGAACCAGTCCGCGCTGCCGGGTTCCGGTGTCGCGTAACCGAACCCGAGCACCGCGATGCCCGCGACGACGACCAGCGCCGGCATGTGCCACAGGTACAGGCTCATGAACCGCGGCCCGCTCCAGCGCAGCACGGCGGCGACGGCGGGGCGCTGCGCCAGGGTGGCCAGCGTCGGCTTGAGCGCGAGCCAGAACCCGACCTGCCCCACGGCGAGGCTCATCAGCACCGCGGTGGGCGGGCTCATGTTGGACACCGGCGCGCCCGGCATGCCGATCATGCTCGCCGGGTACGGCCCGAACGCGACGGCCAGCGCGGTCACCCCGAACCCGGCCACGGCCAGCCCGGCCGCCCCGCGACGGCTCAACGTGCCCAGACGCCCCTCGGCGTAGGAGAAACCGAGCTGGTGCACCGCGAGCCAGACGAACACCGCGTTGGCGTAGCCGAGCGGGCCGAACACCTCGAACCGTCCGAAGTCGACGATCAGCGCGAGCCCGGTCAGCACCAGCGGCACGCCCAGGCCCCAGCGCCGGTGCGCGGCCAGCATGAGCGGCGTCGCGGCGACGGTGATCAGGTAGACGGCGAGGAACCACAGCAACTGCCCGGCGATCGCGCCCGCGATCTGCACCGGTTGCTCCGGCGCGCCCAGGTCGCGCAGCAGGTCCGGGGCGAGCAGCCACACCGCGAACAGCGGCAGCACCGGGATCAGCAGGCGCTTGAGGCGCGTGGACAGCCAATCGCGGGTCGACGCGGCGCGGCGCATCGACATCAGGTTGGCCGCGCCACCGGCGAAGAACACCATCGGCATGACCTGGGACAGCCAGGTCAGGGCCCACCAGCCGGGGGTGGCCAGCGCGTTGCCGGTCGCGAGGTGGCCGTCGTCGTAGCTGAGCACGGGCATCAGCCAGTGCTGCCCGATGACGGCGAGGATCGCGGCCGCGCGGACCACGTCGAGGAAGGTGTCGCGGGCTCCCGCCGGGGCCGGCCGCATGCTTGTTCGCATGCGTTCAGCCTGGTCGGAACGGGTGTCCGGCACAGCGGGGCAGACCGCCGTCTTGGGGCGGGGGACAGGTGCAGGACCGTGGTGGGGTGTGCCCTACCTACAGCTCGCGAGCCTCGTCGACCTCGGAGGCGGGCAGGCCGCAGAGCCGGTACTCCCAGCCGGCCTCCGGCGTGAAACCGAGCTGGTAGAAGGTCTCGATCTTGGGGCCCTCGTGCAGGTGGACGTGCCGCATGACCGTGCCGCTCACCGGGTCGTCGAGCGTCTGGACCCGGCCGTCGAGGGGGCCGCCGAAGAACCGGACGTTCTCTTCGGTCATGGCGCCCTCCTCGTGCGGGAAAATGTCGACGTCCGCCCATGGTAGGTGAGCGGCGGACCGGGCGCCGCCGTCAGAACGGGTGAGGAGCGATTCACCACACCGGGCGCACGGTGACCCTCCGATGTCGGGCCGCCTCGGCGGCGAACGCCGACAAGCCTTGGTGCACCCGGGCGAAATCCCCGTCGCCGATCAGGTTCGCCCACCGCGCCTCGGCCTCCTTGGACAGCGCCACCACCCGGTCGACGCACTGCCAGCCGCGCGGCGTGAGGACGACCAGCCTGCTGCGGCGATCGGTGGGGTGCGGACGGCGTTCCACGTAGCCGCGGGTGGCCAGCTCGTCGACGAGCTGCACGGCGGCCTGTTTGGTGATGCCGAGGTGCTCGCCGAGCTCGACGGCCGTGGCGGCGCGGTGGGACAGGAAGTGGAACGCGAAGCCGTGCGCGGGACGGATGTCGCCGAATCCCTCCTCGGCGAGGCGTTCGTGGATCTCGTCCATCAGCGCGCGGAAGGTCAGCGCGAGCAGGCCCGGCATGTCGCCAGCGGTCATGGTCAAGCTCCTTGACTAGATGGTCAAGCTCCTTTACCTTATTACTGGTAAAGCTGCTTGACTACTTGGAGGTAGACATGCCCGTCGCGACATTGGCGGAAGCACCGCGGTTCGAACGTGGCGGCGCGGTGTTCCGGCCGCTCGCCGTGCCCAGTCGCGGATCCGCCGAGCTCGCCGTGTGGCTGCTGGAACTCGCGCCGGGGACGACCGGCGAGGAGCACTCGGTGAGCCGTGAGGAGGTGTTCGTGCTCCAGTCGGGCGTGCTCGAACTCTCCCTCGGCGGTGAGGTGCACCCGCTCGCCCCAGGAGACGCCATGATCGTCCCGCCGGACACCCTGTTCCGGCTGGACAACCCGGGCACGGAACCGGCGCAGGCGACGGTGTGCACGTCGATCGGGATGGTCGGCGCCGTGGGCGGCACCACGATCGTGCCGCCCTGGACCCGCTAGGGGCGGCCGAGGTAGGTGAGGACCGCGCGGACCCGGCGGTGCTCCTCGGCGCTGGCCTCCAGCCCGAGCTTGGCGAAGATGTTGCCGATGTGCTTCTCGACCGCGCCGTGCGAGACGACCAGCGTCGCGGCGATCGCCGAGTTGGACAGGCCCTGCGCCATCAGCCCGAGCACCTCGGACTCCCGCGCGGTCAGCGCGTCCAGCGGGTTCTTCCGTCCCCGGGCCATGACCTGCGCGATCACCTCCGGATCGATGGCCGTGCCGCCCCGGGCGACCCGGCGGACCGCGTCGAGGAAGTCGGCCACGTCGGCCACGCGTTCCTTCAGCAGGTAGCCGACGCCGCCGGCCCCGCCGGACAGCAGTTCGACCGCGTAGCTCTCCTCGACGTACTGCGACAGCACCAGGACCGGCGCGCCCGGCACCGCCTCGCGGGCGGCCAGCGCGGCCCGCAGGCCCTCGTCGGTGAACGTCGGCGGCATCCGGACGTCCACGATCGCCAGGTCCGGCTTGTGTTCGGTGACGGCCCCGACGAGCGCGTCGCCGGTGTCCACCGCGGCGACCGTCTCGGTGCCCTCGTCGGCGAGCAACCGCTCGACCCCGGCCCGCAGCAGGACCGCGTCCTCGGCGATCACCACACGCATTCCGCCAACCCCCAGTTCGTGAGCGAATTCGCCCTATTCACTCACGAACCGGGTCACCAGGTACACGGCAGGTCGGCACGGACCACCGTCGGCCCGCCCTGGGGACTCACCACCGTCATCACACCGTCGATCGTCGCGGCCCGGTCGGCCAGCCCGGCCAGCCCGCCGCCGGGCCGAACCTCGGCCCCGCCGTGCCCGTTGTCGGTGATCTCGATGATCACCTTGTCGTCCGTGCGCCAGGCCTTGACCTGCGCTTCCGTCGCGCCGGAGTGCTTGGCGACGTTCGTCAGGGTTTCGCCGACGATGAAGTACGCGGTGGTCTCCACGGCGGCCGGCGGGCGCGGTTCGATGTCGACCGTCACCTCCACCGGGATCGGCGTCTTCGCGGCCAGCGCGGACAGCGCCGCGTCCAGGCCGCGGTCGCCGAGCACCGCCGGGTAGATGCCGCGCGCCAGGTCCCGCAGCTCCGACACCGCGAGCTTGGCGTCGGTGTGCGCCTCCTCGATCAGCGCGCGGACGGCCTCCGGTTCCCGGTCCAGCTTGTTCTTGGCGCGGCCCAGGTTCATGGCCACCGCCACCAGCCGCTGCTGGGCGCCGTCGTGCAGGTCCCGCTCGATGCGGCGGCGCTCGGCATCGGCGGCGTCCACCCCGCGCGCCCGCGACGCCTGCAACTGCTGTGCCTTGACGCGCAGCCGTTCGGCGCGGTTCGGGCCGAGCAGGGCGACCGCCAGCGAACCGTGCACCCAGCCGATCCACGGCGCGACCCAGATCGCCATCGGCACCAGCACGATCGACGCGAGGCCGATAACGAACTCCACGACGCTCAGCGGGAACGCGACCAGCAGGTACGCGAGGTCCCGCCACGTCGTGCCGTCGACCAGGCGCATCCGCCACCGCCGCAGCACCCCGCCCTCGACCGGCGCGCGGTCGGCGGGCGGCAGGGGAGTGCCGAGCATCTTGCGCACCCAGCGGCGCTCCAGGTTGCCGAACCCGCGCACCAGGCTCGTGGTCAGCAGCAGGATGGGGATGCCGACCCAGATCACCGTCGTCGCGATCCCGACCAGACCGAGCACCACGACCAGCACGAACTGGACCAGGCGCAGCGCGAACGAGGAGATCATGTAGACGATCGACTTCGCGGCCCCCGGGCGCGGCTGCTCGATCGGCCCGTGTTCACCGGCCACGAGGCTCATCATGCCACCGTGTTCGGCTGGTCGGTGGCCGATTCGGCGAGCCGGCGGGCGCGCGGGCCGGGGCCGAGCATGGCGCGGGCGAACAACGCGTGGGCGGTGCCCAGCGCCCGGGTCACGCTGATCGCGACGGCAACCACTCCCAGCCCGAGAGCGGCCCACGGCAGCGCGTCGACCGGCGAGTCGACCACGATCCACCGCGCGTCACCCGAGGGGAAGAAGTACGCGCCCCCGGGCAGGTACTGGCAGTAGAACGGCAGCGCCGTCGCGGCCAGCCCGACCGACCAGAAGACGACCATGATCGTGAACTCGGCGATCCCGAGCGGCAGCAGCAGGACCAGGTAGAGGGCGTCCCGCCAGGTCGCGCCGTCGGTCAGCCGCGCACGCCAGCGGGCCCGGAGGCCGAACTCCGGCAGCGGCTTGTACGGCGTCACGACGTAGGTGCCGAGCATCCGGTGCACCCGGGCGCGCTCGAACCGCCCGGCCGCGCGGGCGATCAGCACCGCGAGGCCGAGGACGGGCAGGCCCACCCACACGATCGCGGTGCCCAGGCCCGCGGTGAACAGCGTCACCATCAGGGCGAACCCGGCGACGCCCAGCGGCAGGTTGCTCAGCAGGTACCCGAGCGCGCCGAGCACCGGCGGGCGCGGGCGAGTGCCGTCCAGCGCGGAATACGTCGGCCCCATGATCCGTTCCTCTCTCAGCAGCACGGGACCAGCATCGCGAGATTTCCGCTGGTGGACCATGGGGCGCGCGGGCGTCGCCGGGGTAGGGACAACCCCACCCGGTGCGGAACAAACCCGGTTGCCGCGGGCGTTATGCTGGTAACGGAACACCATCAAGGGGGTGAACGGTTTCGACTCTGGACGTTGAGTCAAGGGAAGCGTGCCGGTGCAGGCGAGAGACCACCGTTAAGCGTCGTCGTAACCAAATAAGCGCCAAGACTAATAGTCAGCGCGACTTCGCCCTCGCTGCCTGAGCGAGTGCGAGTCTGTCGGCCCGGGAGCGCCTCCGTCCCGGTAGCCGGCATCAGCTAGGAGGCTCACCTTCCGGACCCGGCCGCGGGGACCGGAAGGGAAACCCACAGCGGCTGGGCCCGTCACACCGGCTTGTTCGCGTGACCGGTGGGGCCGAGTAGAGGCAGAGCGAACTGCGCACGGAGAAGCCTAGGCAAGGCGCCAGAGGACCCGGGTTCAATTCCCGGCACCTCCACTCGACCGAAGGCCGGGACCTGCACGCGAAGAGCGTTCGCGGGTCCCGGCCTTCGTCGTTTTTTGGGGTGGCCCCTCTTCAAGGGGGCGGGCCTTTCTCGTGGGTGGCCTCCGGGTCCGCCACGGGGGCTTCGCCTCCTCACCCCCATCCTCTGGTTGTCCGGTCCCACGCTTCACGCCCCTGGCGACGTGGGGGTTCTGCCGCCGACCTGCCTGGTCAGCGCCGCCGCAGTCGCGCCGACGTCGCGGGCCAACGTTGGCCAGGTCTCCGTGCAGCCGGACGCGCACACGTGCCGGAATGTCACCGCCACTGACGCCAGCGGGCGGCCGTTGTGGTCGAAAACCGCGTGGGCCACCGAGGCGAAATCGCGCGTCACCTGGCCGTCCTCGACCGCCCAGCCGCGCGCTCGGACCTCGGCCAGGGCGCGGCGTAGCTCGGGCAGTGTCGAGGGGCCCCGGCCCGTTCGGGTGACGAACGCCGCCGCCTGCGGGTAGAGCGCCCGGACATGGGCGTGCGGCAGGTGAGCCAGCAACGCCTGCCCGCTCGCCGGCAGGTGCGCGGGCAGACGCACCCCCACCTCGGTCACCAGCGTTTCCGGCGCCGACGGACGCTCCTTCACCAGGTACAGCAACTCGTTCCCGTGCAGCACCCCCAGCTGGGCGGTGTGCCCCACCCGGTCCGCCAGCTTCCGCAACAACGGCGCCGCCAGCCGCTCCAGCGGGTCGTGCCGCAGGTACGCCGAACCCAGCTCGAACGCCGCGATCCCCAGCCCGTACCGGCGCTCGGCCGCCAGGTGCACCACGAAACCCGCCGCCTCCAGCTCCGCCAGCAGGTGGTACGTCGTCGAGCGCGGCAGGTCGAGCTCGCGCGCGATCGCCGCCGCCGAGATCGGCCCCGGCCGCGTCGCCAGGACCCGCAGCACCGCCAGACCGCGGCGCAGAGCGGGCACATCCGTCATGTGTCTGGGATACCAGACACAACCACTCCTCGGGGACCTCCGGCCGGCCCCGCGGCGGAGTGCAATGAGCCCATGAGCACAGTGCGGTTGGACTCGGGGCCACTTGCCCGGCAGCAGGTCGTCGCGGTCGCGCGGCACAACGCGTCGGTCGAGCTGAGCGACGAGGTCCGCAAGACCCTCGGCGAGACCCGCCGCCACATCGACGCGCTCGCCGACGCCGACCAGCCGACCTACGGCATCTCCACCGGCTTCGGCGCCCTCGCCATCCGGCACATCCCCGCCGACCGCCGCACCGCCCTGCAACGCTCGCTCATCCGCTCCCACGCCGCAGGCACCGGCCCCGCCGTCGAGCCGGAGGTCGTGCGCGCCCTGATGCTGCTGCGGCTGCGCACCCTCGCCTCCGGGCACACCGGTATCCGCCCGGCGACCGCCGAAGCGCTGGCGGCGATGCTCAACGCCGGCATTGTCCCGGTCGTCCACGAGTACGGCTCACTCGGCTGCTCGGGTGACCTCGCGCCGCTCGCGGCCGTCGCGCTCGCGCTGATGGGGGAGGGCGAAGTGCTCGACGGCCGGTCCGCCGCGCAGGCCCTCGCCGAGGCCGGCATCGAACCCGTGACCCTCGCGGAGAAGGAGGGCCTGGCTCTCACCAACGGCACCGACGGGATGCTCGGCATGCTCGTCCTCGCCCTGGACGACCTGAACCGGCTGCTCGACACCGCCGACCTCACGGCCGCGATGAGCGTCGAAGCCCTGCTCGGCACCGACCGGGCCTTCGCCGCCGACCTCCAGGCCCTGCGCCCGCACCCCGGGCAGGCGGTCTCCGCGCGCCGGATGTTCGCCGCTCTCGCCGACTCGGAGATCGTCGCCAGCCATCGCGGGCCCGAGTGCACGCGCGTGCAGGACGCGTACTCGCTGCGGTGCGCACCGCAGGTGCACGGCGCCGCCCGGGACACCGTCGCCCACGCCGAACTGGTCGCCGACCGCGAACTCGCTGCCGCCATCGACAACCCGGTCGTGCTCGCCGACGGCCGCGTCGAGTCGAACGGCAACTTCCACGGCGCGCCGCTGGCCTACGTGCTGGACTTCCTGGCCATCCCGCTCGCCGACGTCGCGAGCATCGCCGAACGCCGCACCGACCGGATGCTCGACGTGTCCCGTTCGCACGGGCTGCCTGCCTTCCTCGCCGACGACCCCGGCGTCGACTCCGGGCACATGATCGCCCAGTACACGCAGGCCGCGATCGTCAGCGAGCTGAAGCGGCTGGCGGTGCCGGCCTCGGTCGACTCGATCCCCAGCAGCGCCATGCAGGAGGACCACGTCTCGATGGGCTGGTCCGCGGCGCGGAAGCTCCGCCGCGCGGTCGACGGGCTGACCTCGGTGCTGGCGATCGAGCTGCTGACCGCCGCCCGCGCGCTGGACTTCCGCGCGCCACTGCGACCCGCGCCGGTCACGGCCGCGGTCCGCGACCTGGTCCGGGAACACGTCGCCGCGCCGGGACCGGACCGCCACCTCGCGCCGGAGATCGCGGCCGCCGAGGAACTCGTCCGTTCGGGAGCCGTCCTGACCGCACTGGAGGAAGCATGAGCCGCACCGTCCGGGCCGCCCGCGGAACCACGCTGACGGCGAAGAACTGGCAGACCGAAGCCGCGTTGCGGATGCTGCACAACAACCTCGATCCCGACGTCGCCGAGCGCCCGCAGGACCTGGTCGTCTACGGCGGCACCGGCAAGGCCGCCCGCGACTGGGCGAGCTTCGACGCGATCACCCGCTGTCTCACCGGGCTGGAGCAGGACGAGACCTTGCTGGTGCAGTCCGGCAAGCCGGTGGGCGTGTTCCGCACGCACGAGTGGGCGCCCCGGGTGCTGATCGCGAACTCCAACCTCGTGGGGGACTGGGCGACCTGGCCCGAGTTCCGGCGGCTGGAGAAGCTCGGCCTGACGATGTACGGGCAGATGACCGCCGGCTCCTGGATCTACATCGGCACGCAGGGCATCCTGCAGGGCACCTACGAGACGTTCGCCGCCGTGGCGGAGAAACGGTTCCGCGGCACGCTGCGCGGGACGCTCACGGTGACCGCCGGGCTGGGCGGCATGGGTGGCGCCCAACCGCTGGCGATCACCATGAACGGCGGCACCGCACTCGTCGTCGAATGCGACGCCGCACGCGCCCGCCGCCGCCTGGAGACCCGCTACCTCGACGAGCTCGCGTCCGATGTGGACTCCGCGATCCGCCGGGTCACCGAGGCGAAGAAGGCAGGCGAGGCCGTGTCGGTCGGCGTGATCGGCAACGCCGCCGAGGTGCTGCCGGAGCTGCTGCGCCGCGGGCTCGAGGCGGACATCGTCACCGACCAGACCTCCGCGCACGACCCGCTCGCGTACCTGCCGGTCGGCGTCGGTGTCGACGACTGGCACGACTACGCCGCCGCGAAGCCGGACGAGTTCACCGACCGCTCGCGCGAGTCGATGGCCGAGCACGTGGGCGCGATGCTCGGTTTCCTGGACGCCGGTGCTGAAGTGTTCGACTACGGCAACTCCTTACGTGGTGAGGCGAAGCTCGGCGGCTGCGAGCGGGCCTTCGACTACCCGGGTTTCGTGCCCGCCTACATCCGCCCGCTGTTCTGCGAGGGCAAGGGCCCGTTCCGCTGGGCCGCGCTCTCCGGCGACCCGGCCGACATCGCCGCGACCGACCGTGCCGTCCTCGATCTGTTCGGGGACAACGAAACCCTCACCCGGTGGATCCGGATGGCCGGTGATCGCGTGGCCTACCAGGGACTTCCGGCACGCATCTGCTGGCTCGGCTACGGCGAGCGGCACCTCGCCGGGTTGCGGTTCAACGAGATGGTCGCCAGCGGCGAGCTGAGCGCCCCCGTGGTGATCGGCCGCGACCACCTGGACGCGGGCAGCGTCGCCTCCCCGTACCGCGAGACCGAGGCGATGGCCGACGGTTCGGACGCCATCGCCGACTGGCCACTGCTCAACGCGCTGGTCAACACGGCCTCCGGCGCGAGCTGGGTGTCGCTGCACCACGGCGGAGGCGTGGGCATGGGCCGGTCGATCCACGCGGGACAGGTGTGCGTCGCGGACGGCACACCGCTGGCCGCGCGGAAGATCGAGCGGGTGCTGACCAACGACCCGGGCATGGGTGTGATCCGGCACGTGGACGCCGGGTACGAGCGCGCCGCCGAGGTGGCGCGGGACCGTGGCGTGCGGGTGCCCATGCAGGAGGAGGCGTGAGCCTGCTCGACGATCTCGCCGACGTCGGCCGCGCGCCCGGCGGCGGATATGCCCGCCACGGGTTCGACCACGCCGAGGCCGAGATGCGCGACTGGTTCCGGGAGCAGGCCGGGCGGCGCGGGCTGGACGTGGAGACCGACCGCAACGGGAACCTGTGGGCGTGGTGGGGCGCGCCGGGCCCGGACGCGCTGGTGACCGGCAGCCACCTCGACTCGGTGCCCGGTGGCGGGGCGTTCGACGGTCCGCTCGGCGTGGCCAGCGCACTGGAAGCGGTGTCCCGGTTGCAGGACCGGAAATTCCGCCCGGCGCGGCCGTTCGCGGTGGTCGTCTTCGCCGAGGAGGAGGGCGGTCGGTTCGGTGTGCCGTGCCTGGGTTCGCGGTTGCTGACCGGGGCGCTCGACCCCGATCGGGCGCGGGCTCTGCGGGACCCGGACGGGATGACGCTCGCCGAAGCCGCCGGCCGTGCCGGGGTGGATCCCCGGCACTTCGGCCGTGACGACGCCGGACTGGAGCGCATCGGGACGTTCGTCGAGCTGCACGTCGAGCAGGGGCGGGCGCTGGACGTGCCGGTGGGCGTCGGCAGCACGGTGCTGGAGCACGGGCGGTGGCGGTTCTCGTTCACCGGACAAGGGAACCACGCGGGTACGACAGTTTTGCGCGATCGCCGCGACCCGATGTTGCCCGCCGCGGAGGTCGTGCTCGCCGCCCGGCGGATCGCATCCACAATGGACGCTCATGCCACCGTCGGCAGACTCGTACCGCGACCAGGGGGAACCAACGTCATCCCGTCCACAGTGGATCTCTGGCTGGACGCGCGGGGAAACAGCCGCGACGTGGTCGCCGAGCTGGCCGAGGCGGCCGAGCGGGCCGCGGCGGCGGAGGGCTGCACGGTCACCGTCACCGAGGAGTCCTACGGCGACACCGTGACGTTCGATCCCGCGCTGCGCGACCGGCTGACCGGTCTGCTGAACGCGCCCGAGCTGCCCACCGGCGCTGGACACGACGCCGCGATCCTCGCCGCCCACGTGCCCACCGCGATGCTCTACGTGCGCAACCCGACCGGGATCAGCCACGCGCCGGACGAGTTCGCCGAGGACGCCGACGTCGAGGAGGGCGTGGTCGCGCTCGCCCGGGTCCTGGAGACATTGTCGACATGACGATCTTGTGGGCTGAGCACGCGTGGTTGCCGGACGGAGTCGTGTCCGGGGTGCGGATCGCGGTGTCCGACGGCGTGTTCACCGAGGTCAGCACCGGCGCACCACGCGAGGGAACCGTGCTGCCCGGGCTCGTGCTGCCGGGCTTCGCCAACGGGCACTCGCACGCCTTCCACCGGGCGCTCCGCGGCCGCACGCACCACGACCGCGGCACGTTCTGGACCTGGCGCGAGCGGATGTACACGCTGGCCGAGCGGCTCGACCCGGACTCCTACTACCGGCTCGCGCGGGGCGTCTACGCCGAAATGGTGCTCGCCGGGTACACGGCCGTCGGCGAGTTCCACTACCTCCACCACGCGCCGGGCGGGCGGCCCTACACCGACCCGAACGCGATGGGTCACGCCCTGATCCAGGCCGCCGAAGACGCGGGCATCCGGCTCACCCTGCTCGACACCTGCTACCTGGCCGGCGGTTTCGGCCGCGACCTGGCCGGCGTGCAGCTGCGGTTCGGTGACGGCGACGTGGACCGCTGGGCCGAGCGGGTGGACGCGCTGAAACCGGCATCGGCGCTGGTCGGCGCGGCCGTGCACTCCGTGCGTGCCGTGCCCGCCGACCAGCTGCCGTTCTTCGCGGACTGGGACGGCCCCCTGCACGTGCACCTGTCGGAACAGCGGGCGGAGAACGACGACTGCCTGGCGCACCACGGATGCACCCCGGCCGAACTTCTGGACCGAGCCGGCGTCCTCGGCCCGCGCACCGTCGCCGTGCACGGCACGCACCTCACGGCCACCGACCTCGGCCTGTTGTCCCAGGTCTGCTTCTGCCCCACCACCGAACGCGACCTCGGCGACGGCATCGGCGAGGCACGACGGCTGGCGGACGCGGGCGTGGACCTGTCCCTGGGCAGCGACAGCCAGGCCGTGGTCGACCCGTTCGAGGAACTGCGGGCGCTCGAACTGCACGAACGGCTCGCGGCGGAGGAGCGGGGATGCTTCGGCGTCGCCGAGCTGGTGGCCGCGGCCACGCGCCACTCGGCACTCGGACGCGACGGGGGCCCGATGGCGGTGGGCGGGCCCGCCGACCTGGTCGCGGTCGCGCTGGACTCCGTGCGCACGGCCGGAACCGAGCCGTCGGGCGCGGTGTTCGCCGCCTCGGCCGCCGACGTGACCGACGTCCTGATCGGCGGCCGGTGGATCGTGCGCGACCGCACGCACCAGCTGATCGACCGCCCGGCGGCGGTGCTGGCGGAGGAGGTGGAGGCGCTGTGGCGGTCCTGATCACCGGCATCGGCGAGCTGACCACGAACGACGAGGAACTGGGCACGCTCACCGACGCCGCGATCGTGTTCGACGGTCCCACGATCGCCTGGGCCGGTCCCACCGCGGCCGCGCCCGACGCGGACGAGCGGGTGGACGTCGAGGGCCGCGCCGCGCTGCCGGGCTGGGTCGACAGCCACACGCACCTGGTGTTCGCCGGCGACCGCAGCGCCGAGTTCGAGGCCCGGATGGCTGGTCAGGCGTACTCCGCGGGCGGTATCGCGGTCACGGTGGAGGCGACCCGCGCGGCCACCGACGCCGAGCTGACCGCCAACCTGCGCCGGCACGTGACCGAGGCCGCACGGCAGGGCACGACCTGCCTGGAGACCAAGACCGGCTACGGGCTGACCGTGGCCGACGAGGCCCGCTCCGCCCGCATCGCCGCTTCGGTCGCCGACGAGGTCACCTTCCTCGGCGCCCACCTGGTGCCGCCCGGCGCCGACCCGGAGTCCTATGTGGATCTCGTCTGCGGTGCGATGCTCGACACGGTGGCTGACTCGGTGCGCTGGGCCGACGTGTTCTGCGAGACCGGCGCGTTCGACGAGGCCCAGTCGGAGCGGGTCCTGCGCGCCGCGGCGCAGCGGGGCCTCGGCCTGCGGGTGCACGGCAACCAGCTCGGGCCCGGCCCCGGGGTGCGGCTCGCGGTGCGGCTGGGTGCCGCCAGCGTCGACCACTGCTCCCACTTGACCGAACCGGACATCGAGGCGCTCGCTTCGTCGAACACCGTGGCGACCCTGCTGCCGGCCTGCGACCTGTCGACCCGTCAGCCGCTCGCGCCCGCCCGGCGGCTGCTCGACGCGGGGGCGACGGTGGCGTTGGCCACCAACGCCAACCCGGGCAGCTCGTACACGACGTCGATGAGTTTCTGCGTGGCGACGGCGGTTCTGCAGATGGGCATGTCGGTCGAGGAGGCCGGGTGCGCGGCGACCCTCGGTGGCGCGCGGGCCCTGCGCCGGACCGATGTCGGCGTGCTCCGGCCGGGCGCGCGAGCCGATCTGCACGTACTGAACGCCCCATCCCGGACACACCTCGCATATCGCCCGGGAGTGCCGCTGACGTGGCGGGTGTGGCGCCGTGGAACGCTTGTGGGGTAAGGCAAATCACGTTCACCAGGAGTTCATCGGCCGAGCGGAGTACCCCATCACCCGAAAGGTAACGTTGATGGTGTGGACCTCTCGCTGATCGTCCTCGTGGTCATCGTCGCCGCACTGGCGTTCGACTTCACCAACGGTTTCCACGACACCGCCAACGCCATGGCGACCTCCATCGCGACCGGCGCCTTGAGACCCAAGGTCGCGGTCACCATCTCCGCCGTGCTCAACCTGGTCGGCGCGTTCCTGTCGGTCGAGGTGGCCAAGACCATCTCCGGCGGGATCGTCGACGACACCAAGGTCACCCCCGTGGTCGTCTTCGCCGGGCTGGTCGGCGCGATCCTGTGGAACCTGCTGACCTGGCTGTTCGGGTTGCCGTCGAGTTCCTCGCACGCCCTGTTCGGCGGCCTGATCGGCGCCACCTGGGTCGCCTCCGGCGCCGACGCGGTGCACTTCGCGCAGGTCGTGCAGAAGGTCCTGATCCCCGCCGTGGCCTCGCCGCTGGTGGCCGGGCTGGTCGCGGTCGTCGGCACCTACCTCGTCTACCGGATCACCGCGAAGGTGCGGCAGGACGTGGTGGGCAAGTCGTTCAAGCGCGCCCAGGTGCTGTCGGCCTCGCTGGTCTCGCTCGCGCACGGCACGAACGACGCGCAGAAGACGATGGGTGTCATCACGCTCACGCTGATCTCGTCCGGCGCGCTGGCCGCCGGGTCCGGTCCGCCGCTGTGGGTCGTGCTGAGCGCCGGGCTGGCGATCGCGCTGGGCACCTACATGGGCGGCTGGCGGATCATCCACACCATGGGCCGCAAGATCACCGACGTGCAGACGCCGCAGGGCTTCGCCGCCGAGACCAGCGCGGCCGCCACGATCCTGGCGTCCTCGCACCTCGGGTTCGCGCTGTCCACCACCCACGTCTGCTCCGGCGGCATCATCGGCTCCGGGGTCGGGCGGCGGCTGGCCGAGGTGCGCTGGAGCGTCGCCGGCCGGATGGCGCTGGCCTGGCTGCTGACCCTGCCTGCCGCGGCCGTGGTCGGCGCGGTGGCGGCGAAGGTCGCGACCCTGGGCACCCTCGGCACGCTGGTGGTCGGCCTGGTGCTGATCGCCGCGGCCCTGGGCATCTGGCTGTGGTCGCGTCGCAACCCGGTGACCCCGCAGACCGTGGCCGACCCCGAGCAAGCCGTTCCGGTGGCGGTCTGAGGAGGGCATTGGTGCACATCGACTGGGCTGCCCTGGGCAGCGTGTTCGTGACCGCCCTGGCCGCGGTGGCCGTGGTGACCGGGCTGTTCGCGGTCGGCGTCCGCGCCGTCGCCGCCCGCGCCGACGCCCGGGAGAGCGGCGCGAGCGGCACGGCGGGCGCGGTGACGGCGGGCGTGTGCTTCGCCGCGTGCGCGGCCGTCGTGCTCTACGGCATCTACCTCATCGTGTCGGCGTGAGCGAGCACGTTGACCACTGAGCCGCTCGGATCCGTCACGAAGAAGCGCCGCACGCCCCACGCTTCGTCGGCGAGCGGGTAGACGACCCGCAGGCCGCGGCGGACGACCTCGGCGTGGGCCGCGTCGACGGCCTCCGGTGTCCCGACATCGACCCCCAAGCGCGGTTGTGGTGACCCGGGCCGTTGAACGATGATCTGCGCGGCCGGGTTGGCGGGGGAGCGCAGGTTGAGCACGGGATCCGTCATGGCCACCTCGAGCCCGAGGACCTGGACGTAGAAGTCGCGCACCGGGGCGACGTCGGCGGTGGTGAGGTAGGGCACGATTCGCTGGACCATGCCGTCCATGGTGACGCCTCGCCGAGCGGCCGTCTTGGACGAACGGGAACCGTCAGCGGAGGTGTTCGGGCAGCGCGGCCAGCCGCTCCGGCGGCAGCAGGTCCCGCACCTTGCCGATCTTCGAGGGATCGTCGAGCATCGCGGCGACCTCGCGCAGCGCGGCGTCCGGGATGAACTCCAGGCTGGCCACGATCGTCGCGTCCGGCAGGTGGTCGACGAACCGGGCGATGGTGATCCAGTCCTGCCGCCCGCTCAGCTCGCGCGCGACCGCGACGACCACCGGCGCCGGCAGCTTCCCGATGATCCCGCGTGCCCGCCTCGGGTCCAGCTCGGTGGCCGCGTCGGCGAGGAACGCCGGTGACAGGCGTCCGGCGATCTCCGCCCCGCGAGAGGCCTCGACCAGCCCCGCGATGCGCGCGGCGAGCAGCGGCCCGAACACCCGCTCGGCCATCTTCGCCAGCACGGGGACGGGCAGCAGCTTGCTCGCGCCCGCCATCCGCTCCAGCACGCCCAGGTGCGCGTCGAACAGCACGGTCGTGGTGCGTTCCCGCAGCTCACGCAGGTCCTCGACGGGCACGTCGGCGAGGTAGGCGAGCCGTTCCACGCCGACCCCGAGCACCCGCGCCAGCTTGCGGATCTCCGCTTCCTGGGGCGTCACAGGCCGACGGCCTTCCGGACGGCCGGCCGCAGCAGGGCGGGCACGAACTTGAGCGCGTCGTTGCCCGCCTTGGCCAGCGCGGCCGCCTGACGACGCCGGGCGGCGCGCACCGCGTCGGCCAGGTCCTGCTGGTGCGCCGGATCCAGCGCGGCGACGCCCGCGGGCGGTTCGGCGCCGAGCTGCTCGGTCAGGGTGCGTTCGGCCATGCCGATCATCATGCCTAATGTCGCGGCATGACACAGGACATCGAAACATCACGGCTCACCGTCAACGGCCTGAACGCCTACCTCGCGCGGCCCGCGGGCGGCAGCGAGTCCGGGATGCTGCTGCTGCCGATGGTCACCGGCATCGGCGAGCAGGTGCGCGAGTGGGCCGAGGCGATCGCCGCGACCGGTGTCACCGCGCTGGTGTGGGACCCGTTCCACGGCCCGAGCAGCGACGACACCTCGATCGCCGACCTGCTGGCGAAGATGCCCGGGCTGGACGACGCGGTCGCCCTCGACGAGCAGACGCAGCTGCTGGACCACCTCCTCGGCGAGCTGGGCTGCGCGAAAGCGGGCGTGATCGGGTGGTGCCTCGGCGGGCGGTTCGCGCTGATCCTGGGTGGCCGGGATCACCGCGTCGCCAACGTGGTGGCCTACCACCCGACGGTGCCGGGGGAGACCCCGCCGAACCACACCATGGACGCCATCGCGCACACCGGCCTGATCAAGGCGCCGGTGATGATGATGTACCCGGCGGCGGACGAACTGGTCCCGCGGTCGCGCTTCGACGAGCTGCAGTCGGCGCTGCAGGGACGGGTCACCGGCCCGAGCCTGATCCACGTGTACCCGGACGCCGAGCACGGGTTCGCCAACAAGACGCGGCACGGCACGCCGGTCAACGCCGAGGCTTTCGCGCTGTCCTGGCCGCAGGTGCTGGATTTCATCCGGGTGACCACGAAAATCTGACTTTCGACAGATACCGCCCGTCCACGTTGGTCAGTACCGTCCGATCACGTGGGGAGATTCCTGGCAAGAGCAGCGGAAGTGCTGATCGGCGCGCTGGTCGCCGCCCTGGTGGTGTACGAGAGCCGGCGCAACGCCCAGCCGTGGGAGCTGATCGGCGGGCTGGCGGCGACCGTCGTCGTGGTCGCCGCCGCCCGGCGCGGCCCGTGGCTGTCGCTGACCGTCGCGGTGGGGTCCAGTCTCACCATGATGTTCAGCTTCGGCGGGCGGGTTCCGGTGTGGCCGGTGCTGCTCATGGTGCCGTTCGCGTACCTGGCCGGGCGGCGGATGGAGTCGGCGCGGCCCGCGTTGGTGACGTTCCTGGGCGTCGGGTGTGTCGGCGTGCCGCTGTCGCTGGCGATCGGCCGGTACGGGATGGCCGACTGGGGCGCGGCGATCGGGGTGATGCTGTTCGCCGCTGTGCTGCCGTGGCAGCTCGGGCGGTACATGCGCACGCGGGACGACCTGGTCCGGTCGGGGTGGCAGCGCGCGGAGGAGCTGGAGCTGCGGCAACGGATCGTCGCGGAGGAGGCCAGACTGCGGGAGAGGGCCCGCATCGCCAGCGACATGCACGACTCGCTGGGCCACGAGCTGAGCCTGATCGCCCTGCGAGCCGCCGCCCTGGAGATGTCGGGCAACGCCGAAGCCAAAGCCCTGCGCGAAAACGCCGCCGCGGCAACCGAACGCCTGCGCGAGATCATCGGCCTCCTGCGCGAAGACGCCCCACCGGTCGACCCCCTGCACGGAGGCATCACAGCCCTGGTCGACCGCGCGAGAGCATCCGGACTGAACATCAGTTTCGACGACCACCCAGCTGACGCCGGAGTCCCCGCGGCCCAGCGCCAGCCCGCTGATCCCCCTCCACCGACCGCGGATTCCGCTCCGCCGGCCGCGGGTCCCGTTCCGCCGGGCGTCGGCCCCGTTCCGCTGGCCGCGGGTCCCGTTCCGGGTGTCGTAGGTTCCGTTCCGCCGGGCGCGGATTCCGCTCCGGAGGCCGTGGGTTCCGCTCCGTTGGCTGCGGGTTCCGTTCCGCTGGCTGCCGGCCTCCCTCCACAGGCCGCAGGTTCCGCCCCGCAGGCCGTGGGTTCGGCTCCGCTGGGCGCGGGTCCCGCTCCGCTGGCCGCAGGTCCCGTTCCGGGCGTCGTGGGTTCCGCTTCGGAGGCCGCGGGTCCCGTTCCGCTGCCTGCTGGCCCCGCTCCGCAGGCCGTGGGTTCCGTCCCGCAGGGTGCCGGGCCCACTCCGCTGGCTGCGGGTTCCATCCCGCAGGGCGTCAGCCCCACTCCGCTGGCCGCAGGTTCCGCTCCGCAGGGCACCGGCCTCCCGCCACACGTCGCGGGTTCCGCTCCGCACGGCGTCGGCCCGGCTCCGCTGGCGCGGGGGTCCGCCCCGCAAGGCGCCCGCCTCCCTTCACAGGTTGCAGGTTCCGCTCCGCACGGCGTCAGCCCCACTCCGCTGGCGGGGGATTCCGCCCCGCAGAGCGCCCGCCTCACTCCACAAACCGCATTGGCCGCGGGTCCGGCTCCGCCGACCGCCGGTGCCGCTCCGGAGGCCGTAGGTTCCGTTCCGCAGGGCGTCGGCCCCACTCCGCTGGTTGCGGGTTCCGCTCCACGGGGCGCCAGCCTCCCTCCGCTGGCCGCAGATCCCGATCCGGTGGCTGCCGGCCCCACTCGGCTGGCCGCCGGTTCCCCTCCGCAGGCCGCGAGCTCCGCTTCGTTGGCTGCGGGCTCGGCTCCGTTGGCTGCAGGTTCCGCTCCAGAAGGCACCGGTTCCGCTCCGCAGGCGGTTGGTCCCCCTCCGCAGACCGCGGATTCCACTCCAGTGGTCGTCCACCACGGTGGCGTTCCCGCGCTCATCGACGGCACCCGTGCGTCCGAACTGAGCTCCACCTTCGATGCCTACTCAATGACCGCTGAAGAACCAGGCTCCGCACCTCCGTCCGCGCTTGTCGACCGGGCCCGAGCGTCCGGGCTGAATTTCAGCCTTCAGAACGACGCGACGCCTGCCGGAGAAACCGAGTCCGCACTTCGATCCGCTGGTTCCACTCCATCGACTGCTCCAAGCCCAGCACAAGCACCAGTTTCTGGCCCTGTCAGCGCATCCGGCCTGACGCCCACCTTCGAAGACCAGCCGACGACCGCCGGAGAAGCCACCGCCGCATCTCGGGCCGCCGGTTCCACCCCAAACCCAGCACCGGCTTCCAACCCGCCGCCCCGCTTTCCGGCCACCCCGGCACAAAGCCCGAATTCGCCTGCCGCACCGAAGCCGGAACACAGTCCTGCCTCACACACTGTCGAGAACCGAGCGTCCAGCACCGCCCCCGACCCCGAAACCCCCGTTGTCC
>NZ_PQHW01000103.1 GCF_003385215.1 Amycolatopsis thermalba | reverse complement strand
TCGACCAGGCCGTCCAGTCGTTGGGCCACGAACCGGGAACGCCATTTCGCGACCATCGCGCGCCCGACGCCCAACTCCGCGGCGATCTCGCTGTTCGAGCCGCCCTCGGCGCACCGCAGCACGATCCCCGACCGCAACGCCAACGCCTGAGCCGTCTTCCGCCGCTGCACCCAGTTCCGCAACGTCTGTGCCTCATCAACGGACAAGGCCAACTCAGGCAGCTTCGGATTCGGCATACCGCACCCTACAGCTGAACTCGAATTAACGACTCAGGACACTAGCGGTTCGGCAGCAGCTCCTGCGCCTTGGTCTTCAGGCCCTGCACCAGGACGTGCCACGCGTCGCGGTCGCCCTTGAGCATCGCCTCGGTCGTGGACTTGATCTGCTCGAACGTCGCGTGCGGCGGGATCGGCGGCACCTCCGGGTCACAGCGCACGTCGAGCAGCGCCGGGCGGTCCGCGGACAGCACCCGGTCCCACGCCGCGCCAAGCTGGTCCGGCGAGTCCACCGCGACCGCCTCGAAGCCCAGCGAGCGGGCGAACTCGGCGTAGGAGAACTCCGGCAGCGACTGCGACTCCTCGAACTTCGGCGCGCCGCCCATCGCCCGCAGCTCCCACGTGACCTGGTTCAGGTCGTTGTTGTGGAACACGCACACCACCAGCCGCGGGTCCGACCACAGGTGCTGGTAGCGCTGGATGGTGAGCAGCTCGGCCATGCCGTTCATCTGCATCGCGCCGTCGCCCTCGAGCGCGATCACCGGCCGGTCCGGGCAGGCGAACTTCGCGCCGATCGCGTACGGCACGCCCGGCCCCATCGTGGCGAGCGTCCCGGACAGCGTGCCGCGCATCCGCCCGCGCATGCGCAAGTTCCGCGCGTACCAGTTGGTCGACGAACCCGAGTCCGCGGTGACGATCGCGTCCTCCGGGATCCGCTGCGACAGCTCGTGCACCACCCGCATCGGGTTGACCGGGTCCGCGTCGACCATCGCCTGCTGCTCGACCGTCTCCCACCAGGACGTGACGTTCTGCTCGATTTTCTGCCGCCAGGCGCGCTCTTCCTTGCGTCGCACCATCGGCAGCAGCGCGCGCAGCGTGCCCTTCGCCTCGCCGACCAGGTTCACCTCGGTCGGGTACCGCATGCCGATCATGCTGCCGTCGATGTCGATCTGGATCGCGCGCGCCTTGCCGAACTCGGGCAGGAACTGGCTGTACGGGAAGTTCGAGCCGACGATCAGGAGCGTGTCGCAGTCCCGCATCATCTCGTAGCTCGGCCGCGTGCCCAGCAGCCCGATCGAGCCGGTCACGTACGGCAGGTCGTCGGGCAGGACGTCCTTGCCCAGCAACGCCTTCGCGACCCCGGCGCCGGTCAGCTCGGCGATCTCGCGGACCTCGGCCGCGGCGTTGCGCGCGCCCTGCCCGATCAGGATCGCGACCTTCTCGCCCGCGTTGAGGACGTCCGCGGCACGCGCCAGCTCGTCCTCCGGCGGGATGACCACCGGGTGCGGGAAGCCGGGCGGGCTGGACGGCACGTGCTTGAACGCGTGCTTCGGCGCCGAATACGGCTCTTCCTGCAGGTCGTTCGGGATGATCACGGCCGTCGGCGCGCGCTTGGCCAGCGCGGTGCGGATGGCCCGGTCGAGCGCGTTGGGCAGCTGCTCGGCGACGTTGACCTCGACCAGGTACTCACTGGCCACGTCCTTGAACAGCGGCTGCAGATCCACCTCCTGCTGGTAGGACCCGCCCATCGCGCTGCGCGCGGTCTGGCCGACGATCGCCACCACCGGGACGTGGTCGAGCTTGGCGTCGTACAGCCCGTTGAGGAGGTGGATGGCTCCCGGCCCCGAGGTCGCCATGCACACCCCGACGTGCCCGCTGAACTTGGCGTACCCCACCGCCTCGAACGCGGCCATCTCCTCGTGACGGGCCTGGACGAAGCGCGGCTTGTTGTCCGCCTTGCCGAACGCGGCGACGATGCCGTTGATCCCGTCGCCCGGGTAGGCGAACACCTGCTCGACGTCCCACTCCCGCAGGCGCTGCAGCAGGTAGTCGCCGACCGTCTCCGACATGGAAAACTCCTCACGCTCCTCGGCTCAGTCCCACGAGGGACTTACCCGGGGCGCCCCGGCCCGACACCTCCGGCACCGCGGTGCTGATCGCCTGCAGCGGCAGGCCGTCGTAGACCTGCAGGGTTTGCAGGTGGTGCAGCATGATTCCCTCGCGCAGCGCCCACGGGCACACGTCGACCTTGCGGATGTCGAGCGTGTCCATGGTCGCCTTGGCGACGATCGCGCCGGCCAGGATCTGCCGGGCGCGCGGCGCGGACACCCCGCGCAGGCGGGCCCGTTCGGCTGCCGTCATCTCGGCCAGGCGGGGGATCCACGCGTTGAGCGCGTCGACGGTGAGGGTGCGCCGCACGAACGGGCCGCGCACCTGCGGCGGCGCCCCGGCCAGGCGGGCGAGCTGCTTGAACGTCTTCGACGTGGCGACGGCGCGGGCGGGGACGCCCTCCCATCTCAGCCGGTCGGCGACCTCGCGCAGCATGTCCCGCACGTGCCGCCGCATCGCCTTGACCTGCCGGACCGACGGCGGGTCGTCGGGCAGGAACGTCCGGGTCAGCCGGCCCGCGCCCAGCGGCAGGGACAGGGTGAGCTGTGGTTCGGCGTCGCGGCCGAGAGCGATCTCCAGCGAGCCACCGCCGATGTCGAGCAGCAGCAGGCGGCCCGCGGACCAGCCGTACCAGCGGTGCGCCGCCGCGTAGGTCAGCCGGGCCTCGTCCTCGCCGGTGAGGAACTGGGGGCGCACGCCGGTGCGCTCCTCGATGCGGTTGATGACCTCGTCCCGGTTGGCCGCGTCCCGGATCGCCGAGGTCGCGAACAGGAACAGCTGCTCGACGCGGTGCAGCCGCGCGGCGGCGAGCGCGGCCTCCACGGCGTCCACCGCCCGGCACACGCCCTCCTCCGCGATCGCCCCGCACTCGTCGATCTGCTCGGCCAGGCGTGTGGGCTCTTTCACAGCCAGCGCCGGTAATGGCGGGGCGCCCGGGTGGGCATCCACGATCTGGAGCTGCGCCGAGTTCGAACCGATGTCGAGCACGCCGAGTCGCATAAGGCCCTGCGTACCCCGTTTAGCCCCGCGTCACACGGCTATCTCCGATCTCATGGAGACGTTCCACTACACCGCGACCGCCGATCTGCCCGCCGATGAGGCGTTCGCGTTCATCTCCGACACACCCAACCTGCCCCGGTTCCTGCCGCAGAACCTGGACGAGGGTTGGTTGCGCACGGACCCGGCGAGCAGGCACCTGGCGTGGGGCACCGAAAGCGAGGGTGACGATTGCGGTGAGTTGCGTGTCCACGAACGCGGTCCCGGGCAGTGCGAGATCGCCATCACGCTGCACACCGACCGCACCGACGGGGACCAGGTGCGCACGGAACTGGCGCAGGCGGTGGCCGCGCTGACCCACCAGGCCAGCGCGGACGCCGACGAGCAGCGCGAGGGCCAGCAGGCGGGCTGGGTCTGAGCCGCGCGTGGTGCTCTAATCGGGCACATGCGCGAACACGTGATCGTGTCGTCCACCACCGACAGCGAGACCACGGCCCGGGAGCTGGCGGCGCAGGCCGTCGAGGCGCGGCTGGGCGCGTGCGCCCAGATCGTGGGCCCGATCCTGAGCGTCTACCGGTGGGACGGCCGGGTGCAGGCCGATCCGGAGTGGCGCGTGGAGATCAAGACCGCGGCCGACCGGGTCGCGGCCCTGGTCGAGCTGATCAAGCAGCAGCACAACTACGAGGTGCCGGAGATCATCGCGACGCCCATCGAGGGCGGCAGCGCGGAGTACCTCGCGTGGCTGGTCGAGGAAACCAGGCCGGTTGATCGTTGACGGGCCGACCGGGGAAACGTAAATTTCTTTCACATGTCGCGCCTGGTCCGGATAGCGCTCGTCGTCCTGTTCTGCCTCGCGTCGGTCCCGGTGACCCCGGCATCCGCCGAGAGCCGCTTCTACTGGGGAGTGGCCACCGCGGGCTTTCAGTCCGAGGGCAGCGCCCCGGACAGCAACTGGTCGCGGTACGTCGCGAAGGGCGGCGTGGACCCGTACGCCAACGCCACCGACTTCCGGCACCGCTACGCCGAGGACATCGGGCTGGCGAAGGACCTCGGCGTCAACACCTTCCGGTTCAGCGTGGAGTGGGCGCGGGTGCAGCCCGCGCCCGGCGGGTGGGACGAAACCGAGCTGGCCTACTACGACGACGTCGTCCGGCACATCCGCGCCGCCGGCATGACCCCGATGATCACGCTGAGCCACTGGGTCTACCCCGGCTGGGTGGCCGACCAGGGCGGGTTCACCGCCGCGAAGACCGTGGACGACTTCCTCGCCTTCACCACGCGTATCGCCGAGCGCTACGACGACGTGCTGTGGGTGACGTTCAACGAGCCGGTCGCGTTCCTCACGCAGGAGCTGAAGATCGGCGCGGTCACCCCGTTCCAGGTCCCCGCCTGGCAGGCCAACGTGGTCGAGGCGCACCGCCGCGCATACGACGAGATCCACCGGCTCGACCCGTCCGCGCGGGTCACCAGCAACCAGGCCTTCTACGCCGGCTTCAACCCGGTCACCGACCTGGTCGTGATGGACCGGATCACGGACAAGGTCGACTTCGTCGGGCTGGACTACTACTACGGCGTCAGCCTGACCAACCTCACCGCGATCCACGCGGCGTTCGAGCAGTTCTGGAAGGTCAAGCCGCAGCCGGAGGGCATCTACTACGCGCTGCGCTACTACCACGACCGCTACCCGGACCTGCCGCTGTACATCGTGGAGAACGGGCTGCCCACCGACAACGGCCAACCGCGCGCGGACGGCTACACCCGCGCGGCGTCGATCCAGGACACGCTGTTCTGGGTGCAGCGCGCGAAGGCCGACGGCATGAACGTCATCGGCTACAACCACTGGAGCATCACCGACAACTACGAGTGGGGCAGCTACCGGCCGCGCTTCGGACTGTACGAAGTGGACGCTCTGACCGATCCCGCGCTGACCCGGCGGGCGACCGACGGGGTCGCGGCGTACCGCGACGTGATCGCGCGCGGTGGCGTCGGGCCGTCGTACCGGCTGGTCCAGGGGCCGGCGCTGTGCTCGCTGGTCGATCCGCTGGGCAGCTGCCTGTCGCCGGCCGATCCGTCCGGGCCGCTGGCGCCGCTGGGAACATCCGGCGCCGGTTCGTAGTTGTCCGGACATGGCGAAGACGTTGCGGTGGGCCCTGCCCGCGCTGCTCGGCGGGGCGGTGGCGGCCCTGTGGGAGATCCCGGTGGCGTTCGGCGGGCGGCCCGATCCCGAGCGCATGCGGCGCTCCCCGCAGTTCCACGACGGCCGGTTCCGCAACCTCGCCCCGCCGCTCGTGCAGCCGGCCCGGGCCCGCGACCTGGTCGGCGAGATGGTGTTCGGCAAGCAGCGGCGCAAGCCGACCGGGCCGGTACCGCTGGTGCGGCCGGGGGCGCCGGCCGATGAGGGGCTGCACATCACCTGGTACGGCCACGCGTCGTCGCTGATCGAGATCGACGGCCGGAAGGTGCTGGTGGACCCGGTGTGGGGCGAGCGGGTGTCGCCGTCCCGGTTCGTCGGCCCGAAGCGCATGCACCGGCCGCCGCACCAGCTGGACGAGCTGCCCGAGCTGGACGTGATCATCGTGTCGCACGACCACTACGACCACCTCGACCGGCCGACGGTGGTGCGGCTGGCGAAGACCCAGCGCGCGCCGTTCGTGGTCCCGCTCGGGGTGGGCGCGCACCTGCGCCGGTGGCGGATCCCGGCGGAGCGGATCATCGAACTGGACTGGGACGAGTCGGTGTCGGTGGGCGGGGTCGACGTGACCGCGTCGGCCGCCCAGCACTTCTCCGGCCGGGCGTTCACGCGGAACAACACGCTGTGGGCGTCGTGGATCGTGGCGCGGTCCGGGCGGAAGGTGTTCTACACGGCGGACTCGGGCTACTTCGAGGGCTACCGCGCGATCGGGGAGAAGTACGGCCCGTTCGACGCGGCGCTCGTGCAGATCGGCGCGTACCACCCGGCGTGGCCGGACATCCACATGACGCCGGAGGAGGGAGTCGCCGCCCACCTCGACGTGCGTGGCGGGCTGCTGATCCCGGTGCACTGGGGCACGTTCCGCCTGGCGATGCACGGCTGGAGCGAGCCGGCCGAGCGAGCCTGGCGCGAATCGAAAGCACACGACGTGGCACTGGCGATCCCCCGCCCCGGTGAGCGGATCGACGTGGACAACCCGAAGCCCATCGACCCGTGGTGGCAGCCGATCGGCTGACGCGGCGCGCCGGCGCCCTGATCACCCAGCGACCACCTGCCCGAGGTGAGACAACAACGGTCCCCCGTCATCCCGGAGCCTGCCCGTCCGGCGAGGACATCTTTTGATCTTTAAACCGCCGCCCAACACAGCGACGCGCCCAGCGGCCCCGATCAGGTCGGCCGCACGCGGGTCAGCCCCACCCGGTCCGCCGCGCGGCGGATCTTGAAGAACGTGTTCCGGAACCACGCCATCAGCGTGGCCCGCGCGTCCGGATCGAGCTGCTGCTCCCCGGCGGCCTTCACGGCCTTGTAGTGGTCGATCAGCGTGTGCAGCCACGCGTCCACGTCCCGGACGCTCTCCAGCTGCACCACGCCCCCGGTCTCCGGCAGCCGCCGCAGGAACTCCTCGTGCGTGTTGCGGACCCAGTGCGACAGCTTGAGGTCGATCTCCGGGATCACCACCGGCGGGTCCAGCTCGAACGCCAGCCGCGACCGCCATCCGAGCAGCTCCCGCTCCACCGGGTGGTCCCAGCGGCCCGGGCGGCCCAGCTGGTGACCGGCGATGCGCCGCTCGGCGAACCACAGGAAGTCCTCGGAACCCCGCCGCAGGGTGCTGATCATCGACGGCGCGAGCGCGCCGATCACGGTCCGATCGACGACGTCCCACGTCGTGCCGCCCGCGAACGGGCTGTCGATCTTGAGGGTCTTCACGGTCCGCACCCTGAATTACTGCCCTATCTTCCCGTTCGTCCGCAACCCGCCATCGGTGTGCTTTACCTCATGCCGAGCCTGCGGTCCAGGCTGATTTCGATCACGACCCGCTCCGGGTTCGGCTTCGGCTGGCGGTGATACCGCACGGCGTAGCGGTTTTCCGCGTCCGCCACCGACTCCGGATCCTCCCGGACCACCGCCGATCCCTCCAAACTCGACCAACGGCGACCGTCCACCTGGCTCACCACGACACGCGCGGGCTGCCCGGCACGCACGTTGCGTGCCTTGACGCTGCCGCGGCGGCAGATCACCCGCGCCGTGGTGAAGTCCTCGTCCACGGTGACCCCGACCGGCACGACGTGCGGTTTCCCGTCCGGACGCAGGGTCGTGAGCATGCACAGGTGCCGCTCGGCCCAGAACGCCCGCAGCTCGTCGCTGGGCGCCTCGGTGGTCGTGATCATGCGCGTCCCTTCGCGTCGGTCGGCGTCCATCTTGCCAAGATCTTCCGCATGATGGGCTCCACCCACGCGCTCACCGGCTGGTGCGCCGGCCTCGCGCTCGCCCCGGCCATCGGCGCCGGCTCCGTGCACCAGGCGCTGGCGTTCGCCGCGACGACCGCCGGTTTCGCGTTGCTGCCGGACCTCGACCACCCGCACGCCCGCGCCTCCAAGCTGCTCGGGCCGATCACCGGCCTGGTGTGCTGGCTGCTCCGGCACACCTCGGCCGCGCTGTACAAGGTCACCAAGGGCCCGCGCGACGAGCGGGGCCGGGGCAGCCACCGGCACCTGTCGCACACGCTGCTGTTCGCGATCGGCCTGGGCGCGGCGACGACGTACGGCACCCGGGCCGGCGGCTGGTACGTCGTGGCCGGGGTGGTGCTGTTCGCGTTGCTGCTCGCCGCGGACGCGCTGGGGGACTGGTTGCTGCTGGTCGCCGGTGGCGGGGTGCTGTGGTGGGCGCTGACGGCCAGCGCCGCGGCCGAGTTGTCGCAGCTCACGGGCTGGCTGGGGATCGCGGTCGCGGTGGGCTGTTTCGTGCACTGCCTCGGCGACGCGCTCACCGAATCCGGCTGCCCGTTCCTGTTCCCGGTGCCGATCGCCGGCGAGATCTGGTACGAGCTGCGGCCGCCGGCGTTCCTGCGCTTCCGCACCGGCAAGGGCGTGGAGAAGTTCCTGATCGTGCCCGTCTTCACCGTGCTGGCGGTGCTGCTGGTGCCCGGCGCGTGGGCCGGTCTGGTCGGGTTGTTCGCCGAACCCACGGTGGCCGCGGGCGGCTAGAATCGGACACGATGACGACCCCCGCGAGCCGCACCGGACTGCGCGCCGACGCGCGCCGCAACCGCGCCCGTGTCCTGGCCGCGGCGCAGGAGGCGTTCGCGGACGAGGGCCCGTCGGTGCCGCTGGACGAGATCGCGCGACGGGCCGGGGTCGGCGCGGGCACGGTCTACCGGCATTTCCCCAGCAAGGAGCTGCTGTTCGAGGCGGTCGTGCTGGACCGCATCGAGTGGCTGGCCGCTCAGGCGAAGGAGCGGCTCGAGGCGGCCGACCCGGGCGCGGTGTTCTTCGAGTTCTTCGACGTGGTGGCCGAGCAGGCGCTGCTGAACAAGGCCCTGTGCGACGCGCTGGAGGCGAGCACCGGACTGCCGTTCAAAGCCGCCGCCGAGGAACGCGCCGAGTTCCGCGCCGCGTTCGCCGACCTGCTGCGCCGGGCGCAGGCCGCGGGCGCCGTCCGGGGCGACGTCGAACCCGGCGACCTGACCGCCCTGCTCGCGGGCTACCTCGCGATCCAGCGCCAGGCCCCGCCGGGACGGCAGCTGGCGAAGATCATCGCCGACGGCCTGCGCGCCTAACGCCGCACCGCGAGTTCACCCAGCTCCGACCAGTCGTCCTGGGGCACCTCGAAGTTGACGACCCGCGGGGTCTCCGCCAGGTGCGGCGGCAGGGTCTGCTGCGCGGTCTTGAAGTGGTCGGACTGGACGTGCGCCGCGCCCGCCTCACCGTCGCGGAAGGCTTCCACCAGCACGTACTCGGTTGGGTCCTCGACGCTGCGGGACCAGTCGAACCACAGGCAACCCGGCTCGGCGCGGGTGGCGAGCGTGAAGTCCCGCGCGATCGCGGGCCAGTCGTCGGCGTACTGGGGCAGGATGCGGAACTTCGCGGTGATGAAAATCATGGCTCCACCGTAGGGCCGCGGGGCCGCGCCCACACCGGATGCGGCCCCGCGCCGGGTCACGGCGTGACGCCGAACTGGTTCGCCAGGTCCGTCAGCATCGCCGACGCGCCCTGCAGGCTCACCGCGGTGAACCAGGTCGTGTCGCTGACCTCGACGATCTTGCCCTTGAGCGTCGCCCACAGCGGGTTGGCCTGGAACTTCGCCTTCGGGTCCTCCGCCGTCTTCGTCTCGTCGGAGTACGACGACACGAAGATGATGTCCGCGTCCAGCTTCGCGATGTCCTCCTGGCTGAGGTTCACCGAGATCTTGTCGGTGGCGTCCGGCTGGCCGGCGGGCCGGGACAGCTTCGCGTCGGCCATCACGATCCCGGGGTAGGACGCGCTGCTGTAGAGCCGCACGGTCGGCTCGCCCTCGACGAACCGCACGATCGACACCGTCGGCGCCCGGCCGAGCTTCGCCGCGATCTCCTGGCCGATCCGCTGCGCCCGCTGCTCGTAGGCGCCGATCTTCTGCTCGGCCAGCGACTCCTTGCCGAGGACCTGCCCGAGCAGGCGGATGTTGTCCTTCCAGACCGCGCCGGTCGTCGTGGAGAAGACCGTCGGGGCGACCCCGGTGAACTGCTCGTAGTACTTCTCGTGCCGCACCTTCGCCGACACGATCACGTCCGGCTTGATGTCGTAGAGCTGCTCGACGTCCGGGCTCTCCAGCGGGCCGACCACCTTGGCGCCCGCGCCGAACCGGCGGTCGTCGCCGAGGTAGTCGGGCAGCTGGTCGAAGTTGCGGTACTTCGTGTACGCCACGACCTGGGCTTCGAGCGCGAGCGCGGCGTCCACGTAGCTGGTGTCGAGCGCGGCCACGGTCTTCGGCTGCGTCTCCAGCACGGTCGAACCCATCGCGTGCTGGATGGTGCGCGGATAGCCGGCCTGGTCCGTCCCGCCCTGCTGCGCGGCTTCGTCGGTGCCGCCACCGCACGCCGTGAGGGTCAGGCACGCGGTCACGGCCAGCGTCAGTGCTGCTCGCCACGGTCTCGTCATCGGGATCTCTCTTTCGGTTAGCCTTGCCTAAGCGGAGCATAGGATGCGGTTTGTCCCGTTTGGAAGCGCGAGTTGGATAGGCGACATCAGTGACGGTGGTGGCGACAGCCCGGCCACGGACGCGCAGGCAGCGTCGTCTCGCCGGTATCGGCGGGCTCGCCGTTCTGCTGGCCCTGATCTGCGCGGCGAGTGTCGCGCTGGGTACGAAGTCGATCCCGCTCGGTGAGGTGTGGACGGCGCTCACCCAGCCGTCCGGGTCCGAATCGGACATCATCGTCCGGTCGCTGCGGGTGCCGCGCACGGTGCTGGGCCTGCTCGTCGGGCTCGCGATCGGTGTCGCCGGCGCGCTCATGCAGGGCCACACGCGCAACCCGCTCGCCGATCCCGGCTTGCTCGGCGTCACGCACGGCGCGGCGCTGGCGGTGGTGTTCGCGGTCGTCGTGCTCGGGGTCGACGGGCTCTACGGGTTCATCTGGTTCGGCTTCGCCGGCGCGCTGCTGGCCAGCGTCGCGGTGTTCCTGCTCGGCGCGGTCGGCGGCAAGGGCGCGACGCCGGTGACGCTCGCGCTGGCCGGGGCGGCGGTGAGCGCCCTGCTGCACGGGCTGGTGTCGGCGATCATCCTCGGCGACGAGCGCGGCATGGACACCTACCGGTTCTGGCGCGTCGGGTCGATCGCCGGGCGCGACTTCGCGATCACCGGTCAGATCGCGCCGTTCCTGGTGCTCGGCCTGCTGCTCGCGCTGGTCAACACGCCCGGCCTGAACACGCTGGCGCTGGGCGAGGACGTCGCGACCGCTCTCGGGCAGCGGGTGCTGCGCACGCGGGTCCTCGGCGTCGCCGCGATCACGCTGCTCACCGGGTCGGCGGTGGCCGCGTGCGGGCCGATCGCGTTCCTCGGGCTCGTCGTGCCGCACCTCGCCCGCGCCATCACCGGCCCGGACTACCGCTGGCTGGTGCCGGTGGCCGGGCTGCTCGGCGCGGTGCTGCTGCTGACGGCGGACGTGCTCGGGCGCGTGCTGACGGGCGACAACTTCGAGGTCGGCATCCTGCTCGCGATTCTCGGGGCGCCGGTGTTCATCGTGCTGGTGCGGCGGCGGGGGCTGAGCAAGATATGACTCGCAAGGTGCTGGCCGCCGGGCCGGTGGCGTGGACGGTCAAGCCGCGGGTGATCGCGCTCGTGGTCGTCGCGGCGGTGCTGCTGGTGCTGGTCGCCGCGATCAACATCGGGATGGGCAGCTCCCGCATCGGGATCTGGAACGTGCTGGAGACCCTGCTCGGCGGCGGCACCCGGCGGGAACGCGGGATCATCTTCGACCTGCGCCTGCCGCGCACGCTCGCCGGTGTGCTGGTTGGCGCCGCGCTCGGGCTGTCCGGCGCGCTGTTCCAGTCGGTCGCGCGGAATCCCCTGGCCAGCCCGGACATCCTGGGCATCACGTGGGGCGCGGGGGTCGGCGCGGTCACCGCGATCGTCGCCGGCGGGTACCGCGGCCAGGTCAGCGGCATGGTGAGCGCGCTCGGCGTGCCGGTCGCCGGGTTGATCGGCGGGCTGCTGGCGGGCGTGCTGCTGTACGCGTTGTCGTGGCGGCGCGGTATCGACGGCTACCGGATGGTGCTGATCGGCATCGGGTTGTGGGCGATCAGCTACAACATCGTGAACTGGCTGCTGGCCGCCGGGGACGTGAACGACGCGGCGCGCGCGACGACGTGGCTGGTCGGCAACCTGGCCGACGTCGGGTGGGACTCGGTGGGGCCGGTCGCGATCGCGCTGGCCGTGCTGGTGCCGATCACGCTGGTCTGCGGGCGGACGGTCGGCGGGCTGCAGTTCGGCGACGACACCGCGCGGGGACTCGGCATCCGGGTCGACGGTGCTCGCGGGGCGTTGTTGTTGCTGGCGGCCGCGCTGGCCGCCATCGCGGCCGCCGCGGCGGGGCCGATCACGTTCGTCGCGCTGGCGACGCCGCAGATCGCGGTGCGGCTGGCGAAGACCGCGCAGCCGCCGCTGGTCGGGTCGATGGTGCTGGGGGCGTTGCTGACCGTGGGTGCGGACCTGCTGACCCGGCTGTTGCTGCCGGATCTGCCGGTCGGGGTGCTGACCGCGATCCTCGGGGCGCCCTACCTGATCTTCCTGTTCGTCCGGAGCCGCCGGGAGGCACGAGCATGACGTCACGACTGCGAGCCGAGGGCCTGAAGCTGGGGTACGGCGAGCGGGTGGTGGTCGACGGTCTGGACCTGGATGTGCTGGACGGCACGATCACCGCGATCATCGGCCCGAACGGTTGCGGCAAGTCGACGTTGCTGCGGGCGCTGGCGCGGCTGCTGGCGCCGCGGGAGGGCGCGGTGCTGCTGGACGGCGAGCGGATCGACAAGCTGCCCACCCGCGAGGTGGCGAAGGTGGTCGGGCTGCTGCCGCAGTCACCGGTCGCGCCCGAGGGGCTGACGGTCGGTGATCTGGTGGCGCGCGGGCGGCACCCGCACCAGCGCTGGTACCGGCAGTGGTCGTCGTCGGACGAGGACGCGATCGCCAATGCTCTGCGGCTCACGGGGATGGACGTGCTGGCGGACCGGGTGGTCGACGAACTGTCCGGCGGGCAGCGGCAGCGCGCGTGGATCTCGATGACGCTCGCGCAGGAGACCGGGCTGTTGCTGCTGGACGAGCCGATCACCTACCTCGATCTGGCCCACCAGATCGACGTGCTGGACCTGGTGCACCGCCTGCACCGCGACCGCGGCACGACGGTCGTGATGGTCCTGCATGATTTGAACTTGGCCGCCCGCTACGCCGACACACTGGTGGCAATGCGCGACGGGCGGATCATCGCGCAGGGCCCGCCGTCGACGGTGCTGACGGAGCCGCTGCTGGACGAGATCTTCGGCCTGACTGCAAAGGTCCTGCCCGACCCGGTCTCCGGAACACCGCTGGTGGTGCCGATCAGCGCCCACCTCCAAGACGGCGGCGGGGACTGAGGCACCCCCGGGGCGGGACAGGCACAGGACTGAAGCACCGCCCCCCGGGCGGTGCTGGTTGCGTGGCCACCGCATTGGCCGCGCCGACTGCCACGATGGCGCCGTGGGCGCCGTGTCGGCGGGTGCGGACGGCGGGTTTGGCCCGCACCGGGGGCGGTGTTGGCTGGCGCCCGCGCCGGGTTGCCGCTGCGGGCACTGTGTTTGCCGCCGCAGGCGTCGGGTTCCGCGTTGGCCGATTTTCGGGCGTTCGTCGGTGTGGGTGCTCGGGCGGTCTTCCGAAAAGTCGGCCCCTTCGCGGGCCCGGCTGTGTTGTAGTGGCGGTATGTCGACTTCCGCTCTGTTCGCCTACGTCCTCGTCGCGCTCGTGGGCGTTATGACGCCCGGTCTCGACACGATGTTGATGCTCCGCCACACCCTGCTCGGCGGTCGGCGGGCCGGCTTCCGGGCGCTGACCGGCATCAACCTCGGCTGCCTGGTGTGGGGGACGGCGAGCATCGCGGGCCTGACCGCGCTGCTGACCGCCTCCCGCATCGCCTACGACGTCGTGCGGATCGTCGGTGCGGCCTACCTGATCTGGCTCGGCGCGTCCGCGCTGTGGAAGAGCTTCCGCCGCCACCAGGCGCCCCCGGAGATCGGCGTCGAGCCGGGACGTGGTGCCCTCCGCGCCGGGCTCGTGACGAACCTGCTCAACCCGAAGGTCGGCGTGTTCTACCTGAGCCTGCTGCCGCAGTTCCTGCCCGCCGGGTCCGGGCAGGCGGCCTGGGGCGCCCTGCTCGTCCTCATCCACGTGTCGATCGGCTGGCTGTGGATGGGCACGGTCCTCCTGCTGGCGGCCCAGGCCCGCCGGTTCCTGTTGCGCGACGCGGTGCGGCGGTGGCTCGACCGTCTCACCGCGACAGTCCTCATCGGACTCGGACTGCGGATCGCTACGGAGTCCCGCTGAGCGACAGCGCCATGTACTTCACGTCGAGGTACTCCTCGATACCCTCGGCGCCGCCCTCGCGGCCGAACCCGGACGCCTTCACGCCACCGAAGGGCGCCGACGCGTTCGACACCAGCCCGGTGTTGAGCCCGACCATCCCGGTCGCCATCCGCTCGCCGACGCGGATGGCGCGGTCCAGGTCGCGCGTGAACACGTAGGCCACCAGGCCGAACTCGGTGTCGTTGGCGAGCCGGACCGCCTCGTCCTCGTCCTCGAACGTGGTCACCGGCGCCACCGGGCCGAACACCTCCTCACGCAGGATGCGGGCGTCCGGCGGGACGTCGGTGAGCACGGTCGGCGCGTAGAAGAAGCCGTCACCGTCCAGCGGCTTGCCGCCGGTGGTCGCGTGCGCGCCGCGGGACAGCGCGTCGTCGACCAGCTCGATCACCTTGTCCCGCTGCTCGGCGCTGATCAGCGGCCCGACCTTCACCCCGTCCTCGGTGCCGTGCCCGACCTTCAGCGACGACATCGCCTCGGTCAGCTGCCGCACGAACTCCCCGGCGACCGACGAGTGCACGTGGAACCGGTTCGCCGCCACGCACGACTCACCGTTGTTGCGCATCTTCGCGGTGACCGCGCCCTTGACCGCCGCGTCCAGGTCAGCGTCCTCGAACATCAGGAACGGCGCGTTGCCGCCCAGCTCCATGGACATCCGCTGCAGGTTGGGCGCGCACTGCTCGACCAGCTTGCGCCCGACCTCGGTGGACCCGGTGAAGGACAGCTTCCGGATCCGCGGGTCGGCCAGGGCCGGGTTCACGACCCGGCTCGCCGACGTGCTCGGCAGCACGCTCAGCACCCCGTCCGGCAGCCCGGCTTCCTTGAGCAGGCCGGCGAGGTTCAGCATCGACAACGGCGTCAGCTGCGCCGGCTTGACGATCATGGTGCAGCCCGCGGCGATGGCCGGCCCGATCTTGCGGGTGCCCATCGCGAGCGGGAAGTTCCACGGCGTCACCAGGATGCACGGCCCCACCGGGTGCTTCGACACGAGCACGCGCCCACCACCGGCCGGGCTGCGCGCGTACCGCCCGTCGATGCGCACGGCCTCCTCGGCGAACCACCGGAAGAACTCGGCGGCGTAAGTGACTTCGGCCTTCGACTCCTCCAGACTCTTGCCCATCTCCAGCGTCATCAACCGGGCCAGCTCGTCGGCGCGGTCGGTCATCAGCTGCCACGCGCGGCGCAGGATCTCGCCCCGCTCGCGCGGCGGTGTCGCGGCCCACTCCTCCTGCTTCGCGACGGCTGCCTCGATGGCCTCGCCGACATCGGCGTCCTGCGCGTCGGAGACCTCGCAGAGCTGCTGCTCGGTCCCCGGATCGTGCACACCGAAGCGGCTGCCGTCCGCGGCGTCACGCCACCGACCGGCGAGGAAGAGCTGACGCGGTACTCCATCGAGGTTCATGCGCCGTGACTACCCGTGCGCACCTCCTCGTATGCCTCGGGCAACTGCCGCATCCGGCGCAACGGCGAGCAGACCAGCCACAACGCCGACACCGCCACGCCCGCTCCGGCCAGCCACAACGTCCCCCGCAGTCCGGCCACGCTCGCCAGCACCCCGGCGAGCGCGCTCCCGACCGGCCCCGGCGCGAAGTACAGGAACGCGGAGGTGGCCGCCACCCTGCTCTGCAGCCGCTCGGGCGTCACCGCCTGCCGGTAGCTGACCTGGTGCACGTTGAGCACCACGATGCTCACCCCGGTCAGGAAGTTGCCGACGGGATACCACGCCATGCCCCAGCCCGGCGTGGTCAACGGGATCATCAGGTATCCCGCGCCCCACACCAGCGCGCTGATCCACATCAGCCGCGCCTCGCCGAGCCACCTGCCGAGCCGGCGCGTCACGGCCGAACCGAGCAGCGCCCCGGTCAGCCCGCCCGCCTGCAGCAACCCGATCATGCCGGGCGACAGGTGCACCTCGCGCAGCAGGAACAGCGCCGCCACCGTGATCTGGAACTGCTGGCACACGCTGACGCACACGTTGTGCGCCCCGATCACGCGCAGCACCGGGTGCCGGAAGACGAACCGGAGCCCGTCGCTGATCTCCCGCCGCAGCGGCGCTCTCGCAAGGGCCACCGGCACCTGGTCCGGCGCGCGGATCCGCCGCAGCCAGGCCGCGGACCACAGGAAGCTCACCGCGTTCACCCCTACCGCCGTGGCCCCGCCGAACAGCTGCACCAGCCATCCCGACAGCCCGGGCGCCGCCACCGCCGCGACCGAGACGTTGGCCTGCAGCCGCGCGTTGCCTTCCACCAGCTGCGAGCGCGCGACCAGGCTCGGCAGGTACGTCCGGTGCGCCACCTCGAAGAACACCGACAGCACCCCGGCCACCGCCACCACCACGTACAGCTGCGGCATCGTGAGCGCACCGAACGCCGCGGCGAGTGGTACCGAGCCGAACGCCATCGCGCGGCCCAGGTCGGCCGCCACCAGCACGCGCCGCTTGCGCATTCGGTTCGTCCACGCGCCCACCTGCAACGCCAGTAGCAGGTACGCCAGCGTCTCCAGCGTCCGCAGCACGGACACCTGCACCGCCGTCGCCTGCAGCGTGATCGCCGCCAGCAACGGCACCGCGAGCAGGTTGATCCGGTCGCCGAACTGGCTCAGCGCATCGGCCAGCCACAGACGCCGGAAATCCCCGTGCCCCAACAACCCCCATCGCATGGTCCCCCCTCGGTTCCGCCAGATGAACAACGTTAGCGAGGGGTACCGACAAAAAATGAGCGGCAGAGCCCGGACCCCCCGACGAGTCCGGGCGCTGCCACTCGGATGACCCGGGATTACCCGATGTCCCGCCGCTGAAACCGCGCCAGACCCGTGGCAAGCGCGACCGCCGCGATGCCGAGCAGCCACGCGAACGGCGTGACCACGAACTCCGCGCTCGGCAGCTTCGGGACGTGCGTGAACGGCGAGATGTCCAGCACCACCTGCGGCGCCTGCACGACCGGCCCGAACAGCGACAGCAGGAGGAACACCGCGGCCACGCCCCACGCCGCCGTCGCGAGCTTCGGCGCGAACCCGAACACCACCACGGCGATCCCGACGACCACCCACACCGCGGGCGCCTGCGCGACCGTCGCGCCGAGCACCGCGGGTACCTGGCCGCTCACGTCACCGACCCGCAACCCGTGCAGCAGCCCGGCGAACAGGCCCGACACGACCAGCAGCAGAGCCGTCCCCAGCAGCGAGAACACCAGGTGGCTCCCGGCCCACTGCAGCCGTCGCACCCGCGTCGCCAGCAGCGGTTCCAGCCGCAGCGCGATCTCCTCCGACCGCATCCGCAGCGTCGCCTGCACCGCGTACATCGAGGCGACCATCCCGAAGATCCCGGCGATCATCGCGAGGAACGTGTCGACCAGGTTCTGCGCGCCGCCCAACCGCTCGAACGCCTGCTGGGCCTGCGCGCTCTCCCCGACGAGGTCGCCGAT
This sequence comes from Amycolatopsis thermalba, assembly GCF_003385215.1. Taxonomy (GTDB): domain Bacteria; phylum Actinomycetota; class Actinomycetes; order Mycobacteriales; family Pseudonocardiaceae; genus Amycolatopsis_E; species Amycolatopsis_E thermalba. The sequence continues at coordinate 7,387 of NZ_PQHW01000103.1, read as the reverse complement.
GCCGGCGGCCAGCGAGCCGAACATCGCCCCCAGCACCGCGAACCCGGCGGTCCACCCGATCAGCACGCCCCGGTGCAGCCGCCACGCCAGCGCGAACGGCGACCGCAGCCCGGGCGCCGCCACCGGAGGTCCCGGGCGCGCCGGGAAGATGCCCATCCCGACGTCCCGCCGCGGCAGCAGCCGGTAGGCCACCGTCCCCAGCACGACTGCCACGGCGACGAGCAGCAGCGCGACGGCCCACCGGTCCCCGGCGAACGGCCGCGTCTGCGTCGCCCACCCGAGCGGTGACAGCCACGACAGCCACGACACGTCCGTCGCCGAGTCGCCGACCGCGCGGAGCAGGAAGGCGAACCCGAGCACCGCGGAGGCGATGCCGTTGGCGGTGCGCGAGTACTCGGCCAGCTGGGCGGCGATCGCGGCGACCGCGGCGAACACGAGCCCGGTCAGCGTGGTCGTGAGCCCGAACGCCACGGAACCGCCCGCCGGCAGGCCGGCCCCGATCAGGCCCAGCGCCGCCAGCAGCCCGGTCCCCGCCGCGGCGATGCCCGCGGTGATCAACCCGGCGGTCAGTGCGGCGTAGCGCCCGGTGACGGTCGAGGACAGCAGCTCCTGCCGCCCGGTGTCCTCCTCCTGACGGGTGTGCCGCGTGACGGTGAAGATGCAGGCCAGCGCCGTGAACAGGGGCAGGAACACGCCGAAGCGCCAGGCCGTGAACCCGCCCGCGGTGGACAGGTCGAACGGCGGCCCGTAGAGCAGGGTGATCGACGGGTTCGCGCTCATCCCCGTCGTCAGCGACGCCCGGCTGGCCGCGTCCGGATACAGCTGTTCGTAGGCGCCGGCGCTGCTCGCCGGCAGGATCCCGATCACCAGCGCCCACAGCGGCAGCACGATCCGGTCCCGCCGCACCGCGAGGCGGACCAGGTGCCGGGTGCCCACCAGCGCGGTCACCGGGCGCTCGCTTCGGTCGTGTAGTGGCGCAGGAACAGCTCCTCCAGCGTCGGCGGCTGGCTGGTCAAGCTGCGGACGCCGACCTCGGTGAGCTTGCGCAGCACCTGGTCCAGCGATTGGGTCTCGACGTCGAAGCGGACGCGGTTGCCGTCGACCTTGAGGTCGTGCACCTCGGACAGCGAGCTGAGCCCGTTCGGGTGACCGGCCAGCTCCGCCACGATCGAGGTCCGGGTGAGGTGCCGCAGTTCGTGCAGGCTGCCGGTCTCGACCGCGTGCCCGTTGCGGATGATGCTGACCCGGTCGCACAGGGCCTCGACCTCGGCGAGGATGTGGCTGGACAGCAGCACCGTGCGCCCCTTGTCGCGCTCCTCCTGGATCGCGTACTGGAAGGTGGCCTCCATCAGCGGGTCGAGGCCGGAGGTCGGTTCGTCGAGGATCAGCAGCTCGACGTCGGAGGACAGGGCCGCGACGATCGCGACCTTCTGCCGGTTGCCCTTGGAGTAGGTGCGGCCCTTCTTCTTCGGATCGAGGTCGAACCGTTCGATCAGCTCGTCGCGGCGACGCTTGTCGAGACCGCCGCGCAGCCGGCCGAGCAGGTCGATGACTTCGCCGCCGGAGAGGTTGGGCCAGAGGTTGACGTCTCCGGGGACGTAGGCGAGCCGTCGGTGCAGGCTCGCCGCGTCGCGCCACGGGTCGCCGCCGAGCAGGCGGGCGGTGCCCCGGTCCGCGCGCAGCAGACCGAGCAGGACGCGGATGGTGGTGGACTTCCCGGCCCCGTTCGGGCCCAGGAAGCCGTGCACTTCTCCGGTCTTGACCTGCAGGTTCAGGTCGTCGAGGGCCTTGGTCGCACCGAACGACTTGTGCAGGCCCTCGATGGAGATGGCGTTGTCCATGGACGTGAAGCTACAGAGTTTTCACAAAGTTGTGAAGTTAGGAAAACGTATAGATTGTCTGAAGCGCTGGACGGATGCGGAAGGATGATCGGTGATGCGTGACGAAGAGGCGGTGCGCCGGTACGTGGAGCGGCTGGCCCTCGTGCTCACCCAGCTCGGCATCCAGCGCATGGCCGCGCGCGTGGTGGCCGCGCTCATGGTGACCGACGACGGCCGCCTCACCGCGGGCGAGCTGGCGGAGAAGCTTCAGGTCAGCCCGGCGGCGGTGTCCGGGGCGGTGCGGTACCTGGAGCAGGTGGGGCTGGTCGAGCGGCAGCGGGAGCCCGGTGAGCGCCGCGACCACTTCCGGGTGCTCGACGACCTGTGGTACGCGAGCATGCGCAAGCGGGACCGGTTCATGGAGATGTGGCGGGACGCGGCCGAGGAGGGTGTCGACGCGGTGGGGGCGGACACCCCGGCGGGCCGGCGGCTGGCCGACACGCGGGACTTCCTGTCGTTCATCATCAAGGAGCTACCGCTGCTGTTCGAACGCTGGGAGAAGGAGCGCGCGTCGAGCCAGGGCGTGCGCGGGGGGACGGGATGAACGACTACGACAGCTTCGCCGAGGTGTACGCGGCGGAGAACGAGCACAGCCTCATGAACGCGTACTACGAGCGGCCCGCGATGCTGGCGCTGGCCGGGGACGTGGCCGGCCGCCGGATCCTGGACGCCGGCTGCGGCGCGGGCCCGCTGACCGCCGAACTGCGCGACCGCGGCGCGGTGGTCACCGGCGTCGACGCCAGTGCCGCGATGCTGGCGCTGGCGCGGCGGCGGCTCGGTGACGAGGTGCCGCTGCACGAGGCCGACCTGCGCGACCCCCTGCCGTTCGCGGACGAGTCGTTCGACGACGTGGTCGCCTCGCTGGTGCTGCACTACCTGGAGGACTGGGGCCCGACGCTGGCCGAGTTGCGGCGAGTGCTCCGGCCCGGCGGCCGGCTCATCGCGTCGGTGGACCACCCGTTCGTCGCCTACACCATCCAGGAGCCCCGGCCGGACTACTTCGCGACCACCAGTTACAGCTTTGACTGGGAGTTCGGCGGGCAGCGCTTCCCGATGAAGTTCTGGCGCCGGCCGCTGCACGCGATGGCCGGTGCCTTCACCGCCGCCGGTTTCCGCCTGGTCACCATCAGCGAGCCGCAGCCCGATCCGGCCGCCCGTGAGCTGTTCCCGGACGACTTCCACAGCCTGTCGACCAAGACCGCCTTCCTGTTCTTCGTGCTGGAGGCTCTTGCCCCCTGACGCTCACGAGGTGGGCAGCACCGCCTTGACGAGTTTGCGCGCCAGCACCGCCGGGTCGCCGGCCTCGGCGTCCCAGTGCCGGAAGAATCCCTGCTGGAACGCCGCGCCCAGCAACAGCGTCGCGATCGCGTCCGGGTCCGATGTGGACGGCAGGCGGCCGAGCCGCTGCTCCGCGCGCAGGTAGTTCGCCAGGCGGGTGACGGGGGTGCGCGGCCCGGCGCCGTGCTCGCGGATCGCGTCTCGGTGGGCCGTCAGCAGCTCCTGCGAGGAGAACAGGGACGCGCCGATCGGGAAGCTCTCGGTGTAGAAGTCGATCGCCGTGGCGGTGACGCGCACCAGGTTGGCGCGCACGCCGTGCCGCCCCGGCGTGAGGTCGCCCAGCACCGCCTCCAGGCCGGGCAGCTGGGAGGAGATCACGCCGAGGAAGATCTCCGTCTTGTCCGCGAAGTGCTTGTACAGCGCCGCTTCCGAGAAGCCGGCGGCGCGGGCGATCTCCTTGGTCGTGGCGCGCGCGTAGCCCTGCTCGCGCATGATCTGCGTGGCCGCGGCCAGGATCTTCTCCCGAGTTCCCATGCGTTCTCAGCGTTCTCTCAGTGCTCGCTTGACGGTTAGTGAGTACTCACTCACTATAGCAGGTGAGTGAACACTAACCAGGGAGGAAAGCCATGAAGCTGACCGTGTTCGGGGCGACCGGTGGGACGGGCGTCGAGGTGGTGCGGCAGGCGCTGGCGGCGGGTCACCAGGTCACCGCCGTGGTGCGCGATCCGGCGCGGCTGGACGTGCCCGCGCAGCCGCGGCTGGAGGTGGTGACGGCGGACGTGTTCGACCCGGACTCGCTGGTGCCGGCCATCTCCGGCCGCGAGGCCGTGCTGTCCGCGCTGGGCCCGCGCGACCGCGGGCCCAGCGTGATCTGCCGCGACGGGACGAGCGGCATCATGACCGCGATGACGGCGGCCGGCGTGCGGCGGCTGGTCGTGGTCAGCAACAGCGGCATGCACCGCGAGGGGGACGGCTGGTTCACGCGCCTGGTGGTCAAGCCGATGCTGATCCGCATGCTGCGCGAGGAGTACGCGGACATGGGCGAGATGGAACGCCGGGTGATCGCGTCCGGGCTCGACTGGACCATCGTGCGCCCGCCGAAGCTCAACGACGGCCGCCACACCGGCCGGATCGCCAGCGAGACCAGGGGAAACGTGCGTGGCAGCTTCACCATCTCGCGGGCCGACCTGGCCGACTACGTCCTGCGTGCGGCCGCGGATCCGGGGCTGTCGAAGATGGCTGTGTCGATTGCCAAGGGCTAATGTGAACGGGTGTCAACTTCTCGTGCTCTCCTGACCGTGGCGGCCACCGTCGGCCTCGCGCCGGTGCTGGTCGCGCAGGGTCTTCGCGTCCGCCGGACGACGCCGCGGTTGCCGGGTGCGTCCGGGCCGCTGACGGGTTCGGTTCCCGGCCCGGATCCGGTGCGGCTGCTGGTGATCGGCGAGTCCACAGTGGATGGCGTCGGCGCGGGGACGCACGAGGAGGCGCTGACCGGGCAGCTCGCGTCGGTGCTGGCCGGGCGGCTCGGGCGCGGGATCTCCTGGCGCGTCGCGGGCCGGACGGGTGCCAACGCGCGAACCGTGCGGGCGGAACTGCTCGACGAGGCGTGCCGGGAGCCGGCGGACCTGGTCGTGGTGGCGCTCGGCGTGAACGACACCATCGAGATGCGCTCGCCGGGCCGGTACCGGCGCGACCTGCTGGCCCTGGTGGTGGCGGCGCGCCGGGCGCTCGGCCCGGTGCCGGTCCTGCTGGCCGGTGTCCCGCCGCTCGGCGCGTTCCCGTCGCTGCCGCAGCCGTTGCGCCTGGTCCTGGGTCTGCGGGGCGAGGCGCTGGACGCGGCCGCCGCGACGCTCGCGGCCCTACCGGGCGTCACCCACTGCCCGGTGCCGCGCGAGGTGGTCGACCCGGAGCTGTTCGCGACGGACGGCTTCCACCCCGGGCCCGCCGGCTACCGGTTGTGGGCCGGGAAGCTGGCGGAAGCGGTCGCATTGGTCTGAACGGGTGAAACCGGCCGCTGCCGACCAGGTGCTTTGGAAAAACTTCTGTCGCTGTGTATCTGGCGAGGGCTCCTCCGCGTCATAGGGGGCGTTGGCTGGTTGCACACCGACTGGAGGAACGCATGAGTTCTCCCCGGCCCTTCGCCGAGGAAATCCGCGCCGTGCGGGATTCCCTTGCCACGATGGGGGATCCGTGGCAGGCGGGGGAGACGGTGCTCAGCCGGCTGGCGGGCGAGTCGCGCAGGGTGCGGCTGGGGGTGCCGGCCCCGAGCGCGGCCGAGGTGGAAGCCCGGGCCGATCTGCCCGGGCGGATGCTCGAGGTCGCGCTCGGGGCCGCCGGCCAGCCCTGCACCGCCCTCCACGCGCCGGGCAGCACGCTGCCCGTGAAGTTCGACCTGCGCGACGTGTGCGGTCGCAGCTACGTGACACCGGTGAAGGACCAGGGGGAATCGGGGTCGTGCAGCGCGTTCGGCACCGTGGCGGCGCTGGAGGGGACCGCCGCCTACACGCGCCGCAACACCGGCATGCGCCTGGACCTGTCCGAGGCGCACCTGTTCTTCGGGTTCGCGCCCGGGCACCGCAAACCGGGAGACACCGGATCCTGGCCGGACGACCTGATGGGTGATTGCGCGTCCCACGGCGTCACCTTCGAGGACTACTGGCCCTACTCGGACGAGGGAACCGGCGCGTTGCACCCGAACTGGGTGAACCGCGTCGCCCGCGCGGAAGGCGTCGTCGATCTCACCCAGGACCCGGCCGCGATCAAGCACCACATCTACGGCTATGGCCCGGTCACCGCGTGCATGGTGATCTACGACGACTTCTTCCACTACACCGGCGGCATCTACCGCGCCACCACGACGGAGAGCAACGGCGGGCACTGCGTCGCGCTCATCGGGTGGGACGACGAGCAGAACTGCTGGATCGCCAAGAACTCCTGGGGCACCGACTGGGGCGAGGGCGGGTTCTTCCGCATCGCCTACGGCGAAGCCTTCATCGAGGACTACCCGGAACCGCGGCCGACGACCCTCGGCTGCACCGGGGTCACCCTGCGCGCCTGGCTACCGCCGCAGCGCGCGCTGCGCCTGTTCTCCGCCGGTGACGGCGAATGGGCGTATCTGGAGCAGCTGGGCTGGGTCCGGCTCTCGGGGGACGCCGCGAGCGTGAGCCGTCAGCTCGCGCTGCTCGCCGAGGCGCGGGCGGGTGGTCATCCCGTCAGCCCGTTCCTCGACCGCGGCGTGCTGACCAAGGTTGCCACCACCTACTGATGGGGAGCGAAGCATGACCACGAGCAAGAGCGAGACGCCGGACACCGGCCCGCAGGACGACCCGAACGCCGAACTGGCCGCCCTGACCGCGGAGACCGGGCCGGGCGCGCCGACTGGCGTGTACGACCCGAACACGCCACCGGCTGGTGTATACGACCCGAATACTCCGCCGCCCACGGGTGTGTACGACCCGAATACTCCGCCGGCTGGTGTGTACGACCCGAATACTCCGCCGCCCACGGGTGTGTACGACCCGAATACTCCGCCGGCTGGTGTGTACGACCCGAATACTCCGCCGGCTGGTGTGTACGACCCGAATACTCCGCCGACTGGTGTATACGACCCGAATACTCCGCCGCCGACCGGTGTGTACGACCCGAACACCCCGCCCAACGGCAACGGTTCGGTGCACCCGGCCCAGCCGGTCCACCCGGCGCAACCCGCCCAGCCGGCGCAGGGCGTCTGGATCCGCAACCGCTCCATCACGAGCCTGTGGTCGACGAGCGCCAACCCGGGGGTCTGGGTGTTCGTCGCCGGCCTGGGCTGGAAGCGGCTCGCCTCCGCCGGGGACGGGCGCAGCTCCCTGACGACCCTGGCGCTGCTGGCCCGTAACCACGGGCTGCCGGTGTCCTTCCACGAGAACGCCGCCGGGCAGATCGACCAGATCCTGGTCTGACGCCGGCACACAGACCGGCGGTGGCCGGCAGCCGAGGGGGCCGCCGGCCACCGCCACCCCGGGGGGCTTCCAGTGGCACAGATCCGGCTCGCGCAGGCGGATGCGGGGGAGACGGCTCGGCTGCGGGTGGGGGACACGGTCGAGCTGCGTCTGCCGGAGGTCCGCGCGTCGGGGTACCGGTGGCGCTGGCGGCTGCCGGACTCGGTCCGCGTGGTGGCGGACGAGCACGTCCGGTCCCACGGGGAGGGGCCACCGGGGGAGGGGGGCGTGCGCCGGCTGGCACTCGAC
>NZ_PQHW01000102.1 GCF_003385215.1 Amycolatopsis thermalba | reverse complement strand
CTCCCGGACCCCCAGCCACCCCGCCACAACCCCGCCAGAGCCCCGATGACCACCCTGCCCCGAACCGACCGCCGCGGGCTCCTGCTCCGCGTCCTGCCTCCCGGCCTCTACGCCGGCCGCGCCAGCAAGCTCGTCGAGCGCTCGGTCCTCGCCTACTCGCGCATGTGGCTGGTCTTCGCCTCCGGCGTGCTCGAGCCGCTGCTCTACCTCGTCGCCTTCCAGATCGGCTTCGGCAGGCTCGTCGGCGACGCCATCGGCCCGGACGGGCAGCCGATGAGCTACGTCGCGTTCGTCGCGCCCGCCCTGCTGGCCTCGTCCGCCATGAACGGCGCCATCTTCGACAGCACGTTCAACGTGTTCTTCAAGTTCCGCTACGCCAAGACCTACGACGCGATGCTGGCCACCCCGATCGGCCCGCTGGACATCGCGATCGGCGAGATCTCCTGGGCCGTCCTGCGCGGCGGCCTCTACTCGGTCGCGTTCTTCGCCGTGATGGCCGCGATGGGCCTGGTCACCTCACCGTGGGCGCTGCTGCTGATCCCGGTCGCCCTGCTGATCGCGTTCGCCTTCGCCGCGATCGGCATGGCCTGCGCGACCTTCCTCCGCTCGACGTCCCAGTTCGACTACATCCAGCTGGCCGTCGTCCCGATGTTCCTGTTCTCCACCACGTTCTACCCGCTGTCGGTCTACCCCGGCGCGCTGCAGGTCCTCGTCCAGTGCTCGCCGCTCTACCACGGCATCCAGCTGATGCGTGAACTCGCCGTCGGCGCCCTGCACCCGGGCATGATCGGCCACATCGCCTACCTGGTGGCGCTGGCGGTCCTCGGCGTCTGGGGCGCGGCCCGCCGCCTCAGCGGGCTGCTCCTGCGCTGACCCGCACCAGCCCGTGCCCGTAGAACCCGTTGTAGCCGGTGTACCCGGCGCAGAACGCGTCCTGCCGCCCGTCCCCGGTGAGGTCGTAGTCCACGGGGCACGGCACCGGTCGCGCGCGCTCCTCCAGCGCCCGCCGCAGCTGCCGGGCCGTCGCCCCGGGCCGCTCGGCCGCGAGCACCGCCGCCGCACCGGCCACGTGCGGCGCCGCCATCGACGTGCCGCACAGTTCGCCGTACCCGCCGGGCGTCGTGGACAGCACGCACGAGCCGCCGTCGCCGCCCGGCGCGGTCAGGTCGACCACCCCGAGCCCGTACGAGCTGTACCGGGCCTTCACCTCGTCCCGCCCCACCGCGGACACGGTCACCACGTCCCGCACCGCCGCCGGGAGCGCGTCACATCCGCCCGCCCGGGACGCCGGCGTCAATTCCACCGCGTCGTTGGTCGCGGCGGCCACGTTCAGCGTGCCCCGCGAGGCCGAGTACACCACCGCCCGGCCGATCGCCTCGCGCACCACCTCGCGCGCCGGCGACCAGCTGCACGACGGCCCCCACGTGTTGATCGCGAAGCTGCTGTTGGTGACCGCCATCCGGTGCTCGGCCGCCCACATCAGCCCGCACACGACGGCCTCCGACGTCACCAGCCCGCGGTCGTCGATCACCTTCACCGACGCCACCCGCGTCCCGGGCGCGACCCCGGTGGTGCCCCGGCCGTCGTCGGCCGCGGCGATGATCCCGGCGACGTGCGTGCCGTGCCCCGACGTCGTGGCCCGCCACGCCCGCTCGGCCGGGTCGGCGACACCGCCCACGCAGCCCGCCGACTCGTCCCGGTCCACCGCGGCCGCGAGATCGGGGTGGTCCGGGTCGATCCCCGAGTCCAGCACACCGACCACCACGTCCGGGCTGCCGGCGCCGGGACCGCCCACCGCGGCCAGGTTCCACTGCTCACCGGAGCGGTCGGCGGCAGGCACGTCCGACGGCGCGGTCGCCCGCAGCCCGGGCCGCGGAGACCGCTGCCCGGTCCGCCGCTCGTCCCGCGCGCTGTAGACCCGGCCCGGCCCCATCCGCTGCGCGAAGCCCGGGTCGCCGGAGGTGGCGACGCCCACACCGATCTGCGGGTAGTAGCCGGTCAGCTCCCCGCACGCGGCGCCCACCTGGTCCCGGGCCGCAGCCGGCGGCGTGTCCCGGTCGAAGACGACCAGGTAGCGCTCGTCCCGCCCGCTGTCCGCGCACGCCTGCTCCGGCTCCGCCGCCGCGATCCGGACCGGCGTCAGCGCCAGGACGGCGCACGCGGCCGCCACCAGTGATCGTCCGAAGCCGGGCAACGGGGACCTCCAACAGGGCGAACAGCGGCCGGAAGCCGTCGGCGTCCAGCCGCACGCTAAGCCACCCCGCGCGGCGCCGACAAGCGCGACGCGCAAGTTCGCCCGGCCGTGGTCACGCGCCTGTTGGCACCGAGTACGCCGCACCGGACGCACCGTGTGGGATACTCGGCTTGGCTGCTTCCGCCGACACGCCCGCGACCTGCGGTCCGTTCCGGGGGTTGCGGTCCGGAGACAGGCTGGAAGAGCGCCAGGTCGTCGCCGCCAGGAACCACCTGGGTGGCTCGACGAGCGGCAGGGCGGGCGGGAACCGCCGGCTCGGACGGCCCGTCACCGAGCGGACCTGCCATCGGCGGGTGCCGGACCCCGGCACCGTCGGGGCGAGACGAGGCACAGGATTCCCGCCGGCGGTGACCACCCCGGCGGACCAGACAGGAAGGGCCCCTGTGCGGCCGCGTCCGCCAGCCCAAGCGGCTGGGACGCGCCCGGGGGCGGAGGAGATGTATGTCGAACGCGGACACACCCGCCGAGAACACCGGCGGGAACACCGCCCTACCCGCAACCGGCCCGCTGGGCGAGTTGCCGCCCCGCGTCCGGGTGCACGCCCTGGCGAAGCTGCTCGGCTCCAACAGCCGGGTCGTGCTGGCGAAGCTCTCCGAGCTGGGTGAGACGGCGCGCAGCGCCCAGTCGAGCGTGCCGCGGGAGGTCGCGGTGAAGGTCGCCGAGGCGCTCGCCCCGGCCGACGAGCAGGCCGTCGAGGAGGCGGCTGCCCCCGAGGCGGTCGCTCCCGCCGAGGATGCCGCGCCCGCGCCGGACGCCGTCCCGGAGAGCACGCCCGAGCCGGTCGTCCAGACGCCGGCCACCCCCGAGCCCGCCACCCAGGTGACGCCGGAACCCGAGCCGGAGACCGCACCGGCCGCCGCCGCGCCCGAGCCCGTCGCCGAGCCCGCGCGGCAGCCGAAGCGCCCGCCGCACATGCCGGTCTTCGCGGCCCCGTCACCGGTGTTCCTGCCGCCGGAGGCCGGTGCCGTCGAGGAGCTCGCGCCCAAGGCCGAGCCGGTCGGCGAGGACAAGCCGGACGAGGACGCCGACGAGGGCGAGGACGGCGCGGGCCGCCGTCGCCGCCGCCGGGGCCGCCGCGGCCGCGGCCGGGGCAAGGGCGGCGACGAGAACGCCACCGAGACCACCGAGGCCGACGAGACCGACGATTCCAGGCCGGCCGAGGAGGCCGCCAAGGCCGAGGCCGAGGACACCGCCGACGAAGCCGAGCCGTCCGAGGACACCGACGAGACCGAGGGCTCGAGCCGTCGCCGCCGTCGCCGTCGCCGCCGGAAGGGCTCGGACGGCGACGCCGAGGCCACCACCGACGACCCGCCGAACACCGTCGTCCACGTCCGCGAGACCAAGGCCGAGGACAAGGACCGCAACGGCAGCAGCTCCGACGGCGTGCGCAGCGTCCGCGGCTCGACCCGCCTGGAGGCCAAGCGCCAGCGCCGCCGGGACGGCCGCGAGGCGGGCCGCCGCCGCGCGCCGATCCTGTCCGAGGCCGAGTTCCTGGCCCGCCGTGAGTCGGTCGAGCGGACGATGGTCGTCGCCGAGCGCGGCGAGCACACCCAGATCGGCGTGCTCGAGGACGGTGTCCTGGTCGAGCACTTCGTGACCTCGCAGGGCAGCGGATCGATCGTCGGCAACGTCTACCTGGGCCGCGTGCAGAACGTGCTGCCGTCGATGGAGGCCGCGTTCGTCGACATCGGCCGCGGCCGCAACGCCGTGCTCTACGCCGGCGAGGTCGACTGGGACGCCGCCGGCCTGGAGGGCAAGTCCCGCAAGATCGAGCAGGCCCTGTCCACCGGCGACAACGTGCTGGTGCAGGTCACCAAGGACCCGGTCGGGCACAAGGGCGCCCGGCTGACCACGCAGATCTCGCTGCCCGGCCGCTTCCTGGTCTACATGCCCTCGGGCGGCGCCACGGGCATCTCGCGCAAGCTGCCGGAGAACGAGCGGCGGCGGCTCAAGGACATCCTCAAGCGGATCGTCCCCGAGGACGCCGGTGTGATCATCCGCACCGCGTCGGAGGGCATCAGCGAGGAGGAGCTGGAGCGCGACGTCCGGCGGCTGAAGGCGCAGTGGGAGGTCGTCAAGGAGAAGGCCGACGCGGCGTCCTCCGGCAAGAAGTCGTCCGCTCCGGTGATGCTGTACGAGGAGCCGGACCTGCTGGTCAAGGTGGTCCGCGACCTGTTCACCGAGGACTTCGTCTCGCTCGAGGTCCAGGGTGACACGGCGTGGGAGACCATCCGCGCCTACGTCGAGCACGTCGCGCCGGACCTCACCCCGCGGCTCAAGCGCTACGTCGGCACCGGTGACGTGCTGGCCGAGCACCGCATCGACGAGCAGCTCACCAAGGCGCTGGACCGCAAGGTGTGGCTGCCCTCGGGTGGTTACCTGGTCATCGACCGCACCGAGGCGATGACGGTGATCGACGTCAACACCGGCAAGTTCACCGGTTCGGGTGGCAACCTGGAGGAGACGGTCACCCGCAACAACCTGGAGTCGGCCGAGGAGATCGTGCGCCAGCTGCGGCTGCGCGACATCGGCGGCATCATCGTGATCGACTTCATCGACATGGTGCTGGAGTCCAACCGCGAGCTGGTGCTCAAGCGGCTGACCGAGTGCCTCGGCCGGGACCGCACCCGTCACCAGGTCGCCGAGGTCACCTCGCTGGGCCTGGTGCAGATGACCCGGAAGAAGATCGGCACCGGCCTGCTCGAGGCGTTCTCCACGACGTGTGAGCACTGCAAGGGCCGCGGGGTCATCGTCTCGACCGAGCCGGTCAAGTCGGGCAACGGCGGCAACGGCGGCGGTCACCAGCACGGTGGCGGCGGTGGTGGTTCGCGCCGGTCGCGCGGCCGGGCCAAGACCGAGGAGCCGCAGGCGGAGAAGACCCCCGAGCCGTCGCCGGTGCAGCGGGAGAGCACGATCTCGGCCGTCGAGGCGATGGCCAAGGCCGCGAAGATCGCCTCCACGAAGACCGAGGGCGGCGAGAAGGCGGACACCGCCGAGCAGAACGGCGCGGCTCCGGCCACCGAGGAGACCGCCGTCCCGGAGAAGGCCGCCGGCGGCCGTTCCGGGCGCAGGTCCGGAGCGAGGGCCCGCCGCGAAGCCGAACCGGCCCAGCCCGAGGAAGCATCCGAGGCCGGGTCGCAGGCGCAGCCTGCGGCGGGCGAGCCCGCCGGGCAGGCACAGGCGGCGGGCCAGACCGAGCAGTCGGCCGCGGCTCAAGCCCGGCACGAGGGGGCGGGGCAGGCCCGCTCCGAGGCACGGCGTGAGCCGGACGCGGTGACCGAGCCGCAGGCTCGGCCCGAGACCGCACGTCAGGCCGAGCCACAGGCACAGCCCGCGGCAGCGGGCGAACCGGCTGGGCAGGCACAGTCCGCGGCGGGTCAGCCCGCCGCGGAGGCCGGTTCCGGGGGCGCGCCGCAGGCGCAGGCCGGGGCGGGCACCCAGCAGCCCGAGGAGCCGCAGCCCGGTCAGCCGCCCGCCGCGGAGCAGGCGAAGCCCGCCCGCTCCTCCCGGACCCGCCGCGTCGCCCGCAGGCCCGCGGCGCCCCCGGAGCCCGTCCAGGCCGCCACCGAGCCGTCGCAGCCCGTCACGGTCCCGGCCGGCCCCGTGGAGACCCCCGCGGCCACCACCGGTCAGGATGACGCCACCGATGCGTCTCCGGAGGTCAGCGTGCCCACGCCGGCCACCCGGACCGCGAGCCGGCGCCCGCGCCGTGCGGCGTCCCGCCCGGCCGGCCCGCCGGTGCACGCGTCGGAGCAGAGCTGATCCACCTTCGTGAGCCCCGGTGTCAACCGGCACCGGGGCGTCACGTAACCTGTAAGACGGCCCGTCCCCGGACGGGCTATGGCGCGATCACCGGACCGCACACAGCGGGACGTGGCGCAAGCCCTCACCCATTGTCGAGTTAGCAGGAGACTTCCGTGTCGGCGTACGCGATCGTCAAGACCGGCGGCAAGCAGTACAAGGTGGCCGTCGGCGACGTCGTCGAGGTCGAGAAGCTCGAGGGCAAGCCGGGCACCGAGCACTCTTTCCCCGCCGTGCTGTACGTCGACGGCAGCGATGTCACGGCGGATGCCGAAGCACTCGCGAAGATCTCGGTCACCGGCAAGGTCGTCGAGCAGACCAAGGGTCCCAAGATCCGCATCCACAAGTTCAAGAACAAGACCGGGTACCACAAGCGGCAGGGTCACCGTCAGCAGCTGACCCGCGTCGAGGTCACCGGAATCACGAAGTAAGGAGCTGCAGGAGCCATGGCACACAAGAAGGGTGCGTCCAGCTCCCGCAACGGGCGCGACTCCAACCCCCAGTACCTCGGCGTCAAGCGCTACGGTGGTCAGCTCGTGAACGCCGGTGAGATCCTGGTCCGCCAGCGCGGCACCAAGTTCCACCCCGGCCTGAACGTGGGCCGTGGCGGCGACGACACGCTGTTCGCCCTCTCGGCGGGCACCGTGGAGTTCGGCTCGAAGCGTGGCCGCAAGACGGTCAACATCGTCCCGGCCGAGGCCTGAGGGTCCGGCTAGACAACCCAGCACCTTCAGCGAGGGGCGGGCCCGGAACAGATCCGGTCCCGCCCCTTGTTGCTGAAGATGGCTGATATCCCTCCGAAGAAATGAGAAGAGGCTTCACGATGGCGTCCCGGTTCGTTGACCGCGCGGTGATCCACGTCGCCGCGGGCGACGGCGGGCACGGCTGTGCCTCGATCCACCGCGAGAAGTTCAAGCCGCTCGGCGGCCCCGACGGGGGCAACGGCGGCAACGGCGGCGACGTCCGGCTCGTCGTCGACCCGAACGTGCACACGCTGCTCGACTTCCACTTCCACCCGCACGCGAAGGCCACCAACGGCCGCCAGGGGCAGGGCAGCCACCGCGCCGGCGCGGCCGGCGAGACCCTGGAACTCAAGGTGCCCGACGGCACGGTCGTGATGTCCGAGGACGGCGAGGTCCTGGCGGACCTGGTCGGCCCGGGCACCACGTTCGTCGCCGCCCAGGGCGGGCGCGGCGGCCTCGGCAACGCGGCGCTGGCGTCCAAGGCCCGCAAGGCGCCCGGCTTCGCCCTCCTCGGCGAGCCCGGTGAGCAGCGCAGCCTCGTGCTGGAGCTGCGCTCGGTCGCCGACGCGGGCCTGCTCGGCTTCCCGTCCGCGGGCAAGTCGTCGCTGATCTCGGTGTTGTCCGCGGCCAAGCCGAAGATCGCCGACTACCCGTTCACCACGCTGGTGCCGAACCTCGGCGTGGTCAACGCGGGCGACACCGTGTTCACGATGGCCGACGTGCCGGGCCTGATCCCGGGCGCCAGCGAGGGCAAGGGCCTCGGCCTGGACTTCCTCCGCCACATCGAGCGCTGCGCCGTGCTGGTGCACGTCGTCGACTGCGCAACCTACGACCCGGGCCGCGATCCGGTGTCCGACGTGGACGCCCTCGAGGCCGAGCTGGCGCGCTACACCCCGGCGCTGGGCGGCGACCTGGACTCCCGCCCGCGGGTCGTGGTGCTGAACAAGATCGACGTGCCCGACGCCGCCGAGCTGGCCGAGATGGTGCGCCCCGAGTTCGAGGCGCGCGGCCTGCCGGTGTTCGAGGTCTCCACGGTGACCCGCCAGGGTCTGCGCGAGCTGACCTTCGCGCTGGCCAGGGAGGTCGAGAAGTACCGGGCCGCGCAGCCGGCGGCGGAGCCGACGCGGATCGTGCTGCGGCCGGTGGCGGTCGACGACTCCGGCTTCAGCATCGAGGAGGACCCCGAGGAGGCGGGCGGCTTCATCGTGCGGGGCGCGCGTCCCGAGCGGTGGATCCGGCAGACCGACTTCGGCAACGACGAGGCCGTGGGCTACCTCGCCGACCGGCTCAACCGGCTGGGCGTCGAGGACGCGCTGGCCAAGCGCGGCGCCGAGCCGGGCTGCCCGGTGACGATCGGCGACATCACCTTCGAGTGGGAGCCGTCCACGCCGGGCGTGGCGGCGCACATGACCGGTCGGGGCACCGACGTGCGGCTGGAGCAGAACAACCGCGTGTCGGCGGCCGAGCGCAAGGAAGCCCGGCGCATCCGGCGCGACGGGCCGGACCAGCCCGAGGACGAGGACGCGACAGCACGATGAGCGTGGCCCGCAAAGCCGTCGCGGCGGCGGAACGGCTGGTCGTCAAGGTCGGTTCGTCGGCGCTGACCACCGCAGGCGACGGGCTCGACGTGACGCGGCTGAACGCGCTGGTCGACGCCATCGCGGCGCGGATCGCGCAGGGCAGCCAGATCGTGCTGGTGTCCTCCGGCGCGATCGGGGCCGGGCTGGCGCCGCTCGCGCTCGGCAAGCGGCCACGGGACCTCGCCACCCAGCAGGCCGCAGCGAGCGTCGGCCAGCTGCAGCTCGCGCACGCCTACGCCGAATCGTTCGGCCGGTACGCGCTGACCGTGGGCCAGGTGCTGCTCACCTCCGACGACGTGGTGCGGCGCGCGCACTACCGCAACGCCCAGCGGACGTTTTCCCGCCTGCTGGCGCTGGGTGCGGTGCCGGTGGTCAACGAGAACGACACGGTGGCCACCGAGGAGATCAAGTTCGGCGACAACGACCGGCTGGCCGCGCTGGTGGCGCACCTGATCGGCGCCGACGCGCTGGTCCTGTTGTCCGATGTGGACGGTCTGTACGACGGGGACCCGCGGTCCGGCTCGACGCGGCGCATCGCCGAGGTCGCCGGGCCCGCGGATCTGGAGGGCATCGCGGTCGGCATGTCCAGCTCGGGCCTGGGCACCGGCGGGATGGTGTCCAAGCTGGCGGCGGCGCGCACGGCCGCGTCGGCGGGTATTCCGGTGCTGCTGGCCGCGGCGTCCGACGCAGCCCTGGCGCTGTCCACGGCCGAGGTCGGCACCGCGTTCCGGGCCGCTGACAGCCGGTTGTCCGCGCGCCGGTTCTGGCTCGGTTACGCGGCCGGCACCCGCGGGCGCGTGCCGCTCGACGACGGCGCGGTGGCCGCGGTCGTGCGGCGCCGCCGGTCGCTGCTGGCCGCGGGGATCACCGGGGTGGACGGTGACTTCGAGGCGGGCGACGTGGTGGAGCTGGTCGACCCGGCGCAGCGCGTGGTGGCCCGTGGCGTGGTGGCGTTCGACGCGGGAGAGCTGCCCGAGCTGATCGGCCGGTCCAGCCACGAGCTGCCGGAGGAGCAGCGCCGCGAGGTCGTGCACGCCGACGATCTGGTGCCGTTCCGCCGTTAGCGCAGTTCCGAGCCCTTCGTTTCGGGCAGGGTGAGCAGCACCAGGAACGCGATCACCGCGCCGGCCGCGACGTACCAGAAGAACACGATCGGTGCGCCGGCGGCGGAGAGCGCGCTGATGACCAGGGGAGCGGTGCCGCCGAACACGGCGACCGTGAGGTTGTACCAGGCGCCGATGCCCAGGCCGCGCAGCTCGGTGGGGAACAGCTCGCTCATGATCGCCGGCGCGACGCTGGACAGGGCCGCGTAGAGCCCGAGGCCGACGCAGAAGACGATGAGCAGGTTGGCCAGGCCGGGTTTGACCAGTGTGGACAGCGGCACGATGAGGATCGCGGTGGCGGCGGACCAGACGAACAGCTGGGGTTTGCGCCCGATGCGGTCGGAGAGCGCGCCGAAGGGGTACTGGAGCGCGACGAACAGCGCGGTGGCGATGGACAGGGCGAGGAAGACGTCGACGTCGTTGACGTGGCGGGTCTTGACCGCGAACGGCGTGAGGGCGCTGAAGAACGTGTAGTAGCACAGCGTCGAGAGCATGCTGATGCCGACGAGCTGGCCGACGGCCTTCGGGTGTTCGCGCAGGGTGGTGAGCAGGGGGCGGCGGACGCGCTGGGCGCGGCCCTTGTTCTGCTCGAACTGTTCGGTCTCGGACAGGCTGCGGCGCAGCCAGAGGCCGACGATGCCGAGGACGCCGCCGAGCAGGAACGGGATGCGCCAGCCCCAGGAGCTCATGTCGGCCTTGTCCATGGTGCGGGCGAGGACGAACCCGAGCACCGAGGCGAGCAGCACCGCGGAGCCGGTGGAGATGTAGAAGAAGGACGAGTAGCGGCCGCGCCACTTCGGCGGCGCGATCTCGCCGAGGTAAGCGGAGGCGTTGGAGACTTCGCCGCCGAGGGAGAGCCCCTGCGCGATGCGGGCGAGGAGCAGCAGGATCGGGGCCAGCCAGCCGACCTGCTGGAACGTCGGCAGGATCGCGATGACGATGGAGCCGCCCGCCATGAGCGTGATGGTGAGGATCATGGCCGGCTTGCGGCCGCGGACGTCGGCGAACCGGCCGAGCAGCAGCCCGCCGAGGGGCCGGAAGAAGAAGGCGAGCGCGTAGGTGGCGAAGGTGTTGATCTGGGCGAGCAGGTCGTTGCCGGCCGGGAAGAACGCGGTGGCGAAGTAGATGCTGAACGTCGCGTAGATCGTCCAGTCGAACCACTCCAGCGCGTTGCCGACGCTGGCCGCGAACAACTTCCCGACGGGCAGCCGGTGCCGGACTTGCGTGCCCACCTTCGACTCAACCACCGCATACCTCCACATTCACCCGATGGGGTGGGACAATGCCACACCTCGGCCCAGACCGAAAGATTCCTTTCCGCCCGGAAGGGGCTGAGCTGCACTTTCCTGTGGGAGCGCCCGGAAGTGACACCCACGCGGCGGACGCACCACACCCAACGGCGACGCCCACCGCCCGGTGTCCGGTCATCACAGGCGCCCGGATGACTGCGCCGATACCGCGGGCGCGGGGGCGCCGACATGGCGGGGCGCCGGCAGCCTGACGCAGATGGCCTCAACCACTCCCCACCTGGCGCGACTGGCGTCCACACGGTGCCCGCCGGGGGTGGCCTTCACGCGGTGGCTGGCTGGCACCGGTGGCGTTGGCACGGTGTCCGGCTGGCGTTCGCACGGTGCCCCGCTGACGCCGCTGGCCTTCACACGGTGGCCGGCTGGCGCGGCTGGCGTTCGCACGGTGGCCGGCTGGCGCGGCTGGCGTTCGCACGGTGTCCGGCTGGCGCGGCTGGCGTTCGCATGGCGCCTGGCTGACGCCGGTGGCGTGCGCACCGTACCTAGCTGGTGCGCGTGGCCCTGACACGGTGCCCGGCTGGCGTGGGTGGGCGCCGCGCGGTGGCCGGCGGGTGCCCATGGCCTTTATGCGGTGTCCGGCTGGCGCGGGTGGCTTCACGCGGTGTCCGGCCGGTGCGGGTGGCCATCACAGGCTGCCCGACTGGCGCGGGTGACCACGACACAGTGCCCGGCCAGCGCGGGTGGCGTTCGTGCGGTGTCCGGTCGGCGCGGGTGGCGTTCGTGCGGTGTCCGGTCGGCGCGGCTGGCGTTCGCGCGGTGTCCGGCTGGCGCGGCTGGCCTTCGCGCAGTGGCCGGCTGGGCGCAGGCCGCCGTCGCACCGGGCCTCACCGGAGTCCGGCTCCATCCCGGCAGGTTCGCCCTCCGAACGTCCTCCGGTCGCCTGCCTACGTCATGGCTGGAGGCCACCACGGCTCGCCCCGCCGCGGGAGCCGTGCCGTGCCTGCGTAAACCGCCGATTACCGGTCTGCTTTCAAACCAATTCCTCCCCTCAGTTCGTGCTCGCCAGTGCGAACGGCAGCACGGCCGGCGCCCCGCCCTGGCGCAGGAGCCGTGCGGCCAGCGTCATCGTCCAGCCGGTGTCCACGAGATCGTCCATCAGCAACACCGGTCCATCCACACCGGACAACTCCGTGGCCACATCGCCCGGCACCGCAAGCGATTGCCACAGATCCGCCACCCGCTGCGCGCTGTTCGCCCGCCGAGGGCGGCCGCCGCGGCTTTCCAGCGTGCCGAGAAAGCGCAACCGTCCGATGTGTGCCAGCCGGGTCGCGAGGTCGTGCACCAGGCGCGGCCGGGTCGCGGACGGCAGCGCCACCACGGCCACCGGCCGCTGCTCCCACCGCCAGGCCGCCAGAACCTGAACGCACGCCTGGAAAACCGCCTCCGGCACCTCACCATCCGTTGCCCGCTCGCCGACCAGCTCCCGCAACGGCCCGCCCCACCCGACGTCCGTCAGCCGCCCGAGCGTCCGTCCCGGCTCGGCCAGCTCGCCCTTCCCGATCCGCCCGGACAGCGGCACGTCGAGCGACCCCATACCGGTCGGCCACTGGCGGCGCGGGCCCACCTCGACCCCCGGCCGCCGGAGCCGCTCGTCGGTCTTCTCGACCGCCTCCGCCGACACCGTCACGTCCCGGTGCTCGCCGGTGCAGTTGTCGCACCGCCCGCACGGCTCGGCGAACGGGTCGTCCAGCTGGCGGCGCAGGAACTCCATCCGGCACGAGGTGGTGGCCTGGTACTCCAGCATCGCCTGTTGCTCCGCCCGCCGCGCCTGGGCGACGCGCTCGTACCGTTCGCGCTCGTAGTGCCAGTCCTGCCCGGTCGCCTCCCAGCCGCCCTTCACCCGCCGCACCGCGCCGTCCACGTCGAGCACCTTCAGCACCATCTCCAGCCGTGACCGGGACAGTTCGACCATCGGCTCGAGCGCTGCCGTCGACAATGGCCGGTCGGCGTAGGCGAGCGCGTTGAGCACCTGGTTGACGCGCTGCTCGTCCGGGAAGGCGAGGGACGAGAAGTACCGCCAGATCTCGGCGTCCTCCTGACCCGGCAGCAGGATCACCTCGGCCCGGCGCACGCCACGACCGGCGCGCCCGACCTGCTGGTAGTAGGCGATCGGCGAGGACGGCGCCCCGACGTGAACGACGAACCCGAGGTCGGGCTTGTCGAACCCCATGCCCAGCGCCGAAGTCGCCACCAGCGCCTTCACCCGGTTGGCGAGCAGATCGTCCTCCGCCGCTTCCCGCTCGGCCGGCTCGGTCTTGCCCGTGTACGCGGCGACCGGGAACCCGCGCTCGCGCAGCATCTCCGCGATGTCGTGCGCCGCCGCGACGGTGAGCGTGTAGATGATGCCGGACCCCGGCAGCTCGCCGAGCCGGTCCGCGAGCCAGGCGAGCCGCGCCTGCGGGGTGGGCAGCTTTGCGACCGACAGGTGCAGGCTCTCCCGGTCGAGCGGGCCACGCAGCACCAGCGCGTCGCCGCCCTGGCCGAGCCCGAGCTGTTCGGCGACGTCGGTGACCACCCGGTCGTTGGCGGTCGCGGTGGTCGCCAGCACGGGCACCCCCTCGGGCAGTCCCGCCAGCAGGGTGCGCAGGCGCCGGTAGTCGGGCCGGAAGTCGTGGCCCCAGTCGGAGATGCAGTGCGCCTCGTCGACGACCAGCAGCCCCGCTGTCGTGGTCAGCTTGGGCAGCACCGTGTCGCGGAAGTCCGGGTTGTTCAGCCGCTCCGGGCTCACCAGCAGCACGTCGATCTCGCCGGCCGCGATGCGCGCCTGCACGTCGTCCCACTCCTGCTGGTTGGCCGAGTTCATCGTCGCCGCGTGGATGCCGGCCCGCCCGGCCGCGGAGATCTGGTTGCGCATCAACGCCAGCAGCGGGGAGATGATCACCGTCGGGCCCGCCCCTCGCTCGCGCAGCAGGGCGGTGGCCAGGAAGTACACGGCCGACTTGCCCCAGCCGGTGCGCTGCACGACGAGAGCGCGTCTGCGGTGGGCGACCAGCGCTTCGATGGCTGTCCACTGGTCGTCGCGCAGGGTCGCGCCGTCCCCGGCCAATGCCCGGAGCAGCGTTTCGGCTCGTTCGCGCAGGAGGTGAAGGTCCACGGGTCAACGTCTACCCCAACGCTCCGACGAAACCGAGCCGAGTACCGCACGAGTGGACCAGTCGTCGAGTAATGTGACGTAAGACACATCAAATGTCCGCATCAGGACACCCGAACAGCGGAGTCTCCTCGCTGTCGGGGCCTCCGGTGGTTCCCCTCGAACCCCCGGCGGAGCGAAGTGCGCGGGTGCTGTTACCGGGGAGCGGGGCAGTACCCGCGCACTCGCGCTTCTACGATCCGTTCATGTCACCACGCCGAATCGGGGTCATGGGCGGCACGTTCGACCCCGTCCACCACGGCCACCTCGTCGCGGCCAGTGAGGTGCAGTCCCGGTTCGACCTCGACGAAGTGATCTTCGTGCCGACCGGCCAGCCGTGGCAGAAGTCCGGCAGGCGGGTCACCCGGGCCGAGGACCGCTACCTCATGACGGTCATCGCCACCGCCTCCAACCCGGTCTTCTCGGTGAGCCGGGTGGACATCGACCGGGGCGGCGAGACCTACACCGTCGACACCCTGCGCGACCTGAAGAGCGAGTACCCCGAGGACGAGCTCTTCTTCATCACCGGCGCCGACGCGCTCGAACAGATCCTGACCTGGCACAACGCCGACGAGCTGTTCACCCTCGCGCACTTCATCGGCGTCACCAGGCCCGGGTACAAGCTCAACGACCACCACCTGCCCAGCGGCAAGGTGAGCCTGGTCGAGGTGACCGCGATGGCGATCTCGTCGACGGGCTGCCGCGACCGCGTCGAGCACGGCGAGCCGATCTGGTACCTGGTGCCCGACGGCGTCGTCCGGTACATCGACAAGCGGGGGCTGTACCGCAAGCCCGCCTGACACGCCGCCGGGGCCGCCGACGGCGGCAGGTACCCTCGGTGGACCGACGGTCTCAGGATGAGGGAGCACAGGAGTGGCAGCGACGTCCCAGGCACGAGACATCGCGACCGTGGCGGCACACGCCGCCGCGGACAAGAAGGCCACCGACGTGGTGGTGCTGGACGTCTCCGAGCAGCTCGTCATCACCGACGTGTTCGTCATCGCCTCGGCGCCCAACGAGCGCCAGGTGGGGGCCATCGTGGACAACGTCGAGGAGAAGCTGCGGGCGGCCGGGCACAAGCCGGTCCGCCGCGAGGGCGCGCGCGAGGGCCGCTGGGTCCTGCTCGACTTCGTCGACGTCGTGGTCCACGTGCAGCACGACGAGGAGCGCTCGTTCTACGGCATCGAGCGGCTCTGGAAGGACTGCCCGCGCATCGAGGTCGCCGGGCTCGCCGAGGCCGTCGACGCCGGGGACGCCGGGGACGCCTCGTGAGCTTCCGCCGCCTCGTGCTGTGGCGGCACGGGGAGACCGACTACAACGCCGCCGGGCGCATGCAGGGCCACCTGGACTCGGCGCTGACCGAGGTGGGCTGGAACCAGGCCCGCTTCGCCGCGCCCGCGCTCGCCCGCTTCGAGCCCGACCTGGTCATCTCCTCGGACCTGCACCGGGCCATGGACACCGCTACCGTGCTCACCGAGGCGATCGGGGTGCCGCTGCGCATCGACAAGCGCCTGCGGGAGACCCACCTGGGTGACTGGCAGGGCCTGACCGGCGCCGAGGTCGACGCGGGCTGGCCCGGTGACCGCGCCATCTGGCGCGTGGACGCGACCTGGGCGCCGCCGGGCGGGGAATCCCGCGTCGAGGTCGCCGAGCGCGCCTCCGAGGTCGTCAGCGACCTGCTGGCCGGTGACGACCCGGGTGAGACCGTGCTGCTGGCCGCGCACGGCGGGCTGATCACCGCCCTGACCGGCAAGCTGCTGAACCTGCCGGTGGAGGCGTGGCCGCAGCTCGGCGGGATCGGCAACTGCCACTGGGTCGAGCTGGGCCTGCGCGACGACCGCTGGCGCCTGCACGCCTACAACGCCGGAATGCTCGGCTGAGATGCCGAGGCTGCTGGTCTTCGGCGACTCGCTGAGTTTCCAGGGCCCGGAGAGCCCGTGCGCGGCCGACGAGCCCCGGCTGTGGCCGAACATCGCCGCCGCGGCGCTGGGCGGCAGTGCGGACCTGGTGGCCTCCGCGGGCTGGACCGCGCGCGACGCGTGGTGGGCGATGATCGGCGACCCCCGCGTGTGGGCCGATCTGAAGCACGCCGACGCCGTGGTGCTGGCCGTCGGGAGCATGGACACGCTGCCCTCGCCGCTGCCGACCTACCTGCGCGGCGGCCTGCGGTACCTGCGGCCGGCCGGTTTCCGCCGCACCGTCCGGAAGGCGTACCTGGCGGCTCAGCCTCGGCTGGCGGTCGCGCTGCGCGGCCGCCCGCGGGTCCTGCCGGCGAAGCTCACCGTGCACTACCTCGACCGCGCTGTCTACGCGCTGCGCATCCTGCGGCCGGAGATGCCGATCGTGGCCGTCCTGCCCAGCGTCCACCAGGCCTCGTCCTACGGCAACGTGCACACCGGGCGGGAAGAGACGGCCGCCGCCATCGCCGCCTGGTCGCGGCGGGCGGGCGTGCCGCTGCTGAACCTGGCCGAGGTGGTGGGGGAGCACGTCCTGAGCGGCCGCGGCAACCCGGACGGCATGCACTGGGGCTGGGAGGGGCACGCGCTCGTGGGCAAGGCGATGGCCGCGTTGATCGGTCCGCTCCTGGACCCCGGCGAACCGCCGGCCGGCACGTAGGCTGGCGTCGTGCCGGTCGCCGTCATCACGGATTCCACCGCCCATCTGCCCGAGGGCTTCGCCGAGCGGTATGCCCTGCGCGTCGTCCCGCTGCACGTTCTCATCGACGGGGTCGCCGCACTGGACGGAGTCGAGGTGGGGGCGGCGGCGCTCGCCGAGGCGCTGGGTCAGCGCCGGATCGTGACGACGTCCCGGCCGACGCCCGGCGAGTTCGCGACGGTCTTCCAGGAGGCGCTGGAGGCGGGCGCGGACTCGGTCGTGTCGATCCACCTGTCCAGCGAGATCTCCGGGACCTGGGAGTCCGCGGTGCTGGCGGCGCAGGAGGTGGGACCGGATCGCGTGCGAGTCGTCGATTCGCGCGGGACGGCCATGGGGCTCGGGTTCGCGGCGTTGCACGCGGCGCGCGCGGCGTCGGCCGGCGCTGCGGCGGAGGAGGTCGAAGCGGCCGCGACGGCGGCGGTGCGCTGCTCTGCGACGCTGTTCGTGGTCGAGACGCTGGAGTACCTGCGGCGGGGCGGGCGGATCGGCGCGGCGGCGGCGTTGCTGGGCACCGCGCTGGCCATGAAACCGGTGCTGCACCTGGACGACGGCCGGATCAAACCGCTGGAGAAGGTGCGCACGATGAACCGCGCCATCGCGCGCCTGGTCGAACTCGCCGAGGAGGCCGCCCGCGGGGAACCGGTGGAGGTCGCCGTGCACCACCTCGCGTCCCCGGAGCGGGCGGTGGAACTGGCGAACCGCATCGAGGAGCGGGTGAGCGTCACCGACGGCTGCGTGGTGTCGGAACTGGGCGCGGTGATCGGCGCGCACACCGGGCCCGGTGTGGTCGGCGTTGTGGTGCAACGGAATCCAGGCGGGCCCGGCAGCCGCTGAATCTTCCCGGACTCGCCGAAACCTTGTCGCGCAAGCACTTGAGTGACGCACGCCCAAAAAGCTCCACCATGCCACACGTCACCGACAGAAAGCCGTGCCACCGCGGCGGAACGCGCCACTTGTCCACAGACCCCCACTTGTCCACAGCCTCCCCAATTCCCGCTTCTCCCTCCTCCCCGCGCCCCCTAGCGTCGAATGCGTGTTCGAACGATCAGCCCCGGAATCGCCGGGCATCCCCGTCAACCGCAGGCTCGAGCAGCTCGCCGGTCAGGCCCTCGCCGCCGACCAGGACATCGGGCCACCGGGCGCCGTCGGACGGCTGGTCGAGCGCTGGGTGCCGGCCGCGCTCACCGGCAGTCCGCAGCGGCGGCGCCTGACCACGGTCCTCCTGTCCCTGGTCGCGGTCCTGGTGCTCGTCGGCACCTCGATCGCGCTCCTCGGCGGCAGTCCGCCCGTCGAACACGCGCCGGTTCTGCCCGCGGCCCCGGACCGGCCCGCGCCGGTCTCCGCGTCCGCCAGCCGGGTCGCCGACAGCTCCCTGGTGATCAGCGTCGTCGGCAAGGTCCGCAACCCGGGGCTCGTCACCGTTCCCGGCGGTGCGCGCGTGGCGGACGCCCTGCGCGCGGCCGGCGGCGCGATCGAGGGCACCGACGTCACGGCGCTGAACCTCGCGCGGAAGCTGAGCGACGGTGAGCAGATCTACGTCGGCGTCCCGCCACCGCCCGGCGCGTCGCCACCGGCCGCGGCCGGCAGCGCCCCGGCGCTCGTCGACCTGAACACGGCCACGGCGGAACAACTCGACGCGCTCCCGGGGATCGGCGAGGTGACCGCCCAGCGCATCATCGACTGGCGCACCCAGCACGGCACGTTCCGATCCGTCGACGAGCTGCGCGAGGTCGAGGGCATCGGCGAGGCGCGGCTGTCCCGGCTGCGGGACCAGGTGACGGTGTCGTGATCACGGAACCCGTTGTCCGGCACGACTTCCGTCTGGTGCCGGCCGCGCTGACGCTGTGGCTCGGGGCGCTGCTCGGAATGCTGGGGGCGTGGTGGCTGGCCCTGGCGTGCGGCGTCGCGGCAGTGCTGGTGTCCGTGGTGCTGCTGATCAGGCTGCGTCCGGGCCGGTCACGCTGGTGGACGGGCGCGGCTGCGCTGCTCGTGGCCGGTCTCCTGCTGGCCGGGCCGCTCGGGCTCCGCCTGAGCCGGGCGGAGCACGATCCGCTCCGCGGCCTCGCGCAGCGCGGAACCGAGGTGACCCTGCACGTGCTGGTGACGGAACGCCCGAAACCGGTGCGTTCGGCCGGGTACGCCGATCAGCAGGCTGGGCCGAGGTCGGTGGTGATCGCGGCTGAGGTCCTGCACGCGGAACACGGCGCGCAGCCGGTGGTCTCGTCCGGGCGGGTCGCGCTCCTCGCGCCGTTCGCGCCGTGGAGCGAGGTCATCCCGGGTCAGGAGATCACCGCGAGCGGTGAGCTGGCCCCGCCCCGGGACGCCGACCTGACCGTCGCCGCGATCTACGTGCGCGGTCCGCCCGCGGCGGCCACGGAGGCTCCGTGGTGGCAGCGCGCCGCCGAGTCGCTGCGCGAGGCGCTCCGGCAAGCGTGTGCGGTCCTGCCCGAGGAGCAGGCCGGTCTGGTGCCGGGCCTCGTGGTGGGCGACACGAGCGGGCTGTCCGAACGGCTCGACCGCGAGTTCACCGACGCCGGGCTGACGCACCTCATGGCCGTCAGCGGGTCCAACGTCGCGATCGTGTGCGGTGCCGTCCTCCTGCTGTTGCGGCTGCTGCGGGCGGGGCCACGGCTGTCGGCGGCACTGTCCGGGCTGGCGCTGGCCGGGTTCGTGGTCCTGGCGGGCGCGGAGCCGAGCGTTCTGCGGGCCGGGGTCATGGGCGGGATCGCCCTCCTGGCGCTGGCGTTGGGGCGGGAGCGATCGGTCGTGCCCGCGCTGGCCGCGGCGACGTGCGTCCTCGTGGCGTGGGATCCCGCGATGGCCGTGAGCTTCGGCTTCGCGCTCTCGGTGATCGCGACGGCCGGGCTGGTGCTCCTGGCGCCGCGGTGGGCGGAAGCCCTCCAGCGTCGCCGGGTGCCGCCGGGTTTCGCGGAGGGGCTGGCGGTGCCGGCGGCGGCGTTCGTGGTGACCGCGCCCGTCGTGGCCGGGATGGCCGGGCAGCTGAGCCTGGTCAGCGTGGCGGCGAACGTGCTGGCCGCGCCGGTGGTCGCTCCGGCGACGGTGTTCGGGGTGCTCGCGACGGTCGTCGCCACCGCGTGGCCCGCCGGTGGCGAGATGGTCGTCCGGCTGGCCGGGCCGGAGGCGGGCTGGCTGATCGTCGTCGCGCGGCGGGCGTCGGAAGTGCCCGGGGCGGTGCTGGCGTGGCCCAGCGGCTGGTGGGGCGGGGTCCTCGCGCTGGTGGTCGCCGTCGCCGTGGTGCTGGCGCTGCGCCGGCGGCGGCTGCGGGTGTTGCTGGCGCTGGTGCTGGCCGGGGTGCTGCTGGTCGTCCTGCCGGGCAGGGTGATCGCGCCCGGCTGGCCGCCGCCGGGCTGGGCGGTCGTCGCCTGCGATGTCGGTCAGGGCGACAGCCTCGTGCTGGCCACCGGTGAGCCCGGTCGGGCGGTCGTGGTGGACGCCGGGCCAGAGCCGGGGCCGGCCGACCGGTGCCTGGACCGGCTGGGCGTCGAGCGGGTGCCCTTGGTGGTGCTGAGCCACCTGCACGCCGACCACATCGGCGGGCTCGACTCGGTGTTCGAGGGGCGGTCGGTGGGGGCCATCGCGGTGGGACCGGGGCGGCAGCCGGACTGGGCGTGGCGTCAGGCCGGCCGGATCGCCGCCAGGCACGGGGTTCCGCTGCTCGAACTGGACCTCGGTCGACGGCTCGAGTGGCCTGCGCTGGACCTGGAGGTGCTCGGTCCCCGGTACGTGCCGGAAGGAGAGGACGACGACGGAACACAGATCAACAACGGCTCGGTCGTGCTACGGGCTCACACGGCGGCGGGCGGCGTGCTGCTGACCGGTGATGTGGAACTGGCCGCGCAGGCCGACCTGGTGGCTGCCGGAACGGATCTGCACGCGGAGATCCTGAAGGTGCCCCACCACGGCAGCAGGTTCTCGCTGCCCCAGTTCCTGGCCGCGGTGTCCGCGCGGCTGGCGCTGGTGAGCGTCGGTTTGGGCAACCGCTACGGCCACCCGAACCGCACGACACTCGACACCCTGACCGCGGACGGCGCGCTCGTCGCCCGCACGGACACCGACGGCGACACCGCGGTGATCCCCGATCAGACCGGTCCGGCGCTGGTGCGCCGGGGGAAGTGAGGTGGAACCTTGATTACAGACCCAGCGCCTCGTGCACGGCCGCCGCCGACGGCGGCACGGTCGCCTTGGGGCCGACCTCGTTCTCGATCGCGTCCAGGGTCTTCAGGCCGTCACCGGTGATGAGAAGGACGGTCTCGGCGTCCGGGTCGATCTTGCCGGCCTCGATGAGCTTCTTCGCCGTCGCGACGGTGACACCACCGGCGGTCTCGGTGAAGATGCCCTCGGTGCGGGCCAGCAGGCGGATGCCCTCGACGACCTCTGCGTCGGTCACGTCCTCGATCGCGCCGCCGGTGCGGCGGACCGTGTCGAGCACGTAGGGGCCGTCGGCCGGGTTGCCGATCGCCAGCGAACGGGCGATCGTGTCCGGCTTGACCGGCTGGACGACGTCGTGGCCGTTGCGGAAGGCCGCGGAGACCGGCGAGCAGCCGGCCGCCTGGGCACCGAAGACCTTGTACGGGGTGTCGTCGACCAGGCCGAGCTTGGCGAACTCGCGGAAGCCCTTGTCCACCTTGGTCAGCTGCGAGCCCGAGGCGATCGGCACGACGATCTGCTCGGGGATCCGCCAGCCGAGCTGCTCGGCGACCTCGTAGGCGAGCGTCTTCGAGCCCTCCGAGTAGTAGGGGCGCACGTTGACGTTCACGAACGCCCAGTTCTCGTGCTCGGCGGCCAGCTCGGTGGCCAGGCGGTTGACGTCGTCGTAGTTGCCGTCCACGGCGATGAGGTTGCCGTCGTAGACCGCGGTGGTCAGCACCTTGGCGCGCTCGAGCGAGGACGGGATCAGCACCACGGACTGCCAGCCGGCGCGGGCGGCGGCCGCGGCGACGGCGTTGGCCAGGTTGCCGGTGGACGGGCAGGCCAGGGTGTCGAATCCGAACTCGCGAGCCGCGGCCAGGGCGACGGCGACGACGCGGTCCTTGAACGAGTGGGTGGGGTTGCCGGTGTCGTCCTTGACCCACAGGCTCTTCACGCCGAGAGCCTTGGCGAGCCGGTCGGCCTTCACCAGCCTGGTACACCCGGGCTCGGTGTTCGGGATCTCCTCGACGTTCGAGGGCACCGGGAGGAGCTTCTTGTAGCGCCAGATGTTGCGCGGGCCGGCCTGGATGTCCTCGCGGCGCACACGGCCGAAGTCGTAGGCGACCTCGAGCGGGGAGAAGTCCTCGGCGGAGACGAACTCCGGGGCGAGCGGCTGGCGGTGACCCTCTTCCTTGGAGACCAGTTCCACGGCCGGACCGAGGTCGATGGTGCCGCGGGTGGTGGTCGAATCGAGGGCTGCAGTCATCGCGAGGTTCCTTTCCTCATCTGTCCCGCTGACGCGGGCCGGAATTGGCACCGTGATCGTCAGCTACCTCGCGGAATCGAGATGACAGGCTGACGCCGGTTGCCGGGGCTTCGTCGGGCCGTTCCCTCTGCCCCTCTGGATGAGCGGTATTCGATTGTGGTGGCTCACGCGCTCGCGCGATGCCTGGTTGACAACATACGGCACATCGCTCGGA
Source organism: Amycolatopsis thermalba (assembly GCF_003385215.1). Lineage (GTDB taxonomy): Bacteria > Actinomycetota > Actinomycetes > Mycobacteriales > Pseudonocardiaceae > Amycolatopsis_E > Amycolatopsis_E thermalba. The sequence continues at coordinate 3,181 of NZ_PQHW01000102.1, read as the reverse complement.
CCACGCCATGCCCCTGCGGGTTTCATCACGCTCGGGAGCTGTCGGTGGTCCGTGGGAGGATCTGAACCGTGACCGCGCCGGCAACCACCTCCGCCCCCCTGCAGCTCGTGCTCGGCGAAGAGGAGCTGCTCGTCGAGCGCGCCGTCCGGGGCGCTCTCGATCAGGCCCGCCGGGAGGACCCGACTGCCGAGATGACCAAGGTCCGCGTGCCCGATCTCACACCGCCCGCCCTCGCCGAGCTGGTCAGCCCGTCGCTGTTCAGCGAGGGGCGGGTCATCGTGCTGGAGGGCGCGCAGGACATCGGCCAGGAGCTGGCCGACGCGGTGCTGGCCTACGCGAAGATGCCGGCCGACGGGGTCGTCCTCGTCGTCGTGCACACCGGGGGCGGACGCAGCAAGGCGGCCAAGTCCCTGCCCGCGGCGCTGCGCAAGGCCGGTGCGCAGGTCACCGAGTGTCCGAAGATCACCCGGCCGGCGGACCGCGAGTCGTTCGTCCGCAACGAGGTCCGGCAGGCCGGTGGGAAGATCGATCCGGCGGGTGTCGCGGCGCTGATCGACGCCGTCGGATCCGACCTGCGGGAGCTGGCCGCGGCCGCGTCGCAGCTGGTGGCGGACTCCGGCGGGCGGGTCGACGAGGAGGCCGTGCGCCGCTACCACCGGGGCCGAGCGGACGTGACCGGCTTCGCCGTGGCGGAGAAGGCCGTCGCGGGGGAGCGCGGCGCGGCGCTGGAGGCGATGCGGTGGGCGCTGCAGATCGGCGTGGCGCACGTCCTGATCGCCGACGCCCTCGCCTACGCGGTGCGCACCATCGCGCGGGTGTCGGCGGCGGGGCGCGGCAACCCGAACCAGATGGCCGGTGAGCTGGGCATGCCGCCGTGGAAGATCCGCAAGGCGCAGGGACAGTCCCGCGGGTGGACACAGGCCGGCCTCGCCGAGGCGATGGCGGTGGTGGCGAGGGTGAACGCCGAGGTCAAGGGCCAGGCCGCGGACCCGGCCTACGCGCTGGAGCGGGCAGTCCTGGAACTCGCCGCCGCCCGCGACAAGCGCTGAGCCCGGCTGGCGGACCCGGAACAGCGCCGGGGCGGGCGCTGTGGGGTTGGGGGTTGCTGGTGAGCGCCTGGGCCGGGAAGTCACCGCTGCTGGTGCAGTCATGAACCGACGCCGGCCGCGCAGCCGGAGGGCGGCTGCCGTGACCGGGGTGCCGTGGGCGGTCCCGCGTCGATCGCATCGGGGGAAGTGGCAGCCTTGTCAGCCTGCGGGAACGGCGAAGGGGCGGGCACCCTGCCGGATGCCCGCCCCTTCGCTGGAGATCAAGCTCAGAGCTGGTTGACGCGCTTGGCCATCGCCGACTTCTTGTTGGCGGCCTGGTTCGCGTGGATGACGCCCTTGCTGGCGGCCTTGTCCAGGGCGCGAGCGGCAACCTGCTGCAGCTCGACGGCCTTGGCCTTGTCGCCCGACTCGGCGGCCTCGCGGAACTTGCGGATCGCGGTCTTCACCGAGGACTTGACCGACTGGTTGCGCTGGCGCGCCTTCTCGTTGGTCTTGATGCGCTTGATCTGGGACTTGATGTTGGCCATGAAGGCGCTCCTTCGATCTGTCGGTGGGTTCGCTGCCGCGCTGTACCGGCCCCGGCGTGCGGGTTTCCTCCCTGGCGGAATGCCACACGGCAACGACCGTCAAGGTTAGCAGGGCGCTACGGTGTCACTCGCACTGGCTGGGAGGGAGCAGGTGAACGGCACGGCGCTCGGGCTCGTACTCCTGGCTGCCGTCGTGCACGCCGGGTGGAACCTCGCGGCCAAACGGGTCGCCGCCGGGGCCCGGTTCGTCTTCCTCTACTACACCGTCTCGGCGGTGGTCTGCGCCCCGGTCGCGGTCGTCGCACTCGTGGCCGAGGGGCAGCATCCACAGTGGACCTGGCTGGTGGCGGCGCTGCTCACCGCGGTCTTCCACATCGCCTACAGCATCGTGCTGCAGCGGGGGTACCGCGTCGGCGACCTGTCCGTCGTCTACCGCTGGCGCGGGGGAGCGGACCGCTGCTGTCGGTGCTCGCGGCCGTCGTCCTGCTCGGCGAGCGGCCGGGGTGGCTCGGGCTCGCCGGGGCGTTCCTCGTCGTCGCCGGGGTGCTGGTGATCGGGCTCGGCTCGCGCTCGGCCGCGGACGCCCGCGCCCGCCGGGCCGGGGTCTGGTACGGGCTGCTCACCGGCGTCGCCATCGCCGCCTACACGCTCTGGGACGACCACGCCGTCAACGCCCTCGCCGTCCCGCCCCTGACCTACTTCGCCGCCGGCTCGGTGCTGCAGAGCCTGCTGCTCGCGCCCGCGGCCATGCGGGCGGGCGGCCGGATCGGCGCGCTGTGGCGGTCGCACTGGCGGGAGGCGGTGATCGTCGGGGTGCTGTCGCCCGTCGCGTACCTGCTCGTGCTCTACGCGATGCGCATGGCGCCGATCAGCCTGGTCGCCCCCGCTCGGGAGGTGAGCATCGTGCTGGGCGGGCTCGCCGCCTGGCTCGTGCTGGACGAGCCGCACCCGGTCCGCCGCCTGGCCGGCTCGGTCGTGGTCCTGGCCGGGATCGCCGCGATTGCGGCCTCCTGACCGGGTGGGGTAGGGAGGAGGTATGGACGTGCTGAGCAGCCGGGTGCTGATCCACCCCCGCGACCCCGAGAAGACCACGGCGTTCTACCGGGACGTGCTCGGCCTGGCGATCTACCGCACGTTCCCCGGCGGCACCGTGTTCTTCACCGGCCAGGGCTACCTGGAGGTCGTCGGCCGCGGCGAGAAGGGCACCAGCCCGGACGTCGAGCTGTGGTTCCAGGTCCGCGACCTCGAGGCCACGCTCGACGAGCTGGCCCAGCGCGGGGTTCAGCCGGACCGCGAGGCGCGCCGGGAGCCGTGGGGCCTGGACGAGGCGCGCATCTCCGACCCGGACGGCACGTCGATCGTGCTGGTGGAGATCCCGCCGGACCATCCACTGCGGACGGACGTCAGGCCGCAGTGACACCCGCGCAGGGGGCGGACGGCGGTTCGATCGGCCGGGTTCGTGCCGCCGCCGATCCGGGGCGAGCGGCCGTGCGGGGCTGAATCCGCCGCGGTGCGGGGGCGTGTGGCTGGGTGGTGCTGTGGGGGTTCGTGCTGCCGCGGGTTGGAGGGCGGTAGCGGCCGTGCGGGGCTGAATCCGCCGCGGTG
>NZ_PQHW01000101.1 GCF_003385215.1 Amycolatopsis thermalba | reverse complement strand
AATCCGAAACGGAGACATTCCAAAATCGGAATGCACAGCCCCGTCACGTTTGAAGCCCTGCACACGGAGTCAGACCAAGATCACTGACCCCACACCCGAAGTGTCCGGCGAACGGGGGCAAGCTCACCCCCGGCAGCCGCACCAAAGCGCCACTCACGCACCCACAAGATGCCCACTCACCGCCGCATCACTGGACCAACCGCGGCACGCGCCCGCTGACACCGCGCGAGAGGGCCACTCGCCCACCCACCAGAGGGCCACTCGCACGGGCACCCTCGCGCCCGCGCGAGAGCGCCACTCGCACGGGCACCACTCGCAGCCGCGCGTGAGCGCGACTCGCGCACCCACGCGATACCCACTGACCGCCGCATCAGTGGGCCAACCGCGGCACGCACCCCCTGCAGCCGCACCAAAGCGCCACTCACGCACCCACAAGATGCCCACTCACCCCCGGCATCACTGGAGCATCCACCGCCCGAACAAAACAAAACGGCGCGCCCCACCAGGGACGCGCCGTCGAAAGAACGCCGGACGAACTCAGCGCTCGGAGATCGCGGTGTACTCGCGCTCCTTCTCGCCGATGTAGATCTGCCGCGGGCGGCCGATCTTGGTCTGCGGGTCGTTGATCATCTCGCGCCAGTGCGCGATCCAGCCGGGCAGCCGGCCGAGCGCGAACAACACCGTGAAGAACTGCGTCGGGAACCCGAGCGCGCGGTAGATCAACCCGGTGTAGAAGTCGACGTTCGGGTAGAGCTTGCGCTCGATGAAGTAATCGTCGGAGAGCGCGGTCTCCTCGAGGCGCTTCGCGATGTCCAGCAGCTCGTCGTTGGGCGCGAGCTTGCCGAGGATCTGGTCCGCGGTGCGCTTGATGATCTTGGCGCGCGGGTCGTAGTTCTTGTACACCCGGTGGCCAAAGCCCATCAGGCGCACGCCCTTTTCCTTGTTCTTCACGCGGCTGACGAAGTTCGCCACGTCACCGCCGTCGGCCTTGATGCCGTTCAGCATGTCCAGCACGGCGCTGTTGGCGCCACCGTGCAGCGGCCCGAACAGCGCCATGATGCCGGCCGAGATGCTCGCGAACAGGTTCGCCTCGGACGAACCCACCAGGCGCACCGTCGACGTGGAGCAGTTCTGCTCGTGGTCGGCGTGCAGGATGAACAGCAGGTCCAGCGCCTTGGCGACCTCGGGGTCGACCTCGTACGGCTCGGCGGGCAGGCCGAACGTCATCCGCAGGAAGTTCTCCACCAGGCCCAGCGAGTTGTCCGGGTACAGGAACGGCTGGCCGATGGACTTCTTGTACGCGTACGCCGCCAGCGTCGGCACCTTGGCCAGCAGCCGGACGGTGGACAGCTCGACGTTCGGCTCGTCGAACGGGTTCAGCGAGTCCTGGTAGAAGGTGGACAGCGCGGCCACCGCCGACGACAGCACCGGCATCGGGTGCGCGTCACGCGGGAAGCCGTCGAAGAAGCGCTTGAGGTCCTCGTGCAGCAGGGTGTGCCGGTTGATCTTCTGCGTGAAGTCGTCCAGCTGCGCCTGGGTCGGCAGGTTGCCGTAGATCAGCAGGTAGGACACCTCGAGGAAGCTGGAACGCTCGGCCAGCTGCTCGATGGGGTAGCCGCGGTAACGGAGGATCCCGGCGTCGCCGTCGATGTAGGTGATGGCCGAGGAACACGACCCGGTGTTGACGAAACCAGGGTCATACGTGATGTACCCGGTCGACGCCAGCAGCTTCCCCAGCTCGATGCCGGGAGCACCCTCGACGGCATTGACAACCTTCAGCTCGTGCTCGCCAGTCGGTAGGCGCAGCGATACGGTGCCGCCACCGGTCGCCGCAGTCGCGTCGGACATGCAGGTCGTCCCTCTCACGGTCACACGGGCCGGCAGCTCCTGCAGGTCACACAGGCAGCTTTGTGATCGCGCGTGACCGGAAATCGTCCGCGCACACCGCCCCGCTGGGGTATTAATTCCCCCATTACGCTAGTCGAACAACGGGCCTTCGCGCAGCCGTTGTGTTACCTAGAGCAAACCGTTGGGATCAGGTTCACACCATCTCGGCCGCGGTGGGCGGTTCGGCGCCGCTCCGGGACACGGTGATGGACGCAGCCTTGGCCGCGAAAGTCAAGGCCTCGCGCCAACCGGACTCGCCCAGATCGGTGAGCGTGCCCACATTCCGGTCGTGCAGCCACGACAGCAGCGCGCCCTGCACGGTGTCGCCGGCGCCGATCGTGTCCACCAGCTCGGCGGGCGCGGACGGTACCGAAACGGTCACGGATGCGGTGTGGACGGCCAACCCGTCGCCGCCGCGGGTCAGCACCACGGCGTCCACCCCGGCGTCGAGCCACGACTTTATCGCCGCGTCCAGCCCGGCCGGGCCAGCCAGCCACTCGCCGTCGTCGTCGGACAGCTTCAGCAGCCGCACGTCGGGCAGCCACGACGCGAACCGGCGGCGGTAGGCGTCGGCGTCGGCGATGAGGTCGGCCCGGATGTTCGGGTCGAGCGCGGTCAGCACACCCCGAGCGGCCTCGCGGCGCAGCACGGTCTCGTAGGTGGTGGCGCCGGGCTCCAGGACCATGCCGAGGGTGCCCAGGCACAGCACGGTGACGTCCTCGGGCAGCGGTCCCGGGTCGGCGACGAGGCGGTCGGCCGTGCCCTCGGTGTAGAAGGTGTAGCTGGCCGACCCGTTCGGCGCGAGGGCCACGACGGCGAGGGTCGTGTTCTCCACGCCCTCCTGCACCATCGATATGTCGACATTCGAGGCCATCAGCCGTTCCCGCAGGGCCTGACCGAACCGGTCGGTCGAGATCCGGGACAGGAACGCGGTCGGCGTGCCGAGCCGCCCGGCCGCGAGGGCCACGTTGTACGGGCCGCCGCCGAGGCGCGGCACCAGGGACGTCAGGCCGTCGTTCGTCTTCTCGGCACCCGGCACCAGGTCGACCAGCGCCTCGCCACCCACCACGATCACGGGCGAGATGCTAGCCCGCCCAGGAGCAACTCGGACAGCGCCGTGAAGGCTTCGGCGTCGGTCACCCCCGTACGGGAGCCGACCACGCCGGTCTGGATGGCCTCGACGAGCACCGTGGCCATCTCCGCGATGAGCGTGGCGTGCACGTCCCGGAACACCCCGTCCGCGACGCCCTTGGCGATGAACGACCGGATCTTCGCCGCCGCGGCCCGGCTGTTCAGCTCGTAGGCCGCGCGCGCCGGGGCGAAGTCGTTGATGTCCCGCATGAACGCCGCGGACGCCCGGTTCAGGTGGTCGGCGATGCCGCTCAGGTAGACGCCGATGATCTCGCGGGCGTCCTCGACGCCGGCGATCCGCTCGTCGAGCTCACCGGCGGCGCTCTTGAAGTAGTGCTGCACCACCCGGACGGCGAGCTGCTCCTTGCTCGGCGCCAGCGCGTACAGCGTCGACTTCGAGCAGTGCGTCTTGGCCGCCAGGTCGTCGAGCGTGAAGTGGACGAAACCGTCGACCAGGAACAGCTCCTCCAGCTCGGCGAGCAGCGCGCGTTGCCGGGAGGTCAGCGCCTTGCCGCCCGATGGCGGGAGCACCTCGCGACTGGTCATGGAACCACCGTATGTGCTGTACTGGAGACGATTACAGAGTACTGCTTCGAGTACACCCGGAGGCAACCATGCCGGTCGACCGCCTGCTCCCCGACCGCGAATACGAGGACCTGATCGCGCTGGCGAGGGAACTGGCCCGCGACGAGCTCAAGCCGCTCGCCGCCGAGTACGAGGAGGCCGAGCACTTCCCGCGGGAGCAGTTCCGGCTGCTCGGCAAGTCGGGCCTGCTCGGGCTGCCGTACTCCGAGCGCTGGGGCGGCGGCGAGGTGCCGTACGAGGTGTACCTGCAGGTCGTGGAGGAGATCGCGGCCGCGTGGATGTCGGTCGGCGTCGGGCTGTCGACGCACATCATGTCCTGCTACGCGCTGGTGAACTACGGCACCGACGAGCAGCGCGACCGCTGGTTGCCGGACATGCTCGAGGGGCAGCTGCTGGGCGCGTACGCGCTGTCGGAGTCGCACGCCGGGTCCGATGCGTCGGCGCTGGCGACGCGGGCGCGGCTGGACGGGGACGCCTACGTCGTCAACGGCACGAAGGCGTGGATCACGCACGGCGGCGAGGCGGACTTCTACACGACGATGGTCCGCACGGGCGACGACGAGATCTCGTGCCTGCTGGTGGACGGGCGCACGCCGGGGCTGTCCGCGGCGCCGCCGGAGCGGAAGATGGGGCTCACCGGGTCGACCACGGCGCAGATCATCTTCTCCGACGCCCGGGTGGACGCCGACCGGCTGATCGGCCCGGCGGGCGCCGGGATGCGGATCGCGCTGTCCTCTTTGGACTCCGGACGGCTCGGGATCGCCGCCTGCGCGGTGGGTCTGGCGCAGGCGGCGCTGGACGAGGCGGTGGCGTACGCGAAGGGGCGCACGCAGTTCGGCAAGCCGATCATCGACTTCCAGGGGCTGGAGTTCCTGCTCGCCGACATGGCCGCCGCGGTCGACTCGGCCCGCGCGACCTACCTCGACGCGGCGCGGCGCCGGGACCGCGGGATGCCGTTCGGCCGCCAGGCGTCGGTCGCGAAGCTGATCGCGACCGACGCGGCGATGAAGGTGACCACCGACGCGGTCCAGGTCCTCGGCGGAGCCGGCTACACGCGCGACTTCCCGGTGGAGCGCTACATGCGGGAGGCGAAGGTGCCGCAGATCTTCGAGGGCACCAACCAGATCCAGCGCATGGTGATCGCCCGCCACCTGAAGCGGGCCTGAAGCGCGCCTGATTGCGGAACTCGCTGGGGCGAGCGGGGAACTCGCCCGCCCCAGCGTGGGACTCGCGCGGCTGAGCGTGGGACTCGCCACCCCTAGCGTGGAACTCGCGCGGCTGAGCGTGGGACTCGCGCGGGCGGGTTCCGCGTTCCGCAGCGCTACTCGGCGTAGCGGCGCGGCGCCACCACGCCCTCGCCGCTCGCGTCGTCGAAGTGGTAGACCTCGCGGCCGCGCACGAAGACCCGCATGGCGCGGTTCATCACGTCCAGCGGGTCGCCGGACCACAGCACGATGTCGGCGTCCAGGCCGGGCTTCAGCGAGCCGATCCGGTCGTCCAGCGACAGCATCTCCGCCGGGTTCACCGTCAGCGCCCGCAGCGCCGTCTCCGGGTCCAGCCCGTCCTTGACCGCGAGCGCGGCCTGGTACACGAGGAAGTTGATCGGCACCACCGGGTGGTCCGTGGTGATCGCGATCCGCACCCCGGCCCGCGCCAGGATCCCGGCCGAGCGCAGCGTCCGGTTCCGCAGCTCGACCTTCGACCGCGTGGTGAACAGCGGCCCGAGGATCACCGGGACGCCCTTCTCCGCCAGCACGTCCGCGATCAGGTGCCCCTCGGTGCCGTGGTTGACCACCAGCTTGTAGCCGAACTCCTCGGCCAGCCGGATCGCGGTGACGATGTCGTCGGCGCGGTGGGTGTGCTGGTCCCAGTACAGCTCGCCGTCGAGGACCTTCGCCAGGGTCTCCAGCGTCAGGTCGACGTCGAACGGCTTGCCCTCGGCCCGCGCGTGGTCGCGCTGCGCGACGTAGTTGCGGGCCTTCGTGAACGCCTCGCGGATGATCGCCGCGACCCCCAGCCGCGTCGACGGCGTCTGGCCCTTGTCGCCGTACACGCGCTTCGGGTTCTCGCCCAGCGCGCTCTTCACGCTGACCGCCTCGTCGAAGACCATGTCGAGCGCGGTGCGGCCCCACGTCTTCACGGCGACCGTCTGCCCGCCGATCGGGTTGCCCGAGCCGGGCTTGATCACCACGCTCGTCACGCCGCCGGACAGGGCGTCGTCGAAGCCGATTTCGAACGGGTCGATGCCGTCGAGCGCGCGGAAGCGGGCGCCGTTCGGGTCGGTCATCTCGTTGGTGTCGTTGCCGGCCCAGCCCTCGCCCTCCTCGTGCACGCCGAGGTGGGTGTGCGCGTCGACGAACCCGGGCAGCACCCAGGTGCCCGAGGCGTCGACCAGCTCCGCGTCCTCCGGGACGTCGACCTCCGCGGCCGTGCCGACCGCGGAGATCCTGCCGTTCTCGATCAGCACCGTGCCGCCGTCGATCGGGTCACCCTCGACCGGCACCACGTATCCGCCCACAATCGCCTTCACCATGGTGAGCAACGCTAACGGAACCGCTTTTCCAGGTGCACGAGGTGGTAGTGCGCCTCGGGGGTTCGCCCGGTTTCGACGTATCCGAGCCGGGCGTACAGGCGCAGCGGGCCCTCGCTCAGCTCGCCGGTGAACAGCCGCAGCACGCGCACCTGCGGCGGCAGCCGATCCTCGGCCGCCTTCATCAGCGCCGAGCCGAGTCCCGCGCCCTGCCGGTCGGGGGCGACCACCAAGCGGCCGACCTCGCCCACCTCGCCGCGCAGACGGATGCGGACGCTCGCGACCAACCGCCCGGACTCCCGCACGCCCCAGGTGACCACGTCCGGATCCGCGAGCACCGCGGCCAGCTCGCCGAGCGTCTCGGTCAGCGGCGGCAGGTCGAAGCTGCGATGCGCCCGCGCTTCGGTGAGAAACGCGGCGCGCTGCAGGGTCAGCAGCTCGCCCGCGTCCGCCGCGCCGAGCCGGATCGGCTCAGCCATGGACCCGGACTCCCCAGCTGCCGGTCCACGACGTGCCCGGCTCCAGCTCGATCAGATCGGTGCCCGAGTTCAGCGCGTCGGCCGGGCAGGTCATCGGCTCGATCGCGACCGCGCGGCCGCGGCCGACCAGGTCCGCGGGCGTGAACACCTGCACCCACTTGAAGTCCGGCCCGGTCCACACGTCGACGCTGCGCTCGCCGTGCGACAGGACGTGGTGGAACCGGCCGTCGTCACCGGCGACGAGACCGCCGAACGCGGTGTCCAGGTCGACCCTGGCCAGGACCCGGCCCGCGCGGAAGTCGTACTCGGTGCCGGCGGTGTCCTGCTCGTCGCCGTAGGGCAGCTGCTGGTCGCCGAGGTACGGCCGCACGCGGGTGGCGGGCAGGGTCAGCGTCAGCTCGTCGGTCGGCACGTCGCCGATGCGGAAGTACGGGTGCGCGCCCACCCCGACGCCGATGGCCGACTCGCCCTCGTTGCGGATCTCGTGGGTGACGGTCAGCTCGCGCGGCGCCAGGTCGTAGGTGATCCGGGCCTGCAGCGGCACCGGCCAGCCCGGCTGCTTCTCCACGTCGATCTCGAAGGTGATCGACGATTCGGCGTGCTCGACGAGCGTCCACTCGCGGTGCCGGGTCAGGCCGTGGATCGCGTTGCCGCGGGCCTCCTCGGTGACCTCCAGCTGCTGCTCCTCGCCCTGGTGGGTCCACCGGGCGGCCTTGGTGCGGTTGGGCCACGGCAGCAGGATCTGCCCGGCGCCCTTCGGCGGGTGGGCGTCCTCGGCGAAGGTCTCCAGGTAGGGCACGCCGCTGATCTCGAACGACCGCAGGCCCGCACCGATCTCGGTGACGACGGCGCGCGCGTTGCCGCGGGTGATCTCGAACTGCTGTCCCGTGGGGTTGGCCATGGCCCCGAAGATACTGGGCGGCGAACTAACTAGACCGGTCGTCATAGTTTGCGCTACGGTGATCGACATGGTCCGGAGAACCGACACCCGTCGCCGCATGGTCGCCTCGGCCGCGGAGCTGTTCCACACCCAGGGCTACCACGCGACCGGCCTGAACCAGCTGGTCAGCGCCGGTGGCGCGCCGAAGGGCTCGCTGTACTTCCACTTCCCCGGCGGCAAGGAGCAGCTGGCCGCCGAGGCGGTCACGTTCTCCAGCGAGAACATGGCGGACCTGCTGCGCTCGACGCTCGGCGCCGCGCCGGACGCGGGGACGGCCATCACCCGCGTGATCGACGCGCTGGGGCGCAACCTCGCCGACTCGGACTACCGGTCCGGCTGTCCTATCGCGACGGTCGCGTTGGACGCCGCGGACAGCGAACCGATCCGGCAGGCGTGCACCGACGGGTACGCGTCCTGGCACGCCGTCCTCACCGAGTACCTCACCGGGCAGGGCGCCGATCCCGCGACGGCGGCGACGCTGGCCACCATCGCGCTCAGCGCCATCGAGGGCGCCCTGCTCCTGGCCAGGACCCAGCACGACCTCGCGCCGCTGCACGCCGTGGGCGACCACCTGCGCGCCACCTTCGAACGGGAGCTGACATGAAGGTCCACCACCTCAACTGCGGCACCATGCGTCCCCTCGGCGGGCGGCTGATCGACGGCCGCGGCGGGTTCCTGCACCGCGCCGAACTGGTCTGCCACTGCCTGCTCGTCGACACCGGCTCCGAACTGGTCCTGATCGAGACCGGGATGGGTTCACCGGCCGTCGACCGCGCGGACGAGTGGCTCGGCGCGAAGTTCGTGCGGATGGTCGGCGTGCGGACGTCGGTGGCGGAGACCGCGGCCGAACAGGTCCGCCGGCTCGGGTACGCGGTCGAGGACGTCCGGCACATCGTGCTCACCCACCTCGACCTCGACCACGCCGGCGGGCTGGTCGACTTCCCGCACGCCACCGTGCACGTCTACGCCGAGGAGCTGCGGGCGCTGCGGTCACCCCGCGACGAGAAGGAACGCGGGCGGTACCAGCAGGTCCACTTCGCGCACGGTCCACAGTGGAGCAGCTACCCGGACACCGGCGAGAAGTGGTTCGGCTTCGACGCGGTGCGCCAGCTCAAGGGGTTGCCGCCGGAGATCCTGCTGGTCCCGCTGGGCGGGCACACGCGCGGGCACGCCGGGGTGGCCGTGGACACCGGGCACGGGTGGCTCCTGCACGCCGGTGACGCGTTCTTCCACCACGGCCAGATCGACCCGGCGCGCCCGCACGCCACCCCGGGCCTCGCGTGGTTCGAGGCCCGGGTGGAGACCGTGCCGGGCGCGCGGCGGGAGAACCACCGGCGGTTGCGCGAGCTGGTGCGCGACCACGGCGACGAGGTCACGGTGCTGTCGGCGCACGATCCTTACTTCTTTCGGCACGCATCGCGAGCCAGTTGACCACCCACAGCAGGACACCGACGCCGAGCAGGATCGCCGCGATCGTGTAGTCCCGCGCCGGACGGCCGGACAGCGGGCTCACCAGGTACAGGCAGAACACCGCGGCCAGCGCCGGGATGATCGTCGGCGCCCGGAAGTGCGGGTGGTCCACCTTCTCCCGGCGCAGCACCAGCACCGCCACGTTGACGATCGCGAAGACCACCAGCAGCAACAGCGCCGTGGTGCCGCCCAGCACGCTGATGTCCACAGTGGACACCAGGATGATGGCGATGACGCTGGTGAACACGATCGACACCCACGGCGTGCGGCGCAGCGGGTGCACCGTGCCGAGCACCTTCGGGATGATCCGCTCGTTCGACATGCCGTAGAGCAGGCGGCTGGCCATCAGCATGTTGATCAGGGCCGAGTTGATGACCGCGAACAGGCCGATCGCGGAGAACACCTCGCGCGGGAAGCCGGGCGCGCCGACGTCGAGCACCTTGAGCAGGGCGTTGCTCTTCGCCGCGGACAGCTCGTCGGCGGGCACCAGCAGGGAGGAGGTCAGCGAGACCAGCACGTAGATGGTGGCGGCGACAACCATCCCCCACAGCATCGCCTTGGGGAAGATGCGCACCGGGTCGCGGCACTCCTCGGCCATGTTGACCGAGTCCTCGAACCCGACCATCGCGAAGAACGCGAGCGAGGTCGCCGAGGTGATGGCGACGAGCGCGGTCTGGTCGGCGGTGTCGAACTCGACCAGACGGCCGGGGTCACCGTTGCCGTTGAGCACCGCCCACACGCCGACGCCGATGATGATCAGCAGGCCGGACAGCTCGATGCAGGTGAGCACGACGTTCGTCTTCACCGACTCGCTGACACCGCGGAAGTTGATGGCGGCGAGGCCGACGACGAACAGCGGCGCGATCAGCCAGCCGGGGAGGTCGACGAACTCCTTGAGGTAGGTGTTGGCGAACGCGATCGCGGCCGAGGAGGCCGACGTGATGCCCGAGCACATGACCGCGAAGGCGACCATGAAGGTCAGGAACGGGACGCGGAACGCGCGGTTGGCGTACAGCGCGGCGCCCGCCGCTCTCGGGTACTTGCCGACCAGCTCCAGGTAGCTGAACGCGGTCATGAACGCGACCACGAACGCCAGCAGGAACGGCAGCCACAGCGCGCCGCCGACCCGGCCGGCCACCTGGCCGGTCAGGGCGTAGACGCCGGTGCCGATGATGTCCCCGACCACGAAGAACAGCAGGAGCTTCGGGCCGATGACCCGCTTGAGCGCGGGTTCCTGAGTAGTGCTCACCTCAGCCATGCCGGAGAAGTGTGCCCCAATCCGTTTTGCCGGGCCACGCTTTCGGGGGAATGCCCGCCGTTTGGATCAACGGGACATCCAGGCTGGCAGGCGTGACCGGCCGGGACACGGGTAACCGGGGGTGTGGACGGTTTCCTGGCGATCTACCTCAACGACCAGCTCGCACTCGGGGTCGGCTGGCGCGAGCTGGCCCGGCGGGCCGCGGGCAACAACCGCGGCACCGCGGTGGGCGAAACACTCGAACGGGTGGCGACGGAGATCGCCGAGGACGTCGACACGTTCCGGTCGATCATGGACCACCTGGGCGTCCGCCAGAACCCGCTGAAGACGGCGGCGGTGTTCGGCGCGGAGCGGCTGTCCCGGTTCAAGCCGAACGGGCGGCTGCTGGCTTATTCGCCGCTGAGCCGCTTCCTGGAGCTCGAAGTGCTGACGATGGGGATCGACGGGAAGAAGCAGCTGTGGACGACGCTGCGCGACCTGGCCGGCCTCGCCGACCAGGTGCCCGGCGTCGACTTCGACACGCTGATCGAACGGGCCGCGAGCCAGCGCGCGCTGCTGGAACCACACCGCGTGCGGGCGGGCACCGAGGCGTTCCAGGCCGGCGAGTAGCCGGCGCGCCTACTTCGTGACCGCCGCGGCTCGGTAGCGCCAGAACGCGGGCAGCAGCGCGACGGCGATCGCCATGAAGACGATCACCAGCACCCCGCCACCGGTCGCCGCGGCGGCCGTGCCCACCGCGGCCGCGGTCCAGCCGTGCGTGAGGTCGGCGATGCGGGGCCCGCCCGCGACGACCACCGTGAACGCGCCCTGCATGCGGCCGCGCATCTCGTCGGTCGCGGCCATCACCAGGATCGCCTGGCGGTAGATCGCGCTCACCATGTCCGCGGCGCCGGCCAGGCACAGGAACACCACGGCCAGCCACAGCGAGTTCGACAACCCGAACCCGATCACCGCCACGCCCCACGCGCAGATCGCGACCGTCACCGCGACACCCTGCCGCCGGACCCGGCCGAGCCAGCCGGAGAACAACCCGATGACGACCGAGCCGATCGGGATCGCCGCGTACAGCCAGCCCAGGGCGAGGCCGCCGCCGGGTGGGTCGCCGAAGGTGCGCTCGGCCATCTCCGGGAACAGGGCCCGCGGCATGCCGGCGACCATCGCGATGATGTCCACGACGAACGAGGCGAGCAGGACCTTCTGGGTGCCCATGTAGCGGAAGCCGTCGAGGACGTCCTTGAGACCGGCGGCGCGGACGGTGCCGGACAGCGGCGGCAGCGGTGGCAGCCGCCAGACCGAGAAGAGCGCGACGACCAGCGCGATCGTGTCGATCAGGTAGAGCGTGGGCAAGCCGATCACCGGCATCAGGGCGCCGGCGGCCATCGGCCCGAACACCATGCCGAACGTGTTCACGGTGCCGGACAGCGCGGCCGCCGCGGGCAGCAGTTCCGGTTCGATCAGCCGGGCCACGATCGCGCTGCGGGTCGGCATGTTGATCGCGAAGAACGCCTGGTTGAACGCCAGGAGCACGAAGACCAGCCACACCGAGCCGATGTCGAAGAACGCCTGGGCCCACAGCAGGGCGGACACGACGGCGATGCCGGCGTTGCCGAAGATGAGCAGCTTGCGGCGGTCGACGGTGTCGGCGATCGCGCCGCCCCACAGCCCGAAAACGAGCAGCGGGACCAGCGCGACGATGCCGGTCAGGCCGACGTACCCGGACGAGCCGGTGAGGTCGAAGACCTGCTTCGGCACGGCGACGGTGGTGAGCTGACTGCCGATCGCGGTGATCGCGGTGCCGGTGAACAGGCGCCGGAAGGCGGGCGTGCGCAGCGGCCGCACGTCCACGACCACCGATTTCAGCAGTTTGCGCTTCTTGCCCCGTTGCGACCCGGCCTCGACACTCACAACCGGCCAGTTTAGCCGCGCTAACTAACCAAGCGCTGGTGATTTACCTCGCCGAGCGTGGAACTCGCCGGCACGACCGCAGAACTCGCCGCCACGAACGCAGAACTCGCGCCCAGGAGCGTGGGACTCGCCGGCACCCGCGCGAGTTCCACGCTCGGGCGCGCGAGTTCCACGCTCGGGCGCGTGAGTTCGGCGTTCGGGTCAGGGGGCGACGCGCTCGATGTGCCAGCCGTCCTGGGTGCGCACGTACCGCAGCCGGTCGTGCAGCCGGTTCTGCTGCCCCTGCCAGAACTCGACGACCTCGGGCCGGATGCGCCACCCGCCCCAGTGCGGCGGCAGCGGCACCTCCTCGACGTCGCTGAAGCGGCGCTCGATCGACGACAGCGCGACGTCCAGGTCCCGCCGGCTCGTCACGACCTTCGACTGCGGCGACGCCCAGGCCCCGAGCTGGGAGCCGCGCGGGCGCTGCTTCCAGTACTCGGCGGTCTCCTTGACGTCGACCTTCTCCACCTCGCCGCGCACGGTCACCTGCCGCTGCAACGCGTACCAGGGGAAGGTCGCCGACGCGTACCGGGTCACGGTCAGGTCGTGGCTCTTGTTCGAGGTGTAGTTCGTGTAGAACACGACGCCGCGCTCGTCGAGGCCCTTGCACAGCACGGTGCGGGAGGACGGGCGGCCTTCGGCGTCGGCGGTGGCCAGCACCATGGCGTTCGGCTCGGCGACCCCGGCGGCGATGGCCTGGTTCAGCCAGTCCTGCAACTGCTCGGTCCAGCTGCCGGCCAGGTCGGCCTCGTCCAGCGCTTCGCCGTCGTAGGCCACCCGCATGCCGGGAAGGCGTACCGCAACGTCGTCGATGTTTTCGACCTCTGGCATGTGCCGACCTCCGCGACCCGCTTACTCACCCGTAACAGCCCACGTTAGGGCCTGGGAAGCCGCTCCGAAAGCCGACGAACGGTGACACCGGCCACGGCCCAGCAGCTCCTCGGCGGTCACCGCGTCCGGGGCCAGCGCGGTGATCAAGAACCCGGCGACCGGCAACGGGGTCACCGCCCACCAGTCGCCGCTCGACGGCTGCGCCACTTCGTCGCCGACCAGCAGCTCCGTGGCGAGCACCCGGTGCCCGGCCAGTACCGCGGCACTGGCATCGAGGGCCGGGTCGCCGACGGTGAGGGTCTGGTCCAGCACCGGCCTGCCGCCGGAGGTGACGCGCTGCGACGTGGTGAGCCGTCCGGGTGCTTCACCCGCGCGGCCGAGGACCAGCACCTCACGCGTGCGGAACCGTGCGGTCTCGTCGAGGGTCGCGACCAGTTCCGCGGTGTGCCGGGCCCGCGCGGTGACCACGGTCGGCTCTGGCCGGTACTCCAGCGAACCGCCGGGGCCGACCTCGACGCGCACCGACGACGTGCTGGCCGCGGCGGCAGGCCCGGGCAGCGCGAGCGTCGCGGCGACCCCGGACAGGCGCAGGTCCGCGCCCGGTCCGACCACGACGTCCAGGACCAGCTCGTCGCCGCCGAGCGGGGCGGTCGCCGAGTTCACCAGGTGGACCCGGGCCGCCGCGCCGGACCCGCGCCGCGGTACCAGGGTCAGTGGCGCCATCGACGTCAGCTCCCGCAGCACCGTCCGCCCGCCGGCCGCCTCGGCGACGAGCCGGGCGTGCGCCTTCACCCGGCCAGCTGTTCGCGCACCCACGCCGCCACGCCGGGCGCGTCCGGCGTGCGCACCAGCGACTGCGTGATGACCGGCAGCTCGCCGCGCATGCGGTGGGCGTCGGAGGTCATCACGTCCAGGTCGGCGTTCACCAGGTGCGCGATGTCGATCTTGTTGATGACCAGCAGGTCGGCGGTCGTCACGCCGGGCCCGCCCTTGCGCGGCACCTTGTCCCCGCCCGCGACGTCGACCACGAAGATCTGGCTGTCCGCCAGGCCCCGGCTGAACACCGCGGTCAGGTTGTCCCCGCCGCTTTCGATGATCACCAGCTCCAGCCCGGGGAACCGGTCTTCCAGCCGTTCCACCGCGTCGAGGTTGGCGGTGATGTCGTCGCGGATCGCGGTGTGCGGGCAGGCGCCGGTCTGCACGGCCTCGATGCGCTCGGGGTCGAGCACGCCGGCCTTGCGCAGGAAGTCGGCGTCCTCGGTGGTGTAGATGTCGTTGGTCACCACGGCGAGGTCGATCTCGTCGCCGAGCGCCCGGCACAGCGCGGCGGTCAGCGCGGTCTTGCCGCTGCCCACGGGGCCGCCGATGCCGATGCGGAACGCGCGGCCGCGCGCGGGCGGCGTCTCGTACCGGTCGGGTTCGGTGGCCGTCGGGTCGAAGTTGACCGGGTGCACGTGGCCGTGACCGTGTCCGTGTTCAGCTGGCAAAGAGACGCACCTCTTCCTCGTGGTGGCGCAGGTGTGCTTCGGCGAGCAGGTCCAGCGCCGGTGAACCGGGCGACGGCAGCCGGGCCGGGTCGGTCCCGGCGTAGCCGGCCGCCTGCTCGGCGACGGCGTCGAGATCGGGCCCCAGCGCGGCCACCATCGCGTTGACCGTGAACGGGTCGAACCCCAGCAACCGCACCGCCGCACTGGCCGGTCCGCTGACCGCGAGGTAGGCCACGGCCAGCGCCGCGTCCCGCGGTGTGCCGCCCGAAACGCCGGTGAGCGCGCCGGTGATGATCGGGTGGTGCGGGCGCGGGGGGGGGGCCAGCAGCTCGTCGATCACCGGTGACGGCCAGGCGATGCGGCCGGCGCGCGCGGTGCCACGCCCCTGCGCGCGCGATGCCGTGCGCTGGGCCGGCGACGGCGTGCGGGCGTCGAGTTCCTCGTCCAGCCGCGTCCACTGTCTACTCACGACGGACGCGGAAGCGAAGACGGCGGATAGGTATCCGGCCGTCCACAAGCGACCGTGCAGGAACCCGGGCAGGTCGGCGGTGGTGCGGATCAGCCCGCGCGCCACCGCTTCCTCGAGCCCGCCGGAGTGCACGTGACCGCCGCCCGGGAACCGGGAGTCGGCCAGCAGGATCGCGGAGATGCCCATCAGAACAGGAAGTACCGCTGGGCCATGGGCAGTTCGGCGACCGGTTGCGGTTCGATCAGCTCGCCGTCGACGTGCACGGCGAAGCTGTCCGCGTCGACCTGGATGTCCGGCAGGGCGTCGTTGAGCACCATGTCGGCCTTGGTCACGCGGCGCACGTTGCGCACCGGCACGAGCGACCGGGTCACCGGGAGGCCGGCCGCGAGGGCCTCGGGCGCGACGAAGTACACGCTGCTAGCCGCGGCCACGGACGGCGCGGCGCCGAACATGGGCCGCGCGAGCACCGGCTGCGGCGTCGGGATGGACGCGTTGGCGTCGCCCATCGCGGCCCACGCCACGAAGCCGCCCTTCAGCACCACGTGCGGTTTGACGCCGAAGAACTTGGGCTCCCACAGCACCAGATCGGCGAGCTTGCCGACCTCGACCGAGCCGATCTCGCCGTCCATGCCGTGCGCGATCGCCGGGTTGATCGTGTACTTGGCGACATAGCGACGGGCGCGCAGGTTGTCGGCCGCGCCGTCGCCGGGCAGCGCGCCACGGCAGCGTTTCATCACGTGCGCGGTCTGCCAGGTGCGGATGATCACCTCACCGATCCGGCCCATCGCCTGCGAGTCCGAACTCATCATCGAGATCGCGCCGAGGTCGTGCAGCACGTCCTCGGCCGCGATGGTGCTCGGGCGGATGCGGCTCTCCGCGAAGGCCAGGTCCTCCGGCACCGACGGGTTGAGGTGGTGGCACACCATCAGCATGTCGAGGTGCTCGTCGAGGGTGTTGACGGTGTGCGGGCGGGTCGGGTTGGTCGACGACGGCAGGAAGTTCGGCAGCCCGGCCACCTTGATGATGTCCGGCGCGTGCCCGCCGCCGGCGCCCTCGGTGTGGTAGGCGTTGATCGACCGGCCGGCCACCGCGTCCACTGTGGATTCCAGGAACCCGGCCTCGTTGAGCGTGTCGGTGTGGATCGCCACCTGCACCCCGGATTCGTCCGCCACCGTCAGGCACGCGTCGATCGCGGCCGGGGTGCTGCCCCAGTCCTCGTGCAGCTTGAACCCGCCCGCGCCGGCCGCCAACTGTTCCCGCAGCGCCTCCGGCCGGACGGTGTTCCCCTTGCCCAGCAACAGGACGTTGACCGGCTGGCCGTCCATCGCCCGCAGCATCCGCGCCAGGTTCCACGGGCCGGGCGTGACGGTGGTGGCCTTCGTGCCCTCCGACGGACCGGTGCCGCCGCCGACGAGCGTGGTCAGGCCGGAGGCCAGCGCGGTGTCGACGAGCTGCGGGCAGATGAAGTGCACGTGGCAGTCGATGCCACCCGCGGTGAGGATCCGGCCGTTGCCGGACAGGATCTCCGTGGCCGGGCCGATCACCAGGTCCGGGTCGACGCCGTCCATCGTGTCCGGGTTGCCCGCCTTGCCGATGCCGACGATCCGGCCGTCCCGCACCCCCACGTCGGCCTTGACCACGCCCCAGTGGTCGAGCACGACGGCGCCGGTGATCACCAGGTCCGGCGCGCCCTCGGCGCGGGTCGCCATGCCCTGGCCCATCGACTCGCGGATCACCTTGCCGCCGCCGAAGAGCACCTCGTCGCCGGAGCCGGCGCCCATGCTGCGGTCCTCGGTGACCTCGATGAGCAGGTCGGTGTCGGCCAGCCGGATCCGGTCGCCGACGGTGGGGCCGAACAGCTCGGTGTAGCGCTCGCGGTCGATGCTGCTCACTCGCCGTCCTTCCGCAGGCCGGGAACGGTTCGCGAGCCGGCCAGCGGCACCAGGCCGACCTCGCGCTCCACGCCCGGTTCGAAGCGGACGGAGGTGCCGGCGGGGATGTCCAGGCGGTGACCGCGGGCCGCCGCCCGGTCGAATTCGAGCGCCGGATTCGTCACCGCGAAGTGGTAGTGCGAACCGACCTGCACCGGGCGGTCACCGGTGTTGCTCACCCGCAGCCGCACGCGCGGGCGGCCCGGATTCAGCTCGACGGGCGATCCGGCCGGGATGATCTCTCCTGGACGCACGCGCGCTCCTCAGACGATCGGGTCGTGCACGGTGACGAGCTTCGTGCCGTCCGGGAAGGTGGCCTCGACCTGGACGGAGTCGACCATCTCGGGCACCCCGTCGAGCACCTGGTCCCGGGACAGCACGGACCGGCCGCTGGACATCAGCTCGGCGACGGTGCGGCCGTCGCGGGCGCCCTCCAGCACGTGGTCGGTGATGAGGGCGACGGCCTCCGGGTAGTTCAGGCGCACGCCGCGCTCCAGCCGGCGCCGGGCCACGTCGGCGGCGACGTGGACGAGCAGCTTGTCGCGCTCCTGGGGGCTCAGGTGCATGCGCTCAGGTCTATCACCGCGATGAGTGCGACACGCGCGTGCGAAACACAGGATTTACGTGCGAACGAGCCATCCGGCTGAATCGTTCTCGTAATCGTGACCGAAACCACCGCTTTCTTCGATTGCTCCTAGGCCGTTCGAGGGGCATGGTGTGGTCACCGTGCGACGAGGCGCCCCGAGCGCGTCACGCGCGCGTAACAACTCCTGTCGGGGAAATGCGCAGCGAAAGGTTTCCACCAGTGACTACCTCAGCGCCCGTTGCGAAGAACACTGAACCGGACGACGGGTTCAAGCCCGGGCTGGAAGGCGTGGTCGCCTTCCGCACCCAGATCGCCGAGCCGGACCGCGACGGCGGCGCGCTGCGCTACCGCGGCGTGGACATCGAGGACCTGGCGGGCAAGGTCAGCTTCGGCGACGTGTGGGGCCTGCTGGTCGACGGCCGGTTCGGCGACGGACTGCCGCCGGCCGAGCCGTTCCCGATCCCCGTGCACACCGGTGACGTCCGGGTGGACGCGCAGGCCGCGCTCGCGATGGTCGCGCCGATCTGGGGGTTCCGCCCGCTGCTGGACATCAGCGACGAGGAGGCGCGGGAGAACCTGGCCCGTGCGTCGGTGATGGCGCTGTCGTACGTGGCGCAGTCCGCGCGCGGGGTCGGGGTGCCCGCGGTGCCGCAGTCCCGGGTCGACGAGGGGCGGACGATCACCGAGCGGTTCATGATCCGCTGGCGCGGCGAGCCGGACCCGGCGCACGTCAAGGCCGTGGACGCGTACTGGGTATCGGCGGCGGAGCACGGGCTGAACGCGTCGACGTTCACCGCGCGGGTGATCGCCTCGACCGGGGCTGACGTGGCGGCTGCGCTGTCGGGCGCGATCGGCGCGATGTCCGGACCGCTGCACGGCGGGGCGCCCGCGCGGGTGCTGCCGATGATCGAGGCGGTCGAGAAGGAGGGCGACGCGCGCAAGGTCGTCAAGGGGATCCTGGACCGCAAGGAGCGGCTGATGGGCTTCGGGCACCGGGTGTACCGGGCCGAGGACCCGCGGGCCCGCGTGCTGCGGCGGACGTGCCGGGAGCTGGGCGCGGAGCGGTACGAGGTGGCCGCGGCGCTGGAGCAGGCCGCGCTGGCGGAACTGCGGGAGCGGCGCCCGGACCGCGCGATCGAGACGAACGTGGAGTTCTGGGCGGCGGTGATCCTGGACTTCGCGCAGGTGCCGACGACCATGATGCCGGCGATGTTCACGTCGGCGCGCACCGCCGGCTGGGCGGCGCACATCCTGGAGCAGAAGCAGACCGGACGACTGGTCCGCCCCTCGGCGAGCTACGTCGGCCCGGGCCCGCGATCGCCCGAGGAGGTCGAGGGCTGGTCGGCGGTCAAGCCGCTGTAAGCGCTTTCTGGCTGTGGCTGTGGCAGGCCCCGGAACCCGCGTGGTTCCGGGGCCTTCCCCGTTACGCGCCCTGCGGGGTGACCGCACGCAGCACCGGCCGCACCAAGGTCGCGCCCACCAGCAGGATCGCGGCGGCGCCGAGGCACGCGGCTTGCCAGCCGTCGCCCGCGTTGTACAGCAGGCCCGCCGAGAAGGTGCCGACGGTGGCGCCGAGGAGTGTCGCGCTTTCGTAGATGCCCATCGCGCGGCCGAGGCTGACACCGGCCGCCTCCGCGACGATCTCCTGCTCGACCGGAACCGCCGCGGCGAACGCGGCCGCCGACAGCACCCACATCCCCGTCAGCACCGCCGGGTTCGGCGCGAACGACAGCCCGGCGGCGAAGACCGCGCTGGACCCCATCGCCAGCGACAGCACCGTCGTGCGGCCCAGTCGTCCGGTGACCTTGTGCAGGTACTCCGGCAGTGTCGTGTAGACGATGAACCCGGGCAGGAAAACCCCGGCGATCTGGTGCAGCTCCAGGTGGTGCCCGCGCTGCAGGTGCAGGAGCAGGAGCAGCGCCACGCCCGCCTCGGCGAGCGCGGTGATGACGACGAGCAGGAGCATCGGCCGCAGCCGACGGCCCAGCTGGCCGAAACCCTGGCCGCCCGCCTTTTGCGGTGCGGGGGCCGGACCGGCCGGCGCGAGCATCACCACCGCCGCCACCGCGCACGCCGCCGCGCCCAGCCAGAACACTCCGCGGTAGTCGATCCGGGACACGAGCGACATCGCGGCCACGAAGGCCACCCACGTGCCTCCGCCCTCGGCGGCGAACAGCTTGCTGAACGCGGCCTTGTCGGCGCCCAGCCCCTCCCCCACGCGCGCCCGCAGCGACACCCAGAACACCGCACCGCCGACCACGGCGAGCACCGCCGCCGCGAACGCCGGTCCGAGACCGGGCGTGGCCGCGTACCCGGCGAACGACAGTCCATACAGGACGGCCCCGAACGCGGCCAGGCGTCCCCGGTCCACCCGGTCGGCGAGCGCCCCCGCCACCGGGCGCACCACGAACGACACCAGCGTCTCCAGCGCGGTCAGCGCCCCCACCTCGGCCGCGCTCGCCCCCAGCGCCGTGCCCGCCCACAACGGCAGGAAGAAGTCCAGGACCTCGACCGGCCCCCGCGTCAGCGCCGCGGCCCACTCGTTCTGCTGGGCACGCCCCTTGCCCGCCATCCCGTCCCCCCAGTTTTCAGGATACGATCGTATCTTAAAACCTCCGCTCCTAGGATGACAACCGTGCCCAAGATCGTCGACCGGCCCCAGCGCCGCCGCGAGATCGCCGAAGCCCTGCTCCGGCTGATCGCCCGGGAGGGCATCGAGACGGTCAGCGTGCGCACCGTCGCCGCCGAAGCCGGCCTGTCCCCGGGCGCCGTGCAGAAGTACTTCTCGACCCGCGAGGAGCTGTTCCACTTCGCCTTCGACCTGACCAGCGAACACATCGAGCGGCGCTGGATGAAGGTGCCGCAGGACCACCTGCTCACGATGCTGCGCGCCCTGGTCGCCGAGGCCCTGCCGCTGAACGACCAGCGCCGCGCCGAGGTGATCGTCATCCTCGCCTTCACCGCCCGCGCCGCCGTCCTGCCGCACTGGGCGCACCACCTCCGCCACGGCTACGGCTTCCTGCGCGAGCAGACCACCGACTTCCTCGACCAGGCCCAGCGCCAGGGCCACATCCGCGACGACCTGGACGCCGGAAGGCTCGCCGACATCGTCATGGCCCTCACCGACGGCTTCGCCCAGCACCTGCTCCAGGCCGAGCCCGGTTCGGAGCTGCACCGCCGCCTGCTCGGTTCCCTCGAGCTCGCCCTCACGGAGCTGCTCACGCCGCGCGCGGCAGAATGACGGCATGCTGCCCAGCACCGAGTTCGCCCTGCTCCGCCGCCTGTCCCTGGAACAGGCGAACGGCCGCGCGCCGTCGATGGTCGCCGCGGTCGTCCGCGACGGCGAGGTCGCCTGGTGGGGCGCGCGGGGCACCGTCGAGGGCGACGCGCCCGACGACGACACCCAGTACCGGCTCGGCTCGATCACCAAGTCGCTCGTCGCCGCGCTCGTGATGCGCCTGCGCGACGAGGGCCGCCTCGACCTCAACGACCCGCTGGACAAGCACGTCCCCGGCACCAGCTTCGGCGCCTCGACGGTCGGCCAGCTGCTCTCGCACACCGGCGGCCTGACCGCCGAATCGCCCGGCTCCTGGTGGGAGCGCACCGCGGGCGGCGACTGGGCCACCCTGGAGGCGAGTCTCGCGCGGAACGCGCTCAAGAACCGCCCGGGCAGCCGCTTCCACTACTCCAACGTCGGCTACGGCGTGCTCGGCGAGCTGATCGCCCGCCACCGCGGCACCGACTGGCTGACCGCACTGAACCGCGAGGTCCTCGAACCGCTGGGCATGTCGCGCACGACCCCGCACCCGCGGGGCAGGCACGCACGCGGCTGGGCCGTGCACCCGTTCGCCGACCCGCTGCTGCCCGAGCCCAGCCCGGACGCCGGCGCGATGGCCCCGGCCGGCCAGCTGTGGTCGACGGTCCGCGACCTGGCGCGCTGGACGTCGTTCGTCGGCGGCGACACCGCGGACGTGCTCAGTCCGGACACCGTCGCCGAGATGCGCGCGGTCGCCACGGTGGACGACGCCGACACCTGGACCTCCGGCTACGGCCTTGGCCTGCAGGTCCTGCGGCACCAGGGCAAGCGGCTGGCCGGGCACACCGGGTCGATGCCCGGGTTCCTCGCCTGCTCGCTGGTCGACGAGTCCACCGGCACCGGCGCGCTGACCTTCGCCAACGCCACCACCGGCCCGGCCATCCTGGGCCTGGTGGTGGACCTGATCGCGATCGCCGACGAGCACGAGCCGAACCTGCCGGCGGAGTGGCGGCCGTCCGAGGTCGACCGCGCCCTGCTCACCCTCACCGGCCTGTGGCACTGGGGCCCGACGCCGTACCACCTGCGGCTGCTCCCGGGCGGCATGCTGAGCCTCGCCCCGGTCAGCGGCATGGGCCGGGCGTCCCGGTTCCGCCCGGTCGCCGAGGACGAGTGGCTCGGCCTGGACGGCTACTACGCCGGTGAAACCCTGCGCGTCGGCCGCGACGCCGACGGGACGCCGCGGCACCTGGATCTGGCCACGTTCATCTTCACGCGCACCCCCTACGACCCGGCCGCGCCCGTCCCCGGCGGCGTCGACCCGGAGGGCTGGCGTACCGCATAGTGGGACCGCCACCGGCGTTACGCACCGGAAACGCGACCTGCGAGACTGGGCGCATGACCGATGAGCTGACCATTCCGGCAGAACTGAAGCCCTCCGACGGGCGCTTCGGCTGCGGACCGTCCAAGGTCCGGGCGGAGCAGCTGGCGAACCTCGCGTCCGAGGGCGCCGCGTACATGGGCACCTCCCACCGGCAGAAGCCGGTGAAGTCCCTCGTCGGACGGGTGCGCTCCGGTCTGTCCCAGCTCTTCTCCCTGCCCGAGGGCTACGAGGTCGTGCTCGGCAACGGCGGCACCACGGCGTTCTGGGACGCCGCCGCGTTCGGCCTGGTCGACGAGCGGGCCCAGCACTTCACCTACGGCGAGTTCTCGTCGAAGTTCGCCAAGGTGACCTCGGACGCGCCGTTCCTGGGCGACTCGATCGTCGTCAAGGCCGAGCCGGGCAGCGCCCCGGAGATCGCCTACGAGCCGGGCGCGGACCTGGTCGGCTGGGCGCACAACGAGACCTCGACCGGTGTCGCGGTGCCGGTGCGGCGCCCCGCCGGCAGCGAGGGCGCGCTCGTCGCGATCGACGCCACCTCGGGCGCCGGCGGCCTGCCGGTCCAGGCCGAGGACTTCGACGTCTACTACTTCGCGCCGCAGAAGTGCTTCGCCTCCGACGGCGGCCTGTGGCTGGCCCTGATGTCGCCCGCGGCCGTCGAGCGCGTGGAGAAGATCGGCAACAGCGGCCGGTGGATCCCCGAGTTCCTGTCGCTGACCACGGCGCTGGACAACTCGCGCAAGGACCAGACGTACAACACCCCGGCGGTGGCGACGCTGTTCCTGCTGGCCGACCAGATCGAGTGGATGCTCTCCAACGGCGGCCTGGACTGGGCGGTCTCGCGCACGAAGGACTCCTCGACGCGGCTGTACGAGTGGGCCGAGGAGACCAGCTACACGGTGCCGTTCGTGAAGGACCCGTCGCTGCGCTCGCAGGTCGTGGGCACCATCGACTTCGTCGACGAGATCGACGCGGCGAAGGTCGCCAAGGTGCTGCGCGCGAACGGCATCGTCGACGTCGAGCCGTACCGCAAGCTGGGCCGCAACCAGCTACGCGTCGGCATGTTCCCCGCGATCGAGCCGGGCGACATCACGGCGCTGACGAGCTGCATCGAGTGGGTCGTCGAGCGGATGGGCGACTAGTCCCAGCACCAGGAGCAGCAGGACGCCGACGAGGACGTAGCTCTCGGCCAGCGGCCAGACGCTCCGGTGGTCCCACAGCGGGCTGACGACGAACACGACTGTCGCGAGGGCGGCGGTTCCGAGCACGAGTGGCCGGAGCCGCCGCCCTCGCCACGTCAGGACGCCGATCACCGGCGCCGCCCACACCCAGTGGTGGGTCCAGGACACCGGCGAGACCAGCAACGCGCCGAGGGCGCACGCGAGCAGCGCGACCACGGCGTCGGCGCGGCGCATGACCAGCACGGTGACGACGAGCGTGACGGCCACCGCGACCAGCCAGGCCCAGGCCGGGGCGCCGAGCCGGGCGAGCAGGCCGTGCAGGGACTGGTTGCCGATGTAGCCGGGGTCGCCGACCCGATCGCCGGCGAAGACGAGCTTCGTCCAGCAGGTGACCGACGCCTGCGGCGCGATCGCCCACGCGAGCAACGCGCAGCCGGCGAACGTCCCGATCGCCCGTGCGGCGGCGCGGAAGTCCTTGCGCAGCAGGAAGAACAGCACGAACGCGGCCGGGGTCAGCTTGATCGCGGCGGCGAGCCCGACCAGGAAACCGCGGCGGCGGACCGGGAACGGCGCGTCGACCGCGACGAGCAGCACGAGCAGCAGGTTGATCTGGCCGAACCCGAGCGTGGCGCGCACCGGTTCGCTGAACAACGCGACGGCCTGCACGACCAGCG
Organism: Amycolatopsis thermalba; assembly: GCF_003385215.1. Classification (GTDB taxonomy): domain Bacteria; phylum Actinomycetota; class Actinomycetes; order Mycobacteriales; family Pseudonocardiaceae; genus Amycolatopsis_E; species Amycolatopsis_E thermalba. The sequence goes on along the minus strand of NZ_PQHW01000101.1, from coordinate 1,662 downwards.
CCAGGCCGCCGAACACGTGCAGCCGCCGGTCGTAGTGCCGGAAACACAGCGCGACGACCACACCGAGCGCGACGACGGACACGATGGTGATACCGACGAGCGCGACGTCCGCCGGAACCACCAGCAGCGGCGCGAAAACGAACGCGGCGAACGGCGGATAGGTGAACGGCAGCAGCGTGCCGTTGCGGGTGGGCGGCAACGGGCCGTACGGGTCACCGCGGTCGAAGAACGCCTGCGCGCCGAGCCGGTAGACGTCCAGATCCAGCCCGTCCAACCGTTTCCAGGCCAGCAGGATCCCGACCAGCACGACCTCGATCGCCACGCCCGTGGCCAGAACCCGCCGCCCCATCGCGCAATCCTCGCGGATCCCGATCACCGGGGTGTCCTCCGGGTGGCCGAACGGGTGGAACTGCTGCAAGATCGACCAAAAAGTGTCGGCGCGCCTGCCCCGTCAAGCGGACGCGCCGACCTACCGTGAACACCCGAAGGTGAAGTCAGGAGGAGGCAGCGGATGCGGACGCTGAGGGTGGTCGGGCTGCACGAGGACGGTAAGTCCATCGTGTGCGAAGACCCGGCGCGGCGCGAGCGTTTCCTCCTGCCCGCCGATGAGAAGCTGCGTGCGGCCGTCCGGGGCGATGTTCCCAGGCTCGGGCAGATCGAAATCGAGACGGAGAGCCAGATGCGACCACGCGAGATCCAGGCCCGGATCCGGGCCGGCGAGTCGGTGCAGCAGGTCGCGGACACCGCCGGGGTGGCGGTGGAGCGGGTGGAGCGGTTCGCGTACCCGGTGCTGCTGGAGCGGTCCCGGACCGCCGAGCTGGCGCAGTCGGCGCACCCGATCCGCGAGGACGGCCCGGACGTGCGCACGCTCGGCGAGATCGTGGCCTACGCGTTCGGTGTGCGGGGTCAGGACTACTCGCAGGCCACGTGGGACGCCTGGCGCGGCGACGACGGCCGGTGGATCGTGGCGCTGCGGTGGACCGCGGGGCGCTCGGACAACGCCGCGCACTGGCAGTTCTCGGCCGGTGCGCACGGCGGCACGGTCACGGCGCTGGACGAGCACGCCGAGGACCTGCTGGACCCGCACCGCACGCCGCGGACGCTGCGGGCGGTGGGCGCGGAGGCGGAGGCCGAGGCCGAGCCGGCGGACGAGGAGCCGGCGCAGCCCACGCTGGACATCGACGCCCAGCCGGACCCGGCGGCCGCCAAGCCGAAGCCGAAGAAGAAGGCCCACCCGGCGGTCCCGGCCTGGGAAGACGTGCTGCTGGGAGTCCGCAGCCAACGAGGCTGAGCCAGAGGACGGCGCGCCAGCGCCGTGCCCCGACCCCAAGGTAGCTGGGTGGTCATCCCGTCGCCTGACACCGGAACGATCACCTTGAGCCAGGGCCGCAACATCCCCGCTCACGCGAGATGACATGCCAACCTTGCGGCCCTGGCTCAAGGTGATACACACAAACCGGAAGGCGACGGGATGACCACCCAGCGACCACCTCGCCAAGACGAGACGAGGCACCCCTTGGTCATCCCGGAGCCTGCCCGTCCGGCGAGGACATCTTTTGATCTTTAGAGGTGACGCAGGGCAGACGAAGCACCCTCACCGCGCCACCGGCCCCACCCCGGACCGCCGCCCCGGGGCCAGCGACGGGTGCCGCTGCGCCGGCC
>NZ_PQHW01000100.1 GCF_003385215.1 Amycolatopsis thermalba | reverse complement strand
GTGTTGCTGTCCATGGCGGGCGGGGTGAGGGCGGCGACGAAGCGGCGCGCTTCGGTGAGGCTGTCCACTGTGGCCTGACGGGCCTGGTCCACGTGGCGGGCGGCGTTCCCGGGTGTGCCGGGCAGGGCGCGTTCGGCGGCGCGCAGCAGCAGCTGGATGCTGGACAGACCCTGGGTGAGGGTGTCGTGGATCTCGCGCGCCAGACGTTCGCGTTCCGCCAGCACCCCGGCCGTGTGCTGGGCGGCGGCCAGGTCGGCCCGGGTGGCGGTGAGCTCCTCGATCAGCCTGCGGCGCTGTTCGCTCTCCCGGTACAGGGCCTGGTATCCCCACACCACCGCGACCGCGACGGCGGCGCCGAGCGCGGGACCGATCACCATGGCGACGCTGACGGAGCCGGTGTGGGCGGCGAACGCGCTGATCGCGATGAGCGCGGTCGCCGCGACGGCGGTCAGGCCGGCGCGGCGCGGCAGCAGGTGGAGCTGGAGAAAGTACAGCGGGAACGCCACCCAGACCCCGTCGGCGGACAGGACCAGCAGCCCCAGCCAGCACGCGCCGACGACCGCCAGCCACCAGGCCGCCGCCGGACGGGAGCGGCGGATGCGCGCCACGAGCGGCCCGGCCGCGGACACCCCGGCGCACACCACCGCTACGGCGACGGTCGTCGCGGCGTGCGGCCGGCTGTCGACCACGGCGCGGGCGGCGGCCAGCACGAGCAGGCCGATGATCAGCAGGTGCAGGCACCAGGCCAGGGCCCGCAGCGCCGGGGTCGGGGCAGGAGCGGCGGTATCCACAGTGGCTTCCAGCATACGGACACCGACCGCGAGGCCGCCTCTATCGAAAGTGATAACCCGCGTGCCGTCTTCCGGCCCGCGAAGTGCCGTCCTGCGCCAGACGCGCACACCGGGGACCAGCGGCGACAGTGGAGCCATCCCGATGCCATCACCGGAAAGGACAGGCCCCCCGCCGTGTTCGTCGCCTGGAGAGATCTGAAGTTCGCCAAGGGGCGTTTCGCCCTGATGGGCACCGTCATCGTGCTCATCACCCTGCTGGTCGGGCTGCTGTCCGGCCTGACCGCCGGCCTGGGCCGGCAGAACATCTCCGCCATCACCAGCCTGCCTGCCGACAAGATCGTCTTCCAGGCTCCCCGCGGCGGAGGGGACCTGTCCTACGCCGACTCCACGGTCACGGAACGACAGTGGCGGCAGTGGGCCACGACCCCCGGTGTCACCAGCGCCGAACCGCTGGGCATCACCACCACTACGGCCACCACCGCCGGCACCAGCACAAGCGTCTCCGCCTTCGGGGTCCGGCCCGGTTCCCGCCTGGCCCCCGACAGCAGCAAGATCACCGGCGATTCCGCGGTGTTGTCCACCCCGGCCGCCGCCGACCTCGGCCTCGCCCCCGGCGACACCTTCACCCTGGCCGGGCAGCGACTTACGGTCGCCGCCGTGTCCGGCGAGGCGTCCTTCAGCCACACCCCGGTCATCTGGATCAGCCTCGGCACCTGGCGCAAGACCGCGCCTCCCACCGCTGACGGCGAGGGCCCCGCCGCGACCGTCATCGCCCTGACCACCACCTCCGGCGCCGATACGGCAGCCGCCGACGAGGCCGCGGGCACCCAGACGGTCACCAAGGACGATTCGCTGTCCGCGATCGGTTCCTACGCCTCGGAAAACGGCTCCCTGCAGCTGATGCGCGGCTTCCTGTTCGCCATCTCCGCCCTCGTCATGGGGGCCTTCTTCACCGTGTGGACCATCCAGCGCAGCGGCGACGTCGCCGTCCTGAAGGCCCTGGGCGCCTCCACCGCCAGCCTGCTCGAAGACGCCCTCGGCCAGGCCGTCGTCCTGCTCGCCGGCGGCACCCTGATCGGCACCGGCCTCGCCGTCGCCCTCGGCGCACTCGTGGCCGGCGCCGCGGTGCCGTTCCTCCTCACACCCGCCACCGTCCTGATCCCGGCCGCCGTGATGATCCTCCTCGGCGCGCTCGGAGCCGCCCTGTCCATCCGCCGCATCACCTCCGTCGACCCGCTGACCGCCCTGGGGAGCGCACGATGAGCCTCAACCTGACCGACATCACCCTCACCTACCCCGACGGCGACACCCGCCTGACCGCCCTCGACCACGTCACGCTCGACGTCCCCGAGGGCAGCCTCACCGCCGTAGTCGGCCCCTCCGGCTCCGGGAAGTCCAGCCTCCTGGCCGTAGCCGCCACCCTCATCACCCCCGACGCCGGCACGATCACCATCGACGGCACCGACACCACCGGTATGAGCCGCGGCGAACTCGCCACCCTGCGCCGCCACAAGATCGGCATCGTGTTCCAGCAACCGAACCTGCTGCCCTCGCTCACCGCCGTCGAACAGCTGCAGGTCATGGCTCAGATCGACGGCCGCAGCCCCACCAAGGCCCGCACCCGCGCCCTGGAACTCCTCGACGCGGTCGGGCTGGCCGGCCAGTCCCAGCGCCGCCCCCACCAGCTCTCCGGCGGCCAGCGCCAGCGCGTCAACATCGCCCGCGCCCTGATGAACGACCCCACCGTCCTCCTGGTCGACGAACCCACCAGCGCACTCGACCAGGAACGCGGCGGCGCCGTCATCGACCTGATCACCCGCCTCACCCACCAGCAGGCCACCGCCACCATCCTGGTCACCCACGACCGCACCCACCTCGCCGCCGCCGACCGGATCGCCGAAATCCAGGACGGGAGCCTGCGCCTGCCGGCCGCCACCCGTTAGAGGTCCAGACAATCAGTGCGCTACACCCCGGATGGAGCGGTGGGGCCTCGGTCCGGGCGGACGCCGTTGCCCGTGTCCCGCAGCGCTCGCCTCAGTTCCCGATCTTCGCCACGTACTTGCCGCGGCCGAGTCCCTTGCTGAGGAGGTCGTGGATCGCCGCGACGCGGTCGAGTTCGACGACGGTGACGCCGGGGCGGAGGCTGCCCTGGGCGACCAGGTCGAGTCCGGTGGTGAGCGCTTCGGCCGCGGCCCGGGGGTCGGTGGCGATGAGCCGGCTCATGCTGAAGCCGACGATTCCGGCGTTGTGGCCGATCAGGCGGCCCGCCGGTGGGAGCGGCGCCGGGGTGCCACCGCCGGCGTTGCCGAACAGCACGACACGCCCGCCCGGCGCGAGCAGGCTCAGGTCGAGGTCGAGCAGCGCGGTGCCGGTGGGGTCGAGCACGACGTCGACACCGTCGGGGGCGATCGTGTGGACGGCGTCTGCCAGGTCCCCGTCGCGGGCGAACACGTGATCCCAGCCCGCGGCGAGACCGTCGGCGATCTTGTCCGGCCTGCCGACGGTCCCGATCCGGCGGGCGCCGCCCAGTGCGGTGGCCACCTGGCTCACGACCGAGCCGAGCCCGCCGCTGGCGGAGTGCATGAGCACGGTCTCGCCGGGCCGCAACCGGGCCCGCTCGGTGAGCAGGAGCAGGGCGGTGGCCACGACGAGCGGAGCGGACGCCGCCGTCGCGAGCGCGACGCCGTCGGGCACCGGCGCGATGACCTCCGCGCCGGCGAGGGCGACCTGCGCGAGGCCGCCGCCGGGGGTGAACGCGGCCACCCGCTGCCCGATCTGCCTGCCGGTCACCCCGGCGCCGACCGCGCGGATGGTTCCGGCGACTTCGAGCCCGGGGACGTACGGCCACCCGGAGGCGTAGCCGGGGTCCCCGCGGCGGGCCATGACGTCGATGAAGTTGATCCCCGCGTAGGCGACGTCGATGGCGACCTGCCCCGGCCCGGGCTCCGGCGCGGGCACCTCGGCCACGTTCGTCGCACTGCCGTCCACGGCCGGCCCGGACATGAGCAACGCCTTCATCACGGTTCCCTGTTCGATGTTCTCGCTCAGTCGTTCTGCACCGGGTAGTGGATGACGATCGCGCCACCGGTGGCGTAGTTGGGGACATCGGCAGCTGCCTGCTGGCCCTCCGGAGACGTCCTCGCCGCGGTCATCGCCGCTTCGTCGGCGAAGTCGGCTTCGAAGATCGCGAAGTACGGTGTTCGTCCCTCCGTCGCTGCCACTTCGAAGCTGTAGCGCCACGCCAGCAGGCCGGGCATGCGCGTGGCCAGCGGCAGGTGGTGGTTCACGTAGTAGTCGCGGAAGTGGCCGGGGTCGGTGGGCTCGGGATACAGGACCACCAGCTTGTGCACGACAACCTCCAAGTGCTTCGAAAATCGAATCAGTGGGACGCACGATAGTGTGTCGGATATCGAAGCCGCAAGAGGGGACGGTACGACGGATGGCTGCACCCAGACCGGGCCGCCCGGTGCGAGGGTCGAGCACCGGCCGGCCGCTGATGGCCGCCCTCGACCTGTTCGGCCGCAGGTGGAACCTGCGGATCGTCTGGGAACTGCGAGACGGGCCGGTCGGGTTCCGTGCGTTGCAGGAGCGCTGCGACAACATGTCCTCCAGCGTGCTGCGGCAACGGCTGACCGAGCTGCTCGATGCCGCCCTGGTCGAGCAGCAGCCGGACAGCACCTACGCCCTCACCGAGCTGGGCCACGGCGCCCACCGCGCGCTGCGCCCGCTCGCCCGGTGGTCCACGGAATGGGCCGCGACGCTCTCCGCCGCCGACCACCAGCGCTTCTGACGCTCGAGCGCCGGCGCTGCACCACCGGATGCACGGTGAGATCGCCGGCAGCTGTGCTGGCATGATGATCATCAACGCCGACCGAAGGGAATGCGAGTGAAGCGAATTCTGACGACGGCAGTGGTCACCTCGGCTGCTGCCGGCATGCTGCTGGCGGGCGCCGGCACAGCGTCCGCGCAGGACCCGTACGCCAAGTACGCCACCAAGTCCGCGTGCGAGACCGCCGGTTTCCAGTACGTGCACGCCGGCAAGGCGTACCGCTACGCCTGCACGGGCCCGCACGCCGGCCCGTCCAGCCAGAAGTACTGGCTGTACCTGATCTGACGCCTCGGTGGCCGCGCCGCCGAGGTGACGACGGCGTCCACAGTGGCCGGCGCCGGCCAGGAGCCGGGCCGGCGCCGAACACCGCGCCCCCTTCTGGGAAATGGTGAGTACGTGACATCCGGAGGGGCGATCGGCTCCTTGATTCCCTCCGCGAGCTCCAGGTAGCGACCACGTGGGCGGTCGTCACCGAAGAGACCGGCAGCGGGTCCACGTGGCAGCTCGCGGGACCGACGTGGCAGGCCACCGTAGTCGTCGAGCCGCGAAGCTGGCTCGGGTCGACGTTCCAGGCGCGGGATCCAGTGACCGGCAGGAGTGCCACCTACGACATCGACACCGACCTGTACGACATTTCGCTGGACGATCAACGCGAATTCGCGGAGGAGATCGAGCGCGATATCGTCGAGTTTCTCGGCAGCCTGAGGGCGAAAGCCGTTCTGCGTGGGAATGACGGATCGAATTCGTGCTCGTCTTTCCAGGGGCGTTTCATGGCCAGCGTGCGCACCTGCGCGGATCTTGCCGCCGGTCGGGCGGGCGGTGAGTTCGTTCCGGTGGAGTGACGACCAACTCCGCCTCCCCCTGGAGGTCCTGGTCGACATCACGTATCAGCCTTGATTTATATTAGCCCGCCCCGGTAGGATCTCGGTGTGCACGCGTTCGACATCCTCGGCGACCCCGTACGCCGGCGCATTCTCGAGCTGCTCGCCGACGGTGAGCAGACCTCCGGGGCGGTCACGGATGTCATCCGGGCCGAGTTCGGCATTTCCCAGCCCGCTGTCTCCCAGCATCTGCGTGTGTTGCGGGACAGCGGGTTCGCGTCGGTCCGGGCCGAGGGTGCTCGCCGGTTCTACACGGTGGAGCCCGCGCCGCTGCGCGAGGTCGATGCGTGGCTGGACCGGTTCCGCCGGTATTGGGAACAACGCCTCGACGCCCTCGGCACCGAGCTGGCCCGGGGCAAGCGCGCACGCCGGCCCCGGGCCGGTGAGGCGCCCACCCGGCCGGCCGGGCACAGCCCCGATCCATCCACCGAGAGGACATGACATGAAGGACGTACTGGACGAGCTGGCCGCCGTGCGCCGGGTCATGGGCAAGGGCAGCGTGCCGGCCGGTGAGGCGTACACCGTGGAGCTGCGGCGCCGGTACGACGCGGAGATCGACGACGTCTGGGACGCCATCACCAACCCCGAGCGGCTGCGCCGCTGGTTGAGGCCGGTCACCGGAGACCTCCGGCTTGGCGGGAAGTACGAGTTGGCCGGCGGTGAGCACGGCGAAATCCTCCGGTGTGAGCCGCCGCGGCTGCTCAAGGTGTCCTGGCTCTACGGCCCGGACGCCGAGGCCTGGCCCGGCACGAGCGAGGTCGAGGTGCGCCTGGCCCCGGGTCCCGCCGGCGACACCGAGTTCGAGCTGATCCACGCAGCGGTCGTCGGTGAGCCCTCCTTCCCCACCTACGGCCCGGGCGCCGGCGGCGTCGGCTGGGACCTGGCGCTGCTCACCCTGGCCCGGCTCCTGGCCGATGGCGGGAGCGCCGACCACGAGGAGTTCGAGAAGTCGCCCGAAGGACGCGAGTTCAGCCGGCGCAGCGCCGCGGCCTGGGGCGAGGCTCAGTTGGCCGCCGGTGGCGACCCGGAGCACGTCGCGGCCGCGGTCGAGGCCACCACCAAGTTCTACGCACCCGACCCGGCCTGACATTCCTGACCGGGTGGGCGCGGCGCTCGCGCCCACGATGAGAATCAGGTTCCTCGAGCGGCTCCCGGATCACGGACGGGTCCACAGTGGAGTGTCGCGGGCCGGGGACGGCGGGTTCTTCTACGCGCCGACGGTGGTGGCAGGGCGATGAGATCGTCACCGACGAGGGGTTCGGTCCGGTCATCACCGTCCAGCGGGTCGGCGACGAGCAGGAGGCGATCGGCACGCCAGCTCCGTCCGCTACGGGCTGGCGCGTGACCACGGCCGCGGGATGCGGTCAACGGCGTCACCGGATGGATCAACCGCGCCTACGTGGATTGGGGACCGGTCGGGAGCGCCTGCTGAGGTGTCCGGTCACCCGGACGGCGGGTGCGGGGGAAGGCCGGCCGCCGCTGGCATCCGCCCGGACGGCGCGCTGCCCGGTGCCTTGCGGGCCAGTCCGATGGCGCACGCGGCGGCGAGGGTGAACACCGCGGCCTCGTAGGTCATCGCGTGCCACAGTGCTCCGCCGGCGTCCGGGGCGGATGCCGCGTAGGCGATGCCGGCCAGCGTGACGCCCAGCGTCCCGCCCAGTTGCTGCGCGGTCGGGAGCAGGCCGGAGACCGAGGTGGCGGCCTCGGGCCGGACCCTGGCGATCACCTGGGCGAACGCGGAAGCGGTGAACAGCCCGAAACCGGCGCCGCCGAGGGCGAGAGCCAGCCAGTACATCCACAGCAGACCGTGGTGGCCGAGAGTCACCGGGACGGCGAGCGACACGAGCCCCAGGGTGAGGGACGACGCGGCGAGGACGCCGGGGCCGGCACGCCCGCCCAGCCGTTGCGCGATCCCGCTGCCCGCCAGCGCGCCGAGGGCGTACGGGGTGACGCCGAGCCCGGCCTGCAGGGGGCTCCAGCCTGCCGCGCCCTGCAGGTGCATCGACAGCAGCAGCGTGAACGACGGCACGCCCGCGTTGAAGACCAGGACGACACCGAGCCCCCACCTCGTCGCCGGCTCGGCCATGGTGGACGGATGCACCAGGGGAGCGGGCACCCGGCGCTGGGAGACCGCGAAACCGGCCAGGATGACCACCGCCAGCGCGAGGCTCACCCAGGTCCACAGTGGCCACCCCGCCTCCCGCCCCACGGCCAGCGGGAGGATCAGCAGCGCGAAACCCAGCAGGCTCAGCACCGCCCCGACCGGATCGACCCGTGCCCGGACCTGTCCGGTGTGGACGGTCGGCAGGACGGGGGACAGGGCGAGGGCCAGGAGCCCGATCGGCACCGTCACCAGCATGGCCGCCCGCCAGCCCAGCCCCAGCGGGTCGAGCTGGATCAGCACGCCGCCGAGCACCGGGCCCGCGAGCGAGGCCGCCGCCATGGTCGCGCCGAACGCGCTCAGTGCCGCGGGCCGGCGGGGCGCGGGCACCGCCGACTGGATGATCGACAGGATCTGCGGCGCCATGAGCCCGCTGCCGGAGCCCTGCACCAGGCGGCAGGCGATCAGCACCCACGCCCCGGGCGCCGCGGCCGCACCGAGGGAGGCGGCGGTGAACAACGCCATCCCGGCGACGAACATCCGCCGGTACCCGTACCGGTCACCCAACCGGGCCGACACGATCAGGGAACAGGCGTAGGTGAGGGTGTAGCCGGCGAGAACCAGCTGGGTTTCGCCGGCTCCGGCACCCAGATCCCGCCGGACGTCGAGGACACCGACCTGCAGGACCGTCACGCTGAACAGCTGGACGAACGTGCCGGACAGGATGACCGGCAGGAGGAGCCGCCGCCGCAGCGCCGGCGTCACCGGGTCACCGCGCCCTGCAGGGCGATGGTCGCGAGCAGCGCCGCCAGTTCCGCCGGACGGGTCACGAACGGTGAGTGGCCGCCGGGCAGGGACCGCACGTGGAACGGGTTGTCCGGCGTGACCCGGTCGGCCTCGGCGATCATCAGGTCCTGGGTGACGGGCGGCAGGGCGAGGTCGCCGGTCAGCCTGACGTAGGAGCGCGGGAGACGTCCCCAGCGCCCGGGCGTGACCTCGACCGGCGTGGTGAAGCTGCGGTACGGGTGGTCCGGGTGCAGGAAGTGGCGCCAGGTGTCCGGCTGGTCCGCGGGCAGGTCGTTGAGGAAGGCCCGGCGGATCACCTCGGTCACGGCCGGATCGGGCGACAGCGGGTTGATCCGGAACGCGCCGAGCTCCGCCGGGTCGGCGACGGGCGGAACCTGGACGGCGCCGGCGTTCTCCTCCGCGCCGATGTAGTCGGCGAACCGGGGCCTGCCCGCGGGCACGAACGCGGACAGGTACACCAGCCGGTCGACCAGCTCGGGGGCCTGCTCGGCGGCGGCCGACACCGGTGATCCGCCGGCGCTGTGCGCGACCAGGACCACGTTCCGGTAGCGCGTGCGCGCGCTGACCATCGCCTCGAGCACCACGTCCGTCGCGTGTTGCATCGTGATCTCGTGCAGCGCCGACTTCTCGGTGGCGAGCCCGGGCTGGCCGGGCAGGAAGTACCCGGACGGGACCGGGGCGCCGAGCCCCGCTCCGGGCAGGTCGACGGCCACCGACGCCAGGCCGTGCCGGGCGAGGGCACGCTGGGCCGGCGCCCAGTGCAGTGCGGAGTGCCACGCGCCGTGCACCAGCAGGACGACGGTTTCGCAGGCGGAGGGACGGTTCACGGGAAGTCCTTCGGAGGTAGTCGATCGAGGGGACCGGACCAGATCACCGCACCGGGACCCGCGTCATCCACCGCGATATCTCACAGCGCCGCCCGCGATACTTCCTCCGTATCATCGCGCTCGTGGAAGCCCGTCACCTCCGCTACGCCCTGGCGCTGGCCGAGCACCAGCACTTCGGCCGCGCCGCCGCCTCGCTCGGCATCGCCCAGCCACCGCTGTCCACCCAGATCGCCGCGCTGGAACGGGAGATCGGCGAGCGGCTGTTCGACCGCACGGCACGCGGGGTCTTCCCCACCGCCGCCGGTGAGGCCTTCCTCGCCAGGGCACGCAGCGCGCTCGCCGAGATGAACCTGGCCCGGATCGACGCCGGCCGCGCCGCGCGCGGGGAAACCGGGCGGCTCCGGATCGGGTTCCTCGGATCCGCGCTGCTCGCCCCGCTGCCCGGCGTGATCGGCCGCTTCCGCAGGACCCATCCGGACGTCCGGCTCACCCTGCAGGAGCTGGACAGCCCCGCCGCGTCGGCGGCGTTGCTCGCCGGCGAGCTGGATGTGGCCGTCGGGCGGGGCAGCCCCCGGGGCGCCGGGGCGGAGGACCTGGTCACGGTGCCCATCGGGGCGGACCACCTGGTGGCCGTGGTGTCCACGATGCACCCCTTCGCCGGGCGCCCGTCCGTCGGCGTCGAGCAGCTGACCCGCGAGCCGCTCGTGGTCAGCGCGGACGCGGCCGGCACCTACCTGAGACCACTGTTCGAGGCCGACGCGGCCGTCCTCGACGCCGCCACGATCGCCCGGGACATCCACACGATCGCCGGGCTCGCCGCGTGCTGCGCCGGGGTCGGGCTCGGGCCGGCCCGGATGCGGCTCCTCGCTCGCGACGACGTCTGGTTCTGCGACGTCGAACCCCGGTTCCGGTTGCCGGATCTGCAGATGTCGTTCCGGGTGACCGATTCCTCGCCCGTCCTCGCGGCGTTCCTCGCGGTGGTCCGGCAGAACTGCGCGGACGTGGGCTCCCGGCTCGACGAGCTCCTCGCCCGGCACCCCGCTGCCACTGAGCGGCAACCGCCGCTTGGTGTGTCCTGAGCGGCGCGGGCACTGTGGTCCCGGAGAACTCCCGTGACCGCAAGGGGAAGACATGCCGTGGGACATTCGCGAATCGGTGCGCCTCGACGACGTCGAGCTGGCCTACCGCGTCGCCGGGGACGGGCCCGAGGCCGCCGTGCTGGTGCACGGCTGGCCGCAGACGCACGCCTGCTGGCGGCACGTGGTGGAGCCGCTCAGCCGCGGGCGCACGCTCATCGTGCCGGATCTGCGTGGGTACGGTGACTCGGGACTGGCCCGCTCGGGGGAGTACGACAAGCGCGCCACCGCCGCCGATCTCAGTGCCCTCATCCGCCACCTGGGGTTCTCCTCGGCGGTGGTGATCGGCCACGATCGCGGCGCGCGCGTCGCGCACCGGTGGGCCCTGGACCACCCCGCGGACATCGATGCCCTGGTGCTGCTGGACATCCTGCCGACCAGGGTCGTCATGGACACGTTCGACCGCGACTCGGCGAGCGCCATGTGGCACTGGTTCTTCCACCGGAACCCGGAGCTGGCGGCGACACTGGTCGCCGGCAACGTCGAGGCGTATCTGCGGCACTTCTTCTCCCGGGTCCTCGAATCCGGCGCCGTGGACGCGCGGACCTTCGAGCACTACGTCGCCGCGTTCAGCGATCCGGGACACCTGCGAGCGTCCTTCGAGGACTACCGGACCGGCTTCTCCACCGACCTCGACCGTGACCAGGCCGATCACGCGCGGGGGCTGCGGGTGCGGGCGCCGCTGCTCGTGCTGTGGGGCGCCGAGGGCGGTCTCGGCGGGACCGACGTGGTGCGCGTCTGGCAGGAGCACCACGCCGATCCCGTGGCCGTGCGCGGGTACGCCGTCCCGGGCGGTCACTACGTTCCCGAGGAAGCACCCGGGGACGTGGTGGCCGCCGTGGAGGCGTTCCTCGCCCAGCGGTGAGTCACACGGCGGTGAGCCCGCCGTCGACCAGGATCTCCACACCGGTCACGTAGGAGGCCTCGTCGCTGGCGAGGAAGAGGACGACGTCGGCGACCTCCCGCACCTCGCCGGCCCGCTTCATCGGCACCCCGTCCAGTTGCCGGGCCCGCCACACCGGGTCGGCCGAGCCGCGGGAGGTGCGCATCGGCGGGAGCATTCCCGGAGCCACCGCGTTGACCCGGATCCCGTCGTCGGCGTAATGCACGGAGGCGGTCCTGGTCATCGACTTCACGGCCGCCTTGGACGCCCCGTAGCCGAGGTGCACGCCGAGCTGGCCGATCGAGGCCGAGATCGAGGACAGGTTGACGATCGAGCCGCCGCCGGTGCGGGCCATGGCGGCGGCGCCGTGCTTGATGCCGAGGAACACACCCTTGGCGTTGACCAGCATGAGCTGGTCGAAGAACGCGGTGCTGGTGAGGTCGGGGTCGAAGGTGCCGCTGATCCCGGCGTTGTTGACCAGCACGTCGAGCCGCCCGAACTCCGCCAGGACCTCGTCGATCGCGGTCGTCCAGGAGCCTTCGTCGGTGACGTCCAGGTGGAGGTAGCGCGCCCGCCCGCCGCCGGCCTGGATTTCCTTGACCACGGTGGTGCCGTCGTCGTCGTTGATGTCGGCGACGACCACGGCCGCGCCCTCGCGGGCGAACGTCGTGGCGGTGGCGCGGCCCATCCCGCTGGAGGCGCCGGTGATCAGCGCGGTCTTGTCGCGCAGTCGCATGATCGGGTCCCTTTCCTGAGGTCAGCTGTGTGCGGAGAGGCGTCCGGTGACCGGTTCGCCCTCGGGTGCGCGGGCTCGCCTGCCCTTGACGACGACGGCGAGGATGCACACGGCGCCGGGCACGAGCAGCGAGAGGAACACCTGGTGGTAGTCCAGACCGGCGGCGACGAGCACCGTGCCGATGGCCGCTCCGCCGATCGCCCCGAACCGGGCGACGCCGGTCGCCCAGCTGGTTCCGGTGGCGCGGATGCTCGTGGGGTAGAAGGCGGCGCCGATGATCGGGAAGGCCGTGCCGCAGGTGTTGGTGAACACCCCCATCACGAACATCAGCGTCCCGAGCACCAGCACGTTCGGCGGCGCGACGGCCACCAGCACGAACATCGCGCAGGCGCACCCCATGGCGGCGACGACCGTGCGGTGCAGGCCGAAGCGGTCCATCGCCGACCCGATCCCGAGGTTGCCCAGTGTGCCACCGGCCTGGAGCAGCAGCCCCATCGTCGCGGCGGCGGTCAGGGAGAAGCCGATGTCGGTCATCAGGATGGGCATCCAGCTGTTCGTCAGGTAGACGATGAAGAACGCGGCGCTGAAGCCGATCCAGATGGTGGCGGTCCCCAGCCGGAACCGGCGGGCCACCAGCCCGGCGACCCGGGCCTTCGCCTCCACCGGCGGCTCGTGGAGGGCGAACCGGGTGCCGGGCGGGAAGTTCTCCGGCACGATCCGGTTCACCAGGCCCACCAGCTCGGCCTCCCGCCCGGCCTGGCGGGCGAGGTACTTCGGCGACTCGGGCAACGCGAAGTAGACGACGACGGCGTAGGCGATCGGCAGGACACCGGCGGCGACCAGCGCCCAGTGCCAGCTCGCGACCTGCACGACGAGGCTGGTGAGGAACCCGGCGATGGCGCCACCGAGGGTGTGGCCGCAGTAGGTGAGCGCCATCATCGTGCCCCGGCGCCGCACGGGAGCGTACTCGGAGACCAGCGTCGTCGCGTTGGGCAGCGCGGCACCGAGACCGAAACCGGTGAGCAGGCGGAGGATCGAGAACCACACCACGTCCGGGGCCAGCGCGGTCGCCGCGCACATCACCCCGAAGAAGACCATCGAAGCGAGGATGACCTTGCGCCGGCCGACGCGATCCGCGATCGGCCCGGCGACCAGGGACCCGAGCGCCATGCCGAGCAGCCCGCTCGTGATCACCGGCCCGAGCTGGGCCTTCGACAGGCCCCAGTCGGCGAGCAGGGGCGGGCCGAGGTAGGCGACGACGGCGAGGTCCAGGCCGTCGAGGACCACCACACCCAGGCAGAGCAGCAGGACTTTACGCTGCAGGCCTCCGACCTTGTTGCGGTCGATGACGTGTTGCAGGTCGAGACTCGTCACGTGTCCTCCGTGGGACAGGAGCCGGTGAGCGCGCCGCCGAGGATGGCTCGCAGATCGTGTTCCGTCACCGGCTTCGGATTGGCGTAGGGCGCGGACAGCGCTTGGGCCACCACGGTGTCCACGCCGTCCTCCGGCATCCCGAGTGCCTTCAACGACATGTCGGCGCCGAGATCACTGGCGAGGCGGAACAGGTGCGCGGCCGGATCATCGGCCCCGAACGCAGCCCGCAACGCGGCCCGCGCCCGGGGCGCGGCCGGGAGGTTGACCGCGAGCACGTGCGGGAGTACCGCGGTGTGAATTTCGGCGTGCGGCAGGTCGAACGTGCCGCCGAGGATGTGACACAGCTTGTGGTGCAACGACATCGTGGTCGCGCCCAGCACGCTGCCGGCGAGCCACGCCCCGTAGAGGGCCTCCGATCGGGCGTCGAGATCGTGCGGATCGGCGGCCACCCGGGGGAGCGCGGCGGCCAGCGCGCGTGCCGACTCGGCCGCCATCAACGCGGTGACCGGTGAACCGTCCGGGGCGTAGAGCGCTTCGGCGGCGTGCGCGAGGGCGTTGACCCCGCTGGTGAGCGACAGGGCCGCCGGCAGGGTGAGGGTCAGCCGCGGGTCGTAGACCACAGTGGACGGCAGCACTCGGGGGTCCCGGCCGGTGGTCTTGCGGCCGGCGTCGGTCAGGCCCCAGATCGGGGTCATCTCCGAGCCGGCGTAGGTCGTGGGCACCGCGACGACGGGCAGCCCGGTGTCCTTGGCGATGGCCTTCGCCAGACCGATGGCGGAGCCGCCACCGACGGCGAGACATCCGTCGGCGCCGAGGTCCCGGCTGCGCGCGATCACCGCCGTCGCGACCGCGACCGGCACGTGCGGGGCGGCGTGCGCGTGCAGTGCCGCGACCCGGCCGCCGAGCGGGGACGTGAGCTCGGTGGCCAGCTCCGCCTGCTCCGGGGTGCACACCACGATCAGCCTGCGCAGGCCCAGGCGCTCGACCTCCTCGGCCAGGCGGCTCACCGCCCCCGCCGCGAACACGACCCGGCCGGGGCGGCTCTCGTGCACGAAGTCGTGGGTCATGACCGAACCCGATCCAGGACGATGTCGAATTCGAGGAGCCGGAACGGGTTCGCCACCCCGTAGCGCGCGGCGCGATCCGGATCGTCGACGTCGGTGACGGGCCGGATCAGCGACTCCTTGACCCCGAACACCGTGTCGGAGTCCAGGTACGGGCTCCCTTCGACGAACACGTGGGTGGTGAGCGGCGCGTGGCCCGGGGCGTCGGCGATGACGTGGATGTGCGCGGGCCGGTTCGGGTGCCGCCTGGTGGCGGCGAGCAGCCGGCCCACCGGTCCGTCGTCCGGGATCGGGTAGTAGCGGGGAACCACGGTGCGCAGCCAGAACCGGCCGTGCTCGTCGGTGACGAACAGCCCGCGAAGGTTGCGCTCCGGCTGCACGCCGGGTTGCTGCACGTCGTAGAACCCGGCGCCGTTGGCCTGCCACACGTCCACTCGCGCGCCGGGCAGCGGGGTTCCGTCGGACGAGCGGACCTGCCCGGCGAACACGCACGGCTCACCGTTGCCGTCGAGCGAGATGTTCGCGCCGAGCTCGCGTGGCGGGGAGTCGACCAGGTGGAACGGGCCGAGGACCGTGGTGTCGGTGGCGGCGGCGGATTTCCGGTTGTTGATCGCGTCGACCAGCATCGACACCCCGAGCACGTCGGAGAGCAGGACGAACTCCTGGCGGGTGTCGTCGCAGGTGTGCCCGGTCGCGGTGAGGAAATCGATCGCCTGCTGCCACTCCGCGTCGGTCAGTTCGACGTCCTTGACGAACGCGTGCAGGTGCTTGACGAGGCTCGTCATGACCTGCTTCAAGCGTGGGTCGGGGGTGCCGGCGAAGCTCTCCGCGACGACCTCCGCCGAGGTGTCCTCCGAAAAGCCGGTCATCGGCCCTCCTCGAGGTTGATCGTCCAGGGGGGCGCGGGGAATGCGGCGCGGTCGAGGACGTCGGTGGCGGCGTCGAAGGCGAACCGGGCCGCGTCCCGCGCCGGGCGGGCGTCGAGCTCGTCGGAGAAGACCTCCGCCGACATCGGCGCGGTGACGCCGCGGTCCCGCAGGGCGCCCAGCACGGCGAGCGTGTCCCCGGCGCCGCGGCCGGGCAGCAGCCGCCGGTGGCGGGCCTCCTCGGTCAGGTCGGGGCCCGGTTCGGGCAGTACGTCGCACAGCTGCACCGTGGTGATCACGGAGGCGGGGATGCCGTCGAGATCGGCGGGCGTGGCGCCGGAGCGGAACCAGTGCCACAGGTCGAGGGTGATCCCGCCGTTGCGCCGGTCCGCCGCGGCGACGACCTCCCACACCTCGCCGAGCGTGCGGACGTGGCTGTAGGGGAGGAACTCGAAGCCGACCAGCACGCCGTGCTCGGCGGCGCGGTCGCACAGCGCGCCGAACGGCTCCACCAGGTCGGTCAGCGGGTGCGCCTGGAACATCGGGACGTTGAGGTGCCGCACCCCGATCCGGTCGGCGAGCCGGAACATGGCCTCCTCCACCGGATCGGGGCCCAGCGCCCAGTCCCAGTTGTGCTCCAGCTCGAGCACCCGCAGACCGTGCTGGTCGAGCAGGTCGCGGATCCGCCCGTCGGGCAGGTCCGTGCCGAGGTAGTCGCTCACCCGCAGTCCGATGCCGGTGAACCCGGCCTGGGCAGCCGCGGTGATGCGGGTGGGGAGGTCGGCGTGGCGCAGCGTGTTCGCGCTGCAGTTGAGGTGCTTCATGCTCATCCCTTGCTCACCTCGCCCGCGGTGGCCGAGCCCGCGAGCCATTTCGCGCCCTCGTCGTACAGGCGGCGCACGGCCTCGCCGGTGAGCCCGGGCAGCCCGGTCTTGACCGTGAACCCCGCCTTGGTCTGCAGGTAGGCCAGATGGCGGTATCCGGACGGGAACCGGTTCAGCAGTCCGGTGTCGAGCTCCAGGCGCGCGGACGGGTCGACGGGGTCGAGCCGGTCCTTCTCGTAGATCGGCTGCCTGCGCACGATCTTCCACGCGCCCTCGTGGCGGCAGCAGAAGTCGTAGAACCGGCCGGTGCACACCACGTCGGCCTCGACCCCGTCGACGCTCGCGCGCTGGCTGATCGTCATCTTCGTCTGGACGACGGCCCGGTCGCCGTCGACGTCGGCGCTGTGCCCGCCCAGGAAGTGCAGGATGTTCACGCCCCGGTCGAACCCCTCGCGGCTGACCGCGATGAACTCCGCGGCCGGCCCCTGGAACCAGGTGGCGGTCATCCACCCCTGGCTCGGGTGCCAGACCGTCGCGAAGCGGTCCCAGTCGCCGGCGTCGCGCCAGACGACCCAGTTGTCGACCAGTTCGCGCAGTTCCAGCCTGTCTTCGAGGCTCGTCGGCATGCTTTCCAACCCCCTTGTCATCGGATCGCCGGCGCCAGCTGGGTTCCGGCGGCGACGTGGATCACTTCGCCCGTGATGGCGCGGGCCCGGTCGGACACCAGGAACGCCACGGTGTTCGCGACGTCGGCCGGTTCCACCAGCCTGCCCAGCGGCGAGGCGGCGGCGAACCGGCCGGCGTAGTCGTCGAGGAACCCCGGATCGGCCTTCTGGGCGTTGAAGGCGGTGTGCACGAAACTCGGCGCCACGACGTTGACCGTGACCCCGAGCGGGCCCAGTTCGCGGGCGGCCACCCGGGTCAGCCCGACGAGCCCGGCCTTCGACGCGGAGTACGCCGGGGTCCAGCCGCCGCCGAGCCACACGCGCGAGCCGATCGACACCACCCGGCCGCCGCCCTGCCGCCGCCACCGCGGAACGCAGTGCTTCATCAGCAGCACCGGCCCGGTCAGGTTCACCTGCACCGTCGCCTGCCACGTGTCGAGGTCCAGGTCCGCCACCGTGTGCGGCGGCTCGATGCCGGCGTTGTTCACCAGCGCGTCGACCCGGCCCCAGGTGGCGTCCACCTGCTCGACGGCGGCCCGGACCGCTGCCTCGTCGGTGACGTCCGCCTCGACGCCCAGCACCTCTCCGGTGAACCGATCCGCGGCCTGGCTCGCCCCGCGGCGGTCCAGCAGCGCGACCCGGAAGCCGTCCGCGAGCAGGGCCGTGGCGATCGCCGTGCCCATGCCGCCGGCGCCCCCGGTCACGATCGCGACCGGGGCGGTCACGACGCGTGCTCCGTCGCGACCTTGACGATCGTGTCCGCCACGGCGCCGGGCATCGACAACATGGGGGAGTGGCTGGAGCCGAGTTCGCTCACCGAGCCTGCCCGGGCGGCCATCTTGCGCTGGACCTCCGGCGTGCAGGCCCGGTCCAGCGTGCACACGACGAAGTGGGCGGGAACCGTCCGCCAGGCCGCGCGGGAGACGACCGCGGTCCGGGCGTCGGCGTGCTCGGGGGTGAGGCGCCCGGCCGCGCTCGCCGCGTCGGCGGGCGCGCAGTCGTGGTAGAAGGCGTGCCGCGCGGTGTCCGGGTCGATGACCAGGTAGTCGCCGACCTGGCGGATGTCGTCCTTGCCCGCCTGGGAGCCCGCCTCGGCGTCGTTGACGGACGCCACCGAGTCGCCGGGTTCGAGGCAGAACGCGCTCAGGTAGATCAGGGCACGCACGCCCGGGGCGTCGCCGACCTCGGTCAGCAGGGCGCCGGAGTAGGAGTGGCCGACGAGCACGACGTCACCGGGGATGCCGTCGAGCACGCGGACGAGGTGGTCGCAGTGCCCCCGGAACGTCGGGTCACCCGGGGCCCGGTCCTTGCCGGGCAGCGTGACGCTGACGCAGGGATAGCCGTCGGCTTCGAGCAGGGTCGAGACACGTTCCCAGGCCCAGCCGCCGTGCCACATCCCGTGCACGAGAACGATGGTGGGACGGTCGGTCATGACGCGGTCCTTCCGGTCAGTTGCTTGTCTACTGTGGACACGCTGGTGTCACGGGTGCGGAGGGAGTAGGTGAGCGCGATCCCGGCCACGTAGATCCCGGCGATCACCCAGAGCGTCCCGGCGACACCGATCGGCGCCACCAGCCCGGCGACGACGGGCCCCAGGAACTGGCTCACCCCCGCGCCGAGGTTCAGGATCGCGACGGCGCCGCCGACGCGGTGCGGGGCCAGCGCGGGCAGGATCGCCGAGAGCGGGACGAATCCGGAGAGCCCGGCGCCGTAGACGACGGCGACCACGAGGACGGCCCAGAAGTTCGGGCCCAGCAGCGCCGGCACGTAGTAGAAGGCGGGCACGCTGAGCGCGCAGAGCAGACCGCCGAACCACGCCACCGTGCGGACGCGGCCGATCCGGTCGGCGACGTAGCCGAACAGCACGTTGGCGAGGATGTTCGTCAGCAGCATGGTGCCCCACACCGTCTGCCATTCCGGTGTGGACAGTCCGACGTCCCGCACCATGAACGTGCCCAGGAACACGACGAAGGCGTAGAAACCCAGGGTGTTGATCACCCGGACGATCCCGCCGAGACCCACCTTCGGCCGTTCGACGACGACGGTGACGGCGCCGAGCACGGCACGCAGGCTGGTCGCGGCACCGGCAGGCGGTTGCGGGCGGGCCTTGACCAGGACCGCGAGCAGGATCCCGCCGGCCCCGATGAACGCCAGCGAGGTGACCAGGGTGGCGAACTCGCCGATCAGCGGGATGACCGCCCCCGCGTAGTAGGAGCTGATCACCCCGAGGCCGAGCACGAAGAAGAACCAGTACCAGCCCACGGCCTTGCCCATCACCGACTCGGGCGTGTCCATGGCCACCCAGACGAGGAAGCCGTAGGAGAACAGCGGATAACCCAGCCCGCGGACGCCGAAGCTGATCAGCATGACCGTGAAGTCGCCCTGAGCCAGCGCGACCAGGAACGCGATCTCGAAGACCACCCAGATCGCGAACCCGGCGAACATCACGCGCCGGGGGCCGAACGCCTCGGCGAGCGCACCGGACAACCAGGCGGCGACGGCGACGACGAACCCGTAGACGCTCCACAGCAGCGAGGTCTGGCCCGGTCCGAAGCCGCGCTCGGCGAGGTAAGGGGACAGGAAGCCCGACTCGATGCCGTCGCCGATCATGAACAACGTGAGCGCCACGAACCCCCAGCGCAGATGCGGGACGATGCCCTGCCGTGCCCAGAACCCGCTCATCGGTCCGGCCACCCGGTGACACGGCCGTCGGTTGTCCTCATCCTCAGAACCTCCTTGTTCTGCCCTGGTCTCGCGGGAACGTAGCGATCCTGCGGCCCGGCCACCGCCGGCACCAGACGTGATTGCCGCCCAGTGGCAATCGTCTGTACATTGGCGGCATGGCAGGCCGAACGAACACGCCCGGACAGTCGGTCTCCCGGCGGCTGCTGACCGTCCTCGACTGTTTCGACGTGGCGCATCCGGCGCTCACGCTCACCGAGGTGGCCACCCGCAGCGGCCTGCCCATCTCGACCGCGCGCCGGCTCATCACCGAGTTGCGGGAGTGGGACGGGCTGGAACGCCTCGAGGACGGCCGGTACCGCATCGGGATGCGCTTGTGGACGATCGGCACCCTGGCCCCGCGGCAGCGTGGGCTGCGGGAGGCCGCGCTGCCCTACATGCACGACCTCTTCCAGGCGACCCAGGAGAACCTCCAGCTCACGGTGCTGGAGGGCACGCAGGCGCTGTGCATCGAGAAGATCTCCAGCACCAAGGCCGTTCCCACGCGGACCGAGGTCGGTGGCCGCCTGCCGCTGCACGCGACCGGCGTCGGGAAGGTCTTCCTGGCGTTCTCCGGACAGGACCTGCTGCGGTCGGTCGTCGAGGCGGGGCTGGCCCGGATGACCCCGCACACGATCACCCAGCCGGGCCGCCTCGCGGCCGCGCTGGAGGAGGTCCGCAAGACCGGTGTCGCCTACTCCTACGAGGAGATGACCCTGGGCGCGGTGTCCGTCGCCGCCCCGGTCCTCGGCCTGGACGGCCGGGTGCGCGCCGCGCTCGGCATCGTGGCGCATTCCCGCGCCGCCGTCGTCCGGCTCGCCCCGGCTGTGCGCACCGCGGCCCTGGGCATCGCCCGCTGGGCCGGTTGAGCCACGGCGGGAGGCCGGTCAGGCTTCGCGAGCGGCCTCGCTCCTCACGCGCGGCGTGCGGCCCAGACGGAACGTTCGGTGCGGACTGCGAGGTCGTCACGCCGCAGGAGGCTGTGCGGGCTGTTCGTGTCGAGCAGCCGGTCGAGCGCGGCGCGGCCCTCGGGATCGCGCGCTGGGCCGGCTGAGTCCCGTCGGGGACCGGTCAGGGGAGGCCCGGCGGCGGGCGGCCGGCGGAGCAGGTGATCCAGCGCGGCGCCGGCCCGCCGCGGCAGATGCCTCGTGCCGGGCAGCACGGCCGCTCGGCAGTGGTCAGTCGCGTCGATGAGTCCGGCTTCGCGGAGGGCCTCTCCTCACGCGCGGCGTGCGGCCCAGACGGAACGTTCGGTGCGGACTGCGAGGTCGTCACGCCGCAGGAGGCTGTGCGGGCTGTTCGTGTCGAGCAGCCGGTCGAGCGCGGCGCGGCCCTCGGGATTGCGCGCTGGGCCGGCTGAGCCCCGTCGGGGACCGGTCAGGGGAGGCCCGGCGGCGGGCGGCCGGCGGAGCAGGTGATCCAGCGCGGCGCCGGCCCGCCGCGGCAGATGCCTCGTGCCGGGCAGCACGGCCGCTCGGCAGTGGTCAGTCGCGTCGATGAGTCCGGCTTCGCGGGCGGCCTCGCTCCTCAAGCGCGGCGTGCGGCCCAGACGGAACGTTCGGTGCGGACCGCGAGGTCCTCACGCCGCAGGAGGCTGTGCGGGCTGTTCGTGTCGAGCAGCCGGTCGAGCGCGGCGAGGTCCTCGGGGTCGAGCTCGGCCGCGACCGCGCCGCGGGCGCGCTGCAGCGCGCCCAGGGCGTACCGGCCGATCGCCGCGTCGCCGGTGCCCTTGACGTCCACGTCGACGACGAGCCGGTCCTCCACCACGAATCCGGCGGCGGCGAGCATCGGTCCCCAGTCGGCGCCGCGATGGGGGAGGTGCTGGGCGTGGCGCCGGTCGCTCACGGCGTGGACGCGGTCCTCCAGGCCGGGCCGGTCGGCGGGTGCGGTCCTGGGCAGGAAGCGGGGAATGCCCGCCATCTCGACCACGACGAACAGGCCGCCGGGCGCGAGCAGGTCGTGGACGGACCGCAGGGCGCGGCCGGGATCGGCCATGTGGTGCAGGGCGCCCGAGGCCCAGACGAGGTCCGGGGTGCCGAGATCGGGCCAGGTGGCGTCGTCGAGGTCGGCGAGCACCGTGTGCACGTGCCCGGCCATGCCGCGGGCGCACGCCTTCTCGCTGAGCCGCCGCAGGTGGCCGGGGGAGGTGTCCACGGCCGTGACGTGCGCCTCCGGGAACTGGTCGAGAAGGGCGAACGTGCCCGCCCCGGTGCCCGCGGCGAGGTCGACCACCTGGCGCGGCTCGCCGTGCAGGGGCAGCCACCTGATGATGCCGGCGGTGTGCTCGGCGAGGACTTCCGCGTCCAGTTCGAGGATCTCCGCCAGCGCGCTGTCGGGGTCGTGGTGGTGGCCGTGCCGGCGGTGGTCGTGGTGCTGGGCGTGCGTCATACTGCGACGATAAGCGCGTTATGCCTTTTCCGCGTGTTGTCATGCGCATTGCGCAAGGAAGTCGGCTCGCGCGATGCTAGGAGCGCAAGTCGTGGCGTCGTGAGCCGTCGTCCTCGGAGTTGTCGTTCTCGCGATGCCCGCGGCGGGCGTCGCGGTCGTAGATGAACAAGACCTCGCACGGGCGGCCCTCTGCCCCGATGGCGTGCGGCGTCATGGTCGGGAACTCGGCGGCGCGGTTCGTCTCGACCCGGAACCTGGCGTCCCCCAGCACCAAGGTGGCGGTGCCGGACAGCACGAGGAGCCACTCCCGGCCGGGGTGGGCACGCATCCTGGCGGGGTTGTCCGGCGGCGGCTCGGTCAGCCGCCTGCGCATCACCGTCATGCCGGGGTCGCTCTTCATCGGCCAGCTCAGTCCGCGCGCTCCGTGGTTCATCGGGCTGATGATGACGTCGTCCACGGCGTTCTCGACCAGCTGGTCGAGGGTGGTGTCCAAGGCGCGGGCCAGTGCGACGAGCTGGTCCAGCGCCAGGCGGCGCTGACCGTTTTCGATGCGGCTCAGCGAGGACTGTCCCAGGTGGACTCGCTTGGCCAGTTCCTCCAGGGACAGGCCCTGCGCGACCCGCAAGGCCCGGATCCGTTTGCGCACGAGGCCGTCCAGCGCACTTTCTTCTTGCGTCATGAGCAAGAGTGTATGCCATTGACGCAAATCCTGCTTAACATCGTGGCAGACGGTTCCCGGGCGCCGAACCACGTTCCGGGCCGTGATCTCCCAAATCCATCGGAAAGGAACCCATGAGCACCAACCAGCCCGCGCAGGGGGCTGCCACCCCGGACGCGCGGCAGCTGCGCACCATCCTCATCTCCGTGTCCGTCTCGTTGATGGCCGTCGTCGCCTCGGTCTCGGGCCTGAACGTCGCGCAGACCCACATGGCCGTCGAGTTCGGCGCCTCCCTGGGCACGGTTCTCTGGATCATCAACATCTACACCCTGACCCTGGCCGCGCTGCTGCTGCCGCTCGGCGCGATCGGTGACCGCCTGGGCCGCAAGCCCATGCTCACCGCCGGGCTCACGGTGTTCGGCACCGCGAACGTGGTGGCGGCACTGGCCCCGACCGCCGAGGTCATGATCGCCGCCCGCGCGATCGGCGGCGCCGGCGCCGCGATGATCATGCCGATCACCCTTGCCGTCATCACCTCCACCTTCCCCGAGGAACAGCGCGGCAAGGCCATCGGCGTGTGGACGGCCGTCGCGGGAGGCGGCGGCGTCCTGGGCATGTTCCTCTCCGCCCTCCTGGTCGACGTCGTCGACTGGCGCTGGCTGTTCGCGCTCCCGATCGCGCTGATCGTCGTGGCGATGGCGACGACGGTGAAGTCGGTGCCCAACTCCCGTGAGCGCGCGGCACACGCCTACGACACCGTCGGCGCGCTGCTCTCCGCCGTCGCCGTCGTCGGTCTCATCTTCGCGCTGCAGGAAGGGCCCGAAGGCGGCTGGGCCGCCCCGGAAACGGTGATCAGCCTCGCCGCCGGCCTCGTCGCCGGCATCGCCTTCGTGGTCTGGGAGCTGCGCCGCCGGGACGCCGCCCTGCTGAACGTGCGCTTGTTCCGGGAACGCGGCTTGGCGGGCGGCTCGCTCACGTTGCTCGCGGTCTTCGGCGTCCAAGCGGGTATCGGCGTGGTGCTGTTCCCGTTCTTCCAGGCCGTGCTCGGGTGGTCGGGACTGCTGTCGACGGCGGCCCTGATGCCCATGGCGATCTCGATGATGCTGGCTTCCGGCCTCGCGGCCAAGCTGGCCGCGGGCATCGGCTCCCGCGCGACCATGGCTGCCGGCGTCGCGCTGGCCGTCGTGGGACTGGTGTTCATGGCCCTGTTCGTCTCGGTGTCGGGCGGCTACCTGTCGATCCTGCCGGGGCTGGTCGCCGTGGGTCTGGGCATGGGCCTGTCGATGACGCCGTCCACCGAGGCCATCACCGGCTCGTTGCCGCGGGACAAGCAGGGTGTCGCCTCCGCGCTCAACGACATCACCCGCGAACTCGGCACCGCCCTGGGTGTCGCGGTGCTGGGCGCGCTGCTGTCCGCCGGGTATCGCGGCTCGATCGACGGCAGGCTGGCCGGTGTCCCCGAGGAGGCCGCGGACGTCGCCAGGGAGGGCGTCGCCAACGCCGTCGAGGTCTCGGGCGGCGCCGGCGCGCAGGCGGCACAGATCGTCCAGGCCGCCCGCGAGTCGTTCGTGGACGGATGGCAGCAGTCCATCTGGGCCGGAGCGGCCGTGATGGTGGTGTTGTTCGTCTACGTCGCCGTGTGGGGCCCGAAGAACCGGATGCGCTCCACAGTGGACGACACCGAGACCGCGCTCAGGTCGAGCCTGGTCGAATGAGCCGGCTCGACCCAGCTCAGCCGCCCGGTCAGCTGATGTTGTTGCGGCGTTCGAGGAGGACGGTGTCGTGCCAGGTGCCGTTGCGTTGGGCGATGCGTTCGCGGATGCCGATGGTGCGGTAGCCGGCGGAGTGGTGCAGGGCGAGGCCGGCGCGGTTTTCGGTGAAGATGGAGGTTTGCAGGGTCCAGTAGCCGGCCTCGTCGAGGGCGATGACCTGCTGCCGGATGAGGGCTTTGCCGATGCCGCGGCCGCGGTGGCCGTCGGCGACGTAGATCGAGGTTTCGGCGACGCCGGCGTAGCAGTCGCGAGTGGACACCGGGGTGGCGGCCGCCCAGCCGACCACTTCGCCGTCGAGTTCGGCGACCCACCGCTGGTCCGGGAGCCATGTCGCGTCGAGGGTGGCGCGGCTGGGGACGGTGGTGTCGAAGGTGGCGATCCCGGTGGCCATGCCTTCGCCGTAGATGCGGCGGACCGCGGCCCAGTCCTCGTCGCGCAAGGCCCGCACGGTGACGTCGGCGGGGACGTCTTCGGGGCAGCAGGGACGCGGCGCGAGCAGGCCCATGACCGCGTCGGCGGCGTGCGGGAGGCCGGCGCAGCAGGCCGCGTTGACGGTGACGACCGTGGCGGTGCCCTCCTTGCGCACCTGCACGAACCCGACGTCGGCGAGCTTGCGCACGTGGTGTGAGCAGGTGGACTGGCTGATGCCGAGCAGGCCGGTCAGGGCGCCGACCGTGATGCCGCGAGGCGCGGTGGCCACGGCGTGCAGCAGCCGCACCCGGGTGGGCTCGGCCAGGCACGCGAACCAGTCGGCGTAGGTGGCGGCTTCCCCGTCGGGCAGGACCTGGGCCTGGGGCGCGGCAGTCGTGGTCATGTCCCCGAGTGTATCGATTCCAATCGATGGTTGCCTCGATCGATGACAGTCGATACAGTCTGAGGCCAAGTCAATCGAGCTGGATCGATGGAAGGGGCCGGGATGAGTGAGCTGCCCGTCGTGGTGGTGGGGGCTGGGCCGATCGGGCTCGCGGCGGCCGCCGAGGTGCTGGAGCGGGGTTTGGAGCCGGTGGTGCTGGAGCGCGGGTCGCGGGCGGGGGCGTCGGTGGCGCAGTGGAACCACGTGCGGTTGTTCTCCCAGTGGTCGGAGCTGGTGGACCCGGCGGCAGGCCGCCTCCTGGAGGCCACCGGCTGGGAACACCCCGCGGTCGAGGACTACCCGACGGGGCAGGAGTGGGTCGCGCGTTACCTCGCCCCGTTGGCCGCCGCGCTGGTCGACCGCGTCCGGTTCGGCACCGAGGTGGTGGGTGTCGCGCGCCGTGGCCGGGACCGCGTGGTCGACCACGGGCGGGACACCGAGCCGCTGGCGGTGCACGTCCGGCACGCCGACGGCCGCGAGGAGCTGATCACCGCGCGGGCCGTGATCGACGCCTCGGGCACGTGGACCAACCCGAACCCACTGGGTGGCGACGGACTCCCGGCGCTGGGCGAACGGGCGGCGGCGGACCGGATCACCTACCAGGTGCCCGACCTCGGCGACCCGGTGGTCCGGGAACGGTTCGCCGGCAGGCACGTCGCGGTCGCGGGCAGCG
>NZ_PQHW01000010.1 GCF_003385215.1 Amycolatopsis thermalba | reverse complement strand
CCCCCACACGAACTGCTCCCGCACGAGCTGCTCGATCCGCAGCCGTAGCCGTACGAGCCGCTCGTCGCCGAGCCGGACCCCCAGCGGCGGCGCGGTTTCCGTGGCGGGGGCGGCGACAGCAGGGCCGTCGCGATGGCCGGGTCCGGGTACCGGCTCAGACCGCCCAGCGCCACCTCCTTCGCGGACCAGCCCGGGGTCACGCTCGCGGCGCGCAGCGCCGCCTCACCCGCCGTCGTCCGGGCAGGTCCGCGCGCCGGGCGGTCGGTGAGCGCCCAGAGGAGCCCGGCCGGCAGCACGGCGAGCACGAACGTGCCGTCCGGGAAGGTCACGAACGCGATGACCAGGACCGCGACGAGCAGGAGCATGGCCAGCCGCCGGTTGGCGCGCACCGGGCCCGGCTGGACCAGGAGCCCGTCGCCGGCGAGCCGGTCGCGCAGCCGGCCGGACTCGGCGTGGCCGCGCATCGCGGCACGCACGTCGTGCACGGTCCAGGTGCCGCGGCCGCCGTACACGCTGGCCCAGATCGCCGCGGCCAGGCCGCCGGCCGGGGGCCGGTCACCGGTGGTGGACAGCAGTCCGGTGCTGTTCACCCGGATCCGGCCGTTCGCGATCAGCTCGGCCAGCGCGGTGTCGGTCGCCCGCGCCGGACCGCCGGTCAGGAAGCCCAGCTCGACCGGCCCCGGCGGCTGGTGCGGTCCGCCGCCGCGCCGCTTCAGCAGCCACGGGCCGAGCGTGCGCACCACGACGGGAAGCACCGCCAGCACGGCGAAGACCGGGAGGAACGTGGACGCCGGCAGACCCCAGAACGCGGGCCCGTCACCGACCGAAAGGATCGCCACCCCAGCCACCTCCGAGTCCCCCACGGGCACGTTGGCGGTTCGACGACCGGTACGCGGCCGCGGTTCCCGGCTGCCGCGCAACCCGGCGCAGCAGGCGCGCCCCCGCGACCGTGCGCCGGGGCGGCGGCACGAGTTCGGCCAGCCCGAGGACGAGCACGCCGGCCAGCATCACCGGGATGGCCGCCATCGCGTAGCCGCCGGCGAACGTGCTGGCCACGACCCCGATCAGCAGGACCCGGGACGCGATCCGGATACCGGCGGCGTCACCGGGCGCCACCACCAGACCGCGGGCCACGAGGCCGTCGACGACCTGCTCGAACGGGGTGCCCGCCACCAAGTGGACGCGCAGGGTCCGCGCGGTCGCCAGGCCGCGCCAGAACGACACCGCCAGCATCACGGCGACGGCCAGCGGATCGGCCGGGGCCTGCTGGGTCGTCGTGGTCAGCCGTCCGGCGCCGTCCACGCGGATCCACCGGCGGGCGACCAGGCCCGCGAGCACCACGTCGACGGCGCGTTCCGGCCCGCCGGACAGCACGGCCAGCTCCACCGCGGTGACCGGTTCGGTGCCGATCCGGATCCGGCGGCACCGCAGCAGCACCGGGCCGAGCAGGCGCACCACCGGCGGCACCAGGATCAGCGCCGCGTAGAGCACCACCAGTTCCCGAGCGGACAGTCCCCAGAACGCCCCCATGCGCCCCGAGCGTAACCGCTACTCGGCGGGCACCAGCCGCAGGGAGATCGAGTTGATGCAGTACCGCTGGTCGGTGGGGGTGGGGTAGCCCTCGCCCTCGAAGAGGTGGCCCAGGTGGCTGTGGCAGGTCGCGCACAACACCTCGGTGCGCACCATGCCCAGCGACCGGTCCTCGCGCAGCAGCACGGCGTCGGAGGCGGCCGGGTCGAAGAACGACGGCCAGCCGCAGTGGCTTTCGAACTTGGTGTCGCTGCGGAACAGCTCCGCACCGCAGGCACGGCACTCGTAGACACCGGCGGTCCTGGTGTCGGTGTACTCGCCGGTGAACGGCCGCTCGGTGCCCGCCTGGCGCAGCACGGCGTACTCCTCGGGGGAGAGCTGCTCGCGCCACTCCTGGTCGGATTTGACCACCTTCGGGGTGGCTCCCACGACGGGTTCCATGCGAGGTTTCATATGCGTCAGGCTACTCGGCGAGCCACTGCACGGCCCGTACCACGATGTCCCAGGAGGCGACGATCACGCCCAGGACCAGCAGCACCACGATGGTCGCCGCGATCCACCAGCGCAGGCCGCCGGCCCGGGTGCTGGACTCGGCGAACTCGGCCACGTTGTGCAGGGTGCCCTCGACGGTGAACCCCGGCTCGCAGCGCTGCATCCGGTCCAGGTGCCGCGCGAACGCCTGGGCCTCCGGATCGTCGGGGTCGAGCCCGGCCAGGTCGTCGTCGAAGCGCGGGTTGTGGCCGCTTTCGGTCATACCGACCAGGGTAGGTCAGCCGATGCGGGTGTCGGCGTCGATGCGCATGCCCTGATCGGTGTTGACGACCCGCCACGAGATGCGGCCGACCCCCGCGATGGTCACGTACATGTCCGCCGAACCGTCGGAGTTGAGGCCCTTGTCCGCGAGGATCGAGTTGTAGCCCTGGATCTCGTGCTCGGACCAGTACTGCTGGAACGCCTGCTGGCTGCCGAACACCGCCTGCGCGGACGGCGTGAGCAGCGCCCACGCGGCGGCCGACCCCTTGCCGTCGAGATACCCCTTCACGACCTGCCCGGCCTGCCCGAAGTTCACCGAACCGGTGTTGGCCGTCTTGCCCAGGTCCGCCGGGGCGGCGCTGCTGGAGGTGCTGGACGGCGCCGACGTGGTGGACGTGGTGCCGCCGACGTTGGCCTGCGAGGTGCCGGCGTTCGGCTGGTCACCGCCGTTGAGCACGACCACCAGCACCAGGACGAGCACCGCGACCACGGCCACCGCGGACCCGGCCAGCACGCCCTTGCGCTTCAGCGGTGACGGCTTGGCCTGCTGGGGCGGCTTCGGTGGCGGGATGAACGCCGCCGTCGGGTTGCGCGGGCTGCGCTGCTGCGACAGGGCGGGCGGCGCCGCGGTGGCGGCGCCGGTGCGCTGCCACGGCGGCCGCTCGGCAGGCGCCGGGGCTTCGGCGGGCACGGCCGCGGGCCGCCGGCCGCCGTTGAACAGCGGCGGCGACACCAGCGTGCCCTTGGTGTCCTTCTCGCCGTTGGCGAGCGCGGCCAGCCGGTCGCGGGCCTCCAGCATGGTCGGCCGCTCCTCCGGCTCGACCCGCAGCAGGCTCATCAGCAGCGCGGTCGCCTTGCCGGCGCTGCGCGGCGGGATGACCTGCCCGTTCGCCGCCGTGTAGAGCAGGGCGAGCTGGTTGGAGCTGTTGCCGTAGGGCGGCTGGCCCTCCAGCGCGTGGTAGAGCGTCGCGCCGAGGGAGAAGACGTCGGAGGCCGGCGCCGGGTCCGAGCCGCGCGCCAGCTCGGGCGCGAGGTAGGCCGGGGTGCCGCCGATCAGGCCGGTCTGGGTGAGCGTGAGGTCGCCCGCCGCCCGCGAGATGCCGAAGTCGGTGATCTTCGCGGTGCCGTTCTCGTCGATCAGGATGTTCGCCGGCTTGATGTCCCGGTGCACGATCCCGGCGCGGTGCGCCACGACCAGCGCCGAGGCGACCTGGTGCCCGATGCGGGCGACCTCGGCCAGCGGCAGCGTGCCCTGCTCGGCGATCACCGCGGAGAGGCTGCGCGAGGGCAGGTACTCCATGACCAGGCACGGGTCGCCGCCGTGCTCGGCGATGTCGAACACCACGATGGCGTTCGGGTGCTGGAACCGTGCCGCGTTCTTCGCCTCGCGCATCGCTCGCTGGCGCATGCTGTTGCGCTCGGCCTCGGACATGCCCGGCTGGGCGAGGATCTGCTTCACCGCAACCGAACGCTCGAGGCGCTCGTCGACCGCGCGCCACACGACGCCCATGGCGCCGCTGCCGATGTGCTCAACGAGGCGATAGTGCCCTGCGATCAGCTGACCGGTGTCGATGGGACTACTCCTCGGAAACTCTCCGCATGTGCTGGCTTGGCTCAGCGCGAACGATCTCCTCGCGCACCGGGTCGAGTGTAGCGGGCTGCCTGATACGCCCGGCGTAAGCAGTCCCGCGGGCGATTCGCGCCAGGCCAACGGCACCCGCGAGCGCGAAGGCACCGTAGCAGGCCAGCAGCGCCGGCGGGGTGCTGCCGGTGAGCGCGTCGCCCAGCACCACCACCGCGATCGTGCCCGGCAGGCTGCCCAGCACGGTCCCGATCAGGTAAGGGCGGAACCGCACCGAGAGGATGCCGCAGCAATATCCCAGTGGCGCGAAGGGAACCACCGGGATCAGCCGCAGCGACGCGATCGCGACGACACCGCCGTCGGCGAGTCGTTCGTCGACCGCGCGCACCACTTTCCGTTCCAGGTGGCGGGACACGAGGTCGCGCCCGACCAGGCGGGCCAGGCCGAACCCGAGCGCGCCGGAGACCGCGGTCGCCGTGATGGCCACCACGATGCCGAGCGCGTCGCCGAGCAGCAGTCCCGCCGCGAGGTTGAAGACGGTGCGGGGGATGGGGGCGACGGTGAGCACCGCGTAGGCGGCCAGGAACACCAGTGCGGTCACCGCGCCCGCGCCGGCGGCCCAGTTGCGCAGTTCCGCCGGGCTGGGCACCGGAAGTGTGAACGCCGCCACCACCGCCCCGGCGAGCAGGACGAGCGCGACGATCATCTTCAGGCGGCGGGGCACGACGTCCACGGTAAGGCACGCGCGGAACCGGCCCGGCGGCGCTACGGTGATCCGGTGGCAGCACGCGGTGAGGCGGTCGAATACCAGGTGGGCGCGCGCACGGTGCGGGTGTCCAATCCGGACAAGGTGTACTTCCCGGAGCGCGGGATCACCAAGCGGCAGGTCGTGGAGTACTACCTCGCCGTCGCGGAGCCCTTGCTGCGGGCGGTGGGGGAGCGGCCGACGACGCTGAAACGGTTCCCGGACGGCGTTTCCGGTGAGCCGTTCTACGCCAAACGGGTACCTCGTGGAGCGCCCGAATGGGTGCAGACCGCGCGGATCACCTTCCCGTCCGGGCGGACCGCGGACGAGGTCTGTCCCACCGAGGCGGCGGTGTTCGCGTGGGCGGCCAACCTCGGCACGCTCGACTTCCACCCGTGGCCGGTCCGGCGGGCCGATGTGGACCATCCGGACGAACTGCGCATCGACGTGGATCCCCCGGACGGATCCGGGTTCGGCGACGCGGTCCGCGTGGCGCTGGTGGTGCGGGAGGTGCTGGCGGACGCCGGGCTGACCGGGTACCCGAAGACCTCCGGCGGGCGCGGCGTGCACGTGCTGGTGCGGATCCGGCCGGAGTGGGACTTCGTCGACGTGCGGCACGCGGTGATCGCGCTGGGTCGCGAGGTGGAGCGGCGCGTGCCCGATCTCGCCACGATCGCGTGGTGGAAGGAGGAGCGCGGCGGCCGCGTGTTCCTCGACTACAACCAGGCGGCGCGGGACCGGACGGTGGCGTCGTCGTGGTCGGTGCGCGGCACGCCCCGGGCCACGGTGTCCACGCCGCTGACGTGGGAGCAGCTGCCCGAGGCCGACCCGGACGACTTCGACGTGCTCACGGTGCCGGACTGGCTGGCCGAGCACGGCGACCCGCACGCCGCCATCGACGACCGGGCGTTCGGCCTGGAGACGGCGCTGGAGTGGTACGCCCGCGACGAGCGCGACCACGGCCTGGGCGAGATGCCGTACCCGCCGGATTATCCGAAGATGCCCGGCGAGCCGAAGCGCGTGCAGCCGAGCAAGGCGCGGCCGGGCACGTGAGGTGGCCGCGGGTGGCAGGTGTGCAGCGGATCGGTGCTCACCGGCCTCGCCCGGGCGATCTTCGTGCCGGTCCGGTCCGCTCCGAGTGACGCTGCTCGCGCCGGGACCGGAACACGTGGCGGGGCCGGCGTGTTGACCAAGGCGTGAAGCTGTCCGTGCTCGATCGGTCCCGTACCCGCGAAGGTGGCACCCACGCTCAGGCCCTGCGCGAGACCGTGGCGTTCGCGCGGGAGGCCGAGGAACTGGGCTACCACCGGTTCTGGGTGTCCGAGCACCACAGCGTGCCCGGGGTGGCCGGGTCCGCGCCCACCGTGCTCGCCGCCGCCGTCGCTGATGCCACCTCGCGCATCCGCGTCGGCACCGGTGGCGTGATGCTGCCCAACCACCAGCCGCTCGTCGTGGCGGAGCAGTTCGGTGTGCTGGAGGCTCTGCACCCGGGCCGGATCGACATGGGGCTGGGCCGCTCGGTCGGGTTCACCGGCGGCGTGCGGCGCGCGCTCGGCCACGACAAGGACGACGCCGACCGCTTCGGCGAGCAGGTCCGGCTGCTGCTCGGCTACCTCGACGGCACCCAGCGCGCGTTCCCCGGGGTGCACGCCTTCCCGGCCGAGGGGCAGCCGGTCCCGGCGTTCCTGCTGGCCACCGGGGCGGGCGCGGACCTGGCCGCCGAGCTGGGGCTGCCGCTGGTCATCGGCTCGGTGCGCGGCGAGGCACCCATGATCGAGGCGATCACCCGCTACCGCGACGGCTTCGTCCCGTCGTCCCGCTGCCCGATGCCGTACGTGATCGTCTCGGCGACGGTCGCGGTGGCCGGGACGCGCGCGGCCGCCGAGCGGCTGCTGGTGCCGGAGGCGTGGTCGTCGGCCTGGTCGCGCACGCACGGCGTGTTCCCGCCGCTGCGCCCGGCGGGGGAGATCCTGGCGACCCCGATGACCGACCGCGAACGACGCTACTTCGACGACGCCCGGCAGGGGCAGATCGCCGGCACCCCGGACGCGGCGGCCGCGGCCCTGGCCGGCCTGGTGGACCGCACCGGCGCCGACGAGGTCCTGGTGACCACGAGCACCTACGACCGCGCCGAGATGCTGGACTCCTACCGGCTGCTGGCGGAGGCGGTCGCCGTGGGCAGCGCCGCCGGGTCCTTCGGCGTCCGGTAGTACAGCGCGACCGCCACGAACACCGCGAACGTCAGCCACAGGTAGGCGTTCTGGAACAGCCACGTCAGCCCGGCCGGCTGGAAGCCCAGCACCGTGTCGGCCTCGAAGCCGATCAGCGGCAGCACCCCGCCGGAGGTGATGAGCGCGGCCCCGGCCAGCCCGATCCACCCCAGCACCGACCCGCGCAGCGCGACGTTCGCCAGGCAGATCAGCAGCATCGCCAGCCACACCCAGTGGTGCACCCAGCTGTAGGGCGACACGGCCGTCGTCGCCAGGCCGCACAGCGTCGCCGCCACCAGCTCCTCACCGCGGGCGGCCAGGCGGCGCGCCAGCAGCAGGCACACCACGGCGGTCGCGGCCGCGGCCAGCAGCCACACGAGTTGCATCCCGCCGGTCACCCCGGTCGCCCGCGCGAAGAACCCGCGCAGCGACTCGTTCGCCGGGTTCTCCGGCACGCCCACGCGTGTCGGGTCCATGAACGCACCGGACCAGAACGTCACCGAGTCGCGCCACAGGAACGCGAACCCGGCCGCCACGGTCACCACGAACGTGCCCGCGGCGACGATCGCCGCCCGGTAGCGGCGTGTCACCAGCAGGTACAGCACGAAGAACGCGGGTGTCAGCTTGATCCCGGCGGCGATGCCGATCAGCGCGCCCTTGACCTTCGACGAGTCCGGCAGCGCCAGGTCGAGCAGCACCAGCGTCATGAGCAGGATGTTGATCTGCCCGAACGCCATCGTCTCGCGCACCGGCTCGCACCACATCAGCAGCGCCGCGACCGCCAGGCTGACCAGCACCAAGCGCAGATCCCGCCGGAACCGCAGCAGCGACAGCGCCGCCCACACGCCGACGGCCAGCATCGCGTAGTCACCGAGCGCGCCCACCCACGTGAAGAGTTCACCCTTCAGTGGCGCCAGCGGCGTGAACAACAGCGCGGCGAACGGGGTGTAGACGAACTCCCAGTGCCCGCGGATGTTGCCCAGCAGCGGCGTGTCGTAGACGGACACGCCGCCGAGCACGCGCTCGCCCGCGATCCGGTAGACGCCCAGGTCGAGCAGGTGCAGCAGCGCGGGCAGGTGGGTCAGGACCTCTCTGACGTACCAGAACCCGGCGACCGCGCCCAGCACGAGGACGGGCCACACGGCGATCCAGGGAATCGGTCGTCGCGCGCTGTCCCGGGGCGCCGGCGTCACAGCCGGCGTCTCGACCGCGGAAGACGGCACAGTCACTCCCAGTACTCAGTGGTCCGGCGGATGGAGGACAAGCCTAAACGGGGGCCGCGCCGGGTCCCCTAAGCGGGGCAGAGGGTGCCGTCGGCCGGGACCTTGCCGTCGACGAGGAACGCGCGCACCGCTTCGGCCGCGCACGGCGAGCCGAGCGCCCCGTGCCCGGCGCCCTGCCACGCGACCCGCACCACGCTCGGGATCTGCTGCGCCGCGCGCACCGTGCCGGTCTCCGGGGTGACCGGGTCGGTCAGGGTGCTGGTGACCAGGATCGGCGGCAGCCCGGAGGTGCCCAGCGTGGGCAGCGGCTCGGTGCGCGCCGGCCACGGCAGGCACCACACGAGCCGCTGCGTCACCAGCCCGCCGAAGACGGGGTAGCGGCCGCGCAGCTCGGTGGTCAGCCCGGAGATCCGGTCGGCGGGCATCCGCTCGACCGTGTCGTTGCACTCGGTGGCGAGCGTGCCGTCCAGGCGGGACGGCGAGACGTCCGAGCCGTTGAGCATCGGTGCGACGAACCCGGCGAGTCCGCGGACGTCGCCCGCCCGGCCGGCGTCCAGAGCCCGGGCCAGCTCGGTCCAGCGGGTGCGGTCGGCGAGCCCGGTGACCACCGCCCGCAGCGCCGTGCCCGCGCCGACCTCGGCGCCGCCGGGCAGGACCTGCGGCGCCGCGCGCAACCGGTCCATCACGGCGTTCACTGTCACCGCCGCGTCCTGGCCGACCGCCCGGCCGTAGGCGTCGAGGGTGGCCTGCTGCGCGGCGGCCAGGTCGCCGAGCACGGTGACCGTGTCGCTGGAGGGGTCCGGGATGCCGTCCATCACGAACCGCCCGACCCGCTCCGGGAACCGGGCCGCGTAGGAGATCAGCACGTGCGAACCCTCGCCGTGCGCGAGCGCGTGCAGTTTCGGCACGCCCAGCTCGTCGCGGATCTCCTCGAGATCGCCCGCGGTGCGCCAGCTGTCGAACGCCTGCTGCGCGCCACCGAGGTCGATCGCGCACTGCTGCCCGGCCTTGCGGGCGGCGTCCAGCAGCGGTTCCAGGTCGTCGTCGGCCGGGTCCTGGTTGAGCAGCTGGCTGCGGGTGTCCTCGGGCACGCACGACAGCGGGTCCGACTCGCCGGTGCCGCGCCGGTCGACGCCGATCAGCGAGAACCGCTGTAACAGCGCGGGCGGCAGCGCCGAGGCGAGCCGCGCGGCGTGGAGGGTGCCGGGCTCGCCCGCGACGTCGTTGACCACGACCAGCGGAATCGCGCCGTTGCCCGCCTTGAGGACGGACACGCGGGTCTGCACGCGGCCCGGCAGGGCGGGGTCGTCCAGTGTGGACATCACGGTGCCGCAGCTGAACCGCAGGTAGCCGGGCGCTTCGGTGCCGAGCCGGCTGCGGGTCTGGGCGTCGCAGTCGGCCCAGTCCAGTGCGGGCGAGCGCGGTTCGGTCAGCGGCGGCAGCGGCACGTCCGTGGCGGAGCTGGCCGGCGCGGAGGACACCGGCTCGTCGTTCTCCACGACCGGCGGCCGTTTCGACGGCCCCGCCGTGCAGCCGGCGAGGAGGGCCGACAGCAGCACAGCGAGCACGAGACCACGGCGCGGCACGACGTTCCTCTTTCCCTGGGTGCGTGTTCGCCCCCGAGGTTCGCACGACGCCGGTGTGCCGGGGGTGAGCGGGGTCGGTGCGCTCAGACGCCGTGGACGGTGAACCCGCCCGTGCTGAACCCGCCGGAGCCCGCGGTCCCGGTTCCGCCGGGCCGGTAGTGGCCGGGCGCGGACGACCGCCGGGGAGCCGGCCGGGCCGGCTGCGTGGGCCCGCCGGGCAGCCGGTCCAGCGCCCGGCGGGCGGCGGCGACCACGTACGGGACGTCGGGCTCGCCCACCGCGCTCAGCAGCATCTCGCGCAGCTGGCGCTGGTCGTAGCGGGCGATGAGCCCGGGCCGGACGTCCACCAGCGCCAGGATGACCACCCACGGCAGATCCCGGCCGTCCCGGGCGTTGCGGTCCGCTTCGGCCGCCAGGACCGCCCGCATGGCGTGCCAGATCTTCTCCCGCCACAGCGGGCTGGTGTGCCACGCGCGCTCCAGCGTGGTGCGCGCCCGGTCGGCCGCCTCGTCGTTCCGGGCCTGGCACATCACCCGGACGAGCGTCTCCGGCGAGCGGCGGTGGCGGCGGCACAGGTGGGCCGTCGCGAGGACGGCCAGCCGTCCCGGGCTCCGCAGCGCGTGTCGTTCGATCCGGCCGGTCATCAGCGGGTCCGCTTGACCTCGCCGTGGAAGACCGCGTCCAGGTCGTAGCGGGCGACCTCCTCGAGCTGGGCGTAGGTGCACGAGTCCGGCTCGCGGTCGGGGCGCCAGCGGATGAACTGCGCGGTGTGCCGGAACCGGGACGGGTGCCCGCCCTCGGTGTGCTCGTAGGCGACCTCGACGACCCGCTCCGGCCGCAGCGGCACCCACGGCTGCTCGGTCGAGCGCCACCGCGTGACGCCGCCGGGCAGGCGCTGCCCCTCGACCGTGCCGTCCAGCCACGGGTGCCCGGCGCCGTCGGTGATCAGGCCGGCGAACTCCTCCGCCAGCTCCCTGCGCCGCTTCACCGGGAACGACCCCACCACACCCGGGTGGTGCAGCACGCCGTTGTCGTCGTAGAGCCCGAGCAGCAGCGATCCGACGGCCTCGCCGGGCGTGGAATCCTTGTGCCAGCGCAGCCCGGCCACCACGCAGTCGGCGGTGCGCGAATGCTTGTACTTGATCATGATCCGCTTGCCCGGCTCGTACCCGGCGTCCAGCGGTTTGCCGATCACCCCGTCCAGCCCGGCGCCCTCGAACAGCTCGAACCAGTGCCGCGCGGTGGCCGGGTCGGTGGTCGCCGGGGTGATGTTCAGGTCCTGCCCGGCGAGTTCCGCCAGGCGATCCCGCCGCGTGCTGGTCGGCTCGCCGAGGAACGCCTCGTCCCCCAGGGCGAGCAGGTCGAACGCGACGAACGTGGCCGGGGTCTGCTCGGCGAGCAGCCGGATGCGCGACTCGGCCGGGTGGATCCGCTCGGTGAGCGCGTCGAAGTCGAGGTGCCCCTCGCGGCCGACGACCAGTTCACCGTCCAGCACCACCCGGTCGGGCAGCAGCGGCGGCAGCTGCGCCAGGACCTCCGGGAAGTACCGGTTCAGCGGCTTCCCGGCCCGCGACTGCAGCGTCAGCTCGTCGCCGTCGCGGAAGACGAGGCAGCGGAAGCCGTCCCACTTGGGCTCGAACAGCAGCTCGTCGGAGTCCGGGATCGACTTCGCCGGTTTCGCCAGCATCGGCTGGATCGGCGGGGTCAGCGGCAGCATCTGCCCACCTTACGGGCGGCGGCGGTACCGCAGCATCGTGAAACCGTCTTCGACCAGGATCGATGCCAGGTCCATGTCGCGGGCCTCGGACGCCATCCGGCCGATCGCGATGCGGTCCGCGCCGCCGCCGGCCAGCAGCGGCGCGACCGTCAGGCACAGCTGGTCGACCAGGTCCTCGGCGACCAGCTCGCCGAACAGGTGCGGCCCGCCCTCGCAGTTGATGCGCATCAGCCCACGCTCGGCGAGCTGGTCGAGCGCGCTCCGCAGGTCGATGGTCTCCACGCCGGCGATGAGGAGGTCCGCGCCCGCGTCCGCGAGGGCGCGCCGCCGGTCCGCGGGGGCGTGCTCGGTGGTGATGATGATCGGCGGCACCGTGGTGTCGGTGAACAGCGGCGCCGACGGGTCGAGCCGGGCGCTGCCGGTGACCACCGCGATCGGCGGGACCTCGGCCAGCCCGAGCCGGGCCCGGCGCTCGCGGCGTTCCGGGCTGGTGCGGGCGCCGCGGTAGTTCTCCGCGCGGACGGTGCCGGCGCCGGCCAGCACGACGTCGGCCAGCAGGCGGCCGTGGAAGAAGATCCGCTTGTCCGCCGGGCCGGACAGGCCCTCGGACCGGCCCTCCAGGGTCGAGGCGCCGTCGGCGGAGGCGGTGAAGTTGGCCTGCACGAACGGCCGGTCCAGGTCCGCCGGGTAGCCGTAGATCCGGTCCAGGTCGTCGTCGGTCACGTCGTCGAGGGGGTCGGGCCACAGGCTGCGCACGATCTCCATCACATCACGCCGCCGCCGTCAGGGCAGGCGGAGCCGCCACCGTTAGCCTTGACGAATGCCCGCGCACCTCACCGACCGGCAGCCCGAGCTGGGAGCGGACGAGCTGATCGCCGCCCTGGTGCCGCCGCCGCGCTTCGACGCCGTGCGGTTCGCCACGTACGTGCCGAACCCGGACGAGCCGAGCCAGGCCCAGGCGGTCGAGTCGTGCTCGGCGTTCGCGGCGCGCATCGAAAAGGCGGCGCCCAGGAAGTCGAGGCTGCGGTCGCTGTTCGGCGGCGGGTCCGCGCCCGCGCCCGGCACGCAGGGCCTCTACCTGGACGGCGGGTTCGGCGTCGGCAAGACCCACCTGCTCGCCTCGACCTGGCACGACGCGCCCTCGCCCAAGGCCTACGGCACGTTCGTCGAACTGACCCATCTGGTCGGCGCGCTCGGCTTCGGCGAGGCGGTGCGGCGGCTGTCCGAGCACCGGCTGCTCGCCATCGACGAGTTCGAGCTGGACGACCCGGGCGACACGATGCTGGTCACCCGCCTGTTGCGGGAACTGACCGACGCCGGCGTGTACGTCGCGGCGACCTCGAACACGCTGCCGGACAAGCTCGGCGAGGGCCGGTTCGCGGCCGAGGACTTCCTGCGCGAGATCCAGTCGCTGTCGTCGCGGTTCTCCGTGGTGCGGGTGGACGGGCCGGACTACCGGCACCGCG
Source organism: Amycolatopsis thermalba (assembly GCF_003385215.1). Taxonomy (GTDB): domain Bacteria; phylum Actinomycetota; class Actinomycetes; order Mycobacteriales; family Pseudonocardiaceae; genus Amycolatopsis_E; species Amycolatopsis_E thermalba. Next base: position 92,354 of record NZ_PQHW01000010.1, on the reverse strand, counting down.
GCCTGCCCGAGGCGCCGCCGCCGGTGGACGAGGAGACCCTGCTCGCGTCGGCGGACAGCCGGGAGGGCTCGACGCTCGACGACTTCGACGCGTTGTGCGCGCACCTGGCGAAGCTGCACCCGTCCCGCTACGGCCGTCTCGTCGACGGCGTGTCGGTGGTGCACATCCGCGGGGTGCGGCCGGCGCCGGACCAGAACGTCGCGCTGCGGCTGGTCGCCTTCGCCGACCGGCTCTACGACCGGGCCGTCCCGGTGGTCGTCTCCGGTGAGTCGCTGGCGGCGCTGTTCACCGAGGAGATGCTGCAGGGGGGCTACCGGAAGAAGTACCTGCGGGCGGTGAGCCGGCTGACCGCGCTGGCGCGAGACGCCGCGTCGGTGAGCTGAGCGCGAGCACCACGGCGACGGCGAAGCACGCGCCGCCCAGCACGTCGGTGGGGTAGTGGTAGCCCAGGCCGACGAGCCCGATGCCGGCGATCACCAGGACCACCGCGCTCACTGCGACGGTGACGGCTTTCGCCGTCCCGGGCCGGGCGAGCAGCACCAGCACGGTGAGCGTGGCGACCATGCTGACCGTGTGCCCGCTCGGGTAGGCGAGGTAGTCGGTCTTCATCCGGTCGAACAGCGGCTTGAGCACCCAGGTGTTGAGCGCGACCGGCACCGCGACCCCGAGCACCGCCAATGCCACGCCGTCCCAGCGGCGGCCCAGCGCGCAGGCGAGCACCACGATCGCCAGCAGCGGCAGCAGCACGACCGGTTCGGTGGGCAGCACGAACAACCGCAGCAGCGCGGGCTGCCCGCCGACCGCGTCGCCGATCCACGCGGTGATCGTCGCGTCGGGCCCGCTCGCCGTGGTGTCCCCGGCGAACGGGACGCCGATCGCCACCGCGGCCAGCAGGCAGACCGCCGCGAGGCCCCACCTCACGCGTCAGTCCGTGATCGCCGGGAACCGGCCGTTCTTGACCGCCGTGACCAGTTCGGCGTGGTCGGCCTCGGTCTGGTCGGCGTACCGGACGGCGTAGCGGCCGATCGCCTCGTCGAGCTGGTCGTCACCGTCGAAGTATCCCGCCAGCAGCCGCGGGTGGACCGAGCGGATGTGGGCGCGGGCGAGCAGCGCGCCGGCGAGGCGGCCGTAGTCGTCGAGGTCCTTGCCGCCCAGCTCGGTGGGTTCGATCTCGCCCTTGTAGTTGCGGAACTGGCGCACGATGAACGGCCTGCCCGCGACGGTGGTCCAGCCGAGCAGGATGTCGGTCTCGGCCTGCACCAGGCGGGCGCCGTGCACGATCCGCTGTCCCTCGTGCTCGGTGCGGTGCTCCGGCAGGTACGGCGTGAGCGCGGACGGCCGGGCCTCCTTGACCTGCAGCACCAGGTCCTCGTCGGTGTTGCCGTGCAGCAGCACGAGGTAGCTGCGCAGCCCGACGCTGCCGGTGCCGACCACGCGGAAGGCGACGTCGGCGATGCGGTAGCGGGCGATCAGGTTGCGCCGCGACTCCCGCAGCGTGTGCACATAGGACACCAGCCCGTCCGCGACGGCGTCCGCGGTGGCCTCGTCGACGTGCCGCAGCACGGGCGGGTCCTCGACGAACCGGTGGCGGCTCAGGCCGGTGGTGTGGTCGTCGATGCGCTCGGTCCACTCGGCGGAGACGCGGGCGCTGGTGTTGCGGCGGGCCTTTTCGGTGGCCTCGCTGAACTCGTCGGCGAGGTCGTGGGCCTTCACTTTGGACAGTGCGTCCGCGTCGCCGAGCGCGTTCCACGACCGCAGGAACGACGCCTCGCCGAGCTGGCGCACCACGCGCCGGTAGGACTTGACCGCGTCCTCGGCCGCGTCCCGGCAGTCCTCTTCGGACACGCCACCCTCGCGCCCGGCGAGGACCAGGCTCGCGGCGAGGCGTTTGAGGTCCCACTCCCACGGGCCGCGGATGGTCTCGTCGAAGTCGTTGATGTCCATGACGATCTGCCCGTCCGGTGTGCCGTACAGGCCGAAGTTCGCGGCGTGCGCGTCACCGCAGATCTGGGCGGACAGGCCGCTGTGCGGGGTGCCGGCCAGGTCGCCGACCGGCAGCCCGGCCGCGCCCCGGAAGAACGCGAACGGGGAGGCGATCATGCGCCCGATCCGCAGGGGGATCAGCTCGCCGAGCCGCCCTTCGTTGCTGCGCTCGACGAACTCGGCGACGCCCGGCCGGTGCTCCCCCGCGGCGGCGTGGTCGTGCGCGGTCGGCGGGGTGCGCTCACCCAGCTCCCGGCCCCGCGCGTGCAGCTCCTCCGGATCGCTCGCCTCGCCCGGCACCAGTGCCCGTTCCATCCCCTGCTCCCTCCGTTGCCTGCCCAACGTACGGGAGGGACGGAGGGTTTCAACCGCGGCACGCGAGTCCCACGCTCTCGCGCGCGAGTCCCACGCTCCCGCGCGCGAGTTCCACGTTCGCGCCCGCGGTGGCCGTGCTCGCGACGGCGAGTGCCACGTTCGCGACGGCGAGTGCCACGTTCGCGGCGGCGAGTTCCACGCTCCCGCGCGCGAGTCCCGCGCTCCCGCGCGCGAGTCCCGCGCTCCCGCGCGCGAGTCCCACGCTCCCGCGCGCGAGTCCCACGCTCCCGCGCGCGAGTCCCGCGCTCCCGCGCGCGAGTCCCGCGCTCCCGCGCGTGAGTTCCGCGCCCGCTGCGCCGAGTGCCACTTCGCGGCGGCGGGGTCCACGGCGGCGGTCAGCGGCCCAGGACCTCCGCCAGGATGTCCAGCCCCCGATCCAAATCGGCCTCCGTGATCGTCAGCGGTGGGGCCAGCCGCAGCGTCGCGCCGTGGGTCTCCTTCGCCAGCAGGCCCTTTGTAGCCAGGGCCTCGCACGCCTCGCGGCCCGACAACCCGCCCGGCGTGATGTCGATGCCCGCCCACAGGCCGCGTCCGCGCACCTCCGCCAGCCCGTGCCCGACCAGCTCACCGAGGCGCGTGTGCATGCGCGCCCCCAGCTCCGTGGACCGCCGCTGGAACTCGCCGGCGGACAGCAGCCCGATCACCGCCCGGCCGACCGCGCACGCCAGCGGGTTGCCGCCGAACGTCGAACCGTGCTCGCCCGGCTTGAGGACGCCCAGCACGTCGGCCCGGCCGACCACCGCGGACAGCGGCAGGATCCCGCCGCCCAGCGCCTTGCCCAGCGTGTACAGGTCGGCGCGCACCCCGGTGTGCTCCAGCGCCAGCAGCGTCCCGGTGCGGGCCAGTCCGGACTGGATCTCGTCGGCGATCAGCAGCGCCCCGGCCTCGTCGCACAGCCGGCGCGCCTCGGCCAGGTACCCCTCCGGCGGCACCAGCACCCCGGCCTCGCCCTGGATCGGCTCCAGCAGGACCGCCGCGGTGCGCTCGGTGATCGCGTCGCGCAGCGCCGCCGCGTCGCCGTACTTCACCACCGTGAACCCCGGCGTGTACGGGCCGAACCCGGCGCGCGCGGACTCGTCGGTGGAGAACGAGATGATCGTGGTGGTGCGGCCGTGGAAGTTCGACCCGGCGACCACGATTTCGGCCCGCCCGTCCGGCACGCCCTTCACCTCGTAGGCCCACTTCCGGGCGACCTTCAGCGCGGATTCCACCGCTTCGGCGCCGGAGTTCATCGGCAGCACCATCTCGGTGCCGGTCAGCTCGGCCAGCTCGCGGCAGAACGCGCCCAGCTGGTCGTGGTGGAACGCGCGCGAGGTCAGCGTGACCCGCGCCAGCTGCTCCTGCGCGGCGGCGATCAGCGCGGGGTGCCGGTGCCCGAAGTTCAGCGCCGAGTAGGCGGACAGGAAATCGAGGTACCGGCGGCCCTCGACGTCGGTCACCCAGGCGCCCTCGGCCTCGGCGATCACGACGGGCAGCGGGTGGTAGTTGTGCGTGCTCCAGCGCTCGTCGAGCGCGATGAACTCGGCCGCGGAGGTCGTCATGACATCAGGCTAAGGGCAGTTCAGGCTGGGAATCATCCGTCGATCGTTGTTTCGGCGGACTGATCGTTGCGCAGTTCCGCCGCCAGGTGGCAATTCGTTGTTCCCCCGTGCACGGGTCGCCAAGAGCGGTGCCGGTTTGACAGAGTGCGAGGCGTGACCGACGAGCTCTCCTTCCTTCGCCAGCAGGCCCGCACCCAGCGCTTCACCCTCGGCACCCCACGCGAGTTCCGCGTCGCGCCCGACGGGGCCCGGCTGCTGTTCCTGCGTTCGGAGTCCGGCACCGACCGGCGCAACAGCCTGTGGGAATTCGACCTCGCCACCGGGACCGAAACCAAGGTCGTGGACGCCGCGGAGCTGCTGCCCGGCGAGGAGGAGCTGCCACCGGAGGAGCGGGCGCGCCGCGAGCGCATGCGGGAGAGCGCGGGCGGCGTGGTCGGCTACGCCGTCGACGACGAGTTCCGCCTGGCCGCGTTCTCCCTGTCCGGCAAGCTCTACACCGTCGACCTGGCCAGCCGTGAGGTGTCCGAGCTGGTCGACACCTCGGTCGTCGACCCGCGGCCGAACCCGCCCGGCACCCACGTCGCCTACGTCCGGGACCGCCAGCTGCGCATCATCGACCTCGCCACACGCGAGGACACGGTGCTCGCCGGTGAGGACGGCGAGGACATCGCCTGGGGCCTGGCCGAGTTCATCGCCGCCGAGGAACTGGGCCGCGCCCGCGGCTACTGGTGGTCGCCCGACGGGCAGAGCCTGCTCGTCGAGCGCACCGACCGCACCGGCGTGCCCCGCTGGACCATCTCCGACCCGGCCCACCCCGAGTCCGGTGCGAACACCGTCGCCTACCCGGCCGCCGGCACCACGAACGTCGACGTCTCGCTGTCCTTCTGCGGTCTCGACGGCACCCGGGTCGACGTCGAGCGCGGCGACTGGGAGTACCTCGTCGCGGTGCACTGGACGGCCGCTGGCCCGCCGCTGCTCGCCGTGCAGCCCCGGGACCAGCGGGAACTCGCGATCTACGCGGTGGACCCGGCCGACGGCTCCACCAAGCTGCTGCACACCGAAACCGATCCGCACTGGGTCGAGATCGTGCCGGGCGTGCCGGCCTGGACCGCCGACGGGCGGCTGGTGCACGTCAGCGCCGCCGACGGCAGCTACCGGCTGGTGATCGACGGCGACCCGGTCACCGGGCCCGGCCTGCAGGTCCGCTCCGTGCTGCACGTCGGCGCGGAGGTCCTGTTCAGCGCTTCGGCCGAGGACCCCACGCAGATCCACGTCTACCGCACCGGGCCGGACGGCGTGACCCGGCTGTCCGGCACCGACGGCGTGCACGTCGGCGCCGGCACCGCGGAGATCACCGTCTTGTCGTCGTGGAGCCTGCGCCGCAGCGGCCCCGAGGTCAGCGTGCTGCGCGACGGCCGCCCGCTGGCCAACGTCGAGTCCTACCCGGTCGACCCGGGCCTCGAACCCGACCCGGAGTGGCTCACCGTCGGCGAGCGCGGCCTGCGTGCCGCGCTGCTCCTGCCCACCGGCTACCGGCCCGAGGACGGCAAGCTGCCCGTCCTGCTCGACCCCTACGGCGGCCCGCACGCGCAGCGCGTCCTGCAGAGCCGCAACGCCTTCCTCACCTCGCAGTGGCTGGCCGACCAGGGCTTCGCGGTCCTGGTCGCGGACGGCCGCGGCACCCCGGGCCGCGGTCCGGCGTGGGAGAAGGAGATCGTGCGCGAGCTGGCCGAGGTGACGCTCACCGACCAGGTGGACGCGCTGCACGCGGTGGCCGCCGACCACCCCGAGCTGGACCTGTCCCGGGTGGCGATCCGCGGCTGGTCCTACGGCGGGTACCTGTCCGCGCTGGCCGTGCTGCGCCGCCCGGACGTCTTCCACGCGGCGGTCGCGGGGGCCCCGGTCACCGACTGGTCCCTCTACGACACCCACTACACCGAGCGCTACCTCGGCGTGCCGGACGAGGAGCCGGAGTCCTACGAGCGCAACTCGCTGATCGCCAGTGCGCCGGAGCTGCGGCGCGCGCTGCTGATCGTGCACGGCCTGGCCGACGACAACGTGTTCGTCGCGCACGCGCTGCGGCTGTCCTCGGCGCTGCTGGCCGCGGGCCGCCCGCACGTGTTCCTGCCGCTGGTCGGCGCGACCCACATGACCCCGCAGGCCGAAGAGGTCGCGGAGAACCTGATGAAGGTACAGGTGGACTGGATCAACCGAGAGCTGGAGGCTGCTGCGCGATGAAGCGCTGGGGAATCACGATTCCGCTGACCGGGGTGCCGCTGATCGCGCACCGTGAGCTGATCGAGCGGCTGCCCGCGCTCGGCTACACCGACGCGTGGTCGGCCGAGACCGCCGGGACGGACGCGTTCTCGCCGCTGCTGCTGGCTTCACAGTGGGCGCCGGAGCTGCGGCTGGGCACCGCGATCGTGCCGGTCTACACGCGCGGTCCCGGCCTGCTGGCGATGTCCGCGGCGACCCTGGCCGAGGCCGCGCCCGGCCGGTTCGTGCTCGGCATCGGCGCGTCCTCACCGGTGATCGTGCAGGGCTGGAACGCCGCCGCGTTCGACAAGCCGTTCGCCCGCACCCGCGACACCCTGCGGTTCCTGCGTGCGGCCCTGGCGGGGGAGAAGGTGACCGCGGAATACGAGACGTTCTCGGTCAGCAAGTTCCGGCTGGAACGCGCGCCGGAACCGGCTCCGCCGATCATGCTCGCCGCCTTGCGGCCGGGCATGCTCAAACTGGCCGCCAAGGAAGCCGACGGCGCGATCACGAACTGGCTCTCGCCCGCCGACGTCCGGCAGGTGCGCGCCGAGGTCGGGCCGGACACCGAGCTGGCGGCCCGGATCTTCGTCTGCCCGACCACCGACCGCGACGCCGCGCGTGGCCTGGGCCGGATGCTGATCAGCAGCTACCTCACGGTGCCGGTGTACGCGGCGTTCCACGACTGGCTCGGCCGCGGCGAGGCGCTCGCGCCGATGCACGAGGCGTGGCGGGCCGGCGATCGCAAACGGGCGAACGAGGTGATTCCGGACGAGGTGGTCGACGACCTGATCGTGCACGGCAGCCCGGAGGAGTGCCGCGCGAAGATCCAGTCCTATGTGGACAACGGGCTGACCACGCCGGTGATCGCGCTGCTGCCCACCGGCGAGGACCCGGTGCGGCAGGTGGAGGCGCTGGCACCCCGGTGACCCGGCACACGCCGCTGTGACCCCTTTGGCGGCATGACTTGCGCTCCCCGGGCGGGCACTTTGGGAGGAACGTGCCCGCCGGGGGTGTGCCCGCGGCGCACGGTGTCCGTATCGTGGCTTAGCGTAGGCATACCTAAGGAGCGGTGAGTGGGCGAATCGATGCCGGAGGGCGCCGGGCTGGCCGGCGGCCGGGAGGGTCACCGGCGGCTGGCCGAGCTGATCCCGTTGGTCCTCGACGCGATGGGCGAGGGCGCGGCGGAGCGCGGGGGACCGGGCCCGGCGGGCGGACCCGCGGCCGTCGCGGCCGGGGTGGCGGCCCTGACCGGCGCGGAACCCCTGGCCGGGGCCACCGGCGTGGGCGCGGAGCAAGCGCTTACCGAGCTGTCCCGGCTGCTGGCCGCGGGCTCGGTCGACCCCGCCGACCCGGCGTGCGCGGCGCACCTGCACTGCCCGCCGCTCGCGGTCGCCGTCGCCGCCGACGTGGTGGCGAGCGCGCTCAACCCGTCGATGGACTCGTGGGACCAGGCGCCGGTCGCCAGCGAGATCGAACGCGAGCTGGTCACCCTGATCGCCCGGCTGTGCTACCCGGACGCGCCCGCGCCGGACGCCGTGGTCACCACCGGCGGCACCGAATCGAACCTGCTCGGGCTGCTGCTCGCGCGCGAGCCGGACCCGGCCGTGCGCCCGGTGTGCGGGCGCACCGCGCACCACAGCGTGGCCCGCGCCGCGTGGCTGCTCGGGCTGCCCGCGCCGGTTCCGGTGGACTGCGACGGCGAGCGCATGCGCCCGGCCGCGCTGGCGGAGACCCTGCGCGCCCTCGGCGGGCCCGCGGTCGTGGTCGCCACCGCGGGCACCACCGACACCGGCGAGATCGACCCGCTGCGCGAGGTCGCGGAGGTGTGCCGCCGCCACGGTGCCCGCCTGCACGTGGACGCCTCCTACGGCGGGCTCGCCCTGTGCAGCGCGCAGCTCGAGCCCCTGCTCGACGGGCTCGACCAGGCGGATTCGGTGGCGCTGGACGCCCACAAGTTCGGCTGGCAGCCGATCTCCGCGGGCCTGCTCGCGGTGCGCGACGCCGCGGATCTGTCGGCGTTGTCCGTGCGCGCCGAGTACCTCAACGCCGGTGACGACACCGAGGCCGGGCTGCCGGACCTGCTGGGCCGCTCGATCCGCACGTCCCGCCGTCCCGACGCGTTCCGGATGGCCGTCACCTTCCGCGCGCTGGGCATCGAGGGCGTGGGCGCGCTCGTGGAACACTGCTGCGCCACCGCCGCCGAGGTCGCCGAGATGATCGAGCGGCACCCCGCGCTGCGGCTGTGGGGCAGGCCGGCGCTGTCCACCGTGTTGTTCAAACCGGCCGACGCCGACGACGAACTGGTCGCCCGGGTGCGCCGCACGCTGCTGGAAGCCGGCACCGCGATCGTCGGCCGCGCCACCATGGCCGACGGCGTGTGGCTGAAGCTGACCCTGCTGCACCCGCGGGCGACCGCGGAGGACTACCGCCCGCTGCTGGACGCGCTGGCCGCGACCGCCGCCGCCCAGGCCGCCGAGGTGGTCCTGCGGTGACTCCGGTCGATCTGGCCGGGGTCGGGATCGGCCCGGCCAACCTGTCGCTGGCCGCGCTCGCCGAGCCGGTCGCGGACCTGACCGTCACGCTGTACGAGCGCAGCCCCGAGTTCCGCTGGCACCCCGGGCTGCTGCTCGACGACGTGACGCTGCAGGTGCCGTTCCTGGCCGACCTGGTCTCGCTGGCCGATCCGACCAGCGCACTGTCCTTTGTGAACTACCTGCACGCGAAGGACCGGCTCTTCCCGTTCTACTTCGCCGAGCGCTTCCACATCCCGCGCGCCGAGTACGACGACTACTGCCGCTGGGTGTCGCGGCGGCTGGGCAGCTGCCGGTTCGGCACCACCGTCACCGGGATCGAGTGGCGCGACGGGCTGTTCCGCCTGCGCGCGGCCGCCGGCGAGATCAGCGCGCGCAACGTGGTGCTCGGCATCGGCACCGAGCCGTGGGTGCCGGAACCGTTGCGGGCGCTCGCGGACGATCCGGACGTGCCGGTGATCCACTCCGCGGAGTACCTGTCCGAGCGGGAACGGCTGCTCGCACTGCCCGCGGTGACGGTCGTCGGCTCGGGCCAGTCCGGCGCGGAGGTGTTCCTGGACCTGCTGCGGCACCGCAAGCAGCCGGACGGCCTGCGGTGGGTGACGCGGACGGTGTCGTTCGCGCCGATGGAGTACTCCAAGCTCGGGCTGGAGCAGTTCACGCCGGACTACACGCGCTTCTTCCACCGGCTGCCCGAGGCCGAGCGCGACCGGCTGCTGCCCGCGCAATGGCAGCTCTACAAGGGCATCGACGCCGAGACCATCGCCGACATCCACGACGAGCTGTACCGCCGCACGATCGGCGGCGGCTGGCCCGGCGTCACGCTGACGCCCGGCGTGGAGGTCGTGTCGGCGCGGCGGGACGGCGAGCGGATCGCGCTGGGCCTGCGGCACCGGCAGGAGGGCAGCACGGCGACCTGGGTGACCGACGCGGTGGTCGCCGCCACCGGCTACCGCGAGCGGCCGATCGACGGGCTGCTCGGGCCGCTGGCGGACGCGGTGGCCCGGGACGGCAGCGGCCGACCGGTCGTCGAGCGCGACTACCGGCTGCGGCTCGCGCCGGAGATCGGCGGCGCGATCTTCGTGCAGAACGCCGAACGGCACACGCACGGCGTCGGCGCGCCGGATCTCGGGCTGGTGGCGTGGCGGGCCGCCTCGATCGTCAACGCGGTCTGCGGCCGCACGGTCTACCGGTTGCCGTCGCGCACGGCATTCACGCGGTTCGGGTTGGAGGAGTGAGCGTGGACTCAGCGCAGGCGTGGCGCGCGGCCGGCACGCTGATCGTGCACAAGATGCTCGGCGAACTGTCCTACGAGGGTCTGTTCGACCCGTCGCCGGCGGACGACGCGGAGCACCGGCTCTGGCGGCTGGCGTTGCCGGAGGTGACCTACGAGTTCCGGGCCCGGCGCGGTGCCTTCGAGTCGTGGACGGTGCAGCCGGGTTCCGCGTTGCGGGACGGCGAACCGGCCACCGACCCGCGCGTGCTGGTGGTGGACGCGCGCAAGGAGCTGGGCCTGTCCGGGCTGCGGCTCGCGGACGTGCTGGCCGAGCTGACCGCCACGGTCACCAACGAGGCCGCCCGCCTGCGCCGCGCCCCCAGCGCCGCGGAACTGTCCACGATGGACTACAACCTGGCCGACGGGCACCTCACCGGGCATCCGCGGCTGGTGCTGAACAAGGGCCGGGTCGGGTTCTCCGCCGGCGACCGCGCCCGGTACGCGCCGGAGGCCGGGGCCGACGTGCGGCTGCGGTGGTTCGCCGTGCACCGCGACCACGCGCGGTTCCGCTGCGTGGACTCGTTGTCGGCCGAGACGCTGCTGGCCGGGGAGGTCGTCGGCGACCAGCGCGCGGAGTTCGCCCGGCTCGCCGACCCCGCCGAGTACGTGTGGGTGCCGGTGCACCCGTGGCAGGCCGACGAGATCCTCGGCACCCTCTACGCCGGGGAACTCGCCACCGGGGTGGTGATCGAGCTGGGCGAGTCCCGGGACGCCTACCGTCCACACCAGACGGTGCGGACGCTGGCGAACGTGTCGCGGCCGGACCGGTACGACGTCAAGACCGCGGTGTCGGTGCGCAACACGCTCGTCTACCGCGGGCTGGCGGCCGGCGCGACGCTCGCCGGGCCGGCGGTGACGAGCTGGCTGAAGCGGGTCGGCGCGGCGGATCCGCTGCTCGCCGGCGAGTACCGGTTCGAGCTGCTCGGCGAGGTCGCGAGCGTGTCGGTCGAGCACCCGCTGTTCGGCGCCATCGAGGACCTGCCGTACCGGTTCCACGAAACACTCGGGGCGTTGTGGCGGGAACCGCTGGTGTCCCGGCTGGCCGAGGGGGAGCAGGCGATCTCGTTCGCCGCGCTGCCCTACCGCGATCGCTCGGGCGCGTCGGTGATCACGGGCCTGATCCAGCGGTCCGGCTGGGACGCCGAACGCTGGTGCGCCACGGTGTTCGACCTGCTGCTCACGCCGCTGCTGCAGTGGCTGCTGCGTTACGGCGTCGGGTTCTGCCCGCACGGCCAGAACCTGATCCTGATCGTCGACGAGCGCGGGCGGCCGCTGCGGGTGGCGATCAAGGACTTCGCGCAGGGCGTCGACCTCCTGGACGAGGACCTGGACTGCTACCGCCTGCTCGCGCCGGAGGCGGCCGGGGAGATGCTGCGCTGGCCGGCGCACCTGCTCGCGCAGTCGCTGTTCAGTTCGGTGTTCTCCGGTCAGCTGCGGTTCTGGGCGGAGATCCTGCTCGACGACCTGGCCTTCCCGCGGGCGCGGTTCTGGGAGCTGGTGCGCGAGGTCGTCGGCCGCTACCGGGCGGAGAACCCGGACGTCGCGCGGCGGTTCGACGCGTGCCTGCTGTTCGCGCCGGACGTCGAGCGGGTCACGCTGAACCGGGAACACCTGGCCGGGCAGGGGTTCGACAAGGTCGACCGCGACGACGAGTTCGACGTGCGGTGGGGGCGCGTGCCGAACCCGCTGCACGCCCCGGACCCGGCGGGGGCGTGGTGAGAGCGCCCCGCCCGGTCGGGCCGCGCACGCTCGCCGAGCGGGCCGCGGCCGCCCGGGGCCTGCGCGTGGCGCTGGCGCGCGGGGACGTGCCGCGGGTGCTGCTGCTGGTGCCCGATCCGCACGCCCGGTTCGCCGCGGTCGAGCTGTCCGGGCGGTTCGTGGCCGAGGAAGTGCTCTCCGGCGGTTACGGGGTCTGCACGTACGTGTTCGCCTGGGACGTGGAGCGGGAGGCGCTGCCGGCCGGGCCGGACAGCCCGCTCGCTCGCTACCTCGGCGGCTACGGGGACCTGCGGATGCGGCCCGATCCGGCGACGATGACCGCGCTGCCGGACGGGTTGTGCGGCATCGTGTGCGACGTCGAGTGGCCGGACGGCGAACCGGCGCGAGCGGCTCCGCGGCGGGCCCTGACCGAGCAGCTGATGGCGCTCGAATCGCTCGGGTACGTGCCGTCAGCGGGGTTGGAACACGAGGTCGTGTTCAGCGACGCGGACGGCCCGCTGAGCGCGCACGGCGTGGACTACGCGGTCGGCGGGACCGAGCGGATGCGGCCGGTGCTGCGTGATCTGCGGGTGGCGCTGGAGCGGTCCGGGCTGGGGGTGGAGTCCGCGCGTGCCGAGTGCCATCCCGGGCAGTACGAGATCGTGCTGCGGCACCGGGATGCGCTCGCCGCGTGTGACGACGCCTTGTTGCAGCAGATGATCGTGCGGTCGGTGGCCGCGGAGCACGGGGTGTCCGCGGCGTATCTGGCGGCGCCGGGGCCGGGGCAGGGGTGTTCGTGCCACGTGCACCTGTCGTTGTCTTCCGTCGCGGGGGAGCCCGCGTCGGGGAACGGGACCGCGCTGTCGCCGGTGATGGCGTCGTTCCTGGCCGGGGTGCTGCGGGACGCGGCGGCGCTGGCCCCGGTGTGGGCGCCGACCTGGAACAGCTACGTGCGGCTGCGGACAGCGCCGTTCTCGCCGCGGGAGCTGCGGTGGGGCGTGGACGACCGGACGGCGCCGGTGCGAGTGGCCGGGCGCGACGCGTCGCTGCGGCTGGAGTTCCGGTTCGCCGGCGCCGACGCGCAGCCGCACCTGGTGCTCGCGGCGCTGCTGGCGGCGGGCCGGGCCGGCATCGAGGAGGGGGTTCCGCTGCCGCCGGCGGGGGAGGTCGTGGGTGCGTCGCCGGGCACGCCGTGGGAGGCGTTGTCCGGGCTGGACCGGGTGGCGAAGCTGCTCGGTGACGAGGTCGCGGCTCAGCAGGAGGCGCTGCTGCGGGCCGAGCTGGAGGCGGGCTGCTCCGCGGTCACCGACTGGCAGCGCCGGCGGGGCGCCTTGCGGGCGTGACCGGCGTCAGCTCGCGATCCTTCTGACGGGGGATCGCGAAGGCCAGCAACAGGGCGACGCCGACCAGGACGTAGGTGGCGGCGGAGAGCTGCTCGGGGAACGTCCAGTCGCGGTGCACGACCGGGAAGTCGGTCTCCGGCAGGGTGTGGAACGGCGCCCAGACGAAGAACACCGCGGTCAGCGCGCCCCAGCCGAGCCACGCGGTGGCCAGCCACGAGCGGTCCTCGGCGCGGCGGACCGTGAGCCCGAGCATGACGACGAGCGCCGGCACCACCCACACGTAGTAGTGCGACCACGAGGTGGGGGAGACGAGCAGGGCGAGGCCGGCGCAGGCCATCAACGCGAGGGCCGGTTCGGCGCGGCGCATCGCGTTCGCGACCAGCGCCAGCAGGCCGAGCACCAGGACGAGCCACACGGCCTTCTCGGCCGCGCCGGTCAGCCCGGTGCGCACGACGACGGCCTCGATGGCCTGGTTGGTGGCGAACGCGGTGCCGCTGACGCCGCCGCCGCTCAGGCCGCCCTGGAACCAGTAGTGGATCGAGCCGCCGAAGTCCGCGACGAACCCGATGACGGAGGCCACGGCGAACGTGATCGCCGAGGTGATCGCCGACCGGTAGTCGCGGCGGATGAGGAAGAACAACACGAACGCGGCCGGGGTGAGCTTGAGGGCCGCGGCCAGGCCGATGCCGAAGCCACGCGGCCAGATCGTGCGCCCGGCCAGGCAGTCGACCGTCACCAGGGCCATCATGATGATGCTGACCTGCCCGAAGCCGAACGTCTGGCTGACCGGTTCGAGGAAGACGGTGAGCGGAAGCACCACCGACGCGACGGCGACCCCGCCGTCGCGCCCGAGCTGCGGCCGGACGGCGCGCGCGACCAGGTAGACGGTGACGAACATGCTGAGGCCGTTGAGGACGTACAGCGTGACGACGGAGGCGTCCCACGGCAGCATCGCCAGGGGTGACAGCAGCAACGCGGCGAACGGCGGGTACACGAACGGCAGCTGCGCGCCGTTGGCGACCTCCGGCAGCGCGCCGTACATGTCCCGGCCGTCCCACCAGGCCTGCACGCCGTGGCGGTAGACCTCGAGGTCGATCTGGGGGCGGGTGGGCAGGTAGTGCATCATCCCCTGCACCGCGAAGAAGAGCCAGACCGCACACGGCACCGGGACCAGCCACAGGTATTTGCGCATCGAGCCCTACTGTAGATATTCGATAACGACAGGTCGCGGCGTGGTACCGCTCCGCGCGCGGGTTCCACCGGCTCGTCCGGGGTTCGCCTCGGTGGTCGTGCGGCGGGCGGCCCGGCCCGCTGCTCCTGACGGTGCAGGCTCGGGGGGCCTGTCCGGTTCGCGCGGGTTCCCGGTCTCGTTCGACGGTCCGGTCCGGGGGTCGCTTCGGTGGTTGCGCGCGCCGGGTCGTGCGGCCGGGCGTTCGGCCCGCTGCTCAGGTCGTGCAGGTTGGGGCGTCCTGTCCGGTCCGCGCGTGTCCCCGGCGCCGTCCAGGCGGGCGCTCGCCTCGGTGGTCGTGCGTGCCGAGGGCACGCCCTGGGACGTTCAGCCCGCCCCGCTGCTCGCGCCGTGCAGGGTTCGGCGTCCTGTCCGGTTCGCGCGGGTACCCCGCCTTTTGGCGGTCGTGCGGCGGGCGGCGCGGCCCGCTGCTCAGGCGATGCAGGCCCGCCGGTGCAGGCGCCGATACGCCGACGGCGGGGTGCCGCACAACTCGACGAACGCCTGGCGGAGCGTCTCCGCCGAGGTGAACCCGCACCGCCGGGCCACGGCGGTCAACGGCAGGTCCGTAGTGGCGAGCAGCTGGGAGGCGGCCTCGGTGCGGGCCCGTCTGACGAACCGGCCCGGCGGTACCCCGGCGTGTTCCCGGAACAGCCTCGTCAGCTGCCGCTCGCTCAGCCCCGCCCGCTCCGCCAGCGCCCGGGTCGACAAATCGCCGCCGGGGTGGCCGGTGATGTACGCCGCCAGGTCGGCCACCTGGCGGTGCTCGGGCGGCGGCGCGGCGAGGAACATGCTCACCTGCGCCTGGTTGCCCGGCCGCTGCAGGTACGTGACCAGCGCGCGGGCCACCTCGCGCGCCAGGCTCGGCCCGTGGTCGGCCTCGACGAACGACAGCGTCAGGTCCAGCCCGCTCGTCACGCCCGCGGCCGTGTGCACGTTGCCGTCCTGGACGAACAGCGGCGCCGGGTCGATGGTGATCTCCGGGTACTGCCGGGCCAGCTTCGCCGCCCACATCCAGTGCGTCGTCGCCCGCCGGCCGTTGAGCAGCCCCGCCGCGGCGAGCACGGACGTCCCCGTGCAGACCGATGCGACCCGCCTGGCCGTCGCCGCCACCCGGCGGACGTGGGTGGTCAGCCTGACGTCCGCCGCGGCTCTCGCGTGGCCCGTCCCGCCCGCGACGATCAGCGTGTCGACCGGGCCGCGGAGCCGGTCGAGCCGGTCCTGCGCGGCGAGGGTGAGCGCGTTCTGGCAGCGGATCGGCCGGCCGTCGAGGCTGACCAGGGTGACCTCGTACGCCGGGGTGGCGCCGTACCGGTTGGCGGCGTCGAGGACGTCCGCCGGGCAGGCGATGTCCAGCAGGGCGGACTCCTCGTACCCGACGATCACCATCCGGCGCATGGCGTCAGCGTAGCCGTCCGTCCGACGACGATCCCAGGTTTTCGGACATCCCGTGCCCGGGCAGCCGTGGTGCCCGCCAGGCTGCGGTGCATGAAGACGATCGCTTTCGTGCTGTATCCCGGGCTCACGCCCCTTGATCTGATCGGCCCGCTGCAGGTCCTGGCGTCGCTGCGGCACGCGGACCCGTCCTTCGAGGCCACGGTGGTCGCGGAGAGCCTGGACCCGCTGCACTCGGACATCCCCCTGTCGCTGACGGCGGAGCGCACCTTCGACGACGTGCCCGCGCCGTACGCCCTGGTGGTGCCCGGCGGCCAGGCCGGCACACTGCGGGCCCTGACGAACGAGCGGTTGCTGGACTACGTGCGCTCGGCGGCCGCGCGGGCGGAGGTGACGGCCTCGGTCTGCACCGGTTCGCTGATCCTGGGCGCGGCGGGCCTGCTGGAGGGCCGGGAGGCCACCACGCACTGGTCTTTCCTGGAGGCGCTGCGCGCGTTCGGCGCGGTGCCGGTGAGCCGCCGGTGGGTCGACGAGGGCAAGATCCTGACGGCGGCGGGCGTGGCCGCGGGGATCGACATGGCCCTGCACCTGGCGGCTAGGTTCACCAGCGAGGACGTCGCGAAGTTCCTCCAGTTCGGCATCGAATACGACCCGGAGCCACCCTTCGGCGGCCTCGACTGGTCGGCCACGCCCAGGGAGCTGTTCACCACCATGGCGACAGCGTCGATCCGGGAGGAGCTGTCCGGCGCACCGGAGCTGGCGGCGCGGCTGGCCGCGCACCTGTGAGCGGTGGCCCGCTGGTGGGGTGGCGGCGCACCTGTGCGGGGTGGGGCCGGCCCCATCCGCCCAGGCCAGCGACTTGAAGGCACCCCGCTACCGGGCTGTGTGCGGTCCGTAATAAGCTATCCCCGTCGCCGAGCCTCACGGCAGGCGACGGCCGGGCTGTGGCGCAGTTTGGTAGCGCACTTGACTGGGGGTCAAGGGGTCGCAGGTTCAAATCCTGTCAGCCCGACGGTCTGATGGAGCCCGCTGGCTCTGGGTGGAAGCCCAGGTCAGCGGGCTTTTCGTGTTTCCTTCACGTTCGCTCAGCCTGGTCGATTTCAAGATCAACTGGAGTGTGCAGGAGCGATTCTGGAGTGGATCATGCTTCCGACGGCAAATGAAGTCGCCTAACCGCTCCTGCTCGGCCGCACTTTGACCAACTGACCTGAACCTGCTCGAACCGCCCGAAACCCGATCCGGGGTCGTGCCGGTTGCGGCGGGATCGGCGTCGTTGCGCCCGGCTGACGGCCGCGCTGGACGGTTGGGACCGGTTGGCGGTGGTTCGGGTGCGATCCGATCGTTTGGCGGCGCCAACGGCGCTCGACGAGATCCGGATATGACGGTGGCCCGCTGCCGGCCGGCAGCGGGCCACGTGTTGGAGCGTGTCAGGCGGCGAGGAGAAGTGGTCGCGTGATCGTCGGCCCGTGCTGTTCATGCACGGTGGCGACGGCGTCGTGCCAGCGGCGTTCGAGGCTGTCCAGCAGGCGGGTCTCGACTTCGGCGGCGACGTGGGAGTAGACGTCGCGGATCTCGTCGGGAATCCGGTGCCCCAGTCGCCGCGACTGTGCGACCTCGGGGATGCCGTCGGCGATCATCCAGGTTTTGTGGCTGTGCCGGAGGTCGTGGAAGCGCAGTCCGGTCAGGATCGGCTGCACCCGCACCTCAGGCCGCACCCGGTGTGCGATACTGCGCCAGCGTCGCGGGCGCGACGTCGATGGCGTCGAACCAGGTCACGATCCACTCCGCGAGTAGCAGCTTCCCGGCCTCCGGATCGAGGAACGTGCCCCGCCGCTTGTCGGCATCGATCTCGGCGGCCTTGTCCTGCGCCTCCTTCTTCGTCCGAAATCCGGACAACGACCCATGCGTCCCGTCGTCCCGCCAATAACGAACCCTCCACGAGTCTTTTCCGCTTTTCTCGACGAAAGCCATGACGAATCACCCCTCAATGTTTTGGGTGGATGAATTGACGGGCATATGGACGCTCGATGTCCGTCAATAAAGCAAGCCGCCATTGAAGGTTCTTTGAGGTCAGGAGCTCCTTCGCGGCTTCTGGGCACTCATTTCGGCGATGGTCTCCAGGTCCCCGCGAGCGAACCGCAGATGCTTGCCCACAAATCGACACGGCACCGCGCGTGCCGCAGCTTTCCGCCGCAACCACGACGGCCGCAACTGCAAGATCACCGCCGCCTGCTCCGCAGTGAACAGCATCGGCACCGTCGACTCGGACGGCTGAGCCGCTGGCGAAGCGCCGGAACTCTGCCCACCACGAGACAGCGCTCGATCGCCGCTCCGAGGTGCGGTAGTCGGACGGGTAAGCCGAGAATGCGACCCTGCCCGAGAAAAACTGCTCATCGGCGTCAACCTCCTTGGTGGCGACCGCGCCAGGTCGAGCGGTCGACCTGCCCCTAACTCCGGCGAATGGACCCGAAAGGGACAGGGGTGACCGGAAGGAGGCGAGGGAATTTGCTTTGTCGCAAGGCGCGCAGCTGCAGGTGCGTGGGTCCGCGGGGTGCATTGTTGTGCTCTACTGCTCGCGGAGGGCCACGTGCGGGGATCGCCCCTCTGCGTCAATTTCCCCGCAGGGAGCCAAATCGCTTCCTGCGGGGCCGCTTCTCCAGGATGAGCGATTCTCTCGGCGCCGATAAGCCCCGAAACGAGTGTGGGGAAGTGTGCCCCCGGCGGCTCCACCCAGATGCACACGGGTTCCTACCCGGCTAACGTGCGCGGCACCGCTGGATCGCGGTCGGTGGCACTGGGGGAGCGGCCGCTTGTTCTCGAGGCGCGGGTGCCACTGGTGATGGAGCGTCGGAAGCGCCCGAAGGAGGCAATACCGTCAGAGGTAAGACTTCGACCGGCCGGGCTTCTGCTTGGTCTTCGCCCAGACGCGGTCGCGCCCGATACGTCAGCTCCGACCGCAGCCGCCGGATCGTAGTGTGCTTGATGGCTCGAAACACGCCGATTTGGTTGAGTTTCGCGCAGTGATTACTGGTCATGCTGTAAGTTCAGTGCCGTGAGCGAACAGCATGATGTGATCGCGGAGCTCGGCGAGGCCGGGGTTCTCGCCGGCCTGCGCTGGGCGTACCTCTCGGCCACCACCCGTGCGCTGGAGACTTATGTCGAAAGCGATGGCCACGACGCCGCGTGGCTCGGCAACACCAGGTTCACCCTGTTCCGCGACCGGCTGGACCGCGTCTTCGCGTGCGAGCGGTACGCCGTGAGCTCGGAGAACGCCGACGCCGACCTCGACCTGCTGTACGCCGAGCTGTCCGACCGGGACATCGACACCCTGCCGCGGCTCGATCCCGCGTTGGTTCGCCGGTCCAACCTCAACGGTAGTCCCGGCTGGGCGCACGAGGGCCGTCGGTTCTTGCTCGCCTCGTGCGCGTTCGGCAAGCTCGACCAGCTGCCCTGGCCGCAGAAAAGCGCAACGAAGCAGCGGGTGGCGCAGCAGCGTAACCCGGAGCCGCCGCAGCCCTCGCTGTTCGAAGCGTTCACTGAGGAGGAGATCGGCGGACTGGAGGTCGCGCTGACCGCCGAGCGACAGCTCGACATGACGACCTTCGTGGTCGCGCACAGCCTCGACCCGCTCAGTCAGCAGATGGAGCTGGTGTTCGGCCGCGCGCGCCTCAATTCCGGCGGCAGCGAGGCCTGGCACTGGCGGCAGGACCTCCTCGGCACTCCGCCGGGACATGGCGGACGTCGAACCAACGACACGCCGCTGCCTACTGGGCCGAACACAGTGCCGGACGCGCCCGTCCGCCTACGCCGGCAGGCAGAAGAACAGCGTCGCGACCGTGCTAGTGGTGAGTGGTGAGCGCTCGAACCACTACTACCGACCGGGTAGCCGACGTTGCCGCCCTGTTCGACGGAGCTCGCCTCACGCTGGCCCGCCATCTGGCAGGACTGCGCAAGAGTGAGCTGGCGACCCTGGTTGACAAAAGCCCCACCGCCGTGGCGGCATGGGAGTCCGGAGCCAAGCGGCCCACGGCCGCCACCGTCGCGCAGCTCGCGCTGAGCTTGTCCGTCGAGCCCGGGTTCTTCGCAATCCGCCCAGAAGACGTCGCCGCCCTCAGTACCACCCCACACTTCCGCTCACTGCGCTCCACCAGCCAACTTGCCCGTGATCAGGCATTCGCCTACGGGCAACTGGCCGTGGACATCGCCACTAGTCTGGAGAAGCACGTTGAGTTCCCGGAACCCGACGTACCGAGCCTGCCGGTGGCAGTCGACGACCACGATGGCGACGGCCCGGAGCGTGCCGCACAGCTTGTGAGGGAGCAGTGGGGTATTGAGGCCGGACCAGTCGGCCACCTCGTCCGTATGCTCGAGAACCACGGCGTGCTGGTGGTGTTCAGCCCCGAGCAGGCCGCTTCAGTGGACGCCTACTCGTTCGACAGCCGACTGCGCCCGGTCGTGATCCTGAACCCAATCAAGCGCGACTACTACCGCCAGCGCTTCGACGTCGCCCACGAGCTGGGCCACCTGATCATGCACAGCGACGCAGAGCCGGGCGGCCGCATCGTCGAAGACCAGGCCCACCGCTTCGCGGCCGAGCTCCTGATGCCCACCGACCAGATCCGCGATCTGCTCCCGACGACCATGGGCGGCAACGTCTGGCGAACTCTCGCTCGCCTGAAGGAACAGTGGGGCGTAAGCATCCAGGCCCTGCTGTACCGCGCTCGCAGGCTCGGACGGCTCAGCGACGTCTCCTACCGCAACGCCATGACTACCATCTCCGCACGGGGCTGGCGGCGCAACGAACCCGGTCTGGTGGACGCTATCGAGCAGCCATCGCTCCTCCCACGCGCAGTCGACTTGCTGATGCAGGAAGGCATCGACGAGGCGCAGCTAATCGCACAATGCCGCGTGCCGGCCGACCTGTTCCGTACCGTCACTTCACGTACCCCCGTCGGCGACTCACCGCCGGTATCCCCCGGGCCGAACACGAACCCGCGCTCAGGTGGTCGCGTGGTGTCGCTGCTGCAACGGCGCGAAGCGGAGGCGCAAGGGGAGCGGCGATGAGCCGTGGGAAGCGAGATTGAAGGCCTACGCGGCGACACACCGGGTGCAGAGATCGTGCGTAGAGCCGCTTCGACAGGTAGGAGCGATTGATGATTGACAGCAGGGATGCGCGGATTGGCGGCTTCCAGTTCCTGGACTTCGTCCAGGCCGGCCCGCGCCGCTCGGCGAAGACGGTTGCCGAGCAGCGGGAGCTGTATCTGAACCCGCAAGGCCCTGCGTGGGCGTACTACGGCCCGCTCCACACCGGCTTCCGGCAAGCAATCAACTCCCCGGATCCTCGGAGTAAACTCGACAGCGTGGTCGACCGTGCGACGGCGACCGATAAGGCCCGCGGCGCATCCTTCGGCGAGGCGAGGGACGGCTTCCTCCGGCTTCTGCCAGCGGGTTCCACCGGAGTCCGAGTCAAAGAGGCCCGCTGGCAGGACGGAAACCTGACCGTCGAATTGCGCAGCATGCTCGGCCTGCGGCTGCGGAACGGGCAGCTGCTCTACGTGGCGCCCTACGTCAAGAAACCAAAACTGACGCAAGACAACGCCGATGTCCTGTTGTACCTGATGGAGCAAACAGTCGGAAAGGCACTGTCCGGGGCGACTCCGGTGATGTGGGATGTCCGGCGGGGTACGGAATTCAAGCTGCGCCGGAATACCAACCGACAGTCACTGGGCTGCCATGTCCGAGGGCAGGCCGCAGCATATATGGTGGCCTGGAATCAGGCGGCGTAGGGCTGACCAAGAGCTGAACGCTATCTCGGCCACCACTTGGATGGCCTCACCTGACTGGCCGGTTTAGTGCCACGGAAGTTCTACAGGTTAGGGCCATCGAGTCTTCCAGGTCATACGCAAAGTGAAGCCCACCCCGGCTCAAAATCGCAACCTAGGACGACTCGAGGTAGGACCATGCGACCCTTACCGCTCAGACGAGCAGCGCCTTGTCGGCAATGTGGCCCGCAGTGATCGCCTTGAGGAGTGACTGCCTGTCACGTACACCACAAGGGGAGTCAATGTAACGCGCAGGCGTCGTTGATCGAAAGGCAGACGTGCAGGTTACATCAGAAGGCGTGACGTGGACGGACGTCCTCAGCTCGGTATCGGCAGGAGTGTCCGCGCTCTTCGCAATAGCGGCACTCATCGTCGCAGCCGTTGCTGCGCGTGCTGCCTGGAGAACGAACGCCACACAGACGACGCAACTTGCACGCCTGGAAGAAGCTCAAGAATCACAACTGGCGTCGAACTTTGGCGTGTGGTTGAGCAGGGCTCCGAACGGGGTCCCCGGTGATCGGGTGTTGATGTACCACAACTCGGGAGCTCAACCCGTGTACGAGGTGCAGTTGCACATCACGATCGAGGGAAAACACATGGAGTTGATGCCGTTGGGCGACCTTGGGCCGACGACTGAGCCAGTCGAGTTGCAGGACGCGAGCCGTTGGCTGGGTGATGGGATCTCGGCGTGGGTGAGGCACCAGCAGGGCAAGATCACTACACCGCGAGACAAGAGCCAGATTGCGAAGGCGTGGAACGAAGCGGCTTCGTCGGTGAAGGTCGTGGCCACCTTGTTCACCGACGCGAACGGTGTGGAGTGGGTCCGGACCCGGGCGGGCAGATTGGTGAGAAGGCCTACGACCGAATATTTGCTGACATTGATTTCCGCACCCTCGGAAAGCCCGAACTAGCCTCATTTACGCCTGCTGCGCTTTCAAGGCGGCAGGCGCCGGTAGCGGATCTCCGTCGGGCGCGGGTTCGACGGGGTTACGACGTGAAACCTAGGCTCTCGGGGCTTGGTGGACAGGTCATGACACCCGAGCTCGACCGTTCAAGGGGAGACCTGTAGCACGCCGGGTGCAAGTTGCGATACAGAGAGCGAGCACTGGCCCGCGCGGGACGGGCCATGGGTGTGCCAATTCGAGCCGAAGGAGCCGCTAATGTTCCTCGAGCGCCTGACCCTGACCAATTTCCAGTGCTTCGGGCCCGTGGCGACTACGGTCCGTTTCGACCGGCAGTTGACCGCGATGCTCGGGGCGAACGCGGCGGGGAAGACTGCTGCCTGTCAGGCGCTCCTGCGGCTGTTTAGCGTCGTCGGGGATCAGCGGAGGATCCGTGTCGAAGATTTTCATGTTCCGAACGACGAGGACGAAGCGCCTGCGACTCGATCGTTGATGATCGAAGCTGTTTTTGCGTTTCCCGAACTCGATGATGACACCGACGCCGCAGTGGCCTCATCCAGCGTGCCCGAGTTCTTCCGGCAAATGACCGCCGACGACGACGGACAGCTGAAGCTTCGGATCGTCTTAGAAGCGTCCTGGTCAGCGGACGGCTCTGTTGTAGGCACCATTGACGAAAGCTGCCGTGTCGTCCACACCTTTGATGAGGACTATGGCGCTCAATGGGTTGAGTTCCGGACCCCCGACCGCAACCGAATTCAGATGGTGTACGTGCCCGCGAACAGAGACGGTGCGCGGCAGGTCGCCGCGTTCCTGCGTGGTCGCGTCTGGCGCGCCAGCCAGTGGTCCGACCCGTTCCGAGAACATGTAAGTAGCGCGGCCGCGGATCTCTCCGAGAAGTTCAAGGACGAAGCGGTCGTCGATACCGTGACCCGGGCGATCGCTGCGCGCTGGCAGGCGCTCCACCATCTGGTGTCGGAGCGGACACCGATGTTCGAGCCGATCAGCAGGGACGTCAGCGTGTTGGTCACCAACGCTGAGATGCTCTTCGAGCTATCCCCCACCGGTAGAACTCGATCTGCCCAGGAACTCAGCGACGGCCAGCGGTCCCTCCTTCATATCGCCCTGACTGCGGCAACCTTGGACCTCGAAGGAGCTATCGCGGCGGGCGAGCACGAGGACAAGTTCGACATCACCCAGACGGCTCTGCCGTCTTTGACTCTCCTGGCTATAGAGGAGCCGGAGAACAACCTTGCGCCGTTCTTCCTCTCCCGCGTCGTTGAGCAACTGCTCGACGTGACAGTATCCGGCCGGGCGCAGGCAATCATCTCCAGCCACTCGGCCAGTGTCATGTCTCGTATCCCGACCGAGAAGGTCCGGCACTTCCGCCTCGACGAGGCCACCAGGACAACTCGCGTGTGCGAGATCGTTCTGCCCGACGACACCACTGAGGCGGGTAAGTACGTCCGGGAGGCTGTGCGAGCCTACCCCGAGTTGTACTTCGCCCGCTTCGTTGTCCTCGGCGAAGGCGACTCCGAACAGGTTGTCCTTCCGAAGCTGGCGGAAGCGCGGGGCCTGTACATCGACCAGTCGTTCGTCGCGATAGTCCCTCTCGGTGGCCGGCACACCAATCACTTCTGGCGGCTTCTCAGCCAGCTCGGCATCCCCTACGCCACGCTTCTCGACCTCGATTGGGGTCGCGCCGGCGGAGGAGAAGGACGCATCCGCGACGCCTGCACCCAACTGCTGGCCGTCGATATCAACCCGTTCGACGGGTGCGAGGCGATCGACAGCTTCAGCTCGACCGCCGACATTGCCGACCTCACCGTCGACCAGTTGAAGGCCTGGCTCAACCATCTGGAGAAGTGGAACATCTACTTCTCCACTCCGCTTGACCTAGACATGCTGCTTTTAGCGCAGTTCAAGTCGGCCTATACTGACCACCTGGACGAGGGGCAGCGAGGGCCGAGCGACCAGGGCGACCCGCGTGATGCCGTTCTCGGTGATCCCGGGGTTCGACCCGACGTGGCCCATTGGACACGGGAGCAGATGACCGACGACTTACGCTGGTACCGATATCTGTTTCTCACGCACTCCAAGCCAAGTACTCACCTACGTGCCCTGTCCTACGTTGGCTCGGGCGATCTAGCCAACGTCAAGGGACGGCTCGCGCGACTTCTGGACCGGGTCGGGCAGGCGGTGACCCCAAAATGAGGGCTGACCCCGCTGATTGGCGTCCACTGGGTATCGACAACCTAGAACCCGCGGCATGGGATGCGCTGCGCGCTGGCACGGCCTCGGTCACTGCCGGACCGGGCGCGGGGAAGTCGGAGTTCCTCGCGCAGCGTGCTTGCTACCTGTATGAGACCGGCCTGTGCCGTTCCCCGCAACAGATTCTCGCGATCTCGTTCAAACGCGACGCAGCTGCTAATCTTCGCGAGCGCATGCGGACCCGACTGCCGGGACACGCCGACCGTTTCACCGCGATGACGTTCGACGCGTTCACCAAGTCCATCGTCGACCGGTTCAAAGATCTCTTGCCACTCGCCTGGGCGGTGCGCCGCAATTACCGGATCGGCTTTGCTAGCCGGGTAGAGGTCCGTGACTTCCTCGAGAACGTCGCTGCCGCCGCGCCCGAGGAGTTTCGCAGCGGAGTCTACGGCATCCGGCAGGACGAGTTCATCTCCAACGTTGTCGGCCTCTACGAGCTGGAGCCTGAACCGCGGGAACCCGCGACTGCAGGGGCTTACGCAGCCCAGCAGTGGTGGAACCAAAAGTATCGGGCCCGGGATGTCCCTACAGTCGACTTCATCATGCTGAACAGACTGGCCGAACTGATCGTCCGATCGAGTGGTCAACTACGGCGGGCCATCACCGCGACTTATCCCTTCGTGTTCGTCGACGAGTTTCAGGACACCACCTACGCCCAATACTCGTTCCTCAGGTCAGTGTTTGCGGGGGGAGGGACGACCGTCACGGTTGTAGGCGACCGGAAGCAGCGGATCATGGGCTGGGCCGGCGCCCTTCCCGACGCGTTCTCCCAGTTCGAGTACGACTTCGACGCGGCACCGTTCGAGCTCACCTGGAACTTCCGCTCGACCCGGGAGCTTGTCGAGCTGCAGCATCACTTCGCGACGCGACTCCACGCTCACACGCAGCGGCAGCTGTCACAGGTCGTCGACAAGGTCGGAGAATCTCCGGTACAGATCTGGTCGTTCTCTGATACCAGGCTCGAGGCCGAGTCGATAGCAGCATGGATCGCCGCCGACATCGAGCAGTCCGGGCGCCCACCAGCTGATTACGCGATGATCGCGCGACAGCGGGTAGCTGATCTCGAACCGGAACTCGCCCGGGCGCTCGCAGCTCAAGGACTCAAGCTCCGCAACGACGACGCCCAGGTCGGCGATCTGCGACTCCAGGATCTACTCAAGGATGACCTCGCGCGACTGCTCATCGGTCTAGTCCGCCTCGGTGCAACTCGCGCAGGTCAGCCTCAAACGTGGCGGGAGGTTACTGCCGCGCTCAGTCAATTAGCGCCCAGCGACAGGAACCGGGAAGTAGGGTCCAATGTCGACGACATGCTCTCGTGCTTTCTAGCCGAGCTACGTAGCTGGTTTGCCGCTACGCCACTGGGGGAAGCGACTGTGGGGAAGGCGGGCGGCCTCGCCGACGTCCTCGTCGACAAGGTCGCTAGATTCCTGAACTACGAGAACATCGCGCAGATGCGTATTCTGGCTGATAGGCCGGAGGATCTCGCGGTGACGCTCGAGGCTTTCAAAATCCGGCTCGTCGATGTTCTCAGACGAGTCAACTCCTGGGACAAGCTGGCCGGTGCGTTCACGGACGATGAAGCCGTGCCTCTACTGACCATCCACCGCAGCAAGGGGCTGGAGTACCACACGGTCTTTTTCATCGGACTGGATGGCGATCAGTGGTGGGCCCATGCCCGTGACACGGTCGAATCCACGATGACGTTCTTCGTCGGTGTGTCCCGCGCGTCTGAACGCCTCATTTTCACTCAGTGCGACCAACGCGGCTCCTCGGACCGGATCGCCGACTTGTACGAGGTGTTGCACGAGGCCGAAGTTCCCATTGTGCGAATGGGTTGAGATTCCGCGACAGTGAGCCGTTTTCATCCTGGTCTGGATATGTTGGTGGGTAAGGGTTGTAGGTCGGGGGCTGGGTGATCGTCCGGCGTGTCGATGCCGGGCACATGGCGAAGCCCTTGGTAGGACAGCAATCGACCAAGATCAAGATCCTACGCAAGGGCTTCGTATGCTGTTCTACCGTGCCGCGCTGCCGTTGTCACGTCAGACCCTGACGTTCGTGTCGGGCCTGCTCCGCGCTCACCGCCGGGAGATCGGCTCGGCGTGGCGCAAGCTCAACACCACTCAGCAGGCGCTGCTGGTGCTGGCGTACCTGCGCAAGGGTGAACCGTTTCCCGAGGTCGGCGCCGGGTTCGAGGTATCGGCCACCACGTGCTGGCGGTATGTGAACGAAACCGTCGAACTGCTGGCCGCGCGGGCACCCAAGCTGCGGGCTGCACTCCGGAAAGCCAAGCGCGAGGGCATGGCCTACGTGATCATCGACGGCACGCTGATCCCGATCGACCGCGTCTTCGCCGATCGTCCCTTCTACTCGGGCAAGCACACGATGCACGGCATGAATCTGCAGGTGATCGCCTCCCCGGGCGGCACGATCCTGTGGGTCTCGAGCGAACTGCCCGGCAGCACGCACGACACCGCGGCCGCACGCATCTGGCAGATCCTCGCCGCGCTACGCGACGCCGGGCTGATCGCCCTGGGCGACAAGGGCTACCACGGCTATGACGAGACCGGCCAACACGTGACCACCCCGTACAAAGGCCGCAACAAACCCGAATCCTACAAAGATGCCAACCAGGCCCACGCCCGCCTGCGCGGACCCGGCGAACGCGCCAACGCCCAGCTCAAACACTGGCGCATCCTGCGCAAACTCCGCTGCTGCCCCCGACGCGCCGGACAACTCGCCAAAGCCATCCACGTGCTACAGAACTACGAACTCACCACAGGATGAAAAAGGCTCAGTGTGCCCCTCGAGGCAGGGCTTGCCCGGCTGTCCGGTTCGCTCGGCATCGACTTCTCGGTCTACGACGTCGACGCGCTGTTCACCGAGCTCGAGACGGACGGATCGCGCGGGATGATGGAGGCGTTCGCCGCGCCGATCGACGGCAAGCCGCCGATGCTGCGCGACGTCGCCATGAACTTCGGGATGTCGGTCGGCGCGAAGAAGGTCGTCGGCACCCCGGAACAGATCGCGGACGAGCTGGAGACGTTGTGGCGGGAGTCCGGTGCCCACGGCTTCGTCCTGATCCCGACGATCAGTCCGGGCAGCGTCGAGGAGTTCGTCGACCACGTGGTCCCGATCCTGCAGCAGCGGGGGATCCACCGGCGTGAATACCTCCACTCGACCTTGCGGGGGAACCTCACGGAGAAGTAGGCCGGCGATCAGGTGGGCTGGTACTTGCATACCGCGGGCACCGTGTGAAGGGGACGGACCGTCCCAAAATCGAACAACCGTCGCGTCCTCGTGCAGGTACCGTCCACGAGATCGAGCATCGTTGCTCAAACTGAGGAGGCTCGGATGACAGGAATAGTGCCGGTCGCGACGGGCGACCAGCTCCGGCAGGCGTTCGGCTGCTTCCCCTCCGGGGTGGCCGCGGTGAGTGCCCTCATCGACGACCGGCCCGTGGGCCTGGCCGTCAGTTCCTTCACCTCAGTCTCCCTGTCGCCTCCGCTGGTATCAGTGTGCATGCAGCACACCTCCACGACCTGGCCCATCCTGCGCCAGAGCCCGAGACTCGGGCTGAGCGTGCTGAGCGAGGACCACCGCGATACCTGCATGCGGCTCGCCGGCAAGGCCACCGACAGGTTCGCGGGCACCGACTGGACTGCTGCCGCGGAGGGCGGTGTGTTCGTCCACGGGGCGACGCTCTGGCTCGACTGCAGCATCCACGCCGAAGTCCCCGCGGGAGACCACGACATCGTTCTGCTCCTGATCCATGGCATGCGCGCAGATCCGCGGACGGCGCCGCTGGTCTTCCACGGCAGTCAGTTCCACCGCCTGACAGCTGCCTGACACGCCGGGCATCCTGCCAGCCCCGATGCCGGGGACGACCGGGGACCAGTTCGGCGCACGGCGGAGCCCGACGAACGGGATTTCAGGGAGCCGGGCGCCATCTGAAGGGATCGATCATGCGCACACTCCTGGGTGAGGCCACCGTGCGAGACGCCATCGACGCGATCGCTGCAGGCAATCCTGTCGTCGTCAAGGACGACCTCTACGACGCCGACGCAACCCTCGTCTTCGCCGCCTGCCGGGCGACGGCGAACCTCGTCGGGTTCACCGTCCGCCACACCTCCGGCTTCATCCGTGCCGCCCTGACCGACGAGAATTGCGAACGGCTCAACCTCCCGCGGATGCACCGATTCGGTGATTCCCCGTACCGCGTCACCGTGGACCTCCTCGGCGCCGGCACCGGAATTTCCGGTGCCGACCGCGCCCGCACCATCGCGGCCCTCGCCTCTCCCGACTTCTCCGCAGCCGACTTCTCACGACCCGGCCACGTCGTCCCGGTCAGCGTTTCGCCCGGCGGAGTCGTGAACAACCCGACACCCGCCGAAGCCGCCGTCGATCTCGCGGTCCTCGCCGGCCTCCCACCGGCAGCAGCGCTGGGTGAGCTCGTATCGCGCGAAAACCCTTTGCACATGGCCGATCAGGCCGAGGCCTCCCGATTCGCCGCCGAGCACTCCCTGCCCGTCCTTGCGCTGTCCGAACTGGTGGCTCACCGGTACCAGGCCTCGTCACCAACGGGACGCGCCGAACACATGGAGGTGGGAATGGTTGCGAACAACGAGCATGCCTGGGAGACGGCAGGCGTCGTGGTCCGGGGCCGGCAGCTGGGCCGTCGTCTCGGTTATCCCACGGCCAACGTGGACCAGCCCGCCGGCGCCGCTCTGCCCGGCGACGGTGTCTACGCGGGAATCGTCCGGTTGGACGACGGGCGACTACGTGCCGCGGCGATCTCGGTGGGTACCAACCCCACGTTCGACCGGGACGAACGGACCTTGGAGGCCCACCTGCTCGACTTCGACGACGACATCTACGGGATGCGCGTCACGGTGACCTCCGTGCGGCGCCTGCGCGGGATGACGAAATTCAACGGCGAGACCGAACTGATCGACGCGATCGCGGACGACATCGCCCGGACGAATGCCCTCGTCGCGCACCTTGTCCCTTCGTCCGTTCAGCGCTGAACGGACGACCGAGCCGTAACACCGCCCCCGGTCTGCGGTGAATGCCCGGTCGCGGGAGCCGGTGACCAACGTCGCCGGGCGACGGCGATGCGCGGGTTTCAGGGCTGCAGCGCCGGTCTGCAGGACGGGTGCGACGTCCGAAAGGACGCCGACTCGGGTGCACGCCCGGTTCGCCGGCACGCACTGGCTCTCCGCCCATTGTTCCGGTGCAACGATGGCGGAGACGGCCCTCGCCAGGTGCACGTGAGTGCAGCCTGGTCACCGGCGACCGGCAGGACGTGGGGCGAGGCTCCGGCTGCGATCCACCGCTTCGGCGTCCCGCCGGAAGTTGACGGACGGCGCGCACGAGCCCATTGGCCACCCACGCGTTGCCCACGGAGGCGCTGGTCGGGCAGGTCTGCCAGGAGCACGGCATCAGCCGGGGCGGCGGGACTGTAGCGGAATGCAACAACGGTGCCGTGACGAGGATCGCTACCTTCGACGAAGCGGTGAACAAGCTCGAACCGGTCGAGCAGCCGTCGATCTCGTCCGCATTGTCGCGCCGTGGAGAACCCAGTGAACGATTTCGCTCTCGGTAGTAGGTCGTCACCTGCCGGCGAGAGCGGCCGGAACCGGCGATCGTTGAACGGCCACGCCGTGTGTTCCACCAACGCTTTCGAGCACCAGGGAGCGGAGCGTCAACGGTGTGCTACCAACGCCGGCGCACTCGGAGCGGTGATCGCAGGCCACGGCGAGCCGGGCGACCACTGCTCGCTCGCGAGGCCCGGCGGCGACGCAAGACACCCTCGCGTCGCCACCCGCCGCCTGCACGGCCGGGACCGTCGTAGCCGTCAACCGCGGCTTCCGGATGGGCTGAGCCGCATGAACACCTACAATGCACGCAAAGGAGCGCAGCATGCGCATCGGGGACATCGAGATCACCCCATTGATCGACGGGGAGGCGGTCGTGCCCGGCGCGGCGACCTTCTACCCCAACCTGAAGGAAGCCGACTGGGAGCCGTACACCGACCTCCTCGAGCCGGTCTTCCACGAGTGCCTGCACCTCAACACACTGGGCGGGTACCTCGTCCGCGCCGGTGACCGGGTGATCGTGGTCGACGGCGGGTCCGGCCCGCAGCCGAAGTGGCCGTTCGCGGGCGGCGGGTTCCGCTCGGCACTGGCGTCGACCGGCCTCCGGCGCGCCGACGTCACCGACGTAATCTTCACGCACCTGCATTTCGACCACATCGGGTGGGCGAGCGTGGACGGCAAGCCGTACTTCCCGAACGCGACCTACCACATCGACCGGCGCGACTGGGACTGGTTCCTGGGGCCCGACTTCTCTTTCTCCGAGACGGAAGTCGAGAAGAGCAAGGAGCGCCTGGAGCTCTCGGCGAACTACTGCTACCCGGACAACGACGCCCCGGCGGTCCGCCTGCGGCCGATCGTGAACCAGATCGAGTTCTTCACCGGCGAGCAGGAGGTCGAGCTGCTCCCCGGTGTGGTCGCGCTCGACGGGAGCGGACACACGCCGGGGCAGGTCGTGCTGGAGCTGCGGTCGAGCGGTGAGAAGGGCCTCATGGTCGGGGACCTGGTGCACGCCCAGCCCGAGTTAATCGACGACAACGAGCGCGGTCAGTGGAATTTCGTCAGCCACACCGACTACGACCGCGCCTACGCGGCGGTCGAGCACTACAGCAAGCGCATCTGCGACGAGAAGCTCCTGGTCGCCGGCGGACACTTCCCGGGCCTGCGCTGGGGCCGGGTCGTGCAGGACGGTGGCAAGCGAGTTTGGGAGGACATTCGTGGCTGAGACGATGCACCCGGCGGGTCGCCTCGCCGGCAAGGTGGCAATCGTGACGGGCGGTGCTTCCGTCGCGGGCCTGGGCTTCGCGACGGCCCGGCTGTTCGCCCGGGAGGGCGCGGCGATCTTCCTGACCGACGTGTCCCCTGAGGTGAAGGAGCGTGCCGGGGAGTTCCCCTCCGGTGCGCGCGTCGAAACCGCCCAGCAGGACGTCACGTCCGAGGAGGCGTGGGTCGCGACCTTCGAGGCCGCCCGGGCGGCGTTCGGCTCGGTGGACATCCTGGTCAACAACGCCGGGATCACGCGCCGTGACCCGATCGACGAGATGAGCTTCGAGACCTACCGCGCGGTCGTCGACACGAACCTCACCGGCGCGTGGCTGGGCTGCAAGCACGCCGTCCGGGAGATGAAGCGCAGCGGTCACGGCGGGGCGATCGTCAACATCGCGTCCATCAGCGGTGTGGTCGGGATGCGGTACAGCTCGCCGTACGGCTCGAGCAAGGGCGGTATCCGGAGCCTGACGAAGGTCGTCGCCCTGGAGACCGCGCGCGACGGCATCCGTTGCAACGCGGTCTGCCCCGGCATCATCGGGACGGACATCGTCACGCCGGTCGAGGCGAAGAACCCGGACGCGTTCCAGGTCCTCCTCGACGGCATTCCGATGGGCCAGGTCGGCGAGCCGAACGACATCGCGCAGGCCGCGCTGTACCTGGCCTCTGACGACGCCAGGTACGTGACCGGTGCCGAGATCGTCGTGGACGGTGGCTACACCGCCCAGTGACACCCCGCTGCAGGTGCCCGCTCGCCTGAACCGGGCACGTGCAGCCGCCGAAGGAGCAGCTGCCGGCCGGGTGCTTCGCCACATTGTGCGGCGAAGCACCCCGCCGGCGAATGCCGGTGCCTCGCGCTCGGCCGAGCAACAGAAGCTGGATCGGTCCTCCTGGCAGACCCCACCCCTCCCGTCACGTCGGTGTGTCGATCCCGAGGTTCGCGGGCGGGCAGCGACGGTGGCAGAGCGTCGCCGGACGTCGTTCGGCGCGCACCGGCGCCCGAACGCCTCGAACGTCCACCTCCCTGATGCGAGACGGTATCGGTGCGGTTGCGAAGTACGTCCGTCGAGCTTCAGTCCGTCATCCGCCGTCAGCTCGCCGTGGCTACTTCCTCGAAGTCGCCCAGACCGCTCAGGGACTCGCCCGTGTAGGAGGCGCGGAAGGTTCCCAGCTGCTCCTCGAGGGACGCGAACCGGTTGCTGTCGACGGCATGCCCACGGAACAGGGTGGTGCAGTACTGCTCGGCCAGCTGCGCCGAGCTCCAGCGACCCGGGCGCAACCACTGGAAGGTGTAGTTGTGCATGTTGAAGAACTGCAGCATGCACAGCCGCGGATCAAGCTCCCGGAACGTGCCGTCCCGGATCGCCTCCGCGTGCAGCTCGGTGACCATGTCCTCGAAACGGCGCCGCTCGTGGAGCATGCGCTTGCGGTTCTCTCCGGCCAGCCGGTCGATCTCGTGTTCGACCACCCGGATGTAGTCGAGCCGGTGCTCGATGACCTCGAGGAGCATCTGAGAAAGCAGCCGTAACCGCAGTTCGGGCGCGATCGGCAACTTGCTGATCCGCTCTGCGGCGGCGAGTAGTGGCGTCATGACGGCGCCGTGGATCTCGGCTAGCAACGCCTGCTTGGACCCGATGTAGTGGTACAGAGCTCCCTTCGCCAGGTCGGTCGCCTGGCAGAGTTCGGCGACGCCGGTGGCCGCGTAACCGTTGCGGGAGAACAGTTCTGCTGCGATACGGATGATCTCGCGGCGGCGCGCTTCGTACCCGGGGCCGTGCCCGGTGGGTCGTGGCATTCCTTTGTCTCCTCTGCTCCTCACCGGTCGACGCGGTGTGTCCCGACGTCTCTGGAGAGCGGGCTTGCGTAGGGGGGCGACAGCAGTCTAGTTTGAACTCGGGTTTAGTAGGGCGATCGGTCCATTAAACTTTTCCACCGCCCTAGCTCACGTTCGACGTGCAAAGGAGCACCATGTCGTCAGACACCACCGGCCCCCGTGTCGAACGGGAGCCGGTCACAGCCAGCGAGCTGGCCGACCTCGGGGTCGACTTCGACAAGGACTACCCCGGAGCGACGCCGGAGGAATTCCGGCGCTACCTCGTGCTTTCCGAGGGTGGCTGGTTCTCCGTGGTCAAGCACCAATCCACACTCCGCTCGGTCTCGCGCGTCCCGGCCGGCCTCCTCGGTCCGGTGCAGCTCGCCTCCGCAGGGCTGGAGCTGGGATGAGCATGATCGGAGTTGACGTCGGCGGCACGTTCACCGACCTGGTCGCCGTCAGGGACGGGCGGATCGTGACGGTCAAGGTCGCCACCGAATACGGGCGGACCGAGGAGGGCGTGCTCCGCGCCGCCGCCGAGGCGGGCGTGGCGGACGCGACGGTGTTCAACCACGCCAGCACCCACGGACTCAACGCGGTGATCACGCGCCGGGTACCCAAGGTCGCCTTCTTGACCACCCTCGGACACCGCGACATCCTCGACGCGGGTCGTGGCTGGCGCCCGGTCGAGGGGCTCACCGACCCGTCGTGGCGTCGCTCCTTCGGCGACGCCTCCCGCCCGCTGGTCCCGCGCTACCTGCGCCGGGGGATCCGCGAACGGAGGACGGCCGACGGCAACGTGCTCATCCCGCTCGACGAGCAGCACGCCCGCGAGGAGCTTGCGATCCTCCGCCGGTGCGACGTCGAAGGCGTAGCGATCTGCCTGATCAACGCCTATGTCGACGGTGCTCACGAGCAGCGGCTGCGGGAGATCGTCCGGGAAGAGCTGGGCGACATCCCGGTCTCGATCTCGAGCGAGGTCTCCCCGCTGGCCAAGGAGTACGCCCGGGCCTCGACCACCGTCATCGACGTCCTCATGCGGAGGATCTACGGGGACTACACCCAGCGCCTCGCCGCCGGCCTCGCCGACCTGTCGTTCACCGGCGACCTGAACTACGCGGACTGCTCCGCGGCGCTGGTGCCCGCCGAGGCCGCGATGGCCAACCCGTTCCGGATCGTGTTCGCCGGGCCTGCCGCCGGCACCGTCGCCAGCGCGCGGCTCGGCGACCTGCTGGGTACCGGGAACCTGCTCTGCGCCGACGTCGGCGGCACCTCCTGCGACATCAGCCTGGTCACCGACGGTCAACCGTACGTGGAGACGACGTTCGAGCTGGAGTACGACCTCGTCGTCAACGCCCTGTCCAACGAGATCTCCAGTATCGGTGCAGGCGGCGGGAGTCTGGTGACCGTCGCGTCCACCGGGGAGATGCGGGTAGGGCCGGGTAGCGCCGGATCGAACCCGGGACCCGCCTGCTACGGGTTGGGCGGCACTGCGCCGACGACCACCGACACTTGTCTGCTCATGGGAGTGCTCGACCCCGTGGGCTTCGCGGGTGGGCGAATCAAGCTGGACCCCGAGCTCGCCCGCCGCGCGTTCGAGGAGCTGGACTCCCCGTTGGACGTGGGCCAGCGCGTCGGACAGGCCTTCCACCTCGGCGTCGCCAACATCGCCGAGGGGCTGACCAACGTCGCCGTCCGGCACGGCATCGACCCCCGTGACTACAGCCTCGTCGCCTTCGGGGCGGCCGGGCCCATGCTGCTCCCCGCGGCCCTGGCCCAGGTGCACGCCGCGGAATGCATCGTGCCGCCCCACCCGGGCCTGTTCTCCGCGCTGGGGCTGGTGAGCTCGGACCTCGAGTTCGTCGAAAGCCGCAGCGCCTACTCGATGCTCACCCCGGAAGCCGCCGACCAGGTCGACGCGGTCTACCGCACGATGGAGGAGCAGCTGCGCTCACGGTTGCCGGAGGAGCACCGAGTAGGCGCCCGCTTCACCCGCAGCTTCGACGGCCGGCTCTACGGACAGACGTGGGAGACGCCGTTCGTCCCGGTGCCGTCCGGCACCATCGACGCCGACGGCATCGCGACCATGATCGAGGACTTCCACCGCGTGTACGAGGAGCGGTCGGGCAACCGCTTCCAGTTCGTCCCCGTCCAGGGAGTCACGTTCCGCGTGCGGGCCGTCGTCGATTCCGCGAAGGTCGAGTACCCGCAGCTGCCATCGCGCGACGGGGGTCAGCCGCCGGTCGCCGCGACCGTCGTCATCGAGCACCTGCTCGACGAGCCGGTCGAGGCGCGGGCCTACAACCGTGACGCGCTGCTGGCCGGAGACCGCATCCCCGGCCCGGCCCTCATCCGCGAGCAACTCTCCACCACGTTCCTCGTTCCGGGGCAGACCGCGACGGTCGGTCGCCTCGGCGAGCTGCGAATCCGCCAGGACGGAGCATCATGACCAGCAAGGCCTCGCTGCGGGATCTCGACGACGCCGAGTTCCGCGCGCGCTACGACTCCGACCGTTTCACCACGACGCTGCTCGGCAACCGTATGCGCTACATCGTCGAGCACATGAGCGCGGGCATCCTGACCAACACCTTCTCGCTCATCCTGCGTGACTGGTACGACTTCAACGCCACCATCTCCGGCCCTCCGGAGCAGAACTACCCGATGCCGGCGGTGGGCAACAGCCTCGCCGCGTTCTTCGGCACCATGTCCGAGGCCGTGCGGAACACCGTGGAGGAGTACGGGCCGGACGAGCTGGCCCCCGGGGACGTGCTGATCGCGAACGACCCGTACCGGGTGGGCAACCACGTCAACGACATGTGCTTCATCCGTCCGGTGTTCGTCGAGGGCCGGATCGTGTCGTTCGTGACGATCCGCGCACACCAGCTCGACATGGGCGGCATCGTGCCCGCCGGGTTCAGCTCGACCAAGCACAACGTGTACGAGACCGGGCTGTCGCTGCCGCCTTTGCTGCTCTACCGCGACGACCGCCCGGTGAAGTCGACCTTCAACCTGATCCTCGACAACTCGCGGTTCGGGCCCATCATCGTCCCCGACATGCGGACCATCCACCAGAGCCTGCGGTTGGGGGAGCGGCTGATCCAGGAGAGCATCGAGCGCTACGGCCTCGACGCCTACCTGGGCGCCATCCGGTACGCCGTGGACGCCTCGGCGGAGTCCATGGCCGCGGCGATCCGCGAGCTGCCCGACGGCGTTTACTCGGCTGAGGAGTTCGTCGACGCGGACGGTGTGGACGACTCGGTGGAGTACCGGGTCAGGGTCAGCCTGACCAAGGTCGACGACCGGCTGGAGATCGACTTCAGCGGATCGTCGCCCCAGGCCCGCACGTGCATCAACGCCTCGGTGCTGGACACCAAGTCGGCCGTGGTGATGGCGCTGAAGTTCCTGATCGATCCGGCCAGCCCATACACCTCGGGTGCGTTCCGCTCGGTCGACATGGTGTTGCCCGCGGGTACTCTACTCAGCGCCACCCCGCCCGACGGAGCGGTCTTCATGTACTGGGAGGCCACCCAGCCGGTGATCTGTGCGATCTTCCGCGCCCTCGAGCCCGCACTGGGCGAGCGGGCAGTGGGTGGCGACTACGGCTCGCTGGGCATCCACAACGCGAACGGGGTGCTGCCCAACGGCACCCCCTGGGTCGGTACCGCGCAGTGCGGCGCCGAGCACGGGCCCTGGGGTGCCACCCGGCACGGCGATGCGGACAGCTACCAGGTCTTCTACCAGGCCAACAGTCTCGACCCGGCGACCGAGGCGATCGAG
This sequence comes from Amycolatopsis thermalba, assembly GCF_003385215.1. Taxonomy (GTDB): domain Bacteria; phylum Actinomycetota; class Actinomycetes; order Mycobacteriales; family Pseudonocardiaceae; genus Amycolatopsis_E; species Amycolatopsis_E thermalba. The sequence goes on along the minus strand of NZ_PQHW01000010.1, from coordinate 55,286 downwards.
TCGGACATTCCCGCAGTGGTGCTGCGCAAGGAGTACGTCATCGACTCCGCCGGTGTCGGCACGCATCGCGGCGGCGCCGCTGTCCGCAAGGACACGCTCTACCTCGCCGACGCCGAGCACTGGACGAGTCCGTTGTCGACCAAGCGCGCCGCCGGTATCGGCGTGCATGGCGGCGGTGACGGCGGCCGCAGCGCGGCCTGGCTCTTCCCGCCCGGGGCGACCGACGTCGCGAAGCGCGGCGACCTGGTCGGCACCGACGACTCCGTGTACTCGTCCACCACACCGGTCGCGGGCGTCCTCGATCCGCAGACGAAGACGCTCGACGCCGGCGGTGAGTACTTCTACTTCGCCAGCAACCCGGTCTGGCGCACAGACCCGGGCGCCATGTTCCGGTACCAGACCAACGGCGGTGGCGGGTGGGGCGACCCGCTTGAGCGTGACCCACAGCGGGTGCTGGTCGACGTTCGGGACGAGTACTTCAGCGTCGGTTACGCCGCGGAGAAGTTCGGCGTCGTGGTGCTGGGAGACCCGCATGCCGATCCCGAAGGGCTCCGGGTCGACGAGGCGGCCACCGAGAGCCGGCGCGGCGAGCTGCGAGCGGCTCGATGACCGCCCCGGCTCCGACCGGCGTGCTGCACCCCGAGGCACTCGCCGGCCAGATCGCGGTGGTCACCGGCGCGGCCCGGGGGATCGGCGCCGCCGTCGCCCTCGAGCTGGCCAGAGGTGGCGCGGACCTTGCGCTGTTCGACCTGGACGAGCCCAGCGCCACCGCCGAGGCGGTGCAGGCGATGGGCCGCAAGGCACACGCCGAACGGCTCGACGTCACCGACCGGGCCGCCGTCGAGACCTCGATCGGAGCTCTGTCCAGAGTGGACGTGGTCGTCACCTCGGCCGGTGTATACGGCGAGCCGACTCCGGTGGCAGACATCGACGACGCCGATATGGACAGAGTGCTCGGGGTCAACCTCAAGGGCGCGCTCTGGACAATCCGCGCGGCTTTGCCCGCCCTGCGCCGGGCGGGCGGGCGTGTCGTCTGCCTCGGCTCCGCCGCAGGGGAGGTCGGAGGGATCGCCTCCGGTCCGCAGTACGTAGCCAGCAAGGGCGCGATCCACGCAATGGTCAAGTGGCTTGCCCGAATGGAAGCCGCCAACGGTGTGGCGGCCAACGCCGTCGCACCCGGAGCGGTGGAGACGAACATGATCGCGGGCCGCGGTTACTCGGGCGACTACTGCCCGCTCGGGAGGCTGGCGACGGCGCAGGACATCGCGACCGTTATCGCGTTCCTCGCGTCGCCACACGCCGCCTACATGACCGGGACCGTCGTCGACGTCAACGGCGGCTTCCACATGGGCTGAGCCGCATGAGGTGTCGTCGACGCCGCGCGCTGCCCGGTCTCGGACGAGGCACGTCACGTGGACGGAAATCATGGTCGTCGGCGGCTACTGCGCCGATGACTTGTGGTTAGTGCACCGTCGAACTCGTGCCGTGCCCTTCCCCGTCGTGGCGGTGCCCCGCCGGCGTTCGGACGACGGCACGGATCCGCCGGTGGCGGCGGGGACTGTAGCGGAATGCGACACCGGCGCAGTGATCAGAATCGCTACCTTCGAGGAAGCGGTGAAACAAGGCTCGGCCACCGCGTCGGCCGGCTCCCGGCAAACGATTCCGAAACAGCGGGAACCGGTCGGGCGTCCCCTGCCGGGACCGATTCGGGAGGGACCAGGGATTCCGGCACCGCTCGGTCCACCACGAGCGCCGCCGGCTCCGGGACCTGATTCGACATCCCGCCCGTTCGCCGATTCCAGAACACCGCGGTCCATGCCGCGGTTGATCAACTGTCTCGAAGGAGGCCACGTGAAAATTCACATGACCAATCTCCTCCAGAACTACAACAACGCCCACAAGGACCACGACGTCTACCGCGATCATATCGCGCTGTCACTGCGGGCTGACGAGGACGGTTACGAAAGCATCGGCTGCGTCGAGCACCACTTCGACCCGGGCTACTCGATGTGTCCGGACAACACCCAGTTCCTGTCCTACCTGGCCGGCCGGACCAAGAACGCCAAGGTGCACACCACCGCGGTGATCCTGCCGTGGAACAACCCGATGCGGGTCGTCGAGAAGATCGCGCTGCTGGACAACCTGTCCGACGGTCGTGCCCTGTTCGGGATGGGCCGCGGCCTGGCACGTCGCGAGTTCGAGGGCTTCGGCATCGAGATGGGCGAGTCGCGCGAGCGCTTCGACGAGGCGGCGGAAATGATCATCCGCGGTCTCGAGGACGGGTTCGTCGAAAACGACGGCAAGTACTACCCGCAGGCCAAGGTGCCGATCCACCCGGCTCCGCTCGCGACCTTCAAGGGCCGCACGACCTGCGTGGCGATGAGCCCCGACTCCGCTGTCACCGCGGGACGGCTGGGCGTGACCATGATGGCCTTCATCCAGGGACCGATGGACACCATGCACATGCCGATGATCCAGCAGTACCGCGATTCCTACCGCGAGCACCACGGTGGCGAGGCCCCGGCGCCGTTGCTGATCGACCTCACCTACTGCCACCGCGACTCGGAGGAGGCGCGCACGGTCGCGTTCGAGGCGATCGCCAACTACTACATGTGCTGCGTGGAGCACTACGAGTTCGGCGGGCGTCACTTCGAGTCGACCAAGGGGTACGCCTCGTACGCCGCCGCCAAGGAGGCGATCGACGAGTACGGTCTGGACGCGGTCGTCGACACCTACGTCAATGCCCAGATCTGGGGTACCCCGGAGGAACAGATCGCGAAGCACGAGGAGCGCAAGGCGATCGTGGGCGACTACGAGCCGATCATGGTCTTCCAGTACGGCGGCCTGATGGGGCAGAAGGCCACCGACAGCTACGAGCTGTTCACCCGCGAGGTCATGCCTGTCCTTCAGAAGATGTGATCGCACCCATCCGAGGAGTTCAACCACCTCTTTTGCTGTGACCGCATAGTCTCGCCGGGGCCAGCCGCAGTCGCGAGAGGGCGTCCGCTTCAGCGGATGCCCTCTCGCTTCCAGGCAGTGTCCCTGCCGAGTTGGTTCTCCAGGCCCCCGCTCAGGCTTCGGATGGAGTCCCGAGAACCAGGCCGTAGGCGCGGCGGTCGACGCGGCCCGTGAGGTCGATGGTGATCGCCTTGGCCTCGGTGAACTCGTCGAGAGCGTCTGGCCCGAGCTCCCGCCCCATCCCGCTCTGCTTGAAGCCGCCGAACGGCATGTGCTGGGAGATGTTGTGCCAGTCGTTGATCCACACCGAGCCGGCCTGAAGCTGCCTGGCCACGTCCAGCTTGCGCGGGACGTCCCGGCTCCGCACACCGGCGGACAACCCGTACTCGGTGTCGTTGGCGATCTTGATCGCTTCGTCGACGGAGTCGTAGCGCGGCACGGAGAGCACGGGCCCGAAGATCTCCTCGCGCCCCGCAGCGCCGACTGGACCTCCCGGTGGCAAGCCATGGTCGAATATGCGGCCGGCAAGAGTTGGCTGGCACCCGGTGGCGATGCCGTTCAGGCGCATGTGGAAGCGGAACTGCGGGGACCCCGCGCCCGGTGACGCCGACAGGATGCGGGAGTTGCTGGGGCGTTCCGCGTCGGGGGAGTGGTGATCACTGCGATCGGGGACGCTGGTCGTGCGGGCTTCACTTGTCAGTCGTTCGCGTCCCTGTCGCTCGAACCGCCACTCGTCTCGTTCTCTCCGGCACGGACGTTCTCGACCTGGCCGAGGATCCGGAAGGCCGGTTAGTTCTGCGTGACATTCTGTGCGGGGCCAGCAAGGGCTCGGCGATGCGTTCGCGAGGAGCGGCACCGGCAAGTTCGCCGGGGTGATTGGTCGCCCGCGCCGAACGCAGCTCTTGTCCTCGGTGATATCAACGCTTGGATCGGCTGCATGCTCCGGAACGAGTATGACGGTGGCGAATACACCGTTGTCGTCGGCCAGGTCACCGCCCTGGGAGTCGATTCCGGTCGTTCGCCGCTGCTGTTCCATCGCGGAGGTTACGGCGTCAGCTGACGATCATGCAGTGGTTGCACCATGTGTGCACGCCGCACTCGACTGCGGGTTGGCGATGTTCCTTCACCTCGTGGTCCTCGACGATCGGAGCCTCGTCGGCGGGATTCTCCAGCTCGGTGGTCGCAGCTGAGGTTCCCGCCGCGCCTGATGGTCAACGACCAATCGGGCCGTGCCGACCGCGGCTGTGGCGCTTCGCGTGTCAATGAGCGGTCGCTGTGGGGCGGATCGTCTTGCTGATTGCCGGTCTTGGTGGCCCTCGCCGAGTACCTCGTGACGAGTGCATGGTGGATAACTAGCTGCGGTCCACCCTCGATCGTGAGGCGCCCTTCCCGTGAGGCGCCGAGTGCTCATGGCGTGCGATGATGCCACTCTCCCGTGATCAGGTGAGCCCTTTACAGGTTCCTGGCCGCGCCCTACTATTAGTGAATGAGCCATCTCTAGTAGCAGTTTCGTCCGGTTCACGCCTTCGGCTGCCGTTTGGTCACACGGCGGCCGGTCTCCTCCACGCGGGACATCGTTGTCCTGCCCCACGGATCAAGGGAGCACCGTGGTCGACTACCTGAGAGACGAATTCGTTCTCGGCGGACTCCGCACCGGCTTCGCGCCGGAGCCGGCCGTGTCGTGGGGGGTGCTGAGCTTCGCCGCCCAGGGCCACGCTTTCGTCGCCGCCGCGCCGAGCGGGTACCTGGTCAGCATGCGAGGTGTGCCTCCTCTCCGCGCCAGGGCACTTCGTGCCCTGACCTGCGACGCCCCGATGTGCGGTCTCGATTCGCCTCATCGTGGATGGCGACCCACCGGCCCATCGCGGGACTCCGCAGCGTATCCCCCGGGAATGGACCTGGGCGACGACGTCGCCCAGGTCCATGGTGGCGGTCAGCTCGCCGGCGCCCGTCGTGGTCCGGAGGCGGCTCGTGGATGACTGGGTCCGCAGCCTCCACCAGGCGCGTGAGGTGCTCGCGGAGAATCCCGACCGGATGCCTGTCAAGCTGGGACCGGTGCGGCCGATCGTCTACGAGTCGTGGCGGCGATCAAGGCTGCAGGGCCTCGACCCCGAGCGTCTCCGGCCCGCCTATTACGAGGACATCGAAACCGACTCGTACCTCACCAGGGTCGTCACGCCTCTGGTGGAGAAACGCCGCGCGGTGCTCGACCAGTCGTCCTGCGCACTCTCGGTCACCGATCACGAAGGCCGGCTGCTGCGGCGCTGGGCACCCGACGCCTCGTTCGCCTCGCGCCTCGATTCGCTCGATGTCGTACCGCGCTTCTCGTTCGCCGAAGGCCACGTCGGCACGACCAGCGTGATCTCCTTGTTGAAGGGAGCTCCCGTCCTCGTGCGAGGGCCGGAGCACTTCCCGCAGATGTTCCATTCCCTCAGCTGCGCGGGTGCGCCGATCGTGCATCCGGTGACTCGCCGCACGATCGGCAGTCTGGACCTGACCTGCAGGCTCTCCGACACGAGTCCGGTGATGCTGGCGTGGGTGATGGAGATGGTCGCCGAAATTCAGGACGCGCTGCGTGAGTCCGCGTCGCGACGGGAGCGGCTGCTGCTCGACGCGTACCTCACACACAACCGGGATGCGCGGCACCCCTTGGTCACCCTGGACCACAACACGATCATCACCAACGCGGCCGCGGCGCGACTTCTGGGCGCGGTCGACCAGGCTCTGCTGTGGGAGCACGCCTCCCGCGCCATGAGCGAGCACCGGTCCGGGCCCGCGGCCCTCACTCTCGCGAATGGGCGATCGGTGACGATCGAGACGCGGCCCGTGTCCAACGGACCGGACACCGTCGGTGCGGTTCTCCAGATCAAGGAGGCGCCGGCCCGGCCCGCGTCCAAGAGCCGGGGGCCGGCATCGGCACCTGCCGCGCGGCTTCCCGGCCTGGTCGGTCGCAGTCCCCACTGGATGGCGCTCTGTGAGCAGGCAACCCGGCTCCCCACCCGGGAACGGATCCTGATCGTCGGGGAGGCGGGGAGTGGCCGGCGCGCGGTGGCGGCTGCGCTCGCCGCGCCCAGCCCCGTCCGGATCGTCGATGCCGCGGACGTCTGGTCCCGGGGGATCGACCAGTGGCTGCAGGACGTGGAGAGCGAGGTCGGCGGGCCCGACGAGACACTCGTCCTCGCCCACATCAACTTGCTCGAACCCAGGGTCGCGCAGGCCACGGATCGTGCCCTCGGTCGCCGGGCCGGCGGCGGACGCGTCCTCGCGACGTCGGAGGCCGGCCCGGTCACGGCGGCCCCGTCCAACTCCCTGCTCGGCACCTTCAGTCACGTCCTGCACGTCCCCGCCTTGCGGGACCGGATGGATGACCTCCCCTTGCTGATCACCACGCTTGCGGAGCGGGTGGCCGGGCAGGGACCGGTGCTGCGGTGGATGCCCGACGCCATCCAGGTGTTGAGCCGCCTCGAGTGGTCGGGCAACGTCGCGTCGCTGGAGGCGCTCGTCCGGCAGTTGCACTCGCGTTGCCGGAGCGGGTATGTCGGTGCCGCCGAGCTGCCGGCGGACGTCGTCGCGCTGGCCTCGCGCAGGCCACTGGCCAGGCTCGAGCAGGCCGAGGCACACGCGATCATGCAGGCGCTGCGCGCGGCGAAGGGGAACAAGCATCGCGCTGCTGAGTCGCTGGGGATCGCGAGGTCCACGCTCTACCGCAAGGTGCGTGCGCTGGGCCTCGACCTGTCGACGACGGCGTACTGATTTCCTCGCCGCACCACGCCCGGCGGCGCTTCGGCCGTCAACCGGTCGATCCGGAGCCCGTGCCCGCGGAAACTCCGGTCCGGCCGGGGCGCTGCGGCCTCACTCACCCGACAAGCGGGTCGACGCGCTGCCGGGCGGGCGCAACCGCGTCGTCCTGCCCCGGTAACGGCTCGATGCCCAGCATCGAGCACGCGACCCGTTCGAGGAACCGGGCCATCTCGGGCTCGCTCAGGTGGTTGCGGTACCGGAGGGACGAGTGCACCGCCGAGATAGCGGCGTGCACGAGCACCTGCGCCTCGGGCGGCGTGAGGTCGTCTCGCACCGACACGAGGACCTCCTGCCACAGGTCGATGTAGTGCCGCTGCTTCCACCGCAGCCGCCTGCTGTCCTGCTCGGGCAGATTCCGCGCTTCTTGAAGGTAGACCTGGCAGAGAGCGCGTTCACCGATCGTGAAGCGAATTTGGCCGCGGACGAGCGCCGCCAGCGTCGTCTCGGGTGTCTCCGACGTCCGCAGAGCGTCCTCGGCGTCGACGATCAGGCGATCCACCACCCGGTCGAACAGGGCCACCAGGATCGCGCCCTTGTTGTCGAAGTGCCGGTACACGCCGGAACCGACGATCCCGGCCGCAGAGCCGATGTCGGTCAGGTTCACCCCCAGGTAACCATGGCGGGCGATGAGCTCTGCCGCCGCGGCGAGGATGCGTTCCTTGCGCTCAGGATCGCGGATCCGTCGCTCTGTTCCCGCCATGTCTCCTCCGTCCTCCGCGCCCGATGCCGGGATACCGCGATCGTACCGGTTGTGAATGACTGCTTCCATGGCCACTGATCCGACGCCGGCGTGTCCGCATGCGCTGTGAGCTCGCCCGATGCCGTTGCGCTGAGGGAGACCGGCGCGTGTGCTTGGTAGGGACGCTTTACACCCTCCGGACAGAAGGCTATTGTACGAGCTAATAAGTCAATGTCCATTCACTTGTATGGTGGCCGACGCAGTCGCGGTCAGGTGGGAAAATTCGCGGCTGGTCGGCGCCTCATGAACGAGGTGTCCATGACCGATACGCTTCCGGCGACGGGACTTCAGCGGGGCTTCGGGCTCGACGGCCGGGTGGCCGTTGTCAGCGGAGCGTCGGCCGGCCTTGGCGTGACCATCGCTCGCGGGCTGGCCGAGGCGGGCGCGGACGTCGTGCTCGCGGCGCGGCGGGCCGAGCGGCTGGCGGAGACCGCCGAGCTGGTCAAGGCGGCCGGCAGGCGAGCGCTCGTGGTGCCTGCTGACATCGGCCGCGCCGAGGACTGCGCGCGGGTGGTCGACTCGGCCGTCGACGAGTTCGGCAGGCTCGACGTGCTGGTCAACAACGCCGCCACCGGTGAGGTCGGTCCCGCACTGCGGCAGCCGCTCGAGGAGTTCGGTCGCACCCTGGACATCAACCTGACCGGGGCGTACCGGCTCTCGGCCGCCGCGGCCGGGGTGATGCGCGAGGGCGCCTCCATCATCAACATCGCCAGTGTTCTTGCGTTCACCACGGCGGGGATCCCGCAGGCGGCGTACGCCGCCAGCAAGGCCGGGCTTCTCGGTCTCACCAGGGATCTCGCTGGTCAGTGGACAGGGCGCCGGGGGATCCGGGTGAACGCCGTGGCTCCTGGCTTCTTCGCCACCGACATGACGGATGGCCACGATCAGGCGTTGGACCATCTTGTCGCACACCGGATACCGGCCCGGCGGCTCGGCCGCGCCGAGGACCTGATCGGGGCCGTTCTGTACCTGGCCGGCGATGCGTCGTCCTACGTCACGGGGGTGACGCTGCCCGTCGACGGCGGGTTCCTGGTCGGCTGATCCGAACGCCGCGCGCCGACCCCTTGTGGGCTTAGTGATTGATTGTTAACTTAAGTGAAGACGGCCGGGTTCCACCCCGGCCGTGGACCCGAGAAGGCGCGGCTCCCGCGGCCTTGACAGGAGATCGACCATGAAGGACACCGTCCGGATCGGCTGCTTCGCAGCGTTCTGGGGCGACACCAAGACCGCGATCCCGAACCTGCTGGACGGCGCCGAGATCGACTACCTGGTGGCGGACTACCTCTCCGAAATCACCATGGCGCTGCTGGCGCGCGCCCGGGCCAAGGATCCCGCGGCCGGGTACGTCGCGGACTTCGTCACCACCATCGAGCCCGTGCTGCCGCAGATCGCCGAGCGAGGCATCAAGATCGTCTGCAACGCGGGCGCCCTCAACCCGGTCGCCGCCGCCCGCGCGGTCCGGGCTGCGGCCGAGCGGGCGGGCGTACAGCTCACCGTCGCCGCCGTCGAGGGCGATGACGTGCTGCCGCGGGCCCACGAGCTCGCCGACGCCACGGACATGTTCACCGGCCGGCCGCTGCCTGCGAAGCCGGGCTCGATGAACGCCTACCTGGGGGCTCGCCCGGTCGCGGCCGCCCTGGCGGCAGGCGCGGACGTCGTGGTCACCGGGCGGTGCGTCGACGCGGCGGTCGTTCTCGGCCCGCTGATGCACGAGTTCGGCTGGAAGGACGACGAATACGACCTGCTGGCCGCGGGTTCGCTCGTCGGGCACCTGGTCGAGTGCGGACCACAGGTCACCGGGGGCAATACGACCGACTGGGCCGAGGTGCCGGGCTGGGAAAACATGGGCTACCCCGTCGCCGAGGTGCGGCCGGACGGCACTGCGGTGATCACCAAGCCGCGCGGGACCGGTGGCCTGGTCACACCGCTGACCGTCGGCGAGCAGATGCTCTACGAGATCGGCGACCCCGGTGCTTATCTGATGCCCGATGTCGTTTGCGACTGGCGCGAGGTCATCCTGACCCAGGACGGCGAGAACCGCGTTCTCGTGCGGGGGGCCAAGGGCAGCGCGCCGACCACCACCTACAAGGTCACCGCGACCGCTGTCGAGGGCTACCGTGCGCTGACCACCGCGATGTTCGCCGGCGTCGGTGCGGCCGGGAAGGCGCGGCGAATGGCCGAGGCCCTCATCGCGCGCACGGAGCGCCTCATCGCCGGGGCCGGGTTCGAACCACTCGCCGAGTCCTCGATCGAGGTGGTCGGGGCCGGCGACGTCACCGGCTCGCCCGAGCCCGGGCCGGGGACCGAGACGGTCGTGAAGATCGGCGTGAAGCACACTGACAAGGCCGCACTCGAGATCTTCAGCACGGAATTCGCCGCGTTCGCCCTCATCGCGCAGGGAATGACCGGTGTGTTCGCCGGGCGCCCACGCGTGGCGCCGTCGATCGCCGTGTACCACCTGTTGGTGCCGAAGGCGGAGACGCCCGTTCGTCTGGTGATCGGCGACTCCGACGACGCTGAGCGGACCGTCCCGGTTGACATCTCGCCGGGCACCGCGGACGCCGTGACCTCCACCGAGCGTCTGCCGGAGTCGACGGCACCGGCAGGCGGCCGGGTCGTGCCCCTCGTGGAGATCGCGGTGGCCCGCAGCGGGGACAAGGGCAACCTGGCCAACATCGGCCTGCTCGCGCGCAAGCCCGAGTACGCCGAGGTGTTGCGTACACAGGTCACCGCCGAGCGGATTGCCGCCCACTTCGCGCAGGTCGCGCCGAGTGAGGTGCGGCGGTGGGCCGTCCCCGGGGTCCACGGGATCAACATCGTGCTCGACGAGGTCCTCGGCGGTACCGGTGGCACGTCGACACTGCGCTACGACCCACAGGGCAAGTCATTCGGCGCGATGCTGTTGTCGTTGCCGGTCACGGTCTCCGAGGAGGCGTCGTCATGAGCCTGCCGGCCAAGGTGCTGGTCGCCAACCGCGGCGAGATCGCCGTACGGATCATGCGGACTCTGCGTGAGCTCGGCATCAAGTCCGTCGCGGTCCACCACGCTGTGGACGCACGTGCACGGCACGTCCGCGACGCCGACGAGGCGGTCGAGCTGACCGGACCGACACCGGTCGCGGCGTACCTGGACACCGAGCAGATCGTCGAGGCCTGCCGCGCCACCGGCGCCGAAGCGGTCCACCCGGGGTTCGGGTTCCTCTCCGAGCGGGCCGCGTTCGCCGAGGCCGTCGCCGCGGCGGGCGTCACCTTCATCGGCCCGCCCCCGGATGCGATCCGGGCGATGGGCGACAAGATCGAGTCCAAGCGCCTCGCGGTCATCGCGGGCGTGCCCACGCTGCCGGGCTCGGAGGACGCGCTCTCGGACACCGCCGAGGCCCTCGCCGAGGCCGAGCGCATCGGGTACCCCGTGCTGCTGAAGGCGTCCGCGGGCGGCGGCGGCAAGGGGATGCGCATCGCCCGCAGCGCTGAGCAGTGCCGCGAAGCGTTCGAGCGGTCCAGTGCGGAGGCGCTCGCGAGCTTCGGCGACGGCCGGGTCTTCCTGGAACGCTACGTCGACCGGCCGCGGCACATCGAGATCCAGGTGCTCGCGGACAGCCACGGCAACGTCATCCACCTCGGTGAGCGCGAGTGCTCGATCCAGCGCAGGTACCAGAAGGTGATCGAGGAGGCTCCGTCGCCGTTCGTCACTTCCGAGCTGCGCGAGGAGCTCGGACAGGCAGCGGTCGCTCTGGCCCGCAAGGTCGGGTACACCTCGGCGGGCACCGTCGAGATGGTCATGGACCAGGAGGGCAACGGATACTTCCTGGAGATGAACACCCGGCTGCAGGTGGAGCACCCGGTGACCGAGCTCGTCACGGGCGTGGACATCGTGGCCGAGCAGATCCGGGTCGCGGCGGGCGAGAAGCTGTCGCTCACCCAGGAGCAGGTCGAGCTGACCGGCAGCGCCATCGAGGCCCGGGTGTACGCCGAGGACGCCTACAACGGCTACGTCCCGGCGACCGGCCCGCTCCGGCTGGTCCGGTTCCCGGCCGGACCTGGTGTCCGGGTGGACCACGGTGTGCTGCAGGGCGACGAGATCACCACGGCGTTCGACCCGATGATCGCGAAGATCATCGGATACGGCGCCACCCGCACCGAGGCGATCGCACAGATCTCCGGCGCGCTGCGGGAGACCGTCCTGCTCGGGACGACGACGAACACGGCGTTCCTCGCCGACGTCGTCGAGCATCCGGATTTCGCCGCCGGGGACACCCACACCGGGTTCCTTGACGAGCATCCGGCCTTGACCGAACCTCCGCGCGCGGACGCCGAGACCGAGCGGTTGCTCATTGCCGCGGCCGCGCTGGCCAGTCCGCGTTTCGACACGCGGTTCGACGTTCCCGCGGCTCACGCGCGGATGGGGGAGTGGCGACCATGACACTGCAGATCAGCCTGACCGAGCCGCGGGACGTGCGGCTCGCCCGGAGCGGGGACACCGCGACGGTCTGGATCGACGGCTCGGCGTTCCCGGTTCGCACCCGCCCGGACGGTGGGGCGACGGAGATCAGCATCGACGGCCGCCGGGAGAAGGTCTGGGTCGTCGCCGACCGCGACACCGTGTTCGTGCACGCGCACGGCCGGTCCTGGGCCCTCGACGTGATCAACCCCGTCGAAGCCAAGCTGCGCGGAGGTGCCGGCGCCGACGCCGCGCTGGCCCCGATGCCCGGCGTACTGGTGGCACTCGCCGTTGCCGCCGGCGCCGAGGTCGCCCACGGCGATGTCCTGGCGGTGATCGAGAGCATGAAGATGCAGACCGAAATCAGGGCCCCGCGGGACGGTGTCGTCGAGCGGACCCCGGTCGCGGTCGGGGAGAGCTTTGGCCAGGGCGCGCCGTTGGTGGTCCTGGTGAGCGAGGAGGTGGACCAATGAGGCGCATCGTCTCGCAGATCGACACGAGCTCGGATGCCTACCGGACGAACCGCGAGCACAACCTCGGGCTGCGCAAGCAGCTGCAGGACGCGCTCTACGTCGCCCGCGAGCAGCGTCCGCAGCGGGCGCTGGACCGGTTGGCGGAGCAGGGCAAGCTGACTGTCCGGGCCCGGTTGCGGTTGCTGCTGGACCCCGGCACTCCCTTCCTCGAGCTGTCCCCGCTGGCCGCCTCGCAGGCCTACGACGGAGACGCACCGCAGGGCCTCGTGGTCACCGGTATTGGCGTGGTCAACGGCCGCGAGGTCATGGTGATCGCCGGCGACAGCTCGCTCAAGGGCGGTTCCTGGTACCCGCTGTCGGTGAAGAAAACCGTGCGCGCTTTGGACATCGCTCGGGAGAACCGCCTGCCGGTGGTGCACCTGATCGACTCCGGCGGCGCGTTCCTGCCGCTGCAGGACGAGATCTACGCGCTCGGCGGCCACACCTTCCACAACCAGTGCCTGCTCTCCGGCGCCGGGATCCCGCAGGTCGCGGTCGTCCTCGGGCACTGCACGGCGGGCGGGGCGTACATGCCGACGCTGTGCGACCAGTCGATCATGGTGCGCGGCACCGGTCACGTGTTCCTGGCCGGACCGCCACTGGTCAAGTCGGCGACCGGCGAGGACGTCACGGCGGACGAGCTGGGTGGGGCGGACATGCACACCTCGGTTTCCGGTACCGCGGACTACGCCGTGGACACCGAGGAGGAGGGCATCGCGCTGGCTCGCGACGTCGTCGGGACCTGGGCGCCCGCGCAGAAGGCGTTCGCGGACCTGCGGACCCCCGAGGAGCCCTACTACGACCCGGATGAGCTGTACGGCATCATCCCGGACGACATCAAGAAGCAGTTCGACATGCGCGAGGTCATCGCCCGCGTCGTCGACGGCAGCATGTTCCACGAGTTCAAGCCCGACTTCGGAGACACCCTGGTCACCGGCTGGGCCTACATCTGGGGCATCAAGGTCGGGATCCTCGGCAACAACGGCGTGCTGTTCAGCGAGGCCGCGAACAAGGCGTCGCAGTTCATGCAGCTCTGCGACCGGGACGGCGTGCCGTTGCTGTTCCTGCACAACGTCACCGGCTTCATGGTCGGCAAGGAGTACGAGCGCCGGGGCATCACCAAGGACGGCGCCAAGATGCTCATGGTCCAGGCCAACGTCACGGTTCCGAAGATCTCGCTGCTCGTGCACGCCTCCCAGGGTGCGGGGAACTACGCGATGGCGGGCCGGGCGTGGAGCCCGCGGTTCCTGTTCTCCTGGCCGAACTCCCGCTCCGCCACGATGGGTGCGGAGCAGGCGGTCAAGACGCTCACCCAGGTCAGGGTGGCCAGTTTGAAGCGCCAGGGCCGCGAGCCCGGCCCGGGTGAGCTGGAAAAGATCCAGTCCGAGGTGGGGGAGTACTTCGAGCGCACCGCGAGCCCCTTCTACCTGACCTCGGAGATCCGCGACGACGGGCTCATCGACATCACCGACACCCGCAACACGCTCGGTATGGCCTTCTCGGCCGCACTGAACGCACCGATCATCCGGACGCCCGGTGGCGTTCTCCGGATCTAGGAGGAAAGACATGGCTGACGAAGTTCTCTACGAGGTCCGGGACTCGGTCGCGTGGATCACCCTCAACCGGCCCGAGGCGCGCAACGCGCTGAACAAGGCGGCCCGCGACGGTGTCCGCGACGCCTTCGTCCGGTTCAACGGCGACGCCAACGCGGCCGTGGCCGTGCTGACCGGTGCCGGGGACAAGGCGTTCTGCGCTGGTGGTGATCTGAAGGAGATGAGCGACACCTCGCTCAAGATCCCGCCCCGCGACCACATGGTCTACCTCGGCCGCACGCTGAAGGTGGACAAGCCGGTCATCGCCGCGATCAACGGCCTGGCGTACGCCGGCGGTTTCCTGCTCGCCCAGCAGGTCGACCTCGTCGTGGCAGCCGACCACGCCCGCTTCGCGATCACCGAGGCGAAGGTCGGTCGCGGCTCGCCCTGGGCGGCGCCGCTGTCGTGGCTGATGCCCCCGCGCGTCGCCATGGAGATGCTGATGACCGGTGACCCGATCTCGGCCCAGCGCGCCTACGAGCTGGGACTGGTCAACAAGGTCGTCCCGGCCGAGGACCTGGTGGCCGAGACCCAGAAGCTCGCCTCCGCCATCGCGGGCAATGCCCCGCTGTCGGTTCAGGCCGCGAAGGCCATGCTTTACGCGTCCGCCGAGATGGGCTGGACCGCGGCCCTGGACACCGGCGACCGGATCTACGAGCGCGTCTACCTGTCCGAGGACGGACAGGAGGGCCCGCGCGCCTTCAAGGAGAAGCGCAAGCCCGTCTGGCAGGGAAAGTAGGGCCGTAGCGTGCAACGGTGCACTGGAGGTCGAACGCGATGAACCTGAGCTGGTGGCTCGAACGCAGCTTTTGGGAGTACCCGGACAAACCCGCGGTGGTCGACGCGGACGGCACGACGGTGAGCTACCGCGAGCTCCGTGCTCTGGCCAACCGCGTCGGCAACGTCCTCGCCAGGCACGGGGTGGGTGAGGACGATGTGGTGGTCACCGCCATGTCCGACAACCACCTGCACGTCGCGTGCCTCTACGGCACGCTGTCCGTCGGGGCGTCGTTCAGCGGTCTGAACTACAAGTTGCATCCCGGCAAGCCGGTCGCGGACGCCCGGCACTGTGGGGCGAAGCTCGCCATTGTCGCTCCGGAGCACGTGGATCTCGGCAAGCGGCTGCAGGCCGAGGCGGGCGTCGAGACCGTGTTGGTCACCACGGGCGACCACGGCCTGGCGCGGCTCGACCAGCTGCTCGCCGAGGCCGCCGACGAGCTGCGCATCGTCCCGCGCAATGCCGAGGACGTCGCGGCCATCAACTTCACCTCAGGCACCTCGGGCGCGTCGAAGGGGGTCACGTTCACCCACGGCACGCTGCAGAACTCGGCGTGGGGCGCGGTCTTCCTGGGCGGGGTCGACTCGCGTGCCAGGAACCTCTCGCTGGTCGGCATGTACCACTCCGGCGGGATCCACGACTCGATCCGGATGGTCATGGCGGGCGGGACGATCCTGTGGAGTGACGGCTGGGACGTCGACCGGGTGATCGACATCTTCCTCACCCGCAAGCCCAACTGGATGTACTGGATCATCCCCACGATGATGCGGGACCTCATGCGGCACCCGCGGTTCGGGGAGCTCGATCTCCAGGGTCTGCGCACCTACGTGGCGGGTGAGCCGGTACCGGTGGACCTGCGCAACGCACTGCTGTCCAAGGGAGCCCAGGTCGGCAACATGTACGGCCTCACCGAGGCCATGCCCGTCTGTGTCCTGGGGCCTTCGCTGTACTACGGCGACGAGGCTGCCGTGCCGATCGGTTCGTCCGGCCGCCCCAGCAAGGGCTTCTGTACCGCGGTGCTGAAGGACCCGTTCACCGGCGAGATCATCGAGGGCAACGACGTCGAGGGCGAGGTCTGCATCAAGGGCGACGTCGTGACGCCCGGGTACTTCAACGACCCGGACCGTACCCGGCAGGCGTTCGACGAGGGGGGTTTCCTGCACACCCGCGACCGGGCCTACCGCGATCCGGACGGCTGGTGGTTCATCCGCGGCCGGACGGACGACATCATCAAACCCGGCGGCGAGAAGCTGTCGCTGCTGGAGGTGGACGCGACCCTGCAGGCGCACCCGGACGTGACCGACGCGGCATGTGTCGGCGTTCCCCACGACCGCTTCGGTGAGGTGCCGGCCGCCTTCGTCGAGCTCGCCCGGCCGATGAGCGAGGAGGAGATGCGCGATCTACTCGACGCGCACTGCATCGCCACCCTCGAGCGGTGGAAGCGGCCGCGGCTCTACGTGCTCGTGGACGCCGTACCCCGCACTCCCGCCAAGCGCAGCAAGATGGCCACGGTGATGAAGGCCCAGCTGGAAGGCATGACAGTGCGCGATGCCGACGGCGTGACGACGTTCGGCGCGATGAAGGTGGGAGCCCCGTGACCGGGCCAGGATCGATCACCAGCCGTTTCGCCGACCTGCTCGGGATCCGGTACCCCGTCGTGCAGGAGGGCCTCGGTCCCTACAAGACGGTCAAGCTCGCCGCCGCGGTGTCGAACGCGGGCGGGCTCGGGACGGTCAGCATCCCCGGTTTGACGGACCCCGACGGCCCGGCCGTGTTGCGGGCCTACATCGAGGAGGCCTGCAGCCTGACCGACCGGCCGTTCGCCGTGAACGTGCCGGTCGGGCGGGACGCGACGGGCAAGGTGCTCCCATTCAGCGCGTCCTACGTCGGTGTCGTCGTCGACGCCGTGCAGGATCCTGAGATCGCCCGCAGGTTGCGGATGATCACCACGTCCGCGGGGGCGCCCGGAGTCGTGCGGGACGTGATCGCCGACAGCGGGCTGATTCACGCACACAAGGTGGGGGGCACGCGTCAGGCCGTGCGCGCGGCGCAGGACGGGGTGGACGTGATCGTCGCTTCCGGTTACGAGGCGGGTGGTCACACGCACGCCAGGCCGGTGCACACGATGGTGCTGGGGCCGAGCGTCTGCGCCGCGGTCGACGTGCCCGTGGTGCTTGCCGGTGGCATTCACAACGGGGCCGGAATGGCGGCGGCACTCGCCCTGGGGGCGGACGCCGTGGCGATGGGGACCCGGTTCGTGGCCAGCCATGACAACACCGACTGGCACCCGAACTACGCGCAGAAGATCATCGACACCGCGGAAGGTGACGACGTCGTGTTCTCGGCGATCTACGGTCCCTCGCGGGCGCTGCCCACCCGGGCGCTGCGCGAGCTCGCGGAGATCGAGGACCGGGTGGACATCGACACGCTGACCGCGTGGAAGGACGACCGGCTCATCCGCGGTCAGCGCGACGGTGAAATGGAGGCAGGGGTACTTCCCGCGGGCAACGTCAGCGGGGCGATCACCGATCTGATCCACGTCGCCGAGTTCATCCCCGCGCTGGTCGAGGAGACCATCGCCGTCCTGGACGGGGTCCGGTCCCGCGTGCGCACCCCGTCCCCCACATCCCCCTGATCGGCCGGGCCCGGTCCCGAAACGGCACCGGGCGGCTGCGGGGCCCACGGAACCTGTGCCGGGCACCGGCCGGCCGGCGCCGCCCGGCAACTCCCCCATCCCTTCGAACCCGAGGTAACCGACGATGACCTCCACGACCGAGACCTACCGCGCCGCGCGGGACCTCCTCCAGGACTTGTCCACCGACTACACGAAGGCGGTGGCGCAGTTCTCGTGGCCGGACTTCGGTGACCGCTTCAACTGGGCGATCGACTGGTTCGACGCCGTGGCCCGCGGGGTGGAGCGGACGGCGCTGTGGATCGTCGAGGAGGACGGCTCCGAGGCCAGGTACAGCTTCGACGACATGGCCCGGCGATCGGACCAGGCGGCGGCACACCTCGCCGCGCACGGTGTCCGGCGGGGCGACCGCGTCCTGCTGATGCTGCACAACCAGGTCGAGCTGTGGGAGTCGATGCTCGCGGTGATGAAACTCGGCGCCGTCATCCTGCCGACCACGACCGCGCTCGGCCCGGCGGAGCTGGTCGACCGCATCGAGCGGGGTGGCGCGCGGCACGTGCTCGTGAACGCCGCCGACACGGGCAAGTTCGAGGACGTGCCCGGGAGCTACGGCCGGTTCGTCGTCGGGGACGGCCCGCACGGCTGGGTCGCCTACCGGGACGCCTACGCCCTGGACGTCCCGCCCGCCCAGCACCCGGGGACGGCTCCGTCCGACCCGCAGCTGCTCTACTTCACCTCGGGCACCACCTCCCGGCCGAAGCTCGTCGAGCACACCCAGGTGTCCTACCCCGTGGGGCACCTCGCCACCTCGTTCTGGGCCGCCGCCGAGCCGGGGGACGTGCACCTCAACATCTCCTCGCCGGGCTGGGCGAAGCACGCCTGGTCCTGCTTCTTCGCACCTTGGATCGCCGAGGCGACGATCTTCATCTACAACTACTCGAAGTTCGACCCGGCCGCCCTGCTCGCGCAGATCCGCCGGGTCGGGGTGAACACGTTCTGCGCACCGCCCACGGTGTGGCGGATGCTGATCAAGGCGGACCTCTCCGGTGGCCCGGGACAGCTGCGCCAGCTCCTGTCCGCAGGGGAGCCGCTGAATCCGGAGGTCATGGAACAGGTCCAGAAGGCGTGGGGGCTGACCATCCGGGACGGGTTCGGCCAGACCGAGCTGCCCTTGGCCATCGGCAACGTGCCCGGCATGCCGGTGAAACCCGGCTCGATGGGGCTGCCGCTTCCGGGCGTGCCGATCGTGCTGGTGGACCCACTGACGGGGAAGCCGGCCGACGAGGGCGAGATCTGCGTCGACCTGTCCCGGCGACCGATGTCGCTGATGACCGGCTACCAGGGCGATCCCGAGCGCAACGCGGAGGCGATGGCCGGCGGGTACTACCACACCGGCGACGTGGCCTCTCGGGACGAGGACGGCTACATCTTCTACATCGGGCGCACCGATGACGTGTTCAAGGCCTCCGACTACAAGATTTCGCCGTTCGAACTCGAGTCGGTGCTGATCGAGCACCCCGCCGTGGCCGAAGCCGCGGTGGTCCCGGCACCGGACGAGTTGCGGCTGGCCGTGCCGAAGGCCTACATCGCGCTGGCGGCGGGGTACGAACCCAGCGAACAGACCGCCTTCGAGATCCTCAAGCACGCCCGCGAGAACCTGGCGCCCTACCAGCGCGTCCGCCGGCTGGAGTTTTCCGAGCTGCCGAAGACCATCTCCGGCAAGATCCGCCGGGTCGACCTGCGGGGCAGGGAGGAGCAGGCCGCCAAGGGCGGAACCCCGGTGGCCGAATATCGCGATGACCAGTTTCCGGACCTGCGCCGGTGACCGCTCACAGCGCACACACTCCCGCGATCGACGTCCTGGTCGACGCCATCACGTCCCCGGAGACCGTCAGCGAGCTCGAGGCAGCGGGCTGCGACGGGGTGTGGGTCACCGAGACCGTTCGCGACCCCTTCCTCGCCCTCGCCGAGTACGCCCGGGTCACGCGGACCACGGCGCTCGCGACGGGCGTCGCCATCGCGTTCGCCCGCAGCCCGATGACGCTGGCCATGAGCGCCCACGACCTGCAGCGGATCAGCGGCGGAAGGCTGACCCTGGGGCTCGGCTCCCAGGTCAAACCGCACATCGAGCGCCGGTTCTCCATGCCGTGGAGCGAGCCGGCCGAGCGCATGCGCGAATACGTGCTCGCCCTGCGGGCCATCTGGGCGTGCTGGAACGAGGGCGAGCCGCTCGACTTCCAAGGCAGGTTTTACCGGCACACCCTGATGACGCCGTTCTTCAATCCCGGACCCCACGGGTTCGGGCGTCCCAGTGTCGTGCTGGGTGGAGTCGGTCAGCGCATGACCGCCGTGGCGGGCGAGGTCGCCGACGGATTCCTCTGCGCGCCGCTGACGAGTCCCCGAAGCCTTGAGCAGTACACCCTTCCTGCGCTCGGTCGGACCGGCGAGGGTTTCACGATCACCGCGACTCCCTTCGTCGTGACGGGAGAGGACGCCACCGCCACTGCTCGCGTCGAGGATGCGACGCGGCGCCGGATCGCGTTCTACGCCTCGACCCCCGCCTACCGCACGATCCTCGAGGTCCATGGCTGGGGCGCTCGCGCGGAGGAGCTCACGCGGCTTTCCCGTGCGGGCGAGTGGAAGGCGATGGCAGGCCTGGTGGACGACGAGATGCTGGATGCCTTCGCGGTGGTCGCCGCGCCGGACCAGGTGGCGGCGGCGGTGCGCGAACGTTGGGGGGACACGGCGGACCGGGTGGCCTTGTTCGTCGCCGCCGACCCGGGCCCCGAAGCGGCGGCCGAGCTCGTGCGGATCGTCGGCCGGGTGCGGGCCGGCCGTGCACCCGGTGGCCTGCGCCGGCCGTCGTCGGAGTGCCCGGCGGCCACGTGAATTCCGTCATGCCCCGATGTGCTGTGGTACGGGCTCGGGTGGAGGAGGAACCCCGCACGGGGAGGAGCGAATGATGACATCGGAGTACCGCGTCGCAGTGGCGGCGGGGGAGCGCGTCGACTTCGACGGGCGGGCGGGACGTCTGATCGGAACCCGGTGGACGGCCGCCGGCGAACGTCGGGGCGTGGCGTTGCTGCTGCACGGTGCTGGGCAGACGCGCCACTCGTGGTTCGGCACAGCCGCATCACTCGCAGCGGCCGGGTGGGACGCGGTGGCCCTCGACGCGCGTGGCCACGGAGACAGCGACTGGGCATCGGATGGCGACTACGGCATGAGTGCCATGGTCGCCGATCTGCTCGCCGTCGTCGAGCAGATCGGGGAGCCGCCGCTGCTGCTCGGCGCATCGATGGGCGGGCTGATCTCGTTGGTGGCGGAAGGCGAGCACAACGGCACCGCGCGGGCACTCGTGTTGGTCGATGTCGTACCGCACGTGGAACCGGCGGGCGTCGCCAAGATCTTGTCGTTCATGAGCGAACACGCGAACGGCTTCGCTTCGCTGGACGAGGTCGCCGAGGCCGTCCGCGCCTACAACCCGAGCCGCCCGCGAACACCGTCGAAGGACGGCCTGCGCAAGAACGTGCGGCTGCGCGAGGACGGCCGTTGGTACTGGCACTGGGACCCGGCCTTTCTCGCCGTGCCCCACGAGCCACCGCCGTTGGTCGACGCGCCCCGTGCCGTGGCCGCAGCGCGCCGGACCGCGGTACCGACCCTGCTGGTACGCGGATCTCGGTCTGAGGTCGTCAGTACGGAGGGAGCTCACGAGCTGGTCGGCCTGATCCCCGGCTCCAGGTACCTCGATGTTCCAGCGGCCGGGCACATGGTGACCGGCGACGACAACGATTTGTTCACCTCGGCCGTGATGGACTTCCTCGCCGAGGTCGTCGTCGATCGGGCCCAGGACTGAGAGGAATGGTGACGATGCCAGGAAAACTAGCCGGCAAGGTTGCTTTGATCAGCGGTGTCGCGCGAGGTCAAGGTCGGTCGCACGCGGTCCGGCTCGCCGAGGAGGGGGCCGACATCATCGGGTTCGACCTCTGCGCCCAGATGGCGACCGTCCCGTACGCGTTGGCCTCCCCCGAGGATCTCGAGGAGACCATCCGTGAGGTCGAGAAGCTCGGCCGGCGCATCGTCGCCAGGCAGGCGGACGTGCGCGATCCCGCCGCGATCGCGGCGGTCGTCGCCGAAGGTGTGGCCGAGTTCGGGCGGATCGACATCGTGCTCGCCAACGCGGGCATCGCACCCATGTCCGCCCGCGACGACGACCCGGCCGCCCAGTTCCTCGACACCGTTGCCGTCAACCTCGCGGGCGCGTACCACACGGGCAAGGCGGCGATCCCGACCATGATCGAGCAGGGGCGGGGCGGAGCCATCGTGCTGACCAGCTCCACCCAAGGTCTGTCCGGGCGCGGCGGCAACGGCACCGGAGCCCAGGACGGCTATACGGCGTCGAAGCACGGTGTCGTCGGGCTCATGCGGACCTGGGCCAACTGGCTGGCGCCCCACCACATCAGGGTCAACACAGTGCATCCGACCGGCGTGGCCACTCCCATGGTCGAGAACGAGGTGATCGCCGAGTACCTGGAGGCGACACCGGGTGCCGCGGAGATCGTGGCGAACCTTCTCCCGGTGCCGGTCATCGAGCCGCGGGACATCAGCAACGCCGTCGCATGGCTGGTTTCGGACGATGCCCGCTACGTCACGGGAGTGGCGCTGCCCGTGGACGCCGGCTTCATCGCGAAGTAGCAGCAATCGCCTGCTGCCGACCGTGCCGTGCGGGTGGAAGTTCACCACCACGTGCGACAGTTCGTTCTCGGAAATCCCCGTCGAGGTCGATGATCATCAGACGCCTGCTCGAGTGGGCCAGCTCGATCGAGGTGCTCTTTCCGGTGGCGGACTCGCCTCCCGTCACCACGACGGTCTGTCCGCGCGTCCGGCCGGAGAAGGCTTGCCGGCGCGAACTGGTGTCCGGATCGTGTGTTGCCGGGATGTCTCCGGATGCGAGGTCCAGCCGTTCGATGAGGGCGTTGTCACCAGGCCGGTGCCGAAGGCCCAGTTTCGCGGTGTGGCCCGCGACCACGCCTTGGGGACCGAAGTGACGACGGTGTCGGCGGCCCGACGTAGTCGCGCCTGCGGAAGCCGGGGGGATGGCCGCAGGTGCGACTACCCCGCGCGGCCGCGCCGGGCGTCGAACTCGACGACCCCTTCGCTCGCGGAGTTTTGTGCGGCGGCCGAGGAACTCGGCGCGGCCGTGCTCAGCCACCCGTGGGGGTGTTCCCTCGGTGAGCGGTTGAACGGATGCCATCCGCACCTGAAGATCTGGGCTGCGGAACCTGGTGGAGAACTGGGAATGTCACGAGCCACCCTGGGTAGGAAGTCCCCTTTGGCGTATGTCGAGGACTCAGCCGGCCGGCTGCTCGCACGGTTACTGGGCGGCCTGCCGCACCCGGGTGCGGTGTGAGCAGCGGTTCCGCGAGGAGTGCCTCACCGGGGAGGCCCGGGCCGAAGCATGGTGGGAAAGACGGTCGACGGTCGAGGGGCCACGACGAGTCGGGTTGCCGGAGCCGATAGTGAGCACGGCGGTGACTTTGGTCGCGGCGGCCGCGGACGCCTTCGAGCCGGCCTTGGGAACGCGATCCGATCTTCGGCCGGCGCGTGGATGGGTCAGGCCGGTGTCATCGGTGCACTGTGGACCGGATGCCGTCGAGTAGCAGTTCGATGCCTGCCTCAAAATCCCCGGACCCGCCGGGCTCCCGGTCGATGGCGCCTGCGCTGGCGGCCTGGAGCGCTGCCTGTTCCTCCGCTGTGTGGCCGAAGACGAGGTGCAGCAGGGCGCGGGTGCCGACGTCGACGAGGTTGTCGGGCAGGTCGCCGTCCCGCAGGGCCGCGCGCAGTTCGGTGGCCGGTTCGGTGGCGCCGAGGCCGAAAGTGTAGGCCGTGGCGACGACGTCGCAGCCGTCGCGGTAGGCCAGCATCGCGTCGCGCAGTTCACGGCACACCTCGACCACTCGCCGGTCCCATTCCGCGGCCCGGCGTTCGCGCTTGCCGCGCGCCAGGATCTCGTCGGCGATCGCGGCCAGCAAGGTCTGCTTGTTGGGCACGTGGTGGTAGAGCGCGCTCGGTTGCAGGCCGAGTTCGGCGGCCAGCCGGCGCATGGTGAGCGATTCCAGCCCGTACTCGTCGAGGACCGCGATCGCGCGCTCCACGACATCGCGCCGGTGGTAGCGCACGCCGACTCCTCCCGTTGACCCGCCTGATGGGCCCACTGTAGCGTCAGCGCCACTCAACCGAACACCGTTCAGGTTGTAGTCTTGTCATTACACTGAGTCAGGAGTAGGGATGAGCTCCACGTTCGAGCAGCTCGCCGACGCGGTCCTCGCCGGGGTCGCCGCTACGCCCCGAGACGCTCTCGCCGTTCTGCGCGCCGAGGACTCCGAGGTGCTGTCCGTCGCCGCCGCGGCGGGCAGGCTGCGCCGCGCGCACTTCGGCAACACGGTGAAGGTGAACTACCTGGTCAATCTGAAATCCGGTCTCTGCCCGGAGAACTGCAACTACTGCTCGCAGGCCCTCGGCTCCGCGGCGCCCATCCTCAAGTACTCCTGGCTGTCCACCGAGGAGGCGCTGAAGCAGGCCGGCGCCGGGATCACCGGCGGCGCCGGGCGGGTGTGCCTGGTCTCCTCCGGCCGTGGACCGTCCAACCGGGACATCGACCGGGTCACCTCGATGGTCGGCGCACTCAAGGAAGAGCATCCCGGCGTCGAGGTGTGCGCCTGTCTCGGTCTGCTCTCCGACGGGCAGGCCGAGCGCTTGAAGGCCGCCGGGGTGGACGCCTACAACCACAACATCAACACCGCCGAGAGCAACCACCACACCATCGTCCAAACCCACACCTACGCCGACCGGGTGGACACCGTCGAGAAGGCGAAGAATGGCGGGCTCTCGCCGTGCTCGGGTCTCATCGCCGGTCTCGGCGAATCGGAAGAGCAGCTGGTCGAGGCTTTGTTCGCGCTCAAGAAACTGGACGCGGACTCGATCCCGGTCAACTTTCTGATGCCCTTCGACGGCACCCCGCTGGAGCACACCTGGGAGCTGACCCCGTTGCGCTGTCTGAAGATCCTGGCGATGGCGCGGTTCGTGTGCCCGAACAAGGAGGTCCGGATCGCCGGCGGCCGCGAGATGCACCTCCGGTCGCTGCAGCCGCTCGCCCTGCACGTCGCCAATTCGCTCTTCCTCGGCGACTACCTCACCTCCGAGGGACAGGCGGCTCAGGCCGACTTGGAGATGATCCGGGACAACGGGTTCGTCGTGCTGGGCTCCGAAGAGGACCGGGCCCGGACCGAACCGGTGGACCCGCCGATTCGCCGCCGCGGCGCCGGCACCGGCCTCGTCCCCAACGCCTGATGTCACCCGAGGACCTGCTCGCCTTCGACCGCGAGCACCTGTGGCACCCGTACACCTCGATGACCAACCCGGCACCGACCCGGCTGGTCACCGGCGCGTCCGGCAGCCGGATCACCCTCGAGGGCGTCGGCGACGTGGTCGACGGGATGGCGTCGTGGTGGTCGGCGATCCACGGCTACCGGCACCCGGTGCTCGACGAGGCGGTGCGCCGCCAGCTGGAGACGATGGCGCACGTCATGTTCGGCGGCCTCACCCACGAGCCCGCCGTCGAGCTGGCGTCCCGGCTGGTCGACCTCACGCC
This sequence comes from Amycolatopsis thermalba, assembly GCF_003385215.1. Lineage (GTDB taxonomy): Bacteria > Actinomycetota > Actinomycetes > Mycobacteriales > Pseudonocardiaceae > Amycolatopsis_E > Amycolatopsis_E thermalba. The sequence goes on along the minus strand of NZ_PQHW01000010.1, from coordinate 30,189 downwards.
CGCCGGTCTGAAGCACGTGTTCCTCGCCGACTCCGGATCGGTGAGCGTCGAGGTGGCGATGAAGATGGCGCTGCAGTACCAGCGCGGCACCGGCCGCCCGGAGCGGACCCGGTTCCTCACCGTGCGCGGCGGCTACCACGGCGACACCTTCGACTGCATGAGCGTGTGCGATCCCGACGGCGGCATGCACACGATGTGGTCCGGCCTCCTGCCCGAGCAGGTGTTCGGCGAGCGCCCACCCCGCCTCGACGAGGACGTCGACGCCTGGTCCGCCGGCTTACGGGCGCTCGCGGCCGAGCACGCCGGCCGTCTCGCCGGGCTGATCGTGGAGCCCCTGCTGCAGGGCGCCGGGGGCATGCACCCGTACCCGGCCAGCTGCCTGCCGGTGTTCCGCGAAGTCGCCGACGCACACGGACTGGTGCTGATCTTCGACGAGATCGCCACCGGCTTCGGCCGCACCGGCACCCTCTTCGCCGCCGACGCCACCGGTGTGACCCCGGATGTGTTGTGCGTCGATAAAGCCCTCACCGGCGGCTATGTCTCGCTGGCCGCGACGTTGTGCACCGGTGAGATCGCTCGTGGACCGTCCGCCAGCGAGTCCGGTGTCCTCATGCACGGTCCGACGTTCATGGGCAACCCCTTGGCCTGTGCGGTCGCCACGGCCAGTCTGGACCTGCTGTCCACAGGGGACTGGACACGCGACGTCCGCCGGGTCAACGCGGGACTGCAGGCGTAGTACGACATCGAGGCCACCGATGTGCGGGTGCTCGGTGCGGTCGGGGTGGTCCAGCTCGACCACGAAGCGGACGTGGTCAAGGCGACCGAAGCGGCGCTGGCCGAAGGCGTGTGGATCCGCCCGTTCCGCGACCTGATCTACACCATGCCGCCCTACGTGTGCACCGACGACGACATCGCCCGTATCTGTGCCGGCATCGCGGCCGCGGCGGAGGCCGCATGAGCACCTGGGCGGACTGGTTCGCCGCGCAGCGAACGGCGCGTGCGGAAGCCGGGCTACAGCGCGCGTTACGGCCGCGGGCGGCCCGCGACGACCTCATCGACTTGGCGAACAACGACTACCTGGGCTTGAGCGGTCATTCCGGCGTCCGGCGGGCGGCCGCCGACGCCGCTCTCCGGTGGGGCGCCGGCGCCGGTGCCTCCCGTTTGGTGACCGGCACGACGACGCTGCACGCCGAACTGGAGCACGAACTGGCCGGGTTCACCGGTCGTGAGGCCGCGCTGGTGTTCTCGACCGGCTACCACGCCAACCTGTCCGTGGTGACCGCGCTGGCGGACCGGGACTCGCTGATCGTGTCGGACGCCCACGTTCACGCCTCGCTGATCGACGCCGCCCGGTTGTCCAGGGCGGTTGTCCAGGTCGTCGGCCACAACGACGTCGCCGCCGTCCGCGAGGCACTGGCCGCGGCCGGCAGCCGGCGGGCGCTCGTGCTGACCGAGTCGATCTTCTCGGTCCTGGGCGACGCCGCCCCACTGGAGGGACTCGCCGAGGCCTGTGCCGACCACGACGCGTTGCTCGTCGTCGACGAGGCGCACGGGCTCGGCGTGATCGGCCACGGCGGGCGGGGCTTGGTGCACCACCTCGGCCTGGGCGGTCACCCGCATGTGGTCATGACCGCGACCCTGTCCAAATCACTCGGCGCCATGGGCGGCGCGGTCCTCGGCTCCGCCACGCTGGTCGACCACCTCATCAACAGGGCGCGCCCGTTCATCTTCGACACCGGACTGGCGCCCGCTCCGGCAGCGGGAGCGTTGGCGGCGCTGCGCGCCCTGCGCGGCGAGCCCCACCTCCCGGCACGCATCCACGAACGGAGCGCCGCGCTCGCCCGCCGGCTGGGCGTGCCCAGCTCGGCGGGCGCGGTGTTGTCGGTACCGATGCCCTCCCCGCACAGGGCCCTCGCCACCCAGGCCGACGCCCTCACGGCGGGAGTCCGGGTCGGCTGCTTCCGCCCACCCTCCGTGCCCGACGGCGTTTCCCGGCTGCGGATCACCACCCACGCCGGACTCGACGACACCCGCTGGACCTACGCCGTCGACGTCCTGGCCCGCGTCGTCGAGGACCACCTGGCACGCGCGTGACCGTCCGCCCAGCCGAGTGACCCGTTCGGCTCCCACGACGTCCTTCGCGACAGGAGCCGCCGCCGTCTCGTTTAGTGTGTCCGGTTTCCCGAATACGCCCGCCGGGTCGAGGGTTTCCGCGATGCGGTCATTCCATCTGTGCGCAGGGACTCACGACGGGGGGATCCAGGCGCACCTGTCCGGCACCTATGACGCAAAGGTCCCGTGCGTTGATCTCGAAAATCAGGGACCGGGGTGGTTGAAGATCTGACTTCGCGGCAGGTGCGGCCGTTGGACCGCGTGTATCCCGTTGTGCTATTCGACGCTGGGGAGGTCAAGATTTGCGATGGTGCAGTGGCGAACCGGCCGGTCTGCGTCGCTGTGGGCATCACCCTCGGCGAGCGGGACGTGCTGGGCATGTGGGCCGGCGCCGGCGGCGAGGGCGGCAAGGGCTGGGTGAACCAGCTGCCGGGCCCGGGAAGCCGTGCCGTCGAGGGCATCCTCATCGTCGCCCGTGACTGGCTACCTGACGGGATCACCGCGTTGCGGCCGCGGGCGGAGGTGCAATTGTGTGTCGTGCACCCGGCGCGGGCGAGTCTGCGGTATGTGTCAAAGAAGTACTGGTCGGCGACCACAAAACAACTCAAGCTCATCTATACCGCATCCAACGTGAAGGTCGCGGAAGCGGAATTAGCTGGTTTTTCGCATACCAATATCACTGGAAAAGTAGTAGTGGTGTGGAAACGCGCGACAAACAGGAGCGCAATGCATAACGGCGACCGACTCGACGTACAGCGCTGACAAGGGCGATCACGCTGCCGACTCACAAGATGGCTGACACTCCCACCGGGGCGACGCGCGGTCTGTGACAAAGCTATCACGCCGCCAAATAGTCGGACGGCCTACTATTCTGCGAGACATCGCAGACGGGGTGGTGAGGTGCTGGTGAGCCAGGGCAGGATCGTGGTGCTGGAGGGTGCGCGTACTCCGGTGGGGAGTTTCGGGGGCGCGTTCAAGGACGTTCCGGGGTTCGAGCTGGGTGCGACCGCGGCGCGGGCCGCGATCGAGCGCGCCGCGGTCGACCCCGCGGACATTGGTGAGGTGGTGATGGGCTGCATCGGCCAGGTCGGGCCGGATGCCTACAACGCGCGCCGGGTGGCGCTGGCGGCCGGGCTGCCGGTGTCGACGCCCGCCTACACCGTGAACCGGTTGTGCGGTTCGGGGTTGCAGGCGATCTGGTCGGCGGCGATGCAGCTGCGCTGGGGCGGGGTGGATTTCGCTCTCGCCGGTGGTGACGAGTCGATGAGCCGGATGCCGTTCTACGATTTCGGCGCCCGCAACGGGTACCGGCTGGGCGACCGGACGCTGGCCGACGGCACGGTGATGATGCTGACCGACCCGTTGCACGGCGTCCACATGGGAGTGACTGCGGAGAACGTCGCCCGGGAGTACGGGGTTTCCCGGCAGGAGCAGGACGAGTTCGCGCTGGAGTCACAAGCGCGGGCCGCCTCGGTGGCGGCCAAGGAGGCCTTCGCGGAGGAGATCGTCCCGGTCGAGGTCGGGGGGCGGCGCCCGGTGACGGTGACCGAGGACGAGCACCCCAAGCCGGGCACGACCCTGGAGGCCCTGGCGAAGCTGCGGCCCGCGTTCCAGAAAGACGGCACGGTCACCGCCGGCAACGCCTCGGGCATCAACGACGGCGCGGCAGCGGTGGTACTGGCCCGTGAGTCGGCCGCGGCGGAGCGCGGCCTCACCGGACTGGTCAGCCTGGAGGCGGTCGCGACCGCGGCGATGGAACCGGAACTGATGGGCTACGCCCCGGTGCCGGCGCTCGCGAAGCTGTTCGAGCAGACCGGGACCACCCCGGCCGACATCGACGTGGTCGAGTTGAACGAAGCCTTCGCGTCCCAAGCCGTGGCGGTCATCCGTGACGCCGGGCTCGACCCGGCCAAGACCAACCCCTACGGCGGCGCGATCGCGCTCGGGCACCCGGTCGGGGCCACCGGGGCCATCCTCACGCTGCGGGCGGCCAAGCACCTCGTGCGCCACGACCAGGAACTCGCCGTGGTGACGATGTGCATCGGCGGCGGACAGGCGCTGGCCGCGCTGCTGCGGAGGATCGCGTGATGGCGGATGTGCGCTGGGAGACTGCTGGGGGAGTCGGGCGAATCACGCTCGACCGACCCGACGTGTCGAACGCGGTCGATCTGTCCACGACGCGGGCGCTGGCCGAGGCGGTCACCAAAGCCGAGGCCGACGACGTGCGCGTGGTGCTGCTGACCGGAGCGGGCGCCCGGTTCTGCGCAGGTGGGGACGTGCGGTCGTTCCTGGGCGCGGACGAACCGCCGAAGTACCTGCACGAACTGGCCACCGCGCTGGAAGCCGCGCTGCGGCGGCTGTCCGAGCTGCCCAAGCCGGTCGTCGCCGGGGTCCAGGGCGCGGTCGCCGGGGCGGGGCTGGCGTTCGTGCTCAACGCCGACGTGGTCGTGGCGGCGCGGTCGACGAAGTTCCGGATGGCCTACTCCGGCATCGGCCTCACCCCGGACTGCGGCGTGTCCTACCTGCTTCCCCGGACGGTTGGCACGCAGCGCGCGCTGGAACTGGCGCTGACCGGGCGCACCCTGACCGCCGACGAGGCGCAGGGGTGGGGACTCGTCACCGAGGTCGTCGAGAACGACACACTGGTCCACCGCGTGGAAGAGCTGGCGAAGACGATCGCCGCCGGGCCGGCCGCCGCGCTCGGGCAAGCCAAACGACTGATCCGCTCCGCGTTCGACGGCTCACGCGAAGGCAGTGCGGCCGACGAGGCCGACACCATTGCCCGGGCCGTTTCCACCGGCGAAGCCCAACTGCTGATCGAGCGGTTCACCGCACGCTGATCAGCGGTCGTGCCCCCATCGCGCACGCGCACAAGGCGGAGGCCTCGGCTGGCCCGCCGGGCGGGCCGGGCGCGCGGTCGATGCGGGGGGCCGGGACGACGTGCGGGAGTGGCTGGCGGCGAACGCCCGGCGGCCGGGGTTGCCGTCGACGGACGCGGCCGAAGGCTTCGCGGCGCACCGGAGTGGGAGGCCAAGCTCGCCGACGCGCGGTTGTCGGTGGTGTCGTGGCCGCGTTGGTACAACGGCCGGGACGCGTCGCTCCCGCAGCAGGTGCTGTTCGAGAAGGAGCCACGTCGCGGGCGCAACCTGGACGCGACAGCCGGAACGACTCTTCATCCTGAGACCGACAGCTGCTCGCCCGCTCCATGGCAGGCACGATCCGGTCCCGTTGCTCCTGACTTCCGCGGGCGCAGACGATGGCCCCTACCCGTCGGTTGGCGGTCTTCGAGTTGGGCGCGGCGCCGGGTCCGTCGCTGCAGCCGGAAGTTCGGGTGCTTCGCGGTGCTCGAACACGCCGCCGCCGGAATGATCCAGTTGCACGTCGGCATCGCGATTGCCTTCACCGGATACCGGACCGGAGCCGCTGGGGCGGCGGGCCTGGTGCCCGCCGCCCCGGTTCAGCGGTCTTGGAAGGAAGGTGACCGCTTGTCGATGAACGCGGCCATGCCTTCCTTCTGGTCCTGCGTGGCGAATGTGGAGTGGAAGATTCGGCGTTCGAACAGGATTCCTTCGGAGAGGCTCGTTTCGAAGGCGCGGTTGACCGCTTCTTTGGCCATCATGGCGGCGGGCGTGGACATACCGGCGATCTTGCGAGCGACGGACAACGCCTCGTCCAGGAGTGTGTCCGCGGGCACGATGCGGGAGACGAGCCCGGCGCGTTCGGCTTCTTCGGCGTTCATGGTGCGGCCGGTGAGGCACAGTTCCATCGCCTTGGCCTTGCCGACGGCGCGGGTGAGGCGCTGGGAACCGCCCATGCCGGGGATGATGCCGAGGGTGATCTCAGGCTGGCCGAACTTGGCGGTGTCGGCGGCGAGCAGGATGTCGCAGATCATGGCGAGTTCGCAGCCGCCGCCGAGGGCGTAACCGGCGACGGCCGCGATCAGGGGGGTGCGGACCCTGGTCAGTGCGTCCCAGCCGGCGAACCAGTCGGCGGCGTAGACGTCGCTGAAGCTGTGCGGCTGCATCTCCTTGATGTCGGCGCCGGCGGCGAACGCGCGGTCGGAGCCGGTGAGGACGATGGCCCCGATGGCAGGATCGCGGTCCAGTTCGGTGGCGACCGTGGTGAGTTCGGTCATCATGGTGGCGTTGAGCGCGTTGAGCGCGTGGGGGCGATCGAGGGTGATGAGGGCGATGCCGTCGTCGTTGCGCTCCAACCGGATCGTGTCGGTCATCGGGTTCCTTCGTTCGGTGCGGAAATGGCCAGGTCGCCGTGTGCGGGTGCGGTGAAGAACCGGTCGACCAGGGCTGGGGTGACCTCGTCGAGCGTGGCGGGGGACCAGCGCGGGTTGCGATCCTTGTCGATGACCTGAGCCCGGATTCCCTCGGTCAGATCCGGTGCGGTCAGGCTCGCGCACACGATGCGGTACTCCTGCATGAGTGCCGCTTCCAGGCTGGGCAGGGTGCGCGCTGTGCGCAGTGCGCGGAGCGTGACCTTGAGCGCGGTGGGGGACTTGGCGAGAACTTCCTTGGCGGTGGCGCTGTTCCCGGTCTCGTGCAGGCGGTCGAGGATTTCCTCGACCGTATCGGCGGCATAGCAGGCGTCGATCCAGGCCGTGTCCGCGGCGAGAGCGCTCTCGGGCGGTGTCTGTGCGAGCGCGGTCACCGCGTCGCGGGGGTCCTGGGTGGCGAGCGCGGTGCGGAGGTCCTCCAGCCGCTCGCTGGGCACGAAGAAGTCGGCGAGTCCGCAGTGGATGGCGTCGGCACCGGACAGGTGGGCGCCGGTGAGCGCGGCGTGCGTGCCGAGCTCGCCGGGGGTGCGGGAGAGGAGGTGGGTGCCGCCGATGTCGGGGCAGAACCCGATCCCGGTCTCGGGCATGCCCACCCGCGAGCGTTCGGTGACCACCCGCAGGGAACCGTGCGCCGAGACGCCGACGCCGCCGCCGAGCACCAATCCGTCCATCAGGGCCACGTAGGGCTTGGGGTAGCGGGCGATGTGGGCGTTGAGCCGGTACTCGTCGGCCCAGAAGGCGAGCGAGGAGGTGCCCCCGGCGCGGGCGTCGTCGTAGATCGAGCGGATGTCGCCGCCGGCGCAGAGCCCGCGCTCGCCGGCGCCGTCGATCACGACCGCCCGCACCCGCTCGTCGGACTCCCAGTGGGTGAGGGCGTCGTCGATCGCGCGCAGCATGGCGTGGGTGAGTGCGTTGATCGCGCGCGGCCGGTTCAGCGTGATCCAGCCGATGCCGTCCCGCACGACGGTGAGAACTTCCGGAGTCACCGGGCCACTCCGGGCAGACCGGCTGGTACCGTCAGCCCCGGTGCCGCGTCGACACCGCGGACGCTCTGGTCGTGGCCCGGCGGCCGGCGCAGGCATGCGCACACCATGGTGATCCCTCAGCCCTTCAGCAGCGCGCGGGCCATGACCATCCGCTGGATCTGGTTGGTGCCCTCGTAGATCTGGGTGATCTTCGCGTCGCGCATCATGCGTTCCACCGGGAAGTCGCGCGTGTAACCCGCGCCGCCGAAGAGCTGGACCGCGTCGGTGGTCACCGACATCGCCACGTCGGAGGCGTAGGTCTTCGCCGCGGAGGCCATGAAACCGGCGCGTGCGTCGCCGCGTTCGGAGGCTGCGGCGGAGGCGTAGACGAGGTGCCGGGCTGCCTCGATCTTCGTGCCCATGTCCGCCAGCATGAACTGCACGCCCTGGAACTCCGCGATCGCGCGGCCGAACTGCTTGCGCTCCTTGACATACGCCACCGAAGCATCGAGTGCGCCCTGCGCGATGCCCAGCGCCTGCGCCCCGATCGTCGGGCGCGTGTGGTCCAGCGTGCGCAGCGCCGTCTTCAAGCCGGTGCCGGGCTCGCCGATGATGCGGTCCGCGGGGATGGTGCAGTTCTCGAAGTAGATCTCGCGCGTCGGCGAGCCCTTGATGCCGAGCTTGCGCTCCTTGGGGCCGACCGAGAAGCCCGGGTCGTCCTTGTGCACCACGAACGCCGAAATCCCGTTCGACTTCTTCGGCGCGTCCGGGTCGGTGACCGCCATCACCGTGTACCACGTGGACTCGCCCGCGTTGGTGATCCACGCCTTCGTGCCGTTGAGCACCCACTGGGCGCCGTCGAGCCGGGCCCGCGTGCGCATCGACGCGGTGTCCGAACCGGCCTCCCGCTCGGACAACCCGTACGAGGCCGTCGCGCCGGCCGCGATCTCCGGCAGCACCAGCTTCTTCAGCTCGTCCGACGCGGACAGGATGATCGGCTGCGTGCCGAGCTTGTTGACCGCCGGGATCAGCGACGCCGACGCGTCGACGCGCGCGACCTCCTCGATCACGATGCACGCCGCGATCGCGTCCGCGCCCTGCCCCTCGTAGGAGTCGGGGATGTGCACCGCGTTGAAGCCCGCGCTGTTGAGGGCCTTCAACGCCTCGTGGGGAAAGCGTTCATCCTCATCGACATCTGCGGCATGCGGCGCGATCTCACGCTCGGCCATGGCGCGTACGGCGGCGCGGAGTTCTTCGTGCTCGTCGGGCAGGTGGTACATCAGGCGTCCTTCCGGTAGTCGTAGAAGCCGCGGCCCGATTTGCGGCCCAGCAGTCCGGCGTCGACCATGCGCAGCAGCAGCGGCGGGGGAGCGTAGAGCGGTTCTTTGAACTCCGCGTACATCGACTCCGCCACGGCCTTGGTGGTGTCCAGGCCGATCAGGTCGGCCAGCCGCAGCGGCCCCATCGGGTGGGCGCACCCGTGCACCATGCCGCCGTCGATGTCCTCGGCCCGGGCGAACCCGGATTCCAGCATGCGGACAGCCGAGAGCAGGTAGGGGATCAGCAGCGCGTTGACCACGAACCCGGCGCGGTCCTGCGCGTGCACCACGGTCTTGCCCAGCGTCTTCGTGGCGAAGCCCGCCGCCCGCTCGCGCGTCTCGTCCGTCGTCAGCAGCGACGGGATCAGCTCGACGAGCGGCAGCACCGGCACCGGGTTGAAGAAGTGGATGCCCACGACCTGCCCGGCACGCCCGGTCGCCATCGCGAGCTTCATGATCGGGATGGAGGAGGTGTTCGACGCCAGGATCGCGTCCGGCCGCTCGACGATCTTGTCCAGCCGCTCGAACACGCCGGTCTTGATCCGCTCGTCCTCGGCGACGGCCTCCACGACCAGGTCCCGGTCGGCGAAGGCGTCGAAGTCCACGGTGTAGGACAGCCGCGCGGCCGCCGCCGACGAGTCCTCGGCGGACAGCTTCCCGGCCTTCACGGCGCGCTCCAGCGACTTGCCGATTCGCGCGCGTGCCGCGTCGAGAGCCGTTTCACCGACCTCGGCGACCACCACGTCCAGGCCCGCCCGGGCGCACACCTCGGCGATGCCCGAGCCCATCAGCCCGCCGCCGACCACACCGACCTTCGAGATGTCCATGACGCCCCAGACTAGTAGGAAGCCCTACTGTTGGACATAGTACTGAAAGCGATCCGGCTCACGGTACGCCTGACCCGACTGAACCGTTGCCCCGTGGGAGGCGAGGGCGACTCTCAGCGGTAGTCACTGATGACAGTCGCCTCAGACGAGCTGCGGCCCAGCCACTCCTGCCCGCGACTACCGGATCGCCGGGCGCCTGCTACCGCACGGCGGGTTCCTGACGGCGGAGAAGGGTGTCACTGTCGGGCGGCGCGACTGCGTCGGGTCCGGGGCCCCCTGCGAGGATGTCAGCCCGCCCCACACGCGCCTGGCCGTCGTGAGCTGCCTCATGGATCGCGGACAGTGAGGTGGTCTCAGTGACTTTCTCGCGCAGTTCGGCCGTGCCCGAAATGGGTGAGGACGAGGGCGGTTTCGACGGCGTCGCCGATTGTGCGAGTGCTGGCGGTGAGGTGGCGCACCGACAGCCTGCGGACGGTGAGCAGCGCACCGGCCAGATCCTCGACGTCGCCTAATTCGACAAGGCCTGAGCTCGCCGCAGGTCCACGACACCGGCTCGAAACGTTCGTTTCAGGCCGGTTTCGCTGCGCTCTGAAAATAGCCTCATCCCGCTGGGACTGTAGCGGTTTGCGACAACTGCGCACCCCGTCGCACTGCGACTCTGTTCCTGTGCACCGCTGCCGTTTCATCACGATCGCACGGCCGGGTCGCCGGTGGAGCTCCCACCGCGACCGCACCCGCCGCCGTGGCGGACCACGGTCCTATTTCTCCGGAGAAACCGGCGAGCGTCGTCGGAAACGTGACGAGGAGGACACGTGACGGCCCATGACGGCGTTCATTCAGGGGCCGCTGGAGACCATGCACATGCCGATGATCGAGGAGTACCGCAAGACCTACCACGACACCCACGGTGGTGAGGCCCTGCGCGTCGCCTACCAGGCCTGCGTGAGCTACTACCTGGCCTGCCTGGAGCACTACGAGGTCGGTGGACGGCACTTCGAGCACACCAAGGGCTACCGTCTGCGGCGCCGACGTCAACGCGCGGATCTGGGGCACTCCCGACGAGCAGATCGCCAAGCACGAGGAGCGCAAGGCCGTCGCCGGTGAGTACGAGGTCATTTCGGTGTTCCAGTACGGCGGGCTGTGCGGCGAGACCGCCGCGGAGGGTTGCGAGCTGGTCACCCGCGAGGTCAAGCCGGCGCTCGAAAAAGATGTGACCGATCAACGACGATCGAACAGGAGAGATTTCATGGCGAGTTCCGAGGTGGGTCGCGCCCGCACGTTGCTGGCGCACCTGGTCTCGGAGCCAGAGGCCACAATGGACGACTACCGCAGGCTCTACGACGAGGTCCTGGCCAACTTCGAACTGCCAGGGGATGCCGAGGTCGAGGAGGTCGACGCCGGCGGCGCGGCCGCCATCTGGGTGAGCGCGCCGGGCACGGCCCGCGACCAGGTGGTCGTCCTGGTGCACGGCGGTGGCTGGTGCATGGGCAACGCCAAGGGCTACCGGGAGTTCGGGTACCGGATCTCCGCGTCGGCCGACGCCCGCGTGCTGGTCGTCGACTACCGCCTGGCGCCGGAGAACCCGTTCCCGGCGCCGGTGGATGACGTCGTCGCCGCTTACCGGTGGGCGCGCGAGCAGGAGGGCGTGCGGCGGGTGGCTCTCGTGGGCGACTCGGCCGGTGGCGGACTCGTGGTCTCGGCCCTGGTCAAGCTGCGCGACGATGGCGCCCCGCTGCCGAACGGGGCCGTCGTGTGCTCGCCGCTGGTGGACCTGGCGGGCGAGGGAGCCTCGCTCACCGACCGGGCCCACCTCGACCCGTTGCCGGCCAAGACACTGGTCGAAGCCATGGGCGGCGCGTACCGGGGCGGGGTGGACCCCAAAGACCCGCTCGCCTCACCGCTGTACGCCGACCTGAGCGGGCTCCCCCCGCTCCGGGTGCTCGTCGGCACCGACGAGGGTCTGCACGACGATTCGGTGCGGTTGGTGGACAAGGTCCGCGCGGCTGGCGGGGAAGCGGAGCTGGAGATCGGCGAAGGCCTGGTGCACATCTGGCCGGTCTTCAACTTCCTGCCCGAGGCGCAGGCGTCCACCGAACGGATCGGCGAGTTTCTGCGCAAGCGGTTCGCCAACCCGGCTTGATCGGTTCGTTTCCGGCGTCCGCCACGTTGTCGCGCATTGCGACATCCGGGGCGGGCGCCGTTTCCGTGGCGTCATGCCAGGTGCGGTGCCCGACTGCTGCGCACCAATGTGGACGGCGGGTTCCTCTGCACTCGCGAGGCCGCGACATCGGGAGGTCCACGGTGACCACGTCAGCGCCCGCCGCCGCGAGCCGTTCCGTGGTCGTCAGCCCGAGTCGGACGCTCCACCGATCACCAGCGCGACCGATCCGGTTGTCTGCATGTCTGTCCTTTATGGTCCAGCGAAGTAGCGGTACACCGGATGCGCCACACAGCCCGGTTCCCGGCCGGCACCGGGGCCGGGAACCGGACCCGGTCCAGGCCGTAGTTGACGACCACGGTGGTCTCGCGGACGGTGAGCAGCGCGGCGAACAGCGGTCCCACGCGGGACAGGGGGAGGCGGCCGTGGGTGATGGGCTCGCCGAACGGGCCGGCTTGCGCGCGCTCGACCTCGACGTGGGCCGTCCACTCGGCACCAGCCCTGGACCCGGATCGATCAGGACGACGCAACACCTTCGGTCGCATCACACATGACGAGCAGTGGATACTCCCCGGTGCGGTGGTGCGGTCGCCTACTGGGCGAGGTAGCCGCCGTCCACGGGAACGACAGCGCCGGTGACGAACGAGGCGGCCGGAGACGCCAGGAACGCCACGACGGCGGCGACCTCGGCCGCGGTGCCGAGCCGGCCGAGCGGGTGGGCCGCGGCCAGCTGTCCCCGGGTGTCGTTGTCCGGGTTGCGTAGCAGGGGGGTGTCGACGAATCCGGGAGCGACGGCGTTGACCCGGACCCCCGTGGTGGCGGACTCCAGCGCGGCCGTTTTCGTCAAGCCGAGGAGCCCGTGCTTCGACGCCACGTAGGGGCTCGCGCCGGGGGTGGCGACCAGGCCCATGACCGAAGCCACGTTCACCACGGAACCGCCCGGGGTCATCGTGGGAATCTCCGCCCGCATGCACAGGAAAGCACCATCCAGGTTCGTCGCCAGGACTCGCCGCCACTCCGCTCGGTCGGTGCGTCCGGTCGGTGCCCTGACGGGCATGCCCACCCCGGCGCAGTTCACCGCGATGTCGAGCGGCCCCAGCTCCCGTACCGCTGCGTCGACCATCTCGCGGACTTCGTCGTCCTCGGTGACGTCGGCGGCTACGGGCAACGCGCCGGTGAGCTCGGACGCGACCGCCTTGGCGGCGGCCGGGGAAAGGTCCGCGACCGCGACACGCGCTCCCAACGCGGCCAGTTCACGGGCACAGGCCGCACCGATCCCCGAGCCGCCTCCGGTGACGAGGGCGATCTTGCCGGTCAGGTCCACATCCATGTCCGCTCCTGTCGGGTTCGGGGCGCCGGGTCGTTCTGACAGCGCAGTGCGCGGTTTGACGCTAGGGCGAGGCCGTCTCGCGCGGATGTCGCTTTTCACTACACGCCGGTTCACCGATCGCGGCCTGGCGTCACCACTGCCCGGCCGCGGACCGCTCCCGACGCCAGCCGGTCGTAGGCCAGGGGTGCCTCGTCGAGCGAGCAGGTCTCGACTTCGATCCGGAGGTGGCCGACGCGTGCCAGTTCCGTCACTTCCCACAGCTCCGGGCGGCTTCCCCAGAAGGGCGCGCGGACCGTGGCATCGAAGGGGAGACTCCGGTAGCCGACCGGCAGCCGTCCCCGGCCGGCGCCCACGATGACGATGTCCCCTTCCGTGGCGACCACGCCTCCGGCCAGCTCGACGGTTCGCTGCGAACCGACGAAGTCGAAGATCGCGTCGGCGCCACCTCCTCCGGTGAGGTCACGAACCGTCTCCGCTGCCCGCTGATCGCCGGGGATCGCGTGGTGAGCGCCGACATCCACCGCGAAGCGGAGCTTGTCCTCGGCGATGTCGATGGCGATCACCGTCGCCGTGCTGATCGCCCGGAGGATCTGGATCGCGGCGTGACCGAGGCCCCCGGCGCCGATGACGACGGCGAAACGGCCGGCCCCGAGCTTCGGCGAGGACTGCTTGACGGCGTGGTAGGCGGTGAGCCCCGCGTCGGTGAGGGACACTGCCTGCACCGGGTCGAGACCCCCGAGCGGGATCAAGTGCCTTTCGTGATCGACGAGCAGGTACTCCGCCATGGCGCCGGGGCGAGCGATGCCGGGCGGGCGGACCCCGTCCGGGTGCGAGCAGTAGTTTTCCTTGCCCTGTGAGCAGTTCCGGCACTGTCCGCAGCCCCACGGGCCGTACACCAGTACCGGATCACCGACCGAGAAGTGGCCGGCACCGTCCCCGGTCGCGGCCACCACCCCCGCCGCCTCGTGTCCGAGTGTGAGCGGCAACGGGCCGTAGCGGTACTCGTGCTCGGAAACCGACATGATGTGCAGGTCGGAGTGGCACGTCCCGGCCGCCGTGACCCTGATCAGCACCTGACCCTTCCCGGCGACCGGTTCGGGCACGTCGACGAGTTCGGGACGGCCGCCGAAACGGCGGTACTGGAGCGCTTTCATGCTCCGTCCAGCAGGAGTCCGGGCCGGCCGACGGCGGAAAGCACGTCCCACAGCCAGGGGACGATGTCCAGCTCGTCGATGTCCGCCGGTCGCACCCACCGGTACTCGTCGTGCTCCCAGTTCAGTTCCAGCGCATCGCGCGCGGTGCGGAACAGGAACGGGAACACCTGCCACGTCGCGCCGCGCGGGCACAGCCGGACCAGCCGATCGCCACGGCGGGCCAGGACGACGTCATCGCCGCCGAGCCCCGTTTCTTCGACGAGTTCGACCCGCGCGTGGTCCAGTGGATCGGCACCGGCCGGGAGGTAGCCGGTGACGCAATGCCAGCGGCCGGCGTCGCCGGTGACCAGACGGCTGCGTTTGAACAACGCGACCCGGTCGCCGGCGAGCAGGACCGCCGCGACGACGTCCGGCATCAGTGGTAAGTCTTCTTCAGCGCCGGCCGGTCGATCTTGTTCGTCGCCGTCCGCGGGATCGAGTCGACGACCTCGATCCGCCGTGGGCGCTGCAGGCCCCGCAGGTTCGGGTCGCTCTCGCAGAAGGTGGCGATGTCCTCGGCGGTCACTCCCGGAGCGCGTGGGACGACGATCGCGGTGACCTGCTGGCCGAACCGCTCGTGCGGGGTGCCGATCACCGCGACCTCGCGGATGTGGGGGCAGGCCGCGAGGTGGGTTTCGACCATCTGCGGATAGACGTTCTCCCCACCGCTGATGATCATGTCGTCGGCGCGGTCGACGAAGTAGAGGTAGCCGTCCGCATCCGCTCGCACGAGGTCGCTGGTGCGGTACCAGCCGTCCGGCGTGAACCGCGTGGCGTTGGTGTCGGGTAGCCGCCAGTACCCGGGCGTCACCGCGTCACCGCGGACCCAGAGCTCGCCCACCTCGCCGGGGGCGGCGTCGCGGGTGCCACCCCCGGACACGATCCGGGTCTGCACGATCTGGTGGAGCGGGACACCCAGGGAACCCTCACGACGAGGTTGGTCCAGCGGTTCGGTGACCGCGAGTCCGCTCTGCTCGGTCTGCCCGTAGATGTTCACGGCGACGATTCCGGTCGCATCGGTGAGTGCCTTCAACTTCGTCTGGGGGAGTGCGGAACCACCGACGGCGCACACCCGGATGGAGTCGAGCGGGACGCGGTCGTCGCCGAGGAGGTTGATGATGTCGTACATCATCGCCGGGACGAGCGCGACGATGCTGGGCCGCAGACCGACGACATCGTCGAGCCATTCCTTGACCTGCCAGCGCCGCAGCGTGACGGTTCCACCCGCCAGGAGTATCGGCAGGGAGATCAGTTGCAGGCCGCCGACGTGGAACAGCGGCGTGCACACCAGAGCGTGGTCGTCCTCGGTCAGCGACCACACGTCGATGGTCGCCTCGCACGCGGCCGTGGTGTTGCGGTGGGTCTGCCAGACGCCTTTCGGCTTGCCGGTCGAACCGCTGGTGTACATCAGCAACGCGTGGTCGTCGTCCAGCCGCGGGACGATCGTCCCGGCCGGCGCGGTGGCGATCGCGGTCTCGAAGGACAAGGCGGCGTGGTCGGCGACGCCCACCGAGATGATCCGCTCGGCAACGGGCAGGCCGTCGAGCGCATCGCGCAGCTTGGGCACGTCGGCTGCCGGGGTGACGATCCAGGTCGTCTCGGAGTCCTCGGCGGCGTGTCGCAGGGCCGCCGGATGGAACAGGTAGTTGAAGGGCACCACGACCGCGCCTGCCTGCCAGATGCCCAGCAGGGCGACGATCCACTCGCGCTGGTTGTGCATGTAGATCCCCACGCGCTGGCCCGGTGTCACACCCTGGGACAGGAGGAACCCGGCGAACCGTGCTGCCTGGTCGAACAGTGCGCCGTAACTCAGGTCGGTGCCGAGGTGGCTCACTGCCACCTGGCCGGGGCGACGGTCGGCAACTCGTCGCAACGATGTCAGAACGTTCATCGTGACCTCCATCGGCCGACGCCGGCGATCGAGACCTCGGGGAGACGAGGTCGCTGTGGGGCGTCACGGTAAGACCCCGCGGGGCCGCCTGGTTGTCGCAAGGTGCGACAACCGGTAGCGCAGGAAGATTTCGCGCTACTGTCGGCGCATGACACGTTCCGAGGAGACGCGTCGCACTCGTCTGGACGCGGAGGACCGCCGCGAGCAGATCCTCGCCGCTGCCCAGCGGCTGTTCGCCAAGAGCGCCTACCACGCGGTGTCGACCTCTGAGCTCGCCGCGGCCGCGGGCACGACCCGGACGAACCTGCACCACCACTTCGGCACCAAACGTGACCTCTACCTCGAGGTGGTGCGGCGGTTCGCCCGCCTGCCCGATCCGCCCGCCGTCGTGGGACGAGGCGGTGACGCCGCCCAGATGTTCGACCGATGGCTCGACTCCGTGGAGCAGAACCGGGAAACCTACCTGAGCATGATCGGTGTCGGCTCGCCTCGCCGGGACCCCGAGGTGGAGGCGGCGCTCCACGCCGGGATGCGGGCCTGGGAGGACCGGCTCCTCGCCGCCCTGGACGCTCCCGGCACCGAACGCAATCGCGCTCTGGTCCGGGCGTTCCAGGCGATGGTGAGCGCGGCGACCGATGAGTGGCTCCGGTGCGACACGCTCGACCGATCCGACGTTCACGACCTGCTCACCCGCGGCCTGCTGGCACTTCGGACGGAGCCCGCGCGCTCATCTTGACAGTTTGTCAGTAGTGGGCGATGCTGGCGGCGCGATGAGCCGCCGGTTTCCGCGTGCCGTTCTGCTGCTGGTGTCGAGCCCAACGGAGGGTGCATGGTCGTGAACACGATGCCCGGCGACACGCGAGCGGACTCCAGGTCCGGGGCAGTCGTGCTGCCGGGGCGCATTCGCGGGAAAGACGGCCAGTTCGAGCGGATCCGCCGCGTGCGCGACACGTTCCTGGCCACCGGCACCGCCGCCGCGTCCGACGTTCAGGCCGCCGGCATCGCGCCCCACGTGCTCGACTCGTGGCGGCGCTCCGTGGGTTACGGTCTGACATCGAGCGACATCAGGCCCGTGTACGTGGGCGACATCGATCTGGACAACCAGCTGACCCGGGTCGTCGATGCGGTGGTCGGTCAGCGGGACGCGGTGCTGGAGCAGTCCATGTGCGGACTCACGCTCACCGATGCCGAAGGCACGATCCTGCGCCAGTGGGTGCGCGACCCCAAGCTCGGCCGCTGGCTCGAGCGTCATGACATCCTTCCCGCGTTCTCGGCCGATGAAACCGTTCTCGGAACCACGAGCGGTACTTGTCTCCTCAGCGGCCGGCCGACGATGGTGCGAGGGCCGGAGCATTTCGCCGAGGAGTACCACGAGGTGACGTCGGCCGGTGTTCCGGTGGTGCATCCGGTGACCCAACGTGTCGCCGGTTCGCTGAACGTGACCAGCCGCTACGAGGACACGAGTCCGGTCCTGCTGTCCTGGGTGATGGAGCTCGTCCGCGACATCCAGCGAGCGTTCCTGGAGGCCGCGACCCGGCGGGAGCGAGTTCTGCTGGACGCGTACCTGACGGAGAACCGGGATGCGCGCCACCCGCTGGTCGCGCTGAACGAGCAGACGATCATCAGCAACGCGATCGCCGCCAGGCTTCTCACGTCGGTCGACCAGGCGTTGCTCTGGGAACACGCGTCCCGCGCGATCCAGGAGCGCGGGCCGGACGCCAAGCGGCTGGTGCTGACGGACGGGACGGTCGTCTCGGTCGAATGCAGAGAGGTCGGCGACGTGACCGACACCGTCGGCGCGGTGCTCCGGATCCGGCCTGTGGTGGAGCGCGCGGCGCGGGTGGAGGCCGTGTCCCCGGTTCCCGGTTTGGGGCGGCTGGCGGGCAAGGGGCCGCGCTGGCGTGAGTTGTGCCGCCGTGCGCACCGGGTCGGAGCGGGTCCGGTGCTGGTGGTCGGGGAACGGGGGGCGGGCAAGCTGGCCGTCGCTACGGCCGTCGCGGGTGACGCTCCCGTCACCGTCGTCGACGCGGCCGATGCGGCCGCGAACGGCACGCGGGCATGGCTGCGTGAGCTCGAGAGTCACCTCGGGCGGTCGTCCGGCTCGGCCGTGGTGATCCGGAGGTGCGACGAACTCGATCTGCCGACCGCCACGGCGGCCGCCAACCTCATCCGGGCACATCGCAGCGGACCGGTGCGGATTCTCGCCACCGCGAAACACTCCGCGCGCCACGGCGCGGTCTCCCCGTTGCTCACCGAGTTCACCGAAGTCCTGGAAGCGCCCGCTCTGCGTGATCGGCTGGAAGATCTTCCGGTGTTGCTCGATGCGCTGACCGAACCCGCCTTCGAGCGGCTCGGCCGTACCCCAGGACCGGTCCGGTGGATGCCCGACGCGGTGCAGGCACTGTCCCGCCTGGACTGGCCGGGCAACATCACCTCGCTCGCCGCGGTGGTGCTCGAAGTGTTGCGCGGGAACAACAACGGCTACATCAGCGCGGGCGACCTGCCGGTCGATGTGGTGGCCAGTGCTTCGCGCCGTAAACTCGCCGGCCTGGAGCAGGCAGAGGCGACCGCGATCATCGCCGCTCTGCGCGGTGCGGGTGGTAACAAGAACAAGGCTGCCGGCGCCCTGGGCATCGCCCGCTCGACGCTGTACCGCAAGATGCGGGCGCTCGGCATCGACCTGTCGACCATGGCGTTCTGACTCCGGCCCCCTCGGCCGGTGGCATTGCGGCGGAAATGTGTGCCACGATGCGACAACCACGAGGGCCTCATCGCTCCTACGGTTCGTAGCGAACGAGGAGGTGAGGCCGGTGTCGGCCATCGACAACGGTTCGACCACCACGGCGGGGGCCCCGGCCGGGGTTGCGGAGGGCGATGTCGGTTACTCGGTGGACGGGCCGGTCGCGCTGATCACGCTGGACCGTCCATCCGCGCACAACGCGTTGACCATCCACATGATCCGGCGGCTGGCTGAGGCCACCGAAGCCGCGCGCCAGGATGACACGGTGCGGGCGATCGTGCTGACGGGTGCCGGCGACCGGGCATTCAGCGCCGGTGGTGACCTTGGTGAGCTGATTCCCAGGCTCACCAGGGGCGAGTTGGGCATCCTGGTCCCGGACCCGTCCAAACGCTTCTTCTCCGACCTGTTCAAGCCGGTCGTCGCCGCGGTCAACGGATTGTGCCTGGCGGGTGGCTTCGAGATCCTGCTGGGAACCGACATCAGGGTCGCGGCCGAGCACGCGGTCTTCGGTCTGCCCGAGGTGCGGTGGGGGCTGGTGCCCGGAGGTGGCACACACGTCCGCCTGCCCCAGCAGGTTCCCTGGGCGATCGCGATGAAGCTGCTGCTCACCGGTGACCACATCTGCGCGGTGGAGGCCGCTCAGCACGGGCTGGTGACCGAGGTGGTCCCGGCCGCCGTGGTGCGCCAGCGGGCGACGGAGATCGCGCACGGCCTCGCCCGCAACGCGCCGGTAGCGGTCCGGACGGCGAAGGAGATCGCCGTGC
The DNA here is from genome assembly GCF_003385215.1 of Amycolatopsis thermalba. Taxonomy (GTDB): domain Bacteria; phylum Actinomycetota; class Actinomycetes; order Mycobacteriales; family Pseudonocardiaceae; genus Amycolatopsis_E; species Amycolatopsis_E thermalba. The sequence goes on along the minus strand of NZ_PQHW01000010.1, from coordinate 10,602 downwards.
GAGCGCTGGGAAACGAACCGCGCTTCGCTCTGGAGCTGGCACTCAACGAGCGAGTGCTCCGCACCGGGGACGCCGTGGAAGGACCGCGCGCGTTCACCGAAAAGCGCGCCCCGAGTTACCGGAACCGCTGAGTCGCCAGGAGAGATACACACCATGAACATTGATGACATGCCGACCGTGCATCCCGGCAAGCGTGAGCTCGTCGCGTCGGTCTTCGAGGCCGTCGAGGGGGTGACCGCGGCCTTCCCGCGGTCGTTGTTCCTGCAGCGAGCCCGCGAGGGCGGCCACGCGCGGGAGCTGTGGGACGCGCTGGTGGCCGCCGATCTGCTCGCCATCGGGGTACCCGAGGAACTCGGCGGAGCCGGAGGCGGGCTGACCGGCACCACCGCCGTGATGGAAGCGCTGGCGCGCGCCGGTGTGCCACCGCTGCAGTACTCGCTCACCACGTTCTCGCGAGAAGCCATTCTCCGGCACGGATCCGAGCAGCAGGTCAAGGACCACGTCGTGGCGACGATGTCGGGCAACCGGAAGATCTGTTTCGGCGTCACCGAGCCGGAGGCCGGCACGAACTCCTTCGCCGCGCGGACGGTCGCCCGGCGCACTTCGGAGGGGACCTACCGCATCTCCGGTCAGAAGGTGTTCATCTCCGGCGCCAACGAGTCCGACCACATCCTGCTGCTCGCCCGGACCGCCCCGCCGGGCGAGAAGGTCGGCCGCAGGCAGGGGTTCGGCCTGTTCATCGTGGACATGTCCCTCCCGGGCATCGAGCTGCGCCGGCTCGACATCGAGTGGTACGCGCCGGAGAACCAGTACGAGGTGTTCTTCGACGACGTCTTGGTTCCCGCGGCGGCGTTGGTCGGGCAGGAGGGGCTCGGGTTCGACCACCTGCTGTCCTGCCTCAACCAGGAACGTGTGACGGTCGCCGCCTGGGCCCTGGGGCTGGGGGAGTACGCGCTGCGCAAGGCTGTGGACTACGCGAAGGTGCGCGCGCCGTTCGGTACGCCGATCGGTGCGCACCAGGCCGTTCAGCATCCGCTGGCCCTCGCCAAGGCCGAGATGGAAGCCGCTCGCCAGGTCATGTACTCGGCCGCTGCTGCTTACGACAACGGGCAGGATGCCGGTGACCAGGCCAACATGGCGAAACTGCTGGGAAGCCGGGCCGCGCTGGGAGCGGTCGAGGCCGCGATCCAGACGCACGGCGGTTCGGCCTTCGTCTACGAGACCGATGTCATCACGGTGTGGCCGATGGTCCGCATACTGCAAATCGCGCCGCTGAACAACGAGTCGATTCTGAACTACATCGGCGAGCGCGTGCTGGGCCTGCCGCGTAGCTGAGACCGGAGGAGTGTCGTGATCACCGTGGATTCGATCGAGCAGCGCCGGACCGTTCTGTGCCAGGCATTCGCCTGCTTCCCCACCGGTGTGACAGCGGTGTGCGCCCTGGCGGAGGAAGGGCCGGTCGGGATGGCCGTCAGCTCCTTCACCTCGGTGTCACTCGATCCGCCGTTGCTGCCGGTCTGCATGCAGAACAGCTCCAGTACCTGGCCCAAGCCGCGGTACCGGCCCAAGCTGGGGTTGAGCGTGCTCGGGGAGGACCAGGCCGCGGCGGGGCGCCGCCTGTCCCTCAAGAGCGGTGACCGGTTCGCCGGCCTGGAGTGGCAGTTGAGCGAAGAGGGTGCGCTGTTCGTGCTGGGCGCCACCGCGTGGTTCGACTGCTCGGTGCACACGGAGGTGGCTGCCGGCGACCACACCGTCGTCCTGCTGGAAGTCAACGATCTCCAGACGAAGCCGGACGTCGCTCCGCTCGTCTTCCACGGCAGCCGTTTCCGCAGGCTGGACGACAACGACCTGGTTGTGGAGGCATCATGACGCTTCACCTTCCCGGCGGCGCGACATCCACCGGAACCGGGGTCGAACGCGCTGTGGCCGCGATGGTTTCCGGCAAGCCGGTCGTCCTGGCCGACGACCGGACTGCCCGGGCGAACGGCTTCCTGGTCATGGCTGCGGAGACGGTGACGACCGGTTCCGCGGCGTTCTTCGTCCGGCACTCGTCCGGTCTGCTGTGCGTGGCACTGCCGGGGGCCGAATGCGATCGGCTGGACCTGCCCGCGATGACCGGGGCCGCCAACGACCCGGACGGGCTGGCGGCATGCGTCACGGTCGACGCGGCAAGCGGTATCTCGACGGGGATCTCGGCACATGATCGCGCTCGAACGGTGGCGCTGCTGGCGAACCCGGAGTCGTCCGAAGCCGACTTCATCCGGCCGGGCCACGTGATCCCGGTCCGCGCCGCCGAGGGCGGCGTGTTCCGGCGCGATGGAGTCGCGGAGGCGGCAGCCGACCTCGCGCGTGCTGCCGGACGCCGCCCGGTGGCACTGTTCGCGGCCCTGGACAGCGCGCTCACCCCGACCGAGCTCGCCCACGGAGCGGAGCTGGACGCCTTCGCCCGCGCTCACGGTCTCGTGACGGTCTCGATCAGCGACGTGATCGCGCACCGCCTGAGTACCGAGCCCCTGGTGTCGCGCAAGGTGACGGCTCGCCTGCCGCTGCAGGCAGGAGTGACCCGGACGGTCGGCTATCACGGCTTGGTCGACGGGGCGGAACACCTGGCGCTGGTCGTCGGCCGGCCCCGGGATGGCGAGGACGTGCCGGTGCACATCCACCTGGAGTGCCTGACCGGCGACGTGTTCGGGTCGTTGCGCTGTGAGTGCCGGTACCGCTTGGACCGGGCCCTGGCGACGATCACCGCGGAGGGTACCGGCGTGGTGGTCTACTTACGGCCCAGTGGAACTGCCGGTCATCGCGGCTCTGCCGTGGGCCGGTTCGACACCGGCCGGATGTTGTCGTCGGTCGCCGCGCACATCCTTCGGGACCTGGGCGTACGTTCGGTGCAATTGCTCACGGACAACGTGGGACACCGGGCGGCACTCCAGGACAGGGGCCTGCCCACCCGTATACACGGCCTGGCCGTTGCGGCGATCTCGTGAACGCGAAGGAGAGACTGGAATCCATGAGCCCTGCAGGGGTGTCGCTGCCGCTTCGGCCGAGCGACGAGGAAAAAGCACTCCGGTCCACGGTCGCGAGCATCGTCGCCAAGTTCGGGCACGAGTACTACCAGAGGTGCGCCGCGTCGGGCGAACCCATGGCGGACCTGTGGGACGAGCTGGGCCGCGGCGGGTTCCTCGGCCTCAACATCCCCGAGGAGTACGGCGGTGGCGGCGCCGGCCTGACCGAGCTCGCGATCGTGCTCGAGGAGTTGTCCGCCGGCGGGTGCCCCGAGCTGGCCATGGTCCTGTCACAAGGCATTGGCGGTAGCGTCCTCGCGTTGCACGGAAGCGCCGAACAGAAACAGCGCTACCTGCCTGGAATCGCCAGCGGAGCCGAAAAGTTCGTGTTCGCGCTCACCGAACCGGACGCCGGCTCGAACTCCCACAACGTGTCGACGTGGGCCAAACGCGACGGCGACACCTGGGTCGTACGCGGCACCAAGTACTACATCTCGGGCGTCGACCACTGTGACCACTTCCTGCTCGTCGCGCGAACCGGCACGGACGAACGCACCGGACGGGGACGGCTCACCCTGTTCATCGTCGACGACCCGAACACGCCGGGCCTGAGCCGGCAACTCATCCCCACAGCGCTCCAGGCCCCGGAACGGCAGTTCACCCTCTTCTTCGACGACGTTCGCCTGCCGGCCGACGCCGTGGTCGGCGAGGCCGGACAAGGACTGGTGGCGCTGTTCGACGGCCTCAACCCAGAACGGGTGCTCAGCGCCGTCATCTGCACCGGTGTCGCGCGATACGCCCTCGACAAGGCCGTCCGCTACGTCAACGAACGCAATGTCTGGGGCGTGCCGGTCGGTACCTACCAAGGTGTGCAGCACCCCCTCGCCGAGGCGGCTATCGAACTGGCGGCGGCGCGGGAGGTGACGTGGCGCGCGGCCGCCGAATTCGATGCGGGCCTGCCGGCGGGAGAGGTGGCGAACATGGCCAAGTTCCTCGCGTCCCGGGCGGGGCACAAGGCGCTGGACACCGCGATCCAGATGCACGGCGGCAACGGCATGGCGCACGAATACGGGCTGGCGGACCTGTGGGGCATCGTGCGCCTGCAGCAGGTGGCACCGGTCTCGACGCAGATGGTGCTCAACTACATCGCGCAGCACACGCTCGGGCTGCCGCGGTCCTACTGAGGGACACGATGACGGCAACACTGGAACACGTCAAATCCTTGGCGGGCACACCGCTGCCCGGCGGCGAACTCGTGATCGAGCCGCACGAGAACGCGATCCTGGAACACGCGGTGCGCGCCCCGGACAGCGATTCGGAGCTCGCCCACCCGATCTGGTTCTCGGTGATCTCCCTGCGCTGCCTGGGCGTGAGTGTCGACGAGCTCTGCGAGATGGCGGGCAAAACCGAGCAGGACACGCTGCTGTTCGGGCAGTGCGTCATCGACCAACGGGAGCCACTGGTCGTCGGGGCTCGCTACCGGGTGGAAGCGAAGATCACCACCACGGGGTCGCGGACGACCCGGGACGGGTCCCGATTGGACAACCTGGACGTGCGCACCGACCTCGCCGCCGAGGACGGCACGGTCGCCGGATCGGTGACGGCCACGTACCTGTTCAAGCGAGGAGCCGGCCGGTGAACGCACAGGACATCCAGGTCGGGGCCAGGCTTCCCGAACGCCACATCACCGCGGTGAACGCGGAACACATCAAGCAGGTCGCGCTCGTGCTGCGCGACTCCAACCCCATCCACTTCGACCTGGAAGCCGTGGCGAAGGCAGGGCTGGGGGACCGTGAGGTCAACCAAGGTGGTTCGACCATGGCTTACGTGCTGGATCTGCTGACCGAGTGGGCTGGTTCGCGGGCCGCACTGCGAACCGTCTCGTGTTCGTTCCGGTCGAACGTGTTCGCCGGCGACGACGTGGTGGTCGGCGGGGAGGTCACCGCGATCACCGAGGACGCCGCCGGGGCACTGGTCGAATGCACGGTGTGGGCGAAGACGAACGGACGCCGCGCGATCCAGGGCAGTGCGACCGTCGCCGTGCCGCGCCGGTCGGCGGGCTGAGCGGCGACGCCACAGACGAAGGCGGCGTTCCGGGGCCAGTGGCCGAGCCCCGGAACGCCGTCTTCTCACAGGGCGCCGAGCTTGTTGTCGCCGGCGGGCAACGGCTGCAGGATGGTGACGCCCAGCGGCTCGGCCAGCAGCGCCTCGACTTCCGCGTTCAACGCGGCGAAGGCCGACCCGGCGCCGTGCGCCCGCAAATCGTCGGACGAGGACCACTTCTCGATCATGACGAAGCCCTCCTTGCCGCGGACACTGCGATGCGCGGCGTACAGCTCGCACCCGCGATCGCGCTGATGGGTGGCGTCGACCGCCTTCAGCAGCGCGGCCTCCACCTTCGCTTCGTGTCCGGCAGCGGGCACGAAGGTCGCCACGACCACAACCGGTTCGGGCTTGTTCACGAGAAGGTCTCCCCTCATCTGAGCCGCGAGCGAGGCGGCGGTGTTGCGCTCGGCCCGAGAGTATCCAGCCGGCGGGCCGGGTGATGTCGCATTCCGCTCCACGAGCGTTCAGATGTACCTGGCCACCAGCTTGGTGGCAGGCGGCTGATGAGCGGTTTCCTCCGAGTGCGCTGTGGTGGCGGACAGTGTTGTAGTGCTCGAGCCAGGGAGCAAAGGCGGCGGCGCGGTCGGAGTTGCTGGTGGTATCCCATTCGGTGGCGAGGGTGCGGTTGAGGCGCTCTTCCTTCCCGGTTTGCCAGGGCCCCGTGACACACCCCGAGTACCGCCCCGGTCACCGCAATCCGATCCGGCCTCGCGCGCCCCGCGGCTGACGGTCAGCGGTTGCCAGATCGGGTCCCCGTGTCCCGGGTTGGAACCGGGTGGCGGGTTCGCGAAAGATGTCACCGGCCGCCCCGATGATCCCGCAAATGGATCGGCCAAGCGATCGTCGTCCCTCAGCCAGTGCTGGAACCATCATCCGTCGCGGGGTCCGGCGCCGGGGCTGAGCTGGACGGGTGACGGCCGCAGCTGACGACAGTCGCTCAGTGGCCGGACATGCCGCCGTCCACTGCGAGGGTGGTGCCGGTGATGTAGGAGGAGGCGTCGCTGGCGAGGAAGACCATCGCGGCGTCGAGTTCGTGCTGCTCGCCGAGCCGCCCGAAGGGGCTGTGCTGCTGGATGAACGGCAAGAACTTGTCATCGGGGATCTCGGCGGTCATCTCGCTGGCGAAATAGCCGGGGGCGATCGCGTTGACGCGGATTCCCTTGCGGCCGCTCCACTGTTGCGCGAGGTCGCGCGTCAGACCGAGGACGCCGGCCTTGCTGGCGGCGTAGGCGGCTTGCGGCGCGTAGGACTTCATCAGGGCGAGCACACTGCTGATGTTGACGATGCTGGCCCCGGGCTGCATGATCCGTCCGCACGCCTGTGCGGCCCAGTAGGCGCCGTTGAGGTTGACGTCGATGACGCGCCGGAAGTCGGCGGGCGACTCGCGCGCGGCGGGGATCGCGGTGCCCACGCCCGCGTTGTTGACCAGGATGTCGAGGTGCCCGAACTCGGCGAGCGCGGCCTGGGCGAGGGCCTCGCAGCTGTCCGGGTCGGCGATGTCGGCGGTCACCGCCAGTGCGTGCCGGCCGAGTGCGCGGACTTCCGCGGCGACCGCGTCCAGACGGTCGGTGCGGCGCGCGGCGAGCACGACGTCGGCGCCGGCTTCGGCCAGCGCGCGGGCGAATCCGGCGCCCAGGCCCGAGCTGGCGCCGGTGACGACGGCGACCTTGCCGTCGAGGCGGAACAGATCCAGCACTCCGGTCATGCTCACGCCTGTCCGATCCGGGCCGCGGCGCGCATCCCCGCCGCGGCGAGGGGGGCGACGGCCTCGCCGACCGAGTCGAAGCCGGACCCGCGGGTCAGCCCCTGCTGATGGCGGGCGTGGATGCCTTCGGCGATGACGGCGATCTTGAAGTAGCCGAGCGCGAGGTAGAAGTCGAGCCGGCTCAGGTCGCGCCCGCTCACCTCGGCGTAGCGCTGGGCGAGGTCGTCGACCGGGGGCAACCGGTCGCTGGTGGACGCGGCGGCGCCGTCGAGCACGGGCGCGAACGCCGGGTCCGAGTACACCAGGTGCAGGCCCAGGTCGGCGAGCGGGTCGCCGAGGGTGGCCATTTCCCAGTCCACCACCGCGCGTGCGGTGGCCGGGTCGTCCGGGTCGAGCATGACGTTGTCGATGCGGTAGTCGCCGTGCACGATGGACGCGTCGCTCTCCTCCGGACAGGCGTCGGTCAGCTTGGTGTGCAGGGCATCGATGTCCCCGCAGCGGGCGGGTGCGGACCCGCAGCCACTGGTCGTGCCAGCGGCGGACCTGCCGGGCCAGATATCCCTCCGGCCGTCCGAAATCAGCGAGCCCCACGGCAGCCGGGTCGGCCGCGTGCAGCCGCGCGAGCACGTCGATCAGCCCGTAGGCGCAGCGCTGGATGTCCCGCTGCGGGTGGGCGTGTAGCTGTTCGATGGTGCGGACGACCACACCGTCGACGTGCTCCACGACCGAGAACGGCACCCCGAGCACGTCGGCGTCGGCGAGCGCCACGGCACGCGCCACCGGCACACCGGAGTCCCGCAGGGCCGCGACCACCCGGTACTCGCGGCCCATGTCGTGCGCGGACGGGGTGAGGCCGCCCAGCGGTGGGCGGCGCAGCACCCACCGGCTCTGCCCGTCGGTGAGCGAGTAGGTGAGGTTGGACCGGCCACCCTGGAGCATCTCGGCGGACAGGTGCCCGGCGAAGCCGGGAACGTTGCGGGTGAAGAACTCTTCGAGCGCGGGAAGGTCGAGTCCGTCCACTGTGGAGGTCATCGAGCGCTCTTCTCGTGGCGGCGCAGCACCCGCCGCGCGATGGCCCAGCGGTGGGTCTCCGAGGGGCCGTCGTAGATGCGGAAGGGCCGGACTTCGCGGAGGAACCGGCTCAGCAGGACGTCGCCGGAGATGCCGAGGGAGCCGCAGATCTGGATGGACCGGTCGACGACGCGCCAGATCGCTTCGGCGCAGAAGGTTTTGGCGATCGAAGTGGATTGCGAGGCGTGCTCGCCCTGGTCCAGTTCCCAGCAGGCCCGCAGGATCAGGCCGCGGGAGGCGGCGATGTCGATCTCGTTGTCGGCGATCATCTGCTGCACCATGCCGAGGTCGCCGAGCCGGGACCCGAACAGCTGCCGTTCCGCGGCCCGCGCGACGGCGATGTCCTGCGCGCGCCGGGCGATGCCGAGCCAGCGCATGCAGTGGGTCATCCGGGCGGGGCCGAGGCGGACCTGCGCGTAGCGGAAGCCCTGGTCGACCTCGCCGAGGACCGCCTCGTCGGGCACCAGGCAGTCGTCGAAGACCAGCTCGATGTGCCCGCCGTAGAGGCTCTCGTCGAGGGTGTCGATGTGCCGGATGATCTTCAGCCCGGGGTTGTCCTCGTCGACGAGGAACATGGTGGCGCCGCCCGCGTCACCGGGCTCGCCGGAGGTGCGGGCCATGCAGATCGTGAACCCGGCGCCCTCGGCGCCGGTGATGAACCACTTGCGGCCGGTGATGCGCCAGCCGCCCTCGATGCGTTCGGCCCGCGTCGTCAGCGCACCCGGGTCGGACCCGGCGCCGGGGGCCGGCTCGGTCATCGCGAAGCACGACCGGATCTCCCCGGTCGCCAACGGCCGAAGGTAGCGCTCCTTCTGCACGGGAGTCGCGATGGCTTCGAGCATGTGCATGTTGCCCTCGTCGGGCGCGGCGATGTTCAGGGCGAGCGGGCCCAGCAGCGAGTACCCGGCCTCCTCGAACACCGCGGCCCGGCCGCGCATGTCCAGCCCGTGGCCGCCGAACTCGGCGCCCACGTGCGGGGCGAACACGCCCGCGTCCTTCGCGGCGCGCTGCAGCTGCTCGCGGACCTCGTCGGAGTGCACGACGCCCCGGTGCTCCTCCTCGACGGGAATCACCACGTCGCGGACGAACTCGGCGGTCCGCCGGGCGAGCGCGGCGACATCGGGTTCCGGCGTGAGGTCGACGGCCATGACACCTCCAATGGCTAATGAACGTTAGCCGCGACTATAGGGGCTTTCCCTGCAGATCGCGCGTGTTCTGGCTCACTTGGCTATGATTAGTTAGCCGTCGCGAGGGAGGTAGCTGTGGACCGGCTAGGCCACATCAGGGACGCCGCGCTCGACCTCTTCACCCGCAAGGGGTTCGAGGCCACCACGATGAGTGACATCGGCGCGGCGGTGGGGATCCGCGCGCCCAGCCTCTACAAGCACGTCGCGTCCAAGCAGGACCTGCTCGCACAGATCATGGTCACGACCATGGGGAACCTGCTCGCGGCGCACCGCACGGCCGTCGCGAACGTGAGCGACCCGGTCGAACGGCTCCGGCGCGCGACCGAGGCCCACGTCCGCTACCACGCCCGGCACCGCTTGGAGGCCTTCGTCGGCACGCGGGAGATCCGCGGCCTGACCGAACCGCACCGGGGCCGGGTACTGGAGCTGCGCGCCGAGTACGAGGCCTGTTTCCGCGCCGTCGTGCAGGCCGGCGTCGACGCGGAGGTCTTCCACGTGGACTCCGTGCGCCTGGCCTCCTACGCGATCCTCGACCTCGGGATGGGCGTCGCGGTCTGGTACCGCGCCGACGGTGAACATCCCGAGGATGCGGTGGTCTGGCAGTACAGCGAATTCGCCCTCCGCCTCGTCGACGCCCCTCGGACCTGACCCGACTCACCGAAGATCAGTTTTCCTCCTGAGGACCGCCGCATCGCCCGGAGTCGATGTGCCCCGAGAATCTCGGACGCGGTGACAGACCACTCTGATTCCAGGGAGGATGCAGAGCATGCTGACACCGAAGAAGTACAGCGATGGGTTGCGTGAGCGGACGACGCGGATGGCGCTGGAGGGAATCGCGGCCGAGGGTCAGCGGATGGCGGTTATCCGTCGGGTCGCGGGCCAGTTGACGTGCACCCGAAGGCCTTGCGGGCGTGGGTCAAGCGCGCCGGGATGATGCGGCGTGGATTGCTGAGCTGGAGCGCGAGGTGCGTGAGTTGCGGCGGGCGAACGAAAACCTGAAGACGGCCTCGGCGTATTTCGCCGCCGCGGAGCTCGACCGATTTATCATCCGATCGTTGGTGGCCGCGGTTGGCGATCAATCGGGGGATGTCGAGATCACCGTCGCCGAATACGTCGCCTGGTGCAACCATCGCCGCATCCACGGTGAACTCGGTCAGCGCACCCCGGCTGCCGTCGAAGCCACCAACCGGCCCTCACACTACGATCAGTCCCGCGAGCCCGCCCGGGCCCGATGACAGACAACGGAACCTGCACCAGACCTGGGGCGCATCGCCGAAGCCGGTCCCTCACCCGTGACGGTTCAGACACCAGCAGACCCTTGGCGCCACCACAACCACCTAACTACCCGGCCTTGTCTCTAATGCGGAAAACCTCCGCCATCCTGGACGAGGCATTGGCCGGGGGTCTATCCCGTGATCGGTGTTTCTGGCGGTTCGGTTAGTAGGTTTCGGCGGCCGGCCAGCGGTCACCGAAGGTGATGGCGAAGGCGTTGAGTACGGGTTTCCAGCGCATCGTCCATCGGGCGCGG
>NZ_PQHW01000001.1 GCF_003385215.1 Amycolatopsis thermalba | reverse complement strand
GTGCTGCACCGGCACCCGGAGCCACACCACGTGCCGCCGTTCGCGGTGCAGCACGGCGAACCGGGTGGTCATCGTGACGACCAGGTTGATCAGCACCACCTGCGGCAGCGGCAACCCGGTCAGCAGCAGCAACGGCGTGCCCACCAGGGACGCGCCGAACCCGGTCAGCCCGCCGATCAGCCCCGCGAAGGCGACGGCCAGCGCGGCGAGCACCAGCGTCACGCGACCACCGCCTGGGCCACCAGGCCGAGCGACACCACGGCGAGAATGCCGAGCACGATCTGCCGCACGTCCCCGGCCGCCCGACGATAGGCCCACCCACCGAGGGCGACCCCGGTGAGCGCGATCGGCAGGAACAGCGCGGTCTGCGCGAGCACGGCCCAGCCGAGCAGGCCGCCCGCGCCCGCCGCGCCGACGGTCAGCAGATCGGCGGCGAGGAAGAACACCACCAGGCTGGCCCGGCTGACGCCGATCGGCAGCGGCGAGGCCAGGTACATCAGGACCACCGGCGGCCCGCCCACCCCGCACGCGCCGTTGAGCAGGCCGAACAGGACACCTGCGCCACCGGTGCGGGCCGGCCCGCCGAGCGGCCGCGTGCGGCGGGTGACGGCGAGCGCGAGCGCCGAGACGCCCACCACCAGCCCCACCGCGAGCCGCGTCGCGTGCACCGGCAGCGCGGCCAGCGCCCAGATGCCGGCGGGCAACCCGGCCAGCGTCCCGGCGAGCAGCCACCGCAGCGACGGCCGGTGCGCGTCCGGCCACACGCGCGGCGCGAGAGCCGCACTGGAGGCGACCTCCAGCAGTAGCGTGCTGGGCACCACGGCCGACGGCGGCAGCACCAGGCAGAGGCAGCCCACCCACACGGTGGACGCGCCGAAGCCGGCATAGCCGCGGATCACCCCGCCCAGCACCAGCGCGCCGACGGCGAACGCCATCGCCGCCACCGGCAGCTGCCAGAAGGTGGGCGCGGTCATCGGACCTCCAGGGCACGGGAACGCTCATCACCCTGGTGCATTTCTGGACACAACGGTAGGGCCAGAACCGGGGTATCCGGTGGTACCAGATGGGGGAGCCGTACCGGGACGGCTCCCCCGCGCCTGCTCAGGGCACCGTGCGGTAGTGCGGGTGGTCCGGTGCCGTGTGGGCGAGACCGTGCAGTGCGCCGCGGCTGGCGATCAGCGGGTCGGCGCGCCGGCCGGCGACGTGGCGTACCCGGCCGAGGACCAGGACCCGCCCGCCGGCCGGGGTCACCGCCTCCAGGTCGCACGTCAGGACCGCCAGCGCCCGCCGGAGCCGGGGTGGCGCCCCCGGCTCCCAGTGGACCGGGTCGAACGCGGCCGCGCGCGTGAACCGGTCGTAGACGGCGCCCTGGTCGGCGGCGAGCACGTTCACCGCGAACCGGCCGGACTCGCGTGCCGCCGCGACCGTCGCCGCGCGCGCCGGTGCGAAGAACGCCACCAGCGGCGGATCCGCGGACACCGCGGTGACCGGGTGGCCGGCCGACCCCACCGGCCCGGTCGCCGCGGTGGCGGTCACCACCGCCACGCACGAGGGCAGGCCGCCGAGCACCCGGCTCGCCTCGGTGCGTGCCCCGTCGTCCACTTCGGAGGGTTCCAGCAGCTTCACCGTCCCACCGTCCCCTCGGACACGCTCGCCTGCGCGACCGGCGCGGGTGCGGCCGGCCGGCGTTTGCGGACCTGGTAGGCGGCGAGGATCAGCACGAGCGTGACCGCGCTCAGCCAGAACTGCGACCGGGTGGACGGCAGGAACGCCATCGCCAGGATGACCGCCACCATCAACGCGATCGTCGCGTAGCTCAGCCACGGGAACAGCCACATCTTCAGGCTCAGCGCCCCCGGATCGGTGTTCTGCAGGCGTTTGCGCAGCCGCACCTGCGCCAGCGCGATCGACAGGTACACGAACAACGCGACCGCGCCGTAGGAGTTCACCAGGAACTGGAAGATCAGATCGGGCGAGGTGTAGGCGGCGATGACCGACACGTACCCGACGGCGGTGCCGGCGATGATCGCCCGGCGGGGCACCCCGCTGCGGGACAGCTTGGTGAACGCCTTGGGCGCGTCCCCGTTGCGGGTCAGCGCGAACAGCATCCGCGACGAGGTGTACAGCGCCGAGTTCAGGCACGACAGCACCGCGGTCAGCACGATCGCGTTCATGATCGTGGACACCGCGGGGATGCCGAGCACGTCCAGCACCGCCGCGTAGGGGCTGACCGCGGTGTCCGGCGCGTTCCACGCCTTGACGGCGACCACCACGAACACCGACCCGACGTAGAAGGCCACCACGCGGAACACGATCGACCGCATCGCCTTGGCGATGGCCCGCCGCGGCTCGGTGGACTCGGCCGCCGCGATGGTGACGATCTCCGCGCCGGTGTAGAACCCGACGCACGGCACCACCGCCGCCAGCACCGCCCCGATCCCGAGTGGCGCGAACCCGCCGTGCGAGACGAGGTTGCCGACCCCGCCGGAGGAGCCGGGCCAGAACCCGAGCAGGTAGAGGGCGCCGAGCACGAGGAAGACCACGATCGCGATGACCTTGATCGAGGAGAACCAGTACTCGAACTCGCCGTAGGAGCGTGCCGACACCAGGTTCGTCGCGGTGAGCAGCAGGAGCAGCCCGAGGCTGAGCACCCACAGCGGCACGCCCGGCAGCCACAGCTGCATGATCCGCCCGCCGGCCACCGCCTCCACGGCCACCACGATCACGAAGAAGTACCAGTACATCCAGCCCACCGCGAACCCGGCGCGGTTGCCCATCGCCTCGCGGGCGTAGACGTAGAACGAGCCGAGCGCGGGCCGCGCCACGGTCATCTCCGCCAGCATCCGCATGATCAGCACGGTGATCAGGCCCGCGATCAGGAACGAGACCACGGCCGCCGGGCCGGCCGACTGGATCACCACGCCGCTGCCGACGAACAGGCCGGCGCCGATGACCCCGCCCAGGGCGATCAGGTTCATGTGGCGTTGTTTGAGACCCGGTTTGAGCCCGCTCGAGGCGGCCGTCTCCGGTGCAGAACCCACGTCTCCTCCTTCCGGCGACGCCGGAGGGACTGCGCGTCCCTGCGCCGGCACCACCGCGATCTCGCCGAGAACTGCTGTGTGGTTCCCGTCACCGTAGGAACCGGACCGGCCCCGCGCGAGTGCCAGATGCGCGGCATGCTCTGGGTCCAGTGCGGACATTCCCCGGGCAGCACGACGGGCGCCGGGTGCCCGGCAGGTCCGGGTGCCCGGCGCCCACGCGGCGCCCGTGACGTCAGGGCTGGACGGCCTTCTCCACGTCGGTCAGCATGCCGTCGACGCCGTGCAGCAGGTCCGACAGCACGGCCTGGTCGGCGACCAGCGGCGGCGCGATCATCAGCATCGTCGCGCCGCGGTCGTCGCCGCGCAGGATCACGCCGGTGCGCCGGAACGCCTCGGGCAGCACCTGCCGCAGCACCGTCCGCGACTCCTCCTCGGTGAACTCCCGGCCGCCGTCCCGGTCGGCCATCAGCTCGAGGGCGTAGAAGAACCCGGTGCCGCGCACGTCCTTGACGCAGCGGTGGGCGTCCTGGAGCGACCGCAGCGCGGCGAACAGCCGTGGCCCTTCGGCCAGCACGTGCTCGGGCACCTTCTCGTCGCGCATCGCGGTGATGTTGGCGACCGCGACCGCCGTGGCGACCGGGTGCCCACCCCACGTCGCGCCGTGCGTGAACACCCCGCCCAGCGGCGAGTCGTACAGCTGCGCCACCAGCGACTCCCGCACGACGACTCCGCCCAGCGGCGCGTAGCCGGAGGTGGAGCCCTTGGCGAAGGTGATCAGGTCCGGCACCACGCCGGTCAGGCCGTGGCCGAAGAAGTGGCCGAGCCGCCCGAACGAGCAGATCACCTCGTCGGAGACCAGCAGGATGCCGTACTTGTCGCACAGCGCGCGCAGCGCCGGCCAGTAGCCCTCCGGCGGGACCAGCGCGCCGCGCCCGTTCTGCACCGGCTCGGCGAACACCGCCGCGATCGTCTCCGGGCCCTCCTCCAGGATGACCTCCTCGATGGCCCGCACGCAGGCCAGCTGGTCGGCCGGGCCGCAGTCCCCGGTGAAGCCGAGGGTGTTGGGCACGTGCCGGATGCCGGGCAGCAGCGGGCCGAACGGCTCCTTGATCTTCGGCAGCCCGGTGACCGACAGCGCGCCCAGCGTGGTGCCGTGGTAGGCCATCTCCCGGCTGATGATCTTCGTCCGCTCCGGGGCGCCCTGGCTGCGGTGGTACTGGCGGGCGAACTTCAGCGCGGTCTCCACCGCCTCCGACCCGGAGTTGACGAAGAACGTGGTGCCCAGGTCACCCGGGGCGAGCTGGGCGATCAGCTCGGCGGCCGCGATCGACGGCGGGTGGGCCGAACCCCAGTTGCTGGCGTAGGCGAGGGTGCCGGCCTGCTCGGCGGCGGCGCGGGCGATGTCCTCGCGGCCGTGGCCCATGTTCACGCAGAACAGCCCGGCCAGGCCGTCGAGGTGGCGCCGGCCCTCGGTGTCGATCAGGTAGCTGCCCTCGCCGCGCACGAACACCGGGAAGTCGGCGGCCCAGGTGTCCTTGCGCGTGAAGTGCGGCCCGAGGTGTCGGCGAGCGGTGGCTCGCAGCTCCGTGACGTTCACCTGGCGACCTCCTGTGTGTGCGAGTACGGGACTCCTCCGACGATCGCAACAACTCTGGCCCCGGCCCAGAGCCAGAGAGCGCGCGATCACTGGGTCCAGATGGGCCCTGGACGCGCGAAAAGCCGGCCGGGCACGCGCCCGGCCGGCTTTGGGCAGTCCGGTCGATCAGACGTAGTCCTGGTACTTCTCCAGGAACCGGACCGGCTTGGACAGCGCGTCCCGGCGGAACGGGTCGCCCAGCTCGCGGGTGCACATGATCTCCAGGACCGTGGTGCGGCCGTCGTTCATCTGCGCGTCGACCGCCTGCCGCAGCGCCGGCCCGACCTGGTCCAGCTGGTCGACGACCAGGACGTCGGCGCCCAT
Organism: Amycolatopsis thermalba; assembly: GCF_003385215.1. Classification (GTDB taxonomy): domain Bacteria; phylum Actinomycetota; class Actinomycetes; order Mycobacteriales; family Pseudonocardiaceae; genus Amycolatopsis_E; species Amycolatopsis_E thermalba. The sequence goes on along the minus strand of NZ_PQHW01000001.1, from coordinate 205,908 downwards.
CGCGCGGGCGATCCCGGCGAAGCTCTCGTTGTCCAGCTCGCCGGCGACGAACCGCCGGTTGTAGAAGTCGACCTGGTTCTTCTTCTCCGCGCCCCACTGCCGGTTGTGGAACACCACCGCGGTGACCGGGATGTCGTGGCGCACCGCGGTCATGATCTCGCCCATGCTCATGCCCCACGCGCCGTCCCCGGCGTAGGCGATCGCCGGGCGGTGCGGCGCGGCCGCCTTGGCGCCGATCACGGTGGGCAGCGCGTAGCCGCAGTTGCCGAAGCTCATCGGGGCGAGGAAGCTGCGGGGCTCCTCGAACCGGAGGTAGCTGTTGGCCACCGAGTTGATGTTGCCGATGTCGGTGGAGACCATGACGTGCGGCGGCATCGCCTTCTCCAGCTCGCGCAGGACCTGCCGCGGGTGCAGCCAGTTGCCGTCCTCCTGCGCCTGCTCGGCGATCATGTCCAGGCTGAACGGGTCGCGCTCGTGGGTCCACTCGGACAGCTCGGTCTCCCAGGCGTCCTTTTCGGACCGGATCGTCTCCGCCCGCTGCGCGTGGGTGTGGTCGCAGGCCAGGTCCCGGCCGGCCAGCCGCTGGGTCAGCGCGATCGCGGCGGCCTTGGCGTCGCCGCAGATCCCGACGCTGATCTTCTTGACCAGCCCGAGCATCCGGTGGTCGGCGTCGATCTGGATGATCTTGGCGTTCTTCGGCCAGTAGTCCATGCCGTGCTGCGGCAGCGTCCCGAACGGGCCGAGCCGCGACCCGAGCGCGACCACCACGTCGGCGCGCGAGATCAGCTTCATGGCCGCCTTGGAGCCCTGGTAGCCCAGCGGGCCGCACCACAGCGGGTGGCTCGCCGGGAACGAGTCGTTGTGCAGGTAGCTGTTGACCACCGGCGCGCCCAGCCGCTCGGCCAGCGCCCGGCACTCCTCCACGGCGTCGGCCATCACCACGCCGCCGCCGGAGAGGATCACCGGGAACTCGGCGTTCGCCAGCAGCTCGGCGGCCTCGTCCGCGAACAGCGGCCCGCCCGGCCCGCGCTCGACGCGCTGCGGCTCGGGGATCTCCGCCTCGATCTCGCCGTAGAAGAAGTCGCGCGGGATGTTCAGCTGCGTCGGGCCGATCTCCGACATCGCGCGGTCGAAGGCGCGGCCGGTCAGCTCGGCCATCCGGCGCGGGTTGTTGACGTGCGCCTGGTACTTGGTGAACTCCTGGAACATCGGCAGCTGGTTGGCCTCCTGGAAGCCGCCCAGCCCCATGCCCATGGTCCCGGCCTCCGGCGTGATCATGACCACGGGGCTGTGCGCCCAGTAGGCCGCCGCGATCGCGGTGACGCAGTTGCTGATGCCCGGGCCGTTCTGGCCGATGACCACGCCGTGCCGCCCGCTGACCCGGGAGTAGCCGTCGGCCATGTGCGCGGCGCCCTGCTCGTGCACGACGGGGATCAGCCGGATGCCGGCCGGCGCGAAGATGTCCATCGCGTCCATGAACGCCGAGCCCATGATGCCGAAGATGTCGGTGACCCCGTTGGCCACCAGGGTTTCGACGAAGGCCTCCGACGGGGTCATCTTCGCCGGGCCGCTGACGACGGTGCGCCCGTCGCCCGTCTTCCGCTCCGCCATGCTGCACTCCTTCGAGCAGTGGAAATCCGAACTTCCGGAACGTCACGTTCCTGAAACCTGAACAGGATGGACGATAAGGCTCGCGCGAGAGAGGGTCAACAGGGTTCGGTGAAAAACGAGACGAGATGTGCTAGTTTTCGGAACATGGTGCAGTCGAAGGACCGGGCCGTCGAGCTCGTGCGCGAAGCGGACGCCGCCGGCGTGAACGGGGACACCCCCACGATGCGGCTGTTCTCGCTGCTCGAGCTGATCGCCGCGAAGGACCAGCTGGTCACGCTGCAGGGCCTGGTCGAGGAGACCGGGATGCCCAAACCGACCCTGCACCGCATGCTGCAGCAGCTGGAGGGCGCCGGGCTGCTGGTCCGCCAGGCCGACGGGCGGCACTACGGCACCGGCGTCCGGCTGCGCCGGCTCGCGGAGAACCTGCTGCTCAACGCCACCCACCACGGCGCCCGGCACGCGGTGCTCAAGCACCTGGTCGACGAGCTGGGGGAGAGCTGCAACATCACCGCCCTGTCCGGCAGCGAGATCGTCTACCTCGACCGCGTCGAGACCCCCGAGCCGCTGCGGTTCTACCTGCGGCCCGGCTCGCGCGTGCCGATCCACTGCTCGGCCAGCGGGAAGATCATCCTCGCCCAGATGAGCCCCGGCCAGCGCCGCAAGCTGCTCGCGCACGCCCCGCTCAAGCGGTACACGCCCAAGACCATCACCGACCTCGGCACGCTGGAGGAGGAGTTCGCCCGCATCCGCCGCGACGGGTTCGCCCTCGACGACGAGGAGTTCCTGCCCGGGCTGGTGTGCGTGGCCGTGCTGGTGCCCAGCCGCACCGGCCGCTCCAACCTGGCGGTCGCGGTGCAGGCCCCGGTCATGCGGCTCACCGCGGACAAGGCGCTGCAGGCGCTGCCCGCCCTGCAGCGCGCCGCCGAGGCGATCCGCGAGGTCGAGGCCGAGGGTTCGGCCGGCGCCGCCGACGCCATCCCGTCCTGACGGAGGTCCCCCGGATGACCAGCAACGGCCCGCACGCCCGCATCGCGGTGCGCGAGGTGTTCGGACTCGACACCGACCTGGTGGTGCCCGGCTTCGCCGAACCGGACGAGCACGTGCCCGAGCCGGACCCGGCCTACCGGTTCAACCCGGACGTGACCCTCGCCCTGCTCGCCGGGTTCGCGCACAACCGGCGCGTGCTCGTGCAGGGCCTGCACGGCACCGGCAAGTCCACCCACATCGAACAGGTCGCGGCACGGCTGAACTGGCCGTGCCTGCGGGTGAACCTCGACGGCCACGTCAGCAGGCTCGACCTGGTGGGCCGGGACGCCGTGGTGCTGCGGGAGGGCAAGCAGGTCACCGAGTTCCGCGAGGGCGTGCTGCCGTGGTCGCTGCGCCGGCCGATCGCGCTGATCCTCGACGAGTACGACGCGGGCCGCCCCGACGTCATGTTCGTCATCCAGCGCCTGCTCGAACGCGAGGGCCGGTTCACCCTCACCGACGCCAACACCGTGCTGCGGCCGCACCCCGGGTTCCGGCTGTTCGCCACGGCCAACACCGTCGGCCTGGGCAACCTCAACGGGCTCTACCACGGCGTGCAGCGGCTCAACCACGCCCAGATCGACCGGTGGAACATCGTGGCCGCGCTGGACTACCTGCCGCCCGCGGAGGAGGCCGCGATCGTGCACGCGCGCGTGCCCGGCCTGGCCGGTGAGCGCGGCCGGCGGCTGGTCGCGGCGATGGTCGCCGTGGCCGGGCTGACCCGCGAGGGGTTCCGGGCCGGTGACCTGTCCGCGCTGATGTCGCCGCGCACGGTCATCACCTGGGCGGAGAACTGCGAGATCTTCGGCGATCCGGCGCTGGCGTTCCGGCTGACGTTCCTGAACAAGTGCGACGAGGCCGAACGCCCGGTGGTCGCCGAGTACTTCCAGCGCTGCTTCGACCGCGAGCTCGACTCCTCCCCGCTCGCGGCCACGGCGTGACCGGGGCCGGGACCCGGCGGCGGCGACGGGTCGAGGAGCTGTCCGCGGCCGCGATCCGCGCGATCAGCGGCGAGCCGGACGCGCACTTCCGCGGCGGGCGGCTGCACCGCGGCACCCGGCCCGTGCCGGCGCCGGCCCCGCACCTGCGGCCCGGCGAGGAGGACGTGGTGTCCTTCCGCGGCGCCGCCGACGGGCTGGCGCTGCACCTGGCCGTCACGGACCGCCGCGTGCACGCCCGGCTGCGGCCCGCGGGCGGCGCCGAGCGGCTGCTGTTCGACCTGCTCGAACAGTTCCGGGTGGAATCCCTGGTCCCGGCCGCCCTGCCCGGGGTGGTGACCAACCTGCGGCGCCGGCACGAACGGTGGTCCCGCGCCGCGCACCGGGCCGGACTGACGGCGACCGAGCGCGGCCTGCTCGTGTACACGCTCGCGCAGGTGTGCCGGTCCCGGATCACCGGCGAGCCGGTGGTGGCCGAGACCGAGGACCTGATCGAACCGGCGCGCGCCGCGCTCGCCCCGGTGATCGGCACGCACCTGGCCGGGCTGCGCCGGCACCGGGCGGACCAGGCGGCGTTCGCCCGCCACGCCCGCGCGCTGGCGGCCGCCGTGGCGGGGTGGCTCGACCCCGCGCCGGGCGAGGAACGGGACCGCGACGAAGACGATTCGCCGTACGCGCTGCTGCTGGACTTCGACGACGAGTCCGATGAGGACGGTGGGCTTCCGGCGCCGGCGGGTGGCGCGGCCCGGGCCGGGGAAGCGGGGCCGTACCGGGTGTTCACCACCGCCTACGACCGCGAGCAGCGGGCCGCGGCGCTGGTGCGGCCGGAGTGGCTGCGGGAGCAGCGTGACCGGCTGGACCTCCGCGTGGCCCGGCAGGGCGTCAACGCCGCCCGGCTCGCGCGCGACCTGACGGCGGTGCTCGCCGCCCCAGCCCGCGACGGCTGGGACGGCGCCCAGGAGGAGGGGTACGTCGACGGGCGGGCGCTGGCGCGGCTGGTCGCTTCGCCCACCGAGCGTCGCCTGTTCCGGGTGGAGCGCACCGAACCGGTCGCCGACGTGCTGGTCACCTTCCTCGTGGACTGCTCGGGGTCGATGAAGGCGCACAGCGAAACCGTGGCCGTGCTGGCCGACGTGTTCGCCCGGGCGCTGGACCTGGCCGGCGCGTCGAGCGAGGTGCTCGGCTTCACCACCGCGGCGTGGCACGGCGGCCGCGCCCGGCGGGACTGGCTGCGCGCCGGCCGCCCCGCCCGGCCCGGCCGGCTCAACGAGCGCCGCCACCTGGTGTTCAAGGACGCGGCGACGCCGTGGCGCCGCGCCCGGCGGGACATCGCCGCGCTGCTGAAGGCGGACCTGTACCGCGAAGGCATCGACGGCGAGGCCCTGGCGTGGGCCGCGGAGCGCGCCCGAGGGTGCGACGCCCGGCGGCGCGCGGTCTTCGTGCTGTCCGACGGCAGCCCGATGGACGGCGCGACCGCCCTGGCGAACGACCGGCACTACCTAGACGACCACCTGACCCAGGTGGCGGGCGACCTGGAGCGCGGTGGCGAGGTGGAGGTGTACGGGGTGGGCGTGGGCCTCGACCTGAGCCGGTACTACCGGCGCAGCGTCGCACTGGACCCGGCGGAGTGCACGGGATACCGCCCGTTCCGGGAAATCCTGGGACTCCTGACGCGTTGACGCTTCCGGGCGGCAACTCCCGGCGGCCTCGGCGCGCGGGCTGGGCCGCCACCGCGCGTGGCGTCGCGGCGGGGCCGCTCTCGCGCGCACCGGCGATCGACCGGTGGCGCGACCGGCACCTCGCCGAGGCGGTCTCAACGCGGGGGCTGGGCCGCCACCGCACGTGGGTCGTTCTTCCGCGCCACCGGCGACCGCCGGGGGCCGGGGGCGATCAGGCGTCACCCGGCGCGGTGCCGGCCGGTGGCGCGATCGGCACCCCGCCGGGGCTCAGGGCGCGGGCTGGGCCGCCACCGCGCGTGGCGCCACTGCTGGGTCGTTCTTGCGCGCCACCGGCGCTGATCGCAGCCGGAGGCGAGCAGGCGCCGCCCGCGGAGGTGCCTGCCGCTGGTGCGATCGGCACCCCGCCGGGGCTCAGTTCGCGGGCTGGGTCGCCACCGCGCGTGGCGCCACCGCGGAGCCGCTCGCGCGGGCTGGGTCGCCGCCGCGCGTGGCGCCACCGGTGGGTCGTTCTCGCCCGCCACCGGCGCTGGCCGGAGCCGGGGGCGATCAGGCGTCACCCGGCGCGGTGCCGGCCGGTGGCGCGACCGGCACCGGCCGGCCTCAGTTCGCGGGCTGGGTCGCCACCGCGCGTGGCGTCACCGCGGGGCCGCCTTCCCGCGCGACCGGCGCTCGCCGGGGGCCGGGGGCGATGAGGCGCCACCCGAAGACGATCGCCAGGTTCAGGCCCATCGACACCAGCCCCGGGTTGATCCCGCCGAGCGTCGCGTCCGTGACGTACAGCGTGACCGCCGCCGCCACGCCCACCACCATGCCCGTCGCGATCGCCGCCGCGCGGACCCGGCGCGCGAACAGCACCGCCAGCCACCCCGGCACCACCTGCGCCAGCAAGTTGTAGGTCAGGTTCAGCACGGTCAGCATCAGCGTCGACGCGGTCAGCGTGAGCACCGCGGCCAGCACCAGGAACGCCGCCACCACCCCGACCGTCCAGCGGCGCTGCGCCGCCGGCCGCACGTTCGGCACCAGGTTCCGGCTCACCATGCCGCCGATCGTCAGCGCCGTCGCCGACAGCACCAGCACCCCGGACAACGCGGCACCCGCGGCCACCAGCCCGAGCACCGGTTCCGGCAGCAACCCCTTGGCCGTCACCATGAACACCGTGTTCGGGTTCGCCAGCCCCGGGTGGTGCTGGAGGCCGTAGTACGCGGCGAACACCAGGAACGGGTAGATCAGCATGTACAGCGGCATCCACACCGTCGAGCTCTTCACCGCCCGCTCCGACCGCGCCGGGAACACGTACGCCCCGCCGAACCCGAGGTAGAACACCACGCTCTGGAACAGGATCGTGGTCATCGCGAACAGCAGCGCCGGACCGCCCATCGTGGTCTGCGCCCGTGCCAGCACCGCCGGCCCGGTCACCTCGGCGGTGCCGCCTGCCGCCAGCACCGCGGCCAGCCCCACCGCCACGACCCCGAGCAGCATGAACACGTCCTTGAGGATCGACACGAACGCCGGCGACCGGATGCCGGACACCGCGATGTAGACGAACGCGATCACCCCGGCCAGCAGCACGCACTGCACCGGGCTCAGCCGCAGCCCGAGGTTGCTCAGCACCACCTGCAGCCCGATGAACTGGTACTGCCCCCACGGCACCAGCGCGATCAGCATCGTCACGCACGTGATCAGCTCGAGCGCCCGGTTGCCGTAGTGCCGGCCGAACACGTCGGGCACCGTCATCGCGTCGTGCCGGTGCGCCGCCCGCCACACCAGCGGCGCCAGGAAGTACCCCAGCGAGTAGGCGAGCAGGATGTAGCCGAGGAACCAGATCCCGTAGCTGGCGCCGTGGGCGTAGATCCCGCTCGGGAACCCGATCATCGTGCCGATGCTGTACACCTCGCCGACGGCCAGGAAGTACACCAGCCACGCCGGGAACGACCGCCCGCCCACCAGGAACTCGGAGATCCCGCCGCCGCGGCTCGCGCGGCCCGCCCACAACGCCAGCAGGACCGACGCCGCCATCACCACGGCCACGATCGCGATCAGCATCAGCGGTCCTCCTGTGCGGTGCGCCGGTCGGCGGGGTAGTGGTGGCGGTCGAAGAACCGCCAGCTGACCCACAGGCACAGCGTGGTCAGCGGGAAGCAGCAGAACATCCAGAAGAACAGCAGCGGGATCCCGGCCACCGACACCGCCGTGCCGGACAGCAGCGGGGTGACGACCAGGATCGCCAGCGCGGGAATGCCCAGTCCGATGAGGACACTGGGCCAGCTGCGGATCATCGCGCACCTTCCGTGGTCACCGGCGCGTCGGCGCGCTGCCAGGCCAGACGGCCGCCGACGACGGTGGCGTCGACGGTCAGCGAGCGGATCCGGTCCGGGTCCACCGCCGTCGGATCCGCCGACAGCACCGCCAGATCGGCCAGCTTGCCGACCTCCAGGCTGCCCTTGTCGTTCTCCTCGCCGGCCAGGTACGCCGCGTCGACGGTGTAGCCGCGCAGGGCCGCGTCCACGTCGACGGCCTGCTCCGGGCCGAGCAGCTCCCCGCCGCTGGTGCGGCGGGTGACCGCGCACCAGATGCCCTCCAGTGGCGGGACCGGGGTCACCGGCGTGTCCGAGTGCAGTCCGAAGTGGATTCCCCGGGACCGCGCCGAGGCCAGCGGGCTGATCCGGCGCGCCCGCCGCGGGCCGAGGAACACGTCCCGGTGCCGGTCGCCCCAGTAGTAGACGTGCTTGATGAAGAACGACGCGGTCACGTCGTGCGCGGCCATCCGGTCCAGCTGGTCCTCGCGGACCGTCTGGCAGTGCTCGATGCGGTGCCGCCGCCCGGTGCCCGCCGGGGCGCCCAGCCGCGCGTACCCGTCGATGATGGCGTCGATCGCGGCGTCCCCGTTGCCGTGCACCGCCACCTGCCAGCCGGCCGCGTCCAGCGCGGCGATGCGGCGCGCCAGCTCACCCGGTTCGAGCAGCATCATGCCGTGCTCGCCGGGGTCGCACGCGTACCCCTCGGCCAGGCAGCCGGTGCGGCCCTGGATCGAGCCGTCCGCCACGATCTTCACCCCGGTCAGCGGGAATTCGCCGGCCTGCGGCGGCTCCGGCTCGCCCTCGTCCAGCCCGGGTACCAGCGTGTGGAACAGGTAGCCGTGCACGCGGGTGCGCAACCGCCCGGCGCGGGTGAGCCGCCGGTAGGCCGCGAGCTCACCCGCGCCGCCGATCAGCCCGATGCCGGTGTCGTGCACCGAGGTGACCCCGTGCCGCAGGTACTCGGCGTCGGCCAGCAGCAGGGCTTCGGCCAGGTGGTCGGGCCCCTGCGCCGGCATGGCCGAGTTGACCAGGAACGCGGCCGTCTCGATCAGCAGCCCGGTGGGCTCGCCGCGCTCGTCCCGGGCGATCACCCCGCCGGGCGGGTCCGGCGTCCGCGCGTCGATCCCCACGGCCCGCAGCGCGGCGGAGTTGACCACGCAGAAGTGGCCGGTCACGTGCGTGAGCAGCACCGGGTTGTGCGGGGACACCGGGTCGAGGTCGGCGCGGGTGGGGTGGCGGTCGTCGGCGAGCAGCGTGTCGTCGTAGCGGAACCCGCGGATCCACTCGCCCGGCCCGAAGTCGCGCACCGCCTGCCGGACCCGCTCCACCACGTCGCCGATCGAGTCGTTCGGCGGGCTGCCGGCGTCGACCGGCGCGGCCAGCGTCATGCCGAAGAACGCGGGGTGGTTGTGCGATTCCACGAAACCCGGGATCACCGCGCGCCCGGCCAGGTCCACCACGGTCGTGCCGGGACCGGCCAGCCCCGCGATCGCGCGGTCGTCCCCGATCGCGGTGATCCGGCCGCCGGAGGCGGCGAGCGCGCTCGCCCGCGTGCCGCCGCGATCGAGGGTCAGGACCGTGCCGCCGAGCACGACGAGATCGGCGGCCGCTGTCCCCGGGGTGGTGTCGCCCACTGCTGGACCTCCTTGTCCACGTCTCCTGCCCCTGACAGTGCCCCGGGGACTGGGTCCGCGAACAGGTCCAGAACGCGACGGACGGGTGGTGCCAGATGCGCCGGGCTCACCCGTCCAGCAGCGCGGTGCACAGGCGGCCGAGCAGCCGGATCCCCGGGTCGATCGCCGAGATCGGCGTGGCCGAGAACCCGATGCGGAAGTGGTTGCGGGGCTGGTCGTCGCCGAGGAAGAAGATGTCGCCGGGCTCGATCAGCACGCCCATCCGCTCCGCGCGCTCCACCAGCACCCGGCAGTCCAGTTCGGGCGGCCCGGTCATCCACAGGCTCACCCCGCCCGGCGGGTACGGCGGTTGCGGCCACGGCAGGTGCTCGGTGACCGCTTCACAGGTGGCCGTCCACTTGCGCAGGAGCTTGGCCCGGTAGCGGCGCAGCGACCGGTGGTACTCGCCGCTTTCGATGAGCAGCGCCAGCGCGCGCTGCAGGTGCCCGGGCGGGTGGCGCAGCACGTAGCGCCGGGCCTCGCGCAGCGCGCGCACCAGCTCCCGCGGCCCCACCAGGTAACCCAGGCGCAGCCCGGGGGAGAGGAACTTGGAGAACGTGCCCAGGTACACCGCGTCGCCGGTGCCGTCGAGCGCCTTGAGCGCGGGGGTGGGGCTGCCCTGGTACCGGAACTCGCTGTCGTAGTCGTCCTCGACGACCACCGTGCCGGACGCCGCCGCCTGCGCGAGCAGCCGGCGCCGCCGCCCGATGCTCAGCGTCGCGTTCGTCGGATGCTGGTGGCTCGGGGTGAGGTAGAGCAGGTCCACCCCGTCCAGCGACGCCGGCGGCCGCAGACCGCTCGCGTCCACGTCCAGACCTGCCACGCGGGCGCCGGTGCGCAGGAAGATGTGCCGCGCGTCCAGGTAGCCGGGGTTTTCGATCGCCACCACCTGCTCCGGGCCGAGCAGCACCCGGCCGAGCAGGTCCAGGCCCTGCTGCGAGCCGACGGTGATGAGCACCTCCTCGTGGCTCGCCTCGATGCCCCGGGTGGTCAGCAGGTGGCGGCACACCATGTCGACCAGCATCGGATCGTCGGACCCCACGCTGTCCTGCAGGCTGTGGAACACGTGCGGCCGGTACAGCGCGTCACGCAGGCACCGCGTCCACGACCGCGCCGGGAACGCCGACACGTCGACCTGCCCGGCCAGGAACGGGTACGGGTAGCTCGCCCAGTCGGTGCGCTTCTCGATGTGGGCGACCCCGGCGTCGGGGAACCGGCGCACCCGGCTCGGCCAGTCGATGCGGGACTCGGTGTCGCGTTCCTGCACCGCGCAGTGCGGGCGCATCTCCCCGTTGATGAACAGGCCGCTGCGCTCGCGGCTTTCCACGTACCCCTCGGCCACCAGCTCCTGGTAGGCGAGGTTGATCGTGTTGCGCGACACGCCCAGCTCGACGGCCAGCTCACGGGAGCTGGGCAGCCGGCGCGCCGGGTCGAACGTGCCGATGGCGATGCCGTGCTCGATCGCCCGCCGCACCTGGCGGTACAGCGGTTCGTCGGAGGACCGGTCGATCTCGATCAGCGTGCGTGGCAAGGGCATCTCCTGGTGGGGCCGCACCGGAGCGGGGTGAGCAGAAACCTAACCCGCCGTGGCCGGTTTTCCCACCCCGCGCCGGCGCGGATCGGCACCTCAGGCCAGCGCCGCGTCCACGCCCACCGCGGGCAGGCCGTGCGCGCGGGCCACCGGCTCCGACGTCAGCGCGCCGGACACGGTGCTCACCCCGCCGCGCAGCTCGGGCGTGTCCCGCACCGCGTCCCGCAGCCCCTTGTTCGCGATCTCCAGGGCGTAGGGCAGGGTCACGTTCGTCAGCGCGTGCGTGGAGGTGTGCGGCACCGCGCCGGGCATGTTGGCCACGCAGTAGAACACCGACTCGTGCACCCGGAAGGTCGGCTCGGCGTGCGTGGTCGGCCGCGAGTCCTCGAAGCAGCCGCCCTGGTCGATCGAGATGTCCACCAGCACGCTGCCCGGCTTCATCCGGGACACCACCTCGTTGGACACCAGGCTGGGCGCCTTCGCGCCGGGCACCAGCACCGCGCCGATCACCAGGTCGGCCTCCAGCACCGCCTGCTCGATCGCGTAGGCGTTGGCCGCGGCGGTGCGGATCCGCCCCTGGTACATCCGGTCGGCGGCGCGCAGCTTGTCCACGTTCTTGTCGAACAGCACGACGTCGCCCCACGCGCCGGCGGCCACCGCGACCGCGTTCATGCCCGCCACGCCCGCGCCCAGCACCACCACGCGCGCCGGGGCCACCCCGGACACGCCGCCGATCAGCACGCCGCGGCCGCCGTTGACCCGCATCAGGGTCTGCGCGCCGACCAGCGGCGCGAGGCGGCCGGCGACCTCGCTCATCGGGAACAGCAGTGGCAGCGCCCCGCCGGGCAGCTGCACCGTCTCGTACGCCACGGCGGTGGTGCCGGCGTCGAGCAGGGCCCGGGTGCACTCCTGGCTCGCCGCGAGGTGCAGGTAGGTGAACAGCAGCTGGTCCTCGCGCAGGCGGTGGTACTCCTGGGCGACCGGCTCCTTCACCTTGAGCACCATCTCGGCGGTGCCCCACACGTCGTCGGCGCTGTCGAGCAGCTTCGCCCCGGCCGCGACGTAGTCCTCGTCCCGGATGGACGAGCCCTCGCCCGCGCCGCGTTCCACGAACACCTCGTGTCCGGCCGCGGTGAACTCGTGCACCCCGGCCGGCGTCGCCGCCACCCGGTATTCGTGGTTCTTCACCTCGCGAGGCACACCGATCCTCATCGTCCGCTCCCATCTGCCGTGTGCGTCGCTCCGAGCGTGGGGGAGGACTGGCCCGGGCAGAAGTACCAGAACCGGGCCGGTCGGCGGTGCCAGACTGGACCCCTCATCGGCCGCGGTTCTGGCTCTGTCGGCGCCCGGCGCGGCTGGTCATCCTCACGGGGAGCACTGCCGCCGCACGCGAGGGAGTCCGACGATGAGGATGGCCCCTGAGCAGCGCGTTCCTGATGCTGCTGCGCGACGGCCGGGCGGTCACCTTCGCCGCCTGCGCGGTGGTGGACAAGGTGCGCCGCTGCACGACCTCTCCCGCGGCTGCGGTGCCGCCGAGATCGAGACGATGGCCCTGATCGCCGCGGTGCACGCGGTGACCGCCCACGACACCCAGGAGGTCCGGTGAACCCCCGCGTCGAGCTCATCGTGCTGGACATGGCCGGCACCACGGTCCGCGACGACGGCGCCGTGGAGGCGGCGTTCGCGGCCGCGCTGTCCGCGGTGGACGTGCCCGCCGGGTCCGAGCAGTGGCGGCGCGCGCGGTCCTACATCCACGACACCATGGGCACGTCGAAGATCGTGGTGTTCCGGGCGCTGTTCCCGGACGAGCGCGCGGACAAGGCGAACGCCGTCTTCGAGGAGACGTTCGCGGAGCAGGCGATCGCGGTGGCCGAACCGGTCCCCGGGGCGGAGGAGGCGATCCGCGCGTTGCGCGAGCAGGGCCGGCGGGTGTGCCTGAGCACCGGGTTCTCCGCCGGGACGCGGGACGCCCTGCTGGACCGTCTCGGGTGGACGGACCTGGCGGACCTGGCGCTCTGCCCGGACGACGCGGGCCGCGGCCGGCCCTTCCCGGACCTGGTGCTCACCGCGGCGCTGCGGCTGCGGGTCAGTGACGTGCGCGCGGTGGCCGTCGCGGGCGACACCGGCTACGACATGGTGAGCGGCCGCCGCGCCGGCGCCTCGGTGGTCGCGGGGGTGCTCACCGGCGCCCACGACGCGGCCACGCTGACGGCCCACGGCGCGACGCACGTGCTGGACTCCGTGGCCCGGCTGCCCGCCCTGCTCGGGAACCGCTGACCGGTCACCGCCCCGGCGCCGGAACTGTCCGGCGGTTGCGGCGCAACGCGATCGCCAGCAGCCGGGCGGCCGCACCGACCGGCGTGGTGCCCGATCGCCACACCGCACGCAGCGCCCGGCCGAGGTCCATGCCCACGGTCGGGATCTCCACCAGAGCCCCGCCCGCCAGGTCCGGCGCCACGATCAGCTCGCTGATCAGCGCCGGCCCCGCGCCGGCCGACACCGCGCTGCGCACCGCCGTCGCCGAACCCAGTTCGAGCAGCGGTTCCACCGGTTCGGCCCCGGCGGCCCGCAACGCCTGCTCCGCCGTTTCCCGCGTGCCCGAGCCGGTTTCGCGGCTGATCAGCGCGGTCGACGCGAGCTCGGCCGGGTCGACCGGGCGGCGGCGGCGCCGCCACGGGTGATCCGGCGACACCACCAGGACGAGACGGTCGCGCGCCACCACCCGGGACCGCACCCCGGGCAGCCCGCCCGGGGATTCCACGAAACCCAGATCGATGTCGCCGTGGCGGGCCAGTTCGTGCACCCGGCTGGAATTCAGCACCTGCATGCCCACGTGCAGATCGGGCACGGCGCGCCGCAGCTCGCCGATCCAGCCCGGCAGCAGGTACTCGGCCACCGTGAGGCTCGCCGCCAGCGACAGCTGCGCGCCGCGTTCGCGCCGCAGCGCCTCGGCGCCGTCCATCATCACGTCCAGCTCGTCGAGAACGCGCTGCGCCCACCCGCTCACCAGCAGCCCGGACGAGGTGAGCGCCGACCCGCGCCGGGACCGGTCCAGCAGCTGGATGCCGAGCAGCCGTTCCAGCGTGCTGATCCGTTTGCTCGCCGAGGGCTGGCTGATCCCGGCGGTCTGCGCGGCGGCGGTCAGGCTGCCGTGGTGCCCCACGAGGACCAGCAGCCGCAGGGATTCGACATCGGGCAGACGGGTCATGCAGTAAGGGTATGACGTCCGCATCGCTTGACGGGTACCGGGGAGCGGCCGGTGCGGTGACGATTCGAGGGTGACCAAAGCAGAATCCGCGCGGGAACGAGCACCGCGATCGACGACCGCCCGGCGGCTCGCGCCGGGCCTGTTGGTGGCCGCCGCCGGCACGGCGGTCGCGTTCGGACTGAACGAGCTGGTGCCCGCGATCAGCGCCCTGACCGTCGCGGTCGTGCTCGGGGTGCTCGTCGCGAGCTTCGTGCCCCCGGCCGCGCAGGACGGCCTGCGCTGGGCGACGAAGAAGTTCCTGCGGCTGGGCGTGGTGCTGCTCGGGTTCCAGCTCGGCCTCGGCGAGGTGTTCCGGCTCGGTGCCGGCACGGTGCTCGCCGTCGTGGTCACCGTGCTCGTCAGCTTCTTCGGCACGATCCTGGCCGGGCGGCTGGTGGGGGTGTCGCGCGGGATGGCGCTGCTGGTGGGGACCGGGTTCTCGATCTGCGGCGCCTCGGCGATCGCGGCGATGGACAGCGTGACCGAGTCCGACCGCGAGGAGGTGGCCACCGCGGTGACGCTGGTGACGCTGTACGGCAGCGCCGCGATCGCGCTGGTGCCGCTGGCCGGGCGGGCGCTCGGTCTGGGCCCGCAGCGGTTCGGCGAATGGGCCGGGCTGAGCGTGCACGAGGTCGCGCAGGTGGTCGCCGCGGCGTCACCGGCCGGCGCGGCGGCGGTCGCCACCGCGGTCGTGGTGAAGCTGACCCGGGTGGTGCTGCTGGCGCCGATGGTGGCCGGGGTGAGCATCGTGCGGCGGCGCCGCCACGGCGCCACGACGGGCAAGCGGCCGCCGCTGGTGCCGCTGTTCGTGCTCGGCTTCCTGGCGACGATGGCCGTGCGCAGCTCGGGTGTCGTGCCCGCGCCGGTGCTGTCCGCCACCAGCGTGGTGACCACGCTGCTGTTCGCCGCCGCGTTGTTCGGGCTGGGCAGCGGCGTGCGGATCGGGGCACTGCTGCGCACCGGCCGCCGCGGGCTGGCGCTGGGCGCGGTGTCGACCGTCCTGGTCGCCCTGGTGGCCTACGGCACGCTCACCCTCACCGGCGGCGCCTGATCACCGTCCACCACCGCGCCCGCCGGTCGAGGGCGTCCGTCGTGGCGCCCGCGCGAGGGGGGCGGGCGCCACGACGAGGTGATCACTTGTCCGCGGTCAGCTTCCCGGCCTTGCCCCAGCTGTCGGTGGGGACCTCGTGGATCCACACCTGCACGGCGTCGGCCGGGATCACGTACGCGCGGACGAACGCGTCGGTGATCTGCTTGACCAGCTCCCGCTTGAGCTCCACGGTGCGCGGGCCTTGCTGAACGGTCACGATGGGCATGTCGTTCTCCTGCCGGATGGTTTTCGGTCCGGTTCAGTCCACAGGAGAATCCCGGCGCGACCAAGGAGCAGTCCGCTGCCGCTGCGATCAGCGATCGTGATCGGCGGATAATGGGCTCGTGGAACTTCGTCAACTGCGGTACTTCGTGACCGTCGCGGAGGAACTGCACTTCGGGCGGGCCGCGGAGCGGCTGCACATCGTGCAGGCCGCGGTGAGCCAGCAGATCCGCAAGCTGGAGCGGGAGCTGGGCGTGGAGCTGTTCGACCGGTCACCGCGGATGGTCCGGCTCACCACCGCGGGCCAGGTGTTCCTGCCCGAAGCGCGGGCCGTGCTCGCCGCCGAGAGCCGGGCGCGGTCCGTGGTCGCCGACGTCGCCGCCCGGTCCACCGTGCTGCGGCTGGGCACCAGCAACGGCCTGGGCGAGCACCTGGACCGGGTGCTGGACGAGCTGACCGCCCTCATCCCGCAGTTGAGCGTGGAGCTGGTCTCGGCGTCCACGCAGACGAGGCTGGACCAGGTCCGCGGGCACGCGCTGGACGCCACGTTCGTCCGGGGCGTGACCCACAGCCCGGAACTGCGGCTGATCCCGCTGTGGCTGGACCGGCTCGTCGTCGCGTTGCCCGCCCGGCATCCGCTCGCCGAGGCGGACGAGGTCGAGCTCACCGACCTGGCGGAGCTGCCGCTGCGCCTGGCCGACCGGAGCCGCAACGCGCCGTTGCACGATCTGATGGTCTCCTCCTGCCGGTCGGCGGGGTTCGACCCGGTGTTCGGCCCACCGTCGGGCAACCTGCAGGACACCCTGGCCATCATCGGCAGCGGCACCGGCACGTGGACCGTCGTGTACGAGTCGCAGGCGCGCCGGCTGGTGGCGCCCCGGGTGGCGTTCCGGCCCACGGTGCCGCCGATCACCATGACGACGCTGCTCGCCGTGTCCGAGACCAACCCGCCCTGGTGTCTCGACGAGCTGCTGCGCGCCTGCGATCACGCTTCCTGATCGCAGGGAGCGCGAAACGGGCCTTGGTGGGGGCGGGGTTTCCGGGTGGACTGGAACCAGTCCGAGAAAACCCGTCACGTCAAGGAGATCTCCGTGCACGCGATCACCATCCGCGCCTCCGGCGGCCCCGAAGTCCTGGACTGGACCGAGGTGCCGGACCCCCGTCCAGGCCCCGGGGAGGTGCTGGTCCGCGTCGCCGCCACCGCGGTGAACCGGGCGGATGTGCTGCAACGCCAGGGCCGTTACCCGCCGCCGCCCGGTGCGAGTGAGATCCCCGGCCTGGAGTGCTCGGGCACGATCATCGAAGTCGGCGAGGACGTCGACGGCTGGCAGGTCGGCGACCAGGTGTGCGCGCTGCTCGCCGGCGGCGGATACGCCGTGCAGGTCGTGGTGCCCGCTCCGCAACTGCTGCCCGTCCCGGACGGTGTGGGGATCGTCGCCGCCGCGGCCCTGCCCGAGGCCGCCTGCACGGTGTGGGCCACCGCGGTGATGAGCGCCGGCCTGCGCAGCGGGGAGGTGCTGCTGGTGCACGGTGCTGCCGGCGGCATCGGCACGCACGCCGTTCAGGTCGGCAAGGCGCTCGGCGCGACCGTCGCGGTGACCGCCGGATCGGCCGAGCGGCTCGAACAGTGCCGGCGGCTCGGCGCCGACATCCTCGTCAACTACCGCGACCAGGACTTCGTCGCCGAGCTGCAGCGGGAAACCGGTGGCGCGCACGTGATCCTGGACAACATGGGAGCGTCCTATCTGGACCGCAACCTGGACGCGCTCGTCACCGGCGGCCGGCTGGTGATCATCGGGTTCCAGGGCGGCCTCACCGGCGAACTGAACATCGGCACGCTGATGCGCAAACGCGCCGGCATCGCCTCCCTCGCGCTGCGGCCCCAGCCGGTGGCCGAGAAGGGCCGTATCGTCGCGCAGGTGCGGAAGAACCTGTGGCCGCTCGTCGAGCGCGGGTGCGTCCGGCCGGTCGTCGGCCGGACCATCCCGCTCCGCCAGGCCGCCGACGCGCACCGCGGCGTGGAAGAGGGCAGCGCCGTCGGCAAGGTCCTGCTGACCGCGTAGCGCGGCGGGAGCGCCACGTGGCTGGGAATCCGCAGTGGCGCGTTTCTCTTCCTCGCCGCCGGGACCCACCGTGCGCGCGGTCAGCCCGCGCAGCGCACCGTCGGTTCCGGGTCGTAGCGCACGGTCCGCGTGGTGCGGCTGATCTCCCGGCCGCTCAGGTCGCGGACGATCCGGGTGTCCGAGGTCCGGAAGCCCGGCTTGCCCCGGGCCGGTTTGCACTCCGGGCCCGCCGGTTTGGTGACCGTGTACGGGCTGACGTAGTCGCCGCGCGGGCCGGTCACGGATTCGACGGTGACGTGCCTGGTGCCCCACAACCGCACGGTGATGGACTTCGGTGTCCAGATCGTCTGGATCGCCACCCCGGTGGGGTATTCGTTGCCGAACTTCAGGTCGATCACGCTGCTGCCGTCCGGGTTCTGGAAGACCGTCGCGTCGCGCGCGGCGGGGTAGCGGCTGATGTAGAAGCTGTGCTCCTTGTGCTCGACGTCGGTCATGCCGGCGAAGTACGCGGCGTTGTACAACGTGGTGGCGAACTGCGAGATACCGCCACCCACCTCACGCTCCGGCACGCCCTCCTCGATCACACCCGCTTCCACGTACCCCTGCGCGGCCTCGCGGGGGCCGGTGTACCCGTTGAGGCTGAACGTTTCCCCGGGCAGCACGATCGCGCCGGTCACCTCCTCGGCGACCACCCGGATGTTCACGCCGGAATCGGGGGCGAAGCCGCCGGTGGTGAACTCGCCGATCACCTCCCTGATCCCGAGCTGCCCGGCCCGGTCGGTGGTGATCCTGGCCGGCACCGCCACGTAGCGCGCCTCGGTGGTCCGGTTGCCGCCGGGCCCGATGGCCTGCAGGAGCCCGGTCAGGGTCTGGTCCCAGTCGATCGCCCGGCCGTCGACGGACGGCACGACCGCCGGCCGGTCGTTGTCGAACCGCATCCGCGCGTCCTGCCCCGGCTTCTCCGTCGGGGCGAGCTGATCGGTCAGGACACCGAGCCGTGCGCGGTCGAGCCCGGCGGTGAGCGTGCCGTTGCCGCCGGGCTGGAACGTCAGCGCGGCGGCGAGCTGCGCGGGCTCGACCGTGGCGTCGCGGCCGTCGCCGCGCACCGTCGCCGGGCCGGCCACTGGGGGGCGGGCGAGGAGGTCGAGTGCCGCCCGGACACCCTCCGGGGTGGTCTGTGGCGCGAGCGGGAGCACGGGCAGCGTCAGGCGCGGCGAGGTGGCCCACCCGGTGCGCAGCACGTCCTCGGCCCGTGCGAGGTCGAGGGTCTGCCCGGTCTGGGGATCGACCGGGACGGGGGTCGTGCCGTCGAACCGGATGCCGCCCTCCACGGCCGGCCGGTCGACCGCCGCCCGCGCCTCGTCGAGCGTGGCGGTCAGGGAGCCGGGGTTCGCCTCGGCCACGACGGCGGTTTCGCGGTCCCGGAACAGCGACACCAGCCGGGTCCACGGGTTGAGCGGCTGTGATCCGGCTCCGGCGACGGTCGCGGCGAAGTCGACGCGGACACCGGCGTCGGCGGGAACGAACGGGATCTCCCGGTCCCCGGCCAGCACCTGGACCGGCCGGCTGAGCCGGGGCGTCAGCTCCTCGCGCAGCTTCTGCTCGGCGGCGGACTCGCTCAGCCCGCCGATCGGCACACCCGCCACCGTCGTCCCCCGCGGCACGTCGCCCGAACTCAGCGCGAGGTCGAGCACGTACAGGACGGCGAGCGCGAGCAGGACCGCCGCCGCGGCGATCGTCGCGGGCCGCCGCCACCACGGCTTCGGCCGGGCGGGCCCCACCTCGCCGACGCGCGGGAGGTATTCGGTGGGCTCAGGTGTCGAAGAAACCACCAGGTCGTAGTTGACCAAAATGGGCGGTTCAAACCCGTAGCGGCCGGCGCTCACCTGCCGTGAGCGCCGGCCGCTGCGGTCACCCGGGCCGGTGGATCACCCGATGGTGCTGCGGAAGCCGCGCAGCCGCAGGCTGTTGCTCACCACGAAGACCGAGCTGAACGCCATGGCGGCGCCGGCGATCATCGGGTTGAGCAGGCCGGCGGCGGCCAGGGGGAGGGCGGCGATGTTGTAGGCGAAGGCCCAGAACAGGTTGCCCTTGATGGTGCGCAGGGTGCGCCGGGACAGGCGGATCGCGTCGGCCGCCACCCGGAGGTCGCCACGGACCAGGGTCAGGTCGCTGGCTTCGATGGCGACGTCGGTGCCGGTGCCCATGGCCAGGCCGAGGTCGGCCTGGGCGAGCGCGGCGGCGTCGTTGACCCCGTCGCCGACCATCGCCACCACCTTGTCTTCGTCCTGCAGGCGCTGGACCACGTCGACCTTGTCGGCGGGCAGGACCTCGGCGATCACCGTCTCGATGCCGACCTCGGCGGCGACTGCCTTGGCGACGGCTTCGTTGTCGCCGGTGAGCAGGACCGGGGTGAGCCCGAGGCCGCGCAGTTGCCCGATGGCTTCGGCGGAGGTGGGTTTGACGGTGTCGGCGACCACCAGCACGGCCCGGGCCCGGCCGTCCCAGCCGACGGCGACCGCGGTCTTGCCCTGCTGCTCGGCCGTGGCCTTGGCCGCGGCGAGTTCGGGGGACAGGTGCTGGCTCCAGTCCGCCAGCAGCGCGGTGCGGCCGACGAGCACGGCCTTGCCGTCGACGATGCCCTGCACGCCGAGACCTTCGAGGTTGGTGAAGTCCTCGACGGCCGGGAGGTCACCGACCCGCTCCCGCGCGCCGGTGGCGATGGCCTGGGCGATCGGGTGCTCGGAAGCGCTCTCCAGCGCTCCGGCCAAGCGAAGCACCTCGTCGGTGTCGGCGCCGTCGGTGTGCACGTCGGTCAGGGCCATCTTGCCGGTGGTGACGGTGCCGGTCTTGTCGAGCACGATCGTGTCGACGCGGCGGGTGGATTCCAGCACTTCCGGGCCCTTGATCAGGATGCCCAGCTGGGCTCCCCGGCCGGTGCCCACCAGCAGCGCGGTGGGGGTGGCCAGTCCCAGCGCGCAGGGGCAGGCGATGATCAGCACCGCGACCGCGGCGGTGAACGCCGCGGACACCGTGCCGCCGGCGCCGAGCCAGAACGCCAGGGTCCCGGCCGCCAGCGCGATGACGATGGGCACGAACACCGCGGAGATCCGGTCGGCCAGCCGCTGCACCGCGGCCTTGCCGGTCTGCGCCTGTTCGACCAGCTTCGCCATCTGCGCCAGCTGGGTGTCCGCGCCCACCCGGGTGGCCCGCACGACGAGCCGCCCGCCGGAGTTCACGGTCGCTCCGGTGACGGCGTCACCGGGCCCGACCTCGACCGGGACCGATTCGCCGGTGAGCATGCTCGCGTCGACCGCGGAACTGCCCTCGGTGATCACGCCGTCGGTGGCGATCTTCTCGCCGGGCCGGACCACGAACCGGTCACCCACGGCCAGCTGCTCGACCGGGATGCGTTCCTCGCGGCCGTTCCGCAGCACGGCGACGTCCTTGGCGCCGAGTTCGAGCAGCGCGCGCAGCGCGGCCCCGGCCCGCCGCTTGGAGCGGGCCTCGAAGTAGCGGCCGGCGAGGATGAACGTGGTCACCCCGGCCGCGACCTCGAGGTAGATGTTGCCGTCCCCGCTGATCCGCTCGATGGTCAGCTCGAACGGGTGGGTCATGCCGGGCACCCCGGCGCTGCCGAACAGCAGCGCGTAGAGCGACCAGGCGAACGCGGCCAGCGTGCCCATCGACACGAGCGTGTCCATCGTGGCCGCGCCGTGCCGCAGGTTCGTCCACGCCGCCTTGTGGAACGGCCAGGCGGCCCACACGATCACCGGTGCGGCCAGCGTGAGCGAGATCCACTGCCAGTAGGTGAACTGCAGCGCCGGGACCATCGCCAGCACGATCACCGGCACCGACAGCACCAGCGACCCGATGAGCCGCTGCCGCAACGAGCGGGCCGGGTCCTCCTCGGCGGCCTCCGGTTCCGCGGTTTCGGGCCGGGGGACGGTGGCCGAGTAGCCCGCCGCCTCGACCTGGGCGACCAGTGTGTCCGGGTCGAGGTCGGCGGGGAAGGTGACCTTCGCCTTCTCGGTGGCGTAGTTGACGGTCGCGGTGACACCGTCGAGCTTGTTGAGCTTGCGCTCGATCCGCATCGCGCACGAGGCGCAGGTCATGCCGCCGATCGCCAGTTCGATGTCCCGCGCCGCGGTCTTCGGGGAGTTCTGCAGGTCCGAAGTCATCGTGGTACCCCTTCCTCGATCAGCCGTGGCTGTGGCCGTGGCCGTCGGCGGTCGCGGGCGGCTGCGTGGTGGCCGGTGGCGTGGTCCCGGTCGCCACGGTGAACTCGGCGGTGCGGACCTTGCCCTCGTGCTGGAAGTCCAGGAACAGCCGGTAGGTGCCGGCCGAGGGGACCTCGGCGTAGAAGGTCACGGTCGGCCCGGGCCGGGTGGTCCCGTCACCGGGTGAGCCGTCGGGGTGGACGTGGAGGTAGGCCAGGTCGCCTTCGCGCAGCGCCACCAGGTGCCCGTAGGCGCCCAGGTAGGGCTGCAGGTCGGTGACCTCCCGGCCGTCCTTGGTGACCGTGACCGTCAGCTTCGACGTGTGTCCGGCGGTGAGGTCGCCGTCGAGGCGCACCTGGTAGCCGTCCACCTCCGCGACGCGCGAGGGCGCGTAGGTCCGCGGCTGGAAGTCGCCGGCCGCGGCGAGGTCGACGCCCAGGGTCGTGGCCTGGCCGCCGGTCGGCTTGAAGTCGGCGAAGGCGCGGTAGCTGCCGGCGTCGGCGACATTCAGCGGCACGGTCCAGGTGCCGTCACCGGCCATCTCCGGGTGCAGGTGCTGGAACCCGGCGGTGTCGCGGCGCACCACGATGAGGTGCATGCGCTTGTCGTGCTCGACGTCGAACGCGGTGACCGCGTTGCCGTCGGGCCCGGTGATCCGGAAGGCGAACTGGTTGGTGGTCCCGGTGGTCAGCGTCGTGTGGGTGGGCGTGAGGGTGTAACCGCCCCTGGACGACGCCAGCCCCGCGGGCAGAGCGGGTTGCGTGGTCTCCGCGACAGTGCCGCTGTGGCTGTCCCCGTGCGCGGCGTCCTCGCCGCCGCGCGTGCCAGCTTCGCTGGTGACGGGACCGACAGCGGTGCCGATCGCCCAGGCGCCACCGGCGACCAGGACGAGCGCCGCACCGTAGGCGGAGAGCTTCCCTGCAGTGTTCATGACATTCCTGTCCTCTGGGCCGGCCGCTACGCGGTCAGCTGGTATCCGGCTTCTTCGACGGCGGCGCGCACCACGTCGGTGGTGAGCGCGTTTTCGCTGGTGACGGTGACCTTGCCGGTGGGCAGATCCACCGCGACGTCCGTGACGCCCGGGATCTCGCCGACCTCCTCGGTCACCGAAGCCACGCAGTGCCCGCACGTCATGCCGGTCACGGTGTAGGTCTGCTGAGTCATTTCGCTTCCTCTCTCGTGGTCAGGAACGGACCAGCCGGGCGATGGCCTCACTGGCCTCGCGCACCTTCGCGTCCGCGGTGTTGCCACCCACGGCGATCGCCTCGGCCACGCAGTGCTTGAGGTGCTCGTCCATCAGCCCCAGCGACACCGACTGCAGCGCCTTGGTCGCCGCCGCGATCTGGGTCAGCACGTCGATGCAGTACTCGTCGTTCTCGACCATCCGCTGCAACCCGCGGACCTGCCCCTCGATCCGGCGCAGCCGCGTCAGGTAGCCGTCCTTGTCGCTGGTGTATCCCCGCATGTCCATCTCCTCTATCCGGCCGACGACTTCGACTATACCCCCTACCGGTATCCTCCGGGTCGGGTTCCCCGTTGCCGCCGATGAGGAATTTATACCCAAGGGGGGTATGCTGCGTCAAGTACCCCTCACCGGTAGGAGGCATGTGATGGAAACAGGGCGCCGGCTCCGCGCGCTGGACCCGGGCGGCGCGCCGGAGAAGTCCCGCGAGCTGCTCGGCGGAATCGTGGAGCGGCACGGCTCGGCGGGGGAGATGATCCGCACGATGGCCCACTCGCCGGCGTTGCTGCAGGGCTACCTGGAGCTGTCGCGGGCGATGAAACGCACGAAGCTGCCCCGCGCGGTGTGCGAGAAGCTCGCGATCGCCGTGCAGGAATGGATCGGCTGCGGCGCCTGCCTGGAAGCCCACATCGAGGGCGGCCGGGCCGCGGGCCTGAGTGACACCGACATCGCGCTGGCCAGGCAGGGCACCGCGACGGACCGCCGCGAGACCGCGCTCGTCGAGTTCGCGGTGCGGGTGCTGGCCGAACCGGCATCCCGCACCGACGACGACGTGGCCGGACTCCGGGCGCACGGCTGGAGCGAGCGCGTCATCGCCGAGGTGGTCGGGCTGGTGTCGCTCAACCTGCTGACCGGCGCCTTCAACCTGGTCGCCGGAATCGAACCGGCCACGCCGCCGCGCTGGCCGCGGCGCGCCCGGCGCCTACGACCGCCGCTGCGTCCCGTGCTCCTTCTCCCAGTCCAGGAAGGCGGTCAGGGTGGCCGTGCGGTGGGCGCGGGCGAGGTGCTCGATCCACTCCGCGCCCGCGCCGGACCTGATCAGGGTCACCAGCTGGTCGTGTTCGGCGACGGACGCCGCCGCGCGGCCGGGGACGAACGAGAAGGTCGACTCCCGGATCGTGGCGAGCCCGGACCAGGTGCGGCGCACCGTGTCGAGGAGCCGCGGGTTGGGGCACCGTCCATAGAGGACCTCGTGGAACTCGTGGTTGAGCCGGGTGAACTCCACCGGATCCAGATCCCGCAAGCAGGTCCGCATCTGCTCGTTGAGGCCGGCCGCCTTCGCCAGGTCGGCCGGGGTGAGCAGCGGCGCGGCGAGGGCGGTCGCCGCGCTTTCCACGATCGCCAGCACCTCCATCGCGTGCTGGTACTCCACCGGGTCGATGGCGGCCACGGTCGCCCCCACGTTGTGCTGGAAGTGCACGAGTCCCTCGGCTTCCAGCAGGCGGATCGCCTCGCGGATCGGCACCGTGCTCATGCCCAGCTCGGTGGCCAGCGAACCGAGGACGAGCCGGTGCCCCGGCCCGTACACCCCGCGCGCGATCCGGTCCTTGATCACCTCGCGCGCTCGCTGGGACTTGCTCGCCGTGCCGTCCGGTTTGTCGTCCACGTGCGCAGGCACCCGGTCCTCCTTGCTCGCTGACCCGTTCGCAGCTCCCGCGCAGCCTACCAGTCATATACGAACCAGGCGTCCAGGCGTCCATCTTCTCGGTGTTCTTGTCAGCTGTCGCGCAGATCGTATATGGTCCGGCGGTCCGCATCGACAACAAGGGAGTCGTGATGGCGCGACCGTTGACGAGAACCGGCCCCGAGCACCGCCGCGTCGTCCTGGCGGCGATGGCCGGCACCACCATCGAGTGGTACGACTTCTTCATCTACGCGATCTCCGCGGGACTCGTCTTCTCCACGCAGTACTTCGCCGCGCTGGGGGAGGACGCGCTCATCCTGTCCTTCGCCACCGTGGGGATCAGCTTCTTCTTCCGGCCCGTCGGCGCGGTGATCGCCGGGCACCTGGGCGACCGCATCGGCAGGCGCGCGATGCTGGTCCTCACCCTGCTGCTGATGGGCGTCTCCACGGTGCTGATCGGCCTGGTGCCCAGCGCCGCGGCGATCGGCGTGACGGCGCCGGTCGCGCTGGTCCTGCTGCGCATCGTGCAAGGACTGTCGGCGGGCGGCGAATGGGGCGGGGCCGCCCTGCTCGCCGTCGAACACGCACCGGCCGACCGCCGTGGCCTGTTCGGCGCGTTCCCGCAGATCGGGGTTCCGGTCGGGCTCGTGCTGGCCAACGGCGTGCTCGCGCTGGTGGCCGCGCTGACCACGCCGGCGCAGTTCCTCGCCTGGGGCTGGCGCATCCCCTTCCTGCTCAGCGCCGTGCTCATCGTCGCCGGGCTGGTGATCCGCTCGCGGGTCGCCGAGAGCCCGGTCTTCGAGGAGGTCCGCCGCACGCGCAGCCAGGCCGGCCTGCCCCTGGTCCAGCTGTTCCGGCACCACTGGCGGCTCGTCGTGCTCGGCGCGATCGTGTTCGCCGCCAACAACGCGGTCGGCTACATGACCACCGGCGGATACGTGCAGTCCTACGCCGTGCGGACCCTGCACCTGGAGCGCTCGACGGTGCTCGCGGCCGTCATGATCTCCGCCGTCGCCTGGCTGGTCAGCACCCTGGCCGGCGGCTGGCTGGCCGACCGCATCGGCCGGCTCCGGGTCTACCGGATCGGCTTCGTCGTCCAGCTGCTGTGGCTGGTCCCGTTCTTCGCCCTGCTCGACACCGCGAACGTGGGACTGCTGATCGTCGCGCTGCTCCTGTTCTCGGTCGGCCTCGGGTTCACCTACGGTCCCCAGGCGGCGCTCTACGCCGAGATGTACCCGGCGCGCGTGCGCTACAGCGGCGCCGCGATCTCCTACGCGCTCGGCGCGGTGCTCGGCGGCGCGTTCGCGCCCACCATCGCCGAAGCGTTGCAGTCGAGCACGGGCACCGTGTACGCCGTGTGCGCCTACCTGGCCGGGATGACCCTGCTCGGCCTGATCGCCACCGCCGCGCTCCGCGACCACCGCGGCATTCCGCTGGACGTCTCCGGCGAGCCGGCCGCGACGCCGTTGCCCGCCGAGCGCAACCCGGGTGGCGCCGCATGACCGCGACCCAGGCGCCCGGACGGCCGGGCAAGATCATCGCGGTCCACCTCAACTACCGCTCCCGGGCCGCGCAGCGGGGCCGGACCCCGGCGTACCCGTCCTACTTCCTCAAGCCGGCGACCTCCGTGGCGGCCAGCGGGGACGTGCTCGAACGGCCCCTGGGCGCGCAGCTGCTCGGCTTCGAAGGGGAGATCGCGCTCGTCATCGGGCAGACCACCCGCCGGGTCACCCCGGAGGAGGGCTGGTCCCGCGTGTCCGGCGTGACCGCGGCCAACGACCTGGGGATATACGATCTCCGCGCGGCGGACCGGGGCTCCAACCTGCGCTCGAAGGGCGGTGACGGCTTCACCCCGCTCGGACCCGTGGTGCTCCCGGCCGGCGAGCTGGACCCGGCGCGGCTGCGCGTGCGCACCTGGGTCAACGGCGTCCTGCGCCAGGAGGACACCACCGGCGGTGTGCTGTTCGGGTTCGGCCGGCTGGTGGCCGACCTGTCCCAGCTGATCACCCTCGAACCCGGCGACGTGATCCTGACCGGCACACCCGCCGGGGCGTCGGTGGTGGTGCCCGGCGACGTCGTCGAGGTCGAGGTGGACGGGTGCGGGCACACGACCGGCCGCCTGGTCACGCCGATCGCGGAGGGGACCGTCCCGTTCGGACCGTACGGCGCGCTGCCGCGGGCCGAGGACGACCTGCGCGCGGACGCCCACGGCACCCGGCCGTTCGTGCTCACCGCCGATCTGCGCCGCCGCCTCGAATCGGTGGGCACCGCGACCCTCGCCGCGCAGCTGCGCCGCCGCGGGCACGGCGACGTGACGATCGACGGGCTCTCGCCCGCCAAACCGGGCAGGCGGTTCGCCGGGCAGGCCCGCACCCTGCGGTACCTGCCCTGCCGCGCCGACCTCTTCGACGAGCGCGGCGGCGGTCACAACGCGCAGAAACGCGTGATCGACTCGCTCGGTCCGGGCGAGGTGCTCGTGATGGAGGCCCGCGGGGAACGCGGCGCCGGCACCGTCGGGGACATCCTCGCGCTGCGGGCGCAGGTGCGCGGCGCGGCGGGGATCGTCACCGACGGCGGAGTGCGCGACATCGCCGCCGTGGCCGCGCTGGACATCCCGGTCCACCACGCCGGAGCGCACCCGTCCGTGCTCGGCCGCCGCCACGTGCCGTGGGACATCGACGTGCCCGTCGCCTGCGGCGGCGCCGCGGTCCGGCCCGGCGACGTGATCGTCGGCGACGACGACGGCGTGCTCGTCATCCCGCCCCCGCTCGCCGAGGAGGTCGTCGCCGCGGCCGAGGAGCAGGAACGGCAGGAGACGTTCATCGCCGCGCAGGTGGCCGCCGGCGAACCAGTGGCGGGCCTGTACCCGATGGACGAGCACTGGCGGGCCCGGTACGCCGACTGGCTCGCCGGGCAGTGAGACCCGTTTCCCGGAAAGGAGATCCATGCGATTCCGCGCGGACCCGCGGTCGATCAGAGGCTCGATCGCACCGCTGATGACCCCGTTCACCGCCGAGGGGGACCTCGACCACGCCGGCCTGGCGAACCTGGTGCGCTGGCAGCTGGCGGCGGGCAGCCACGGCATCTCGCTCGGCGGGTCGACCGGTGAGCCCGGCGCGCAGACGGTGGCCGAACGCGCCGCGGCGATCCGGACCGTGGCCGCCGAGATCGGCGACCGCGTGCCGTTCCTGCCGGGCACCGGCTCGGCGAAACTCGGCGAAACCCTGGAGCTGACCGCCGCCGCCCGGGACGCGGGCGCCGACGCCGTGCTCGTGATCACCCCGTACTACGCGCGCCCCACCCAGGAAGCGCTCTACACCTGGTACCGCACGGTGGCCCGCGAGTTCCCCGACCTGCCGATCGTGGCCTACAACGTGCCCAGCCGCACCGCGGTGGACCTCGCCCCGGAGACCGTGGCCCGGCTCTTCCGCGACCTGGACAACTTCGTCGGCGTCAAGGAGACCACCCGGGATTTCGAGCACTTCTCCCGCGTGCTGCACCAGTGCGGGCCGGAACTGCTGGTGTGGTCCGGGATCGAGCTGCTGTGCCTGCCGCTGCTGGCGCTCGGCGGCGCCGGGTTCGTCAGCGCCACCGCCAACCTCGCCCCGGCCGCCTGCGCCGCGATGTACGAGGCGTGGCAGGCCGGCGACCACGAGCGCGCCCGCGAACTCCACTACGGCCTGCACCCGCTGGTGGACCTGCTGTTCGTGGAGACCAACCCGGCACCCGGCAAGTGGGTGCTGGCCCAGCGCGGCCTCATCGCGTCGGCGCACGTGCGGCCCCCGCTGGTGCCGCCCTCGGAAGCCGCGCTCGCCCGCATCCGGGACCTCCTGCGCCAGGGCGAGGCGTACCTGAGCCCGGCGGACGGATTTTCGACGGAAGGACACTGACCATGCCCGAGCCCCATGTCCCCGGCGGGTTGCCGGAAGCGATCCGGCACTACATCGGCGGCGAGTTCACCGACAGCCTCTCCGGCAAGACCTTCGACGTGCTCGACCCGGTGTCCAACGAGGTGTACGTCACCGCCGCGGCGGGACAGGCCGAGGACGTCGACCGGGCGGTCGCGGCGGCGCGCGAGGCGTTCACCGGCGGCCCCTGGCCGGGCCTGCCGCCGCGCGCCCGCGCCCGGGTGCTGAACCGGATCGCCGACGCCGTCGAGGCGCAGGACGCCCGGCTCGCGGAGCTGGAGACGTTCGACACCGGCCTGCCGATCACCCAGGCGCTCGGGCAGGCGCACCGCGCGGCCGAGAACTTCCGGTTCTTCGCCGACCTGATCGTGGCCCAGTCCGACGACACCTACCGGGTGCCCGGCAGGCAGCTCAACTACGTGCACCGCAAGCCGGTCGGCGTCGCCGGGCTCATCACGCCGTGGAACACGCCGTTCATGCTGGAGAGCTGGAAACTGGCGCCCGCGCTCGCGGCGGGATGCACCGTGGTGCTCAAACCGGCCGAGTTCACCCCGCTGTCGGCCGGGCTGTGGGCCGGCATCTTCGCCGAGGCCGGCCTGCCCGACGGTGTGTTCAACCTCGTCCACGGGTTCGGCGAGGAAGCCGGCGACGCGCTGGTGCGGCACCCGGACGTGCCGCTGATCTCGTTCACCGGCGAGAGCGCCACCGGGCAGACGATCTTCCGCAACTGCGCGGCCGGCCTGAAGGGCATGTCCATGGAGCTGGGCGGCAAGTCCCCGGCGATCGTGTTCGCCGACGCCGACCTCGACGCCGCGCTGGACTCCACGGTGTTCGGCGTGTTCTCCCTCAACGGGGAACGCTGCACCGCGGGCAGCCGCATCCTCGTCGAGCGCGCCGTCTACGACGAGTTCTGCGAGCGTTTCGCCGCCCGCGCCTGTGCGATCGTCGTCGGCGACCCGCACGACCCGGCCACCGAGGTCGGCGCGCTGGTGCACCCCGAGCACCACGCGAAGGTGATGCGTTACGTCGAACTCGGCCGGTCCGAGGGACGGCTGCTCGCCGGCGGCGGCCGCCCGCCCGGCCTGGACACCGGGAACTACGTGGCGCCGACCGTGTTCGCCGACGTCGCCCCGGACGCGCGGATCTTCCAGGAGGAGATCTTCGGTCCCGTCGTCGCGCTCACCCCCTTCGACAGCGAGGACGAGGCACTGGCGCTGGCCAACGACGTCCGGTACGGCCTGGCCGCCTACGTGTGGACCTCGAACCTGGAACGCGCGCACACCTTCGCCCAGTCGGTCGAGGCCGGGATGGTCTGGCTGAACTCGCACAACGTCCGCGACCTGCGGACCCCGTTCGGCGGGATCAAGGCCTCCGGGCTCGGCCAGGAGGGCGGTTACCGCTCGCTCGACTTCTACACCCACCAGCAGGCCATCCACGTCTCACTCGGCCCCGTGCGCACCCCCCGGTTCGGCGCGGTCCGGAAAGGACAGTCATGACCACCACCCCGCCCGATGTGCTCCGCTGCGCCTACGCCGAGCTGGTCGTGACCGACCTGGCCGCGTCCCGGGCGTTCTACGTCGACGTGCTCGGCCTGATCCCCACGTACGAGGACGGCGAGCGGATCCACCTCCGCGCGGTCGAGGAGTACCTGCACCATTCGCTGGTGCTGCGCCAGGGGGACACGCCCGCGCTGGCGGTGCTCGGCTACCGGGTGCGCGGCGCCGCCGACCGGGACCTCGCCGAGGCGCACTACCGCGCCCTCGGGGTGCGGGTGCAGCGGCGCCCGGCCGGGGCGACGCGCGGGATCGGCGAAGCCGTGCGGGTGGAGGACCCGCTCGGCTTCCCGGTGGAGTTCTTCCACGACGCCGTGCACGTGGAACGGTTCACCCAGCGCTACGACGTGCACGGCGCGGGCGCACTGTCCCGGTTGGACCACTTCAACCTCGGCACGCCCGACGTCCCGGCCGCCCGGGCCTACTACGAGGACCTCGGTTTCCGGGTGTCGGAGGACATCCAGGACGCCGAGGGCACGGTCTACGCGGCGTGGATGTTCCGCAAACCGACGGTGCACGACGTGGCCCTCACCGGCGGCGACGGTCCCCGGCTGCACCACCTCGCGTTCGCCACCCACGAACGGCACCAGATCCTGCACATCTGCGACCACCTCGGCGCGCTGCGCCGGTCCGGGATGATCGAGCGCGGGCCCGGGCGCCACGGGGTGTCGAACGCGTTCTACCTCTACGTCCGCGACCCGGACGGCCACCGGATCGAGATCTACACCCACGACTACTACACCGGCGACCCGGACAACCCGGTGATCACCTGGGACGTGCACGACCACCAGCGGCGGGACTGGTGGGGCAACCCGGTGGTGCCCAGCTGGTACACCGACGCCTCCCCGGTGCTCGACCTCGACGGGCGGGTCCGGCCGGTGGTGCCCCGCGTGCAGCCCCGGGAGGCCGAGGTCACCGTCGGCGCGGACGGCTTCTCCTACACGAGCCCGCGCAACGGCTTCAAACTGGGCGAACAGGTCTGACGGTGCGCCCGGCGTGGCGATCACGCGGTGCCCCCGGCGCGGGGGCACCGCGGCCGGTACCGTGGACGCGGGCACCGAGGCGAGGGGAGCGCGGGCATGGACGACGAGCACCGGTTCGACCGCGACGCCTACCGCGCCTTCGTCCGCGCCCACCACCCCGACGTCGGCGGCGATCCCGAGCTGTTCCGCGAGGGGCTGCGCCGCTTCCACGCCGCCCGCACCGCACCGGCGAACCCGATCGTGTTCGTGCGGCGCCGCCGCGGGGTCGCGGGCCTCGTCCAGCGCCTGCGGGAGGGCTGGACGCGGCACCGCCGGCCGCCGCGGGTGCGGTAGCCGCTCCGGTTCAGTGTGCGGTGCGCCGTCCGCGCGCGGTGAGCAGGCCGAGCGCGATCATCGCGACCCCGAGCACCAGGTGCAGCCAGTTGTCGGCGGTGTTGACCGGGACGAAGTTGGCGCTCCCGGCCTCGTCGACGACCAGCCCGTACACCCACAGGACCAGGTAGATCGCGCCGCCGCCGATCAGGAAGGCACGGGCGGCCCCCGCGCTGCGCGACGCGGCCAGGCCGGCGACACCGAACAGCAGGTGCACGATGTTGTGCAGCACCGAGACCGCGAACACGCCCAGCAACAGGGCCCCGGAGTGGTGCCCGGCGAAGGTCAGCTCGTCGTAGCCGGTGGTGATGCCGGGGACGAAGCCGAGGATGCCGACCAGGAGGAACACGGCGCCCACGACGCCGGCGGCGGCGCGCGCCCCGCGGGTGGTGGACAGGGTGGTGGATCGGGACATGGTGATCACCTCAACCAGTGGATCGAGTCGGTCAGCGGGTATTCGTCGCGGAGCGGGTTCCGGATGGGCGCCGCCCGGCCCCGATGCGGGCCGGCCGCCTGGTCCAGCTGCGTGGCCGCGGTTCCCCGGTGGTGGTCGCTCCGGGCGTTCGGGCCCGTCGCCGTGCGGATCGGACGGACCGGGATTTTCGCGCCGGCCGATCCGGTGACGGTGCGGCGCCGGATCCGCGGCCCATCAGTCCACTACGCACGTTCAAGCCCCGGGCGATCCGGCTGCGCCCAGGAAGTGACCGAGCTACGGGCGGCGGCCGCACGACTCGCCGCCGTCGCGCGACCCCTGCCTCACGGCTGCTGCCCGGGGCGGTGCCGGCGGCGATCACCGGGGTGCGGGAGCGCGGGGTGTGTGGCCGGTGGCGCCGGGCATCCCGCGACGGTTCTCGACCGTCCCGCGCCGAGCCGGTCAGGACGCTCGCGGCGGCAGAGCCGGGTGGCCGGTGGGGTGGATACCGATCGCGAAGCCGTAGGTGGTGTCCCCGGACCGGGGCAGCCGGTCGAACTCGTCGACGAGCTGGGCCATTCTGTCCCAGAACCGCGCGGCCCGGTCCCCGGAGATGCGCGCGTGGCGGATGAAGCCCCACAGCTGTCCGGCCTCGAAAGCCGCGGCGGGCTCGCGCGCCGCCACCTCGAAGTCGTCGAAGTCCCCGGAGACCGCCGCCTCGGCCACGGCCGGCTCCGCCGCGACGAAGAACATGCGTGCGGTGCGGCCGTAGAACCGTTCCGCAACGGCTCGGACCCGCCGCGTGCGCACCACCCGGAGCAGGCCGTTGCCGGCGAGCACCTGCACGTGGTGCGCGACGGTGCTCTTGGGCTTGACCGAGGGCGTGTGGAGCGTCGCCGAGGACCTGCGCCGGGCGGGCCACATGGTGCACCCCCCGGATCTGTTCGGGGCGGACCTTCGCCGGCCTCGAGGAAGGTTTCGCCTTCGCTCGCCACGCCGGGTTCGAACAGCTGCGGGAGCGTGGGATCGCCGAGGCGGAGGCGCTGGGACCGGAACTCGGGTACGCCGGGTTCTCGTTCGGTGTCACCATCGCCCAGCGGCTCGCGCAGACCCGCCCTGGAGCACGCGGCGCGGTGCTCATCGACTCCTCACTCCCCGCGTACGACCCCGAGGCAGCCGGGGTACTCCTGGATCGCGTGCGCTCTTTCCTCGCCTCGGTGTGACTCCCGCCAGGCGGACGGGGCCGGGTCCGCCGACCTCCACCACCGCGCGTCCGGCGAGCGGGGCGGTGGGAGAATCGGGCGCGTGACGGCGAGTACCAGTGACATCGACAAGGCGGCCGGCCTGCTGCGTGCCGGGCGCCTGGTGGCCTTCCCGACCGAGACGGTCTACGGCCTGGGCGCCAACGCCGAGGACGCGGCCGCCGTCGCGCGGGTGTACCGGGCCAAGGGGCGCCCGTCGTCGCATCCGTTGATCGTTCACCTCGGCGGTGCGGGGCAGCTGGGGGACTGGGTCGAGGACGTGCCCGCGACGGCGCGCCTGCTGGCCGAGCGGTTCTGGCCGGGGCCGCTGACACTGGTGCTGCGCCGGGCCCGCAGGGTGCCGCTGGAGGCGACCGGTGGTCTGGAGACCGTGGCGGTGCGCGTGCCCGATCACCCCGTCGCGCTGGCGTTGCTGGCGGCGTTCGGTGGCGGTGTCGTGGCGCCGTCGGCGAACCGGTTCGGCTCCGTCAGCCCCACGACGGCCGGCCACGTGCGGACCGAGCTCGGCGACGCCGTCGACTTCGTGCTCGACGGCGGCCCCTGCCACGTCGGGGTGGAGTCGACGATCGTCGACGTCACCGGTGACGAGCCGAGTGTCCTGCGACCGGGCGGGGTGACCCGCGAGGACCTCGAAGCCGTGCTGGAGCGCCCGCTCGCGGTTCCCGCGACCAGCCACATCCGGGTGCCGGGCCAGCACCCGTCGCACTACGCGCCGCGGGCGCGGGTGGTGCTGGTCGAGCCGGAGAAGGTCGTCACGGAGGCGGAGCTGGCCGGCGAGCAGGGGCACAAGGTGGGCCTCCTGCTGCCCCCGGACGCGGGCGACGCCCCGGTGAACGCGCACGCGGTGGCGGAGGTCCCCGCTTCGATGGCCGCCTACGCGCGCAGCCTCTACGGCTTCCTGCGGGAGCTGGACCAGCGGGGGTGCGACCTCATCATCGCGTCGCTCCCGCCGGAGGAGGGGCTCGGGCTCGCGATCGCCAACCGGCTGCGCCGCGCCGCCGGCCCCCGCACCGGCTGATCAGGACAGTCGCGAAGGCGCTCGACCGCAACGGTCCTTCCCAGGTTGGTGTGATCTGAAGTCAGCGAAGAGCGAGGTCCGGGTCATCGCCCGTGATGGGGAGCACGAGGTCGAGATCAGGCGGTCCCGGTTCCGGTGCACCGTTGCCCGCGCCGGTGACGCCGAGGCCGCCGCGGCGGTGATCGCGCGGGTGCGCAAGGCCGGGCCGGGCGCCAACCACCACTGCACGGCCCTCCGGATCGGCGACCCGGAGACCGGCGAGATGACCGTGCGCGGCAACGACGACGGCGAACCCTCCGGCACGGCGGGCGTTCCGATGCTCGAGGTGCTGGCGCGCCGCAACCTGACCGATGTCGTCGCCGTCGTGTCGCGGTGGTTCGGTGGGACCAAGCTCGGCGCGGGCGGGCTGGTCCGCGCGTACTCCGGTG
This sequence comes from Amycolatopsis thermalba, assembly GCF_003385215.1. Taxonomy (GTDB): domain Bacteria; phylum Actinomycetota; class Actinomycetes; order Mycobacteriales; family Pseudonocardiaceae; genus Amycolatopsis_E; species Amycolatopsis_E thermalba. Next base: position 171,508 of record NZ_PQHW01000001.1, on the reverse strand, counting down.
CGCTGGCCGAAACCCTGGACGCCGTCGGGACGCTTCGCCGGGTTCGGCACCGCGAACTGCTGCTCGCCGTGCCGCACGACCTCGCCGGCCGTTTCGAGCACGACCTGCGCACCTCGCCCTACCGGCTGCTGGGTGCCGACTACGGGGCGGACGTCACGCTGACGGTCGCCGTCACCGAGGCCGGCCGCGATGCGTTCAGCGCGTGGCTCGCGGAGCGCTCAGGTGGCGCGGTCGAGGCCGTCGACGCGGGGACGCGGGACCTCTACCTGCCCTGAGCGGCGGCACACCGGTCAGCACGGTCCCGCCGCACGTGATCGAGGAGTTCCTTGCGCGGCCCGGCACGCGACCTCCCAGGCGGCCTCGATCATGGGGAAGATCTCGTCCACCGCAGCCTCCGGATCGGTGGCTTCGCGGCCGAGCGAGAAGGCGTCCACCACGAACCTCGCGACGGTCCGGCAGGCGATGGTGACCTGCGGCAGGCCGAGGTCCGCGGCGATGGCCACGGCCAGCGCCTCGGCGTGACGCAGCCGCATCGACTTCTCGTAGTCCCGCAGCGCGGGTGACTCGTCGATCATCCGCCAGAGCGGGCCGGCGCCGTCGCCGGTGCAGTGCCGCAGCAGCGCCTGGACCTCGCGGCGCAGTGCCGGCATGAGTGGCTCCTGCGGGGAGCGGTGTGTCACCGCTCGCACGAGGCGCTGTTCGAAGTCGTCGTCCCGCTCGAAGACCAGGGCCTCTTTCGACGCGAAGTGGGCGAAGACCGTGGTCACGGCTACATCGGCCGCAGCGGCGACGTCACGGATCCCCACCGCGTCGTACCCGCGCTCCAGGAAGAGCCGCAGTGCGGTGTCGGCGATCTTCTGCCGGGTCGCGGCCTTCTTGCGCTCACGGCGTCCTGGGGGCGCTTCTGCCATGGGTGGACACTACCAGGTGCAAAATCCTATCCGTTGTTAAATGCTAACCGTTAGTGTTACGGTCGCCGGTATGAAGAAGGTGGTCTTCGCCGAGTACGGCGGTCCCGAAGTCCTGCAGCTCGTCGACGCCGAGGAGCCGCACGCGGGGCCTGGTCAGGTGCGCATCGCGGTGCGGGCCGCCGGTGTGAACGCCCACGACTGGAGGGTGCGCGAGGGCCAGTTCCGGGACTCGCGCCCGATCGCGTTGCCTTCCGGGGTGGGGCTCGACGCGTCGGGGGTGGTGGACGAGATAGGTGCGGGCGTGGCCGGGGTCGAGATCGGGGACCCTGTGTTGGGCGAAGGGTCGGACACCTATGCGGAGTTCGCGGTGCTGTCCGCGTGGGCTCCGATGCCCGGGGGCCTGACGTTTCCGGAGGCGGCCGGCTACGCCTCGGTGGTGGAGTCCGCGCTGCGCATCATCGGGCTGGCCGGGGTGGAGCCTGGGCAGACGCTGCTGGTGAGCGGCGCGGCCGGGGGAGTCGGATCGGTGGTGTTGCAGATCGCCCGGGAGCGTGGCATCACCGTCATCGGCACCGCCGGGCCGTCCAATCAGGACTACGTGCGCAGCCTGGGCGCGCTCGCCACCACCTACGGCGACGGCTGGGTCGGGCGGGTGCGACAGCTCGGCGAGGTCGACGCCGCTCTCGACCTGGCCGGCTCCGGGGTGATCCGCGAGCTCGTCGAGCTGACCGGGGACCCCCGGCGGGTGGTCTCCATCGCCGACCTCAGCGCGCCCGAGCACGGTGCCCGGTTCTCCGGAACGGCCGGGAGCGTGCAGGACGCGCTCGACGAGGTTGCCGGCCTCATCGCGGCGGGGAAGCTGCGCCTGCCGGTCGAGAAGACCTACGCGCTGACGGAAGCCGCGGCCGCCCACGCCGACAGCCAAGCCGGCCACACGCGCGGGCGCCGGGTCATCGTCCTGTGATGTCTGAAAGCGTCGCCGTTGCGGTCAAGCGCGAGGCGCGGGCCCGCCGGCCGCCGCGGTCACGCTCGCGTGCGTGCTCCCAACCGTGACGTCATGGTGAGGGAGCCGCGCGTTCGACTCCTGCCAGGGGTACGCATCCGTGCACCGTCGCGGCGGGGTCCGCAGCTCGACCGGGAGAGCATCCGCACGGCACAGCGCGCGGGCCCGGCGGCTACCCGGAACTCATGACTCCGGGGCGCCTGGAGCGACACCAGGACGCGCGACCACCGGCCCCGACCGGCTTGGCCCACGCCGCGGCGGCCTGCGCAGCCGTCCGGCACCCCGGCGCGTTCATTTCGGTTCCTTGACGAGCGTCATCGCTGCGATATTCTGGCTCTGACGTCCGCGAAGGGAGTTCCGGGTGAGCGGATTCCGGCTCAGTGGCGAGCAGCGTGAGTACGTGCGCTGGGTGCGCGAAGCCGCGAGTGGGCTTCCCGCGCCAGTGCCCGGCCGGGTGGACCGCGCCCTGGTGCAGGCCCTGGGGGAGCGCGGCCTGCTGCGGGGCCTGTTCGGGCCGGGCGACCCGCCGTCCGGTGCCGCGGCCCTGCGGTTGTGCCTGCTGCGCGAGACGATCGCCCAGATCCGCACCGAGGCGGAGACCGCGCTCGCGCTGCAGGGGCTGGGCAGCTACCCGATCCTGCAGTCCGGCTCACCCGAACTGGTCAGCCGCTGGATCCCCGCGGTGATCTCCGGGGAGGCGGTCGCCGCGTTCGCCCTGACCGAGGCGGGCGCCGGATCGGACGCCGCGGCGCTTCAGCTGCGCGCCGAACGCGACGGCGACGGCTGGGTGCTGACCGGCGAGAAGCTGTGGATCTCCAACGCCCCCGACGCCGACATCTACACCGTCTTCGCGCGCACCACGCCCGACGCCGGCGCGCGCGGCGTCACCGCGTTCGCCGTCCCGGGGACGAGCCCGGGGTTGTCCGGGGAACCGCTCGACATGCTGTCCCCGCACCCGATCGGCCGCCTGGTGTTCGACGGGGTGCGGGTCGGCGCGGGCGCGGTGCTGGGCGAGGTCCACCGCGGGTTCACCGTCGCCATGCGCACGCTGGACCTGTTCCGGCCCAGCGTCGGCGCCTTCGCGGTCGGGATGGCCCAGGCCGCGCTCGACGCGACGCTGACCCACGTCCGGGAACGCCGGGTGTACGGGGCGCCGCTGGCGAACCAGCAGTCCGTGGCGCACCGCGTCGCCGAGATGGCGACGGAGCTGGAGGCGGCCCGGCTGCTCGTCTACGCCGCGGCCGCGGCCTACGACGACGGCGCCGGACCGGACGAGCAGCCGCGGCGGTCGGCGATGGCGAAGCTGTACGCCACCGAAGCCGCGCAGCGGATCGTCGACGGGTGCGTCCAGCTGCACGGCGCGGCGGCCCTGCGGCGGGGACATCCGCTGGAACACCTCTACCGCGACGTGCGGGCGCTGCGCATCTACGAAGGCGCCTCCGAAGTCCAGCGTTCCCTCATCGCCCGCAACCTGATCGGCAGGGAGTACACCCGATGACCTACCGCTTCCACGCCTCCCCGCGGCTGACCGAGCACTGGCGGCACTTCCGGTTCGCCAAGGACGGCGGCGTGGCCACCGTGACCCTGGACCGGCCGGAAAAACTCAACCCGCTGACCTTCGAAAGCTACGCCGACCTGCGCGACCTGCTCGCCGAGCTGCCGCACCACCAGGACGTGCGCGCGCTGGTCATCCGCGGCGAGGGCAAGGGGTTCTGCGGCGGTGGCGACGTCGACGAGATCATCGGCGAGCTGATCCGGATGGAGCCGCGCGACCTCATGCGGTTCACGAAGATGACCGGCGCGGTCATCCGGGCGATGCGGGAGTGCCCGATCCCGATCATCACCGCCATCCACGGCATCGCGGCCGGCGCGGGCGCGGTGGTGGCGCTGGCGTCGGACTTCCGGATCGTGAGCCGGTCCGGGCGCTTCGCCTTCCTGTTCACCAAGGTGGGCCTGTCCGGCGGGGACATGGGCGCGGCGTACCTGCTGCCGCGCGTGGTCGGGCTCGGGCGGGCCACCGAGCTGCTGATGCTCGGCGACACGATCGACGCCGAGACCGCCGGCCGGTACGGCCTGGTGTCGCGGCTGGTGGCCGACGACGAGCTGGACACCGCGGTCGCCGACCTGGCCCGCCGGCTCGCCGACGGCCCGACGCTCGCGCTCGCGCAGACGAAGTCGTTGCTCACGGCCGAACTGGACATGTCCATGCCGGCGTCGATGGAACTGGACGCGATGACCCAGGCCCTGCTCATGACCACGCGCGACCACGCCGAGTTCCACGCCGCGTTCACCGAACGCCGCGCCCCGCGCTGGGAGGGCCGTTGACCGCGCGGGTCGCGCTGGTGACCGGCGCCGGCCGCGGCATCGGCCGCGAGATCGCCCGCCGGCTCAGCGGCGAGGGCCTGCGCGTGGCCCTGGTGGCCCGCGACCGCGACCAGCTCGCCCGCACGGCGAGCAGCTGCGCCGGAGCGACGATGGTGCTCCCCGCCGACGTCACCGAACCGGAGGCGGCCGAGCACGTGCACGCCGAGATCGAACGGACGTGGGGGCCGGTCGAGGTCCTCGTCGCGGGCGCCGGGGCCGGCCATTCGGCGCGGCTGGACCGCACGACCGACGCGGACTGGCAGCGCATGCTCGACCTGAACCTGACCGCGCCGTTCCGCTTCGTGCGGCGCGCGGTTCCGGCCATGCGGGACGCCGGCTGGGGGCGGATCGTGGTGGTGGCGTCCAGCGCCGCGCACATCGGCGAGCCCTACATCGCGGCCTACACCGCGAGCAAGCACGGGGTGCTGGGCCTGGTCCGGTCCGCGGCCGCGGAGCTGGCGCGCACCGGCGTGACCGTCAACGCGGTGTGTCCCGGCTACGTGGACACCCCGATGACGGAGGCGACGATCGCGAACATCGTGGCGTCCTCGGGGCGCAGCCCGGAACAGGCCCGGGAGGCGCTGGAACGCAAGCAGCCGATCGGCCGGCTGATCACGCCCGCCGAGGTGGCCGACGCGGTGTGGTTCTGCGTCGCCAGCAGCGCGGTGACCGGGCAGGCGATCAATGTGGACGGAGGTGCCGTGCAGTGAGCGTCGAACGCGTCAACCCGCCGGAACTGGCGCCGCCACGGGGTTTCTCGCACGCGGTCGTCGGCACCGGGACGACGGTCTTCCTGGCCGGGCAGACCGCGTTGGACCGAAGTGGACGGATCGTCGGCGGGGACATCGTGGCGCAGTTCGAGCAGGCCCTGTCCAACCTGCTCACCGCGCTGCGGGCGGCGGGCGGCGAGCCGGGGCAGCTGGCGAGCCTGACCGTGTACGTCACCGACATGGACGACTACCGGGCCCACGCCGGGGAGATCGGCCGGGTGTGGCGACGCCTGGCCGGCCGGGACTACCCGGCGATGGCGGGCATCGGCGTGGCCCGGCTGTGGGATGCCGAGGCGCTGGTCGAGGTGCAGGGGTTCGCCGTGGTGTGACCACCTGGGCTTCGCCAAGCAGCGGGAACACCGCTTCGAGCCAGGACTTCGGCTCCGAGCCTGCTGAGCACGCTCTGGGACGTTCCCGGGGTGGCCTGTCGACCGGACTGCACCTGGCCTGCATCGCCGCCCGGCAGCGGCGTGGCAGCCGTGGATGCCGTTGCGCAGGATCGTCCAGTCCGTACGGCCGGCGTATCCCGATGGCCTGCGACGTCCGGGAGGTCCTGGACCGCATCGGCGACACATGGACGGTGCCGGCCCGCGTCGAGTACGCGCTGACTCCCACCGGCCACAGCCTCACGTTCGTGCTGAAAGCCGTCGCCGACTGGGCGGCGGAGCACCGCCACACCGTGATCGAGTCCCGCGCCCGCTGGGACCGCGGGACGGCAGCGCCTGGTCCCGGCGTGGCTTGACTACCGCGCGAGCAGGGGTTCGACGTGCCCGTGCGCGGGCCCGGCGAGCCGGCGCCGTAGCTCGAAGAACACCTCCGCCGCGCGGAGGCCGATCCAGCCGGCCGGGAGCACCTCCAGGGGGAGCCCGGGTTCGAGGTAGGGCAGCCGCCGCCAGTCGGTGAGCGCGTGGACGTAGTCGGCGAACGCTTCCGCGCCGTCGATGCGGCGCCGTCGCCGGTAGCGCGCGAGCACCGGCTCGTGGCGGCCCAGGAACGTGTCGTACAGCTCGTGCAGGCGCTGGAGGTCCCACCAGTCCCGCACCCGCTCCGCGGTCGCGGCGAAACCCAGGTGGTCGGCGTGGAACAGCTCGACGTAGGGATCCAGGCCCTGGCGCAGGAGCGCCTCCCGCGTCTCGCCGAGCAGGTGCGCCGGGGCGATCCACACCCCCGACGACACCGTGCCGAACCCGAGCCAGGACAGCCGGGAGCGCAGCTGGTGCCGTTTGTCGCGTTCGGACTCCGGCACGCTGAACACCGCCATCAGCCAGCCCTCGCCGGCATCGGCCCGGCGGCGCTCGAAGATGCGGCGGTCGCCCTCGTCGAGGATCTCGCGGGCGGTGGCGGACAGTTCGTACCCGGCGGCCCCGCCGACCTTCGCCGCCGTCAGCAGCCCGCGCCGCTTGAGCCGGAAGACCGCGGACCGCACGGCCGGCTCGTCCACCCCGCAGTGCGCCAGCAGCTGGATCAGCGCGGCGACGCTCATCCAGCCGCCCGCCTCCCGGGCGTAGAGACCGTAGACGGTGACGATCAGCGCCCGCGGCTGCTGCCCACGCCCGTTGTTCTCGTCCGCACCGGTGGCCACGGCAGTCACTCTAACCCGCCGCGCGGTGGCGTCCCCGGCTCCATCATTTCTATCGCTGTCTTGACTACCGTCACGAAAAGAGAATGATTGGGGCATGACCTTCCCGGGTTCCGCGCACGCCGACACGTTCTGCCGGGACAACCTGCCGCCCCGGCACTCCTGGCCGGAGTTCCTGGAGGAACTGCCCGAGCTGCGGTATCCGCCGCGGCTCAACTGCGGCGTCGAACTCCTCGACGCGGTCGTCGAGCGGCTCGGGCCGGACCGCCCGTGCCTGCTCACCCCGGACGGCGAAACCTGGACCTACGGCCAGTTGCGGGACCGGGTCGATCGCCTCGCCTGGGTGCTCACCGAACAGCTCGGCGTGGTTCCCGGGCAGCGGGTCCTGCTGCGCGGCCCGAACACCCCGGCGCTGGCGGCCTGCTGGCTCGCGGTGATGAAGGCCGGCGCCGTCGCGGTGGCGACGATGCCCCTGCTGCGGGCCGGTGAGCTGACCGCGATCGCGCGGATCGCCGCGGTCAACCTCGCGCTGTGCGACGCGCGGTTCGACGGCGAACTCGTGGCGGCCGACCTGGCCGGCGCGCCGGTGGTCCGGTACGGCGGAGGCGATCCGGACGACCTGATGGCCCGCGCGCGGGCGGCGCCGGGCGGGTTCACCGCGGTCGACACCGCGGCCGACGACGTCGCGCTGCTGGCGTTCACGTCGGGCACCACGGGGCGGCCGAAGGCGACCATGCACTTCCACCGGGACGTCCTGGCGATCACCGACACCTTCTCCCGGCACGTCCTGCGGCCGCGCCCGGACGACGTCTTCACCGGCACCCCGCCGCTGGCGTTCACCTTCGGTCTCGGCGGCCTGCTGGTGTTCCCGCTGCGCGCCGGCGCGGCCACGCTCCTGATAGAAAAGGCGACCCCCGACGAACTCGCCGACGCCATCGAGGCCCACGACGTCTCCGTGTGCTTCACCGCCCCCACCGCCTACCGCGCCATGCTCCGCTCGAACCGGGTCCGCGCGCTGGGCAAGCTGCGGCGGGCGGTGTCGGCGGGGGAGCACCTGCCGGAGGCGACGTGGCACGCGGTGCACAAGGCGACCGGCCTGCGCCTGATCGACGGCATCGGCGCGACCGAGATGCTGCACATCTTCGTCTCCGCCGCCGACGACGACATCCGGCCCGGCGCCACCGGCCGCGCCGTGCCCGGATACCGGGCGGCCGTGCTCGGCGAAGACGGCAAGCCGCTGCCGCCGGGGACGCCGGGGCGGCTGGCGGTGAAGGGGCCGACCGGCTGCCGGTACCTGGCCGACGACCGCCAGGCCGCCTACGTCCAGGACGGCTGGAACATCACCGGCGACACCTTCGTCGCCGACGAGGACGGCTACCTCTACTTCGTGGCCCGCAACGACGACATGATCGTCTCCTCCGGCTACAACATCGCCGGGCCGGAGGTCGAGGAGGCCCTGCTCGCGCACGAGGCCGTCCTCGAGTGCGGTGTGGTCGGCGTGCCCGACCCCGAACGCGGCCAGCTCGTCAAGGCCTTCGTCGTCCCGTCACCCGGCGTCGAGGCGGACCAGGCCCTGGTGTCCGAGTTGCAGAACTTCGTGAAGGCGCGGATCGCGCCGTACAAGTACCCGCGCGCGGTCGAGTTCGTCTCCGATCTTCCGCGCAGCAACACCGGAAAGCTGCAGCGCTACAAGCTTCGCGAGCGCGATCACGCGGGGGAGCGGTGATGCGGATCGCGGTGATCGGCGGCGGGCCGGGCGGGCTGTACTTCGCGGCGCTGGCCAAGCACCTGGGCCCGGGCGACGAGATCGACGTGTGGGAACGCAACGCCGCCGACGACACGTTCGGGTTCGGCGTGGTGTTCTCGGACGAGACACTCGGGGGCATCGAGCACGCCGACGAGCAGGTCTACCGGGAGATGGCGCGGGAATTCGCCCGCTGGGACGACATCGACGTGCACTTCCGCGGCCAGGTGCTCACCAGCGGCGGCCACGGGTTCGCCGCGATGAGCCGCAAACGGCTGCTGCAGATCCTGCAGCAGCGGTGCGCCGGGCTGGGCGTGCGGCTGCACTTCGCCACGCCCGCCCCGGACGCCGACCGGCTCGCGGCCGAGTACGACCTCGTCGTCGCCGCGGACGGGGTGAACTCGGCGGTGCGCGCCCGCCACGCGGGCGTGTTCGGCCCGTCCCTGGACGACCGCTCGTGCCGCTACATGTGGCTGGGCACGGACAAGGTGTTCGACGCGTTCAAGTTCTACATCGAACAGACGCCGTACGGGGTCATGCAGATCCACGGCTACCCGTTCGACGCGCACGGCAGCACCTTCATCGTGGAGATGGCCGAACAGGTGTGGCAGCGGGCCGGGTTCGCCGCCTTCGCCGACCGCGAGTTCGCGCCGGGGGAGTCCGACGAGAAGTCGATCGAGCTGGTGCGGGAGCTGTTCGCCGGCGTGCTGGGCGGCGCCCGGCTGCTGGCGAACAACTCCCGGTGGATCACCTTCACCACGGTGCGCAACCAGCGGTGGCGCCACGGCAACGTCATCCTGCTCGGGGACGCCGCGCACACCGCGCACTTCTCGATCGGCTCGGGCACCAAGCTCGCGATGGAGGACGCGCTCGCGCTCGCCGCGTCCCTGCACGAGCAGCCGGACGTGGAGCGGGCGCTGATCGCCTACGAGGCGGAGCGCAAGCCGGTGGTCGAGTCGACCCAGCGCGCGGCGCAGGCCAGCCTGGAGTGGTTCGAGAACCTGGGCCAGTACGTGCACCAGGAGCCGGTGCAGTTCGCGTTCAACATCATGACCCGCAGCCGTCGCGTCACCTACGACAACCTCCGCGTCCGCGACCCCGGGTTCGTCGACCGCGCCGACCGCTGGTTCGCCGGGCACGAGCAGCGGCGCGGCCACGGCGACGGCAGCGTGCGGCCGCCGATGTTCCAGCCGTTCCGGCTGCGCGGGCTGGAGCTGCGCAACCGCGTGGTGGTGTCCCCGATGGACATGTACCGGGCCTGCGACGGGATGCCCGGCGACTTCCACCTGGTGCACCTGGGCGGCAAGGCGCTCGGCGGCGCGGGCCTGGTGATGACCGAGATGGTGTGTGTGTCCGACATCGGCCGGATCACCCCGGGCTGCACCGGGATCTACACCGACGAGCAGGCGCGGGCGTGGCGGCGGATCACCGAGTTCGTGCACGCCGAGAGCACCGCGAAGATCGGCATCCAGATCGGGCACTCGGGGCGCAAGGGCTCCACCCGGCTGATGTGGGAGGGCATCGACCAGCCGCTGCCGGAGGGCAACTGGCCGGTCGTCGCCCCGTCGCCCATGCCCTACCGGGAGGGCGTGAACCAGGTGCCGCGCGAACTCGATCCGGACGATCTCGGCGTGATCCGGCGCCAGTTCACCGACGCCGCGGCGCGGGCCGCCGACGCCGGGTTCGACCTGCTCGAACTGCACTGCGCGCACGGCTACCTGTTGTCGTCGTTCATCTCACCGCTGACCAACCACCGCACCGACGGCTACGGCGGGTCGCTGGAGGCGCGGCTGCGGTTCCCGCTCGAGGTGTTCCGGGCGATGCGGCGGGTGTGGCCGGCGGACCGGCCGATGAGTGTCCGGATCTCGGCCACGGACTGGTGCGACGACGGCATCACCGCCGAGGATTCGGTGGAGATCGCCCGCGCGTTCGCCACGGCCGGGGCGGACGTCATCGACGTGTCCACCGGCCAGGTGGATCCCGCCGAGAAGCCCGCGTTCGGCCGGTCCTACCAGACGCCCTTCGCCGACCGCATCCGCAACGAAACCGGCATCGCGACCATGGCGGTCGGCGTCATCTCCTCCTACGACGACGTCAACTCGATCCTGCTCGCCGGCCGCGCGGACCTGTGCCTGCTGGGCCGCGCGCACCTGTACGACCCGAACTGGACGCTGCACGCCGCCGCGGAGCAGGGGTACTCCGGCCCCGGGGCGGAGTGGCCGCTGCCGTGGCGGGCGGGGTCCCGGCGCCCGCAGACCGGCCGCACCGAAGGCCCCAAGCCCAGGCTGGAGCTGATCCGCCGCGGGGAGCCGGGGACCGCGCACCGCCGCTGGCGGCCGTAAAGAACATCAGAAACTAATTGAGTTACTGATACACTTCGCCGGTGCCTGCCGAACTGAGCGTCGCCGAGCTGACCGCCGTGTTCGAGGACTTCACCCGGATGGCCATCCGGCTCCCGGCCGGGCAGCGGCGGAGCTTCACGACGCTGTCCGTGCTCCACACGCTGGCCCGCCGCGGCCCGCGGCGACTCACCGAGCTGACGGCCAGCGAACAGGTCACGCAGTCGGCGATCACCCAGATCGTGACCAAGCTGGAGCGCGACGGGCTGCTGCGGCGCGAGCCGGACCCGTCGGACGGCCGCGGGGTCCTGGTGCGGATCACCGAGGCGGGGGCGGCGGTCGTGGACGGACGACGGGCCGAGCGCCAGGCGCGGCTCGCCGAACTCGCCGGCCGGCTCACCCCGGCGGAGCGCACGGCCATCGCGGCGGCGCTGCCCGCCCTGGCCCGCCTGGTCGAACTCGATCAGGGACGAACGGTGCAGTGACCGCAGGAGTGGACGATGACTGACTTCCCGCTGGTGCCGGAGCCGATCCACGTGCCCGAGGAGGTGCTCGACGACCTCCATCGGCGCCTGGAGCTGACCCGCTGGCCCGACGACGTCGGCAACGAGGACTGGTTCTACGGCGTGAACCGCGACTACCTGCGCGAGCTCGTCGGCTACTGGCGCACCGGATACGACTGGCGCCGCGCCGAAGCCGCGATCAACGCCTACGAGCACTACCGGGTCGACGTCGACGGCGTGCCGGTGCACTTCATGCGCAAACCCGGGGTGGGGCCCGATCCGGTGCCGCTGATCCTCACCCACGGCTGGCCGTGGACGTTCTGGCACTGGTCCAAGGTCGTCGGCCCGCTGGCCGATCCCGGCGCGCACGGCGGCGACCCGGCCGAGGCGTTCGACGTGATCGTCCCGTCGTTCCCCGGTTTCGGGTTCTCCTCGCCGCTGCCGCGCCACCCGGACATGAACTTCTGGAAGGTCGCCGACCTGTGGCACACGCTGATGACCGGCGTCCTCGGCTACGACAGGTACGCCGCCGCGGGTTGTGACGTCGGGGCGCTGGTCACCGGACAGCTCGGCCACAAGTACGCCGGCGAGCTGTACGCCATCCACATCGGATCCGGCTTGCGGCTCGACCTGTTCACCGGCGACCGGGCGTGGGCCTTCGGCGGCGGAAAGCCCTTTCCCGCCGGGCTGCCCGCCGATGTCCACTCCGGACTGATCGCGCTGGACCGGCGGTTCGCCGTGCACCTCGCCGCGCACATGCTGCACCCGAGCACGCTGGCCTACGGGCTGACCGACTCGCCGGCCGGGATGCTCGCCTGGATCCTCGAACGGTGGGTGAACTGGAGCGACAACGGCGGCGACATCGAGTCGGTGTTCAGCAAGGACGATCTGCTCACCCACGCGATGATCTTCTGGGTGACGAACTCGATCGGCACGTCGATCCGCACCTACGCCAACAACAACCGCTACCCGTGGACCCCCTCGCACGACCGCCGGCCGGTGGTCGAGGCGCCCACGGGCATCACCTTCGTCGGCTACGAGAACCCGCCCGGCGTCAGCACCGGGGACCGGGTCCGGCACTTCTTGGACAGCGACCACGCCGCCTGGTACAACCACGTCAACCTGACCGCCCACGACGCAGGCGGGCACTTCATCCCCTGGGAGGTGCCGGACGCCTGGGTGGCGGACCTGAGGCGCACCTTCCGCGGCCGCCGCTAGGTCTGAAACTGACGGAGGTTGTTGACAGTCTGGGCTCTCGATCTAGGAAGGGAGCTCATGGCTGAGCGAGTGTGGAGCGAGAAGGACCTGGTCAGGGGCGCCAGGCCGGGTCGCGGCCGATGAAGGCCATCAGCTGGTCCTGCGGGGACGCGTCGGCGGGGACGGGGACCGCGGGGCCGTAGTGGCCGCTGTCGCGCAGGAGGTGTTCGATCGGCCGCATCGCGGCGAGCACGGTGGCGCAGCGGTCCTGGCCGAGGTCGGGTTCGCGGCCGAGTGCCTTGGCCAGGTCCCAGGTGTGCATCCACACGTCGGCGGTGTAGAACTGGTCGACCGCCTCGTCGACGGGCTTGTCGCCGGTGTGCGGGTTGCTGTGCACCCGTCCGCCGGGGTGGTCGAGGATGGCCTGGATGTCGGTGACGTGCTGCTTCCAGGCGGCGGCCGGCCCGGCGTCGACGTCCAGGGCCGGGAGGTCGATCCCGGCGCCGCGCAGGAACGCCCGGGACCACTCGACGAGGTGTTTGACGATGTCCAGCGCCGTCCACTCCGGAACCGGGCTGGGGCGGGCCCAGTCACCGGGGGAGGCGGACTCGACCAGTTCGGTGAAGCGGGCCGCGTCGTGTGCGTGCTGCTGGGCCGGGGTCATCTCAGGCTCCCCCGGCCAGCAGCTCGTCGAGCTTCTCGTAGCCCTCGCGGACGCCGACGTCCATGCCGCTGGACAGTATGCCGTCGCGGGTTTCGAAGTCCTCGACCACGCTCAGCACCCGCAGCCGGGTCCGGCCGCCGCCGAGCGCCTCGAAGGTGAGCGTCTCCAGCGCGACCCCGTCGGGTTCGCCTTCGTAGGTGAAGGTCCACACGATCCGCTCGTGCGGGCGCACCTCGTGGAAGCTGCCGTAGAACGAGGCGATCTCGGTGCCGTCCCGGTCGTTGGCGAAGGCCCATTCGCCGCCGGTGCGGGCGTCCCACCTGGTGATCCTCGTGGTCAGCGAGCGCGGCCCGACCCACCGCGCGTAGAGGTCGCGGTCGACGTGGGCGCGGAACACCTGCTCGGGTGGTGCGTCGAACTCGCGGATGATCTCGATGGTCGGCACCTTCTCGGCCGCCACGATCCGGGTTTCCTGCTGGGGCGTGGTCATGATGCGTCCTCCTGGGTCTGGCCGGTGTCGCCGGTCAGGCGGGACAGCACGGCGTCCAGGCGCCGGTACCGCTCCTCGGCCTGGCGGCGGTAGCGCTCGATCCACTTCGTCATCAGGTCGAGCACCTCCGCGTCGAGGTGGACGGGCCGCCGCTGGGCGATCCGGCTGCGGGTCACCAGACCGGCCTCCTCGAGCACCTTCACGTGCTTGGAGACCGCCTGGAGGCTCATGTCGTACGGCTCGGCCAGCTCGCCGACGGTCGCGTCCGCGGCGGCCAGCCGGGCGACCAGGTCGCGCCGGGTCGGGTCGGCCAGGGCCGCGAACACGCGGTTGAGCCGCTCGGTAGTCTCGTCCACCCTGCTTCCTCAACTACTTGGTTGCGGACGACGGTAGAGCACCCGTCCCCAGGTTGTCAATCGACTGGTTGAGGAAGGCTGGACGGGTCACGAAAGAAAGTGATCGGTGCTATTCGAACACGCGGGCGGGTGATGGATTGCGGCGCTGATCGGTGATCACCGGGGGGAGCGTGGCGGTGTGAGGCTGGGCGCGAGGGGTGAAGATCCCTTGCTTCGCCCGTAACCTCGCGGGGCCCGCGAATCGGCCCGCGCGGGAGGCAGTAGCAGTGCTATTACCCAGCGGTAGAAACGCTGTTAGAGCTGCGGGAACAGCCGGTCCGCAAGATCGCACGCCACCCCCTCAAACTGTGTGGTCAGTCACCGTTTGGTGATATCTCCGTTGCGTGTTCGTAATCTGGCCGAGGCCTCGCGGAGACCGGAAATCCCCCGTTCCGTCTCGTGTGGCTCCCGCCGGCCTGGCCCCCGACAGGGTCGGCGTGGCTGAACGTCAAGCAAGGAGACCTCCCGTTCATGGGAAGCCATAATTCCAACAACCGTGCTCCCCGGAAGGCGGCCCTGTTTTCCCCGGACAGGTACCGCCCGCGGCACGCAGCCAAACCGAAGAACCTCGGCCGGATCGGCGCGCGCACGTCCGTTTCGGCGAGCCTGCTCATGATGTCCGTGGCCGGCTCCGCCAGCCCGCTCGCGATGGCGAGCGGCAGCGGCGAGGCCGCCCCGCCGGCGCCCGCCGCCGGTGCGACCCCGGTCGCCGGCACCGTGGCCGCCGTCCCGGTTCTCGGGCCGCCGTCGACGTGGGTGGTCACCACCCCGGCGCCGGTGCTGGACATCCCCGCCGCCGTCGAGGTCGCGGCACCCGAGCCGGTCGCCGTGGAAACCCCGGTCGCGGAACCGGCTCCGGCCCCGCCGCCCGCGCCGGAGGTGTTCGACACCACCGGCGACCCGATCGCGGGCTGGATCAACGAGGCCATCCGCGTCATGCGGGCGCAGGGCGTGCCGGTCGGCGGCGGTGACGTGCAGGCCATCCGCACGATCATCGACAAGGAGTCGAGCGGCAACCCGAACGCCGTCAACCGCTGGGACAGCAACTGGCGCGCCGGTCACCCCTCCAAGGGGCTGATGCAGTGCATCGACTCGACCTTCAACGCGCACAAGCTGCCCGGCCACGACGACATCTTCAACCCGGTGGACAACATCATCGCCGGGGTGCGCTACACGATCAGCCGCTACGGCGGTTTCGACGGCCACCCCGGGCTGAAGTCCATCCGGAAGGGCAGCGGCTACCGCGGCTACTGACGACGACGGGCGCCCGTCCACTTCGGACGGACGCCCGTGTGGTCAGCCGGGCTCGGGAACGGTCCGTCCACTGTGTACGCGCGGTGGAGCCGGCGTGCCCACCTCGCCCGTTCGCCGAACGCCGCGTCCGCCCGGCCGCCGGAGCCACCCGTTCCGTAGCCGGGTCGTGAGCGCTGACGTGGTGTCCGTGATCGTCCCGCGGGGCCGGATCACGTGATCCGCCGTTCACCAGGGGGCCGCATGAGATTGCTCGGCGTGCACCAGGGTCTGGTGCACGCGCCCCTGCCGCAGGTGCGGGACCTCGTGCTGAGCACCGCGTTCTCGGCCTCCGCCACGCCATTGCGGGTGCGCAAGGACGCGGCGCAGGGGTGGATCGAGGCACGCGGGCAGTGGTGGTGGTGCGGGCGCGTCGAGGTGCACGAGCACGCCGCCGGGGCCCGGGTCGTCTACCGCATCTACAACGTGGCGACCGGGCTCGCCGGGCGGCTCGTGCCCGTCACCGTCGCGCGCGGGCACCGGGGCCCGGGTCCGCTGCTCGCCGAGCTGGGGGAGCGGCTCGGCTGCCGCACCGAACTGCTCTAGGACACCGCGTCCGGCGCCGGCCGTCCTTCTCGGCCACCGGCACCGCGTCGCCGCCGGCGCGCGTCATTCCGTCGGCGTGCCGACCCGGAGCCGGTTGCCGTCGGGGTCGCGCAGCTCGACCTCACGCGCCCACGGAGCGTCCGTCACCGGCACGCCGAACTCGGTGGCGACGGCCTCCACGTCACGGACGCGGAGGTAGACCAGCGTGCCGGGGCGGGCGTCTCCCGTGTGCTCGGACAAGAACAACCGCACGCCGCCCCGCGCGACCTCGACGAACGCGGGCAGTCCCGGTTCGAAGCGGTGTTCCCACTGCTTGGCGAAGCCCAGTCGCTCGTACCACGCGACCGCCGCCGCGGCGTCCGCCACGCGCAGAATGGGAATGGCTTCCTCGTCCATGGCGCCATCGTCGCAGACCAGCCAGGGCGAACGCCGCCGCTCTAGCCCCCGTAGGGCTTGGTGATGATTTCCAGCCGGTGCCCGTTCGGGTCGTTCCAGTACACGCCGCGGCCACCGTCGTGGTGGTTGATCCGCCCCGGCTCCTTCTGGAACGGGTCCGCCCAGTACGGCAGGCCGCGACTGGTGATGCGCTCGAAGATCTCGTCGAACTCGGCGTCGCTGACCAGGAAGGCGTAGTGCTGCGGGTGCACGGGCCCGTCGACCTGGAGCACGTCGAGCGAGACCCCGTTGTCGGCCTGCACCACGAGGAACGGGCCGTAGGGGACCGGGCCGGGCAGGCCGAGGACGCCGGTCAGGAACTCGGCGGTTTCCGCCCGGTCCCGCGCCTCGACGATCGTGTGGTTGAGCTGGACGGCCATCGCCGGCTCCTTTCCTCGCCGAACCTGGTGTCCCCACTGTAGGCCGCCGCTAGGCTGCGGGGATGACCATGGAACACGCCGCCGTGCTCGCCCTGCACTGGCAGGTCAACGTCATCAAGCCGGAGGGCTTCTTCGGCGGTATGCTCGCCGCGCCCGTCGAGCGCAGCGGCGTCGTCGGCCGCGCGGTCCGGTTCCACCAGTGGGCCGCCGCCGCCGGGATCCCGGTCTACTTCACCCGCTTCACGATCCCCGAGGACGAGGGCCGGCTCGTGCGCAACACCGCGTTCATGCGGGCCGTCGGCGACGCGCAGGAGCAGTTCCGGCCCGGCGCCCCGGGCACCCGGATCATCCCCGAGATGACGCACCTCGCCGAACACGTGACCGACAACCAGAAACTCTCCGGGCTCGCCGGCAACGACCTCGCCGCCCGCCTCGGCGACGCCGGCGTCACCACGCTGTACGTCACCGGCGTCGCCACCAACCTGACCGTCGAGCAGACCGCGCGGCACGCCACCGACCTCGGGTTCACCGTTCACCCGGTGAGCGACTGCGTGGCCGCCGCCGACGAGGCGGTGCACCGGGCCTCGCTGGCGAACCTGGACCTGGCGACCGCGGGCTGCCGCACGGCCGCCGAGATCACCGCGGGCTAGCGCGGCGGGTCAGAACTCGTCGCCGGTGGAGAGTTCGTGTTCGAACGCGTCCGCCTGCGCGACGACCGACAGCAGCGGCCGCTCGAACTCCTCCCGCAGGTGCAGTGACGTCAGCGGCACGGTGTGCTTGATCAGCGCGACCCCGTCCACGACCGCGGCGCCCCCGATCGACGAGACGCCGGCCAGCTCGAGCAGGCGGCGCAGGTCGATCTTGTCGGCCCAGCCCACGGCCGAGGAGATCTCGGCCCATTCGGCGCCGTCGAGGTCGGGCAGGTGGTGCACGGTGACCTGCTGGCTGCGGCCGCCGTCGGTGTCCAGCCGGAAGCGCAGCCAGTGCTCGCTCTCCTCCAGCACCTCGTACCGGATGCGTACGTAGTTGATGACGTCCGTCCAGATGGTCACGGGCGTCAGCTTAGCCAGAAGCGTCAGCTCTTGTGCGCGCGCGCCGCGGCGAAGCAGTAGATGCCGAACGCCGCCAGCCCGGCCGCGACGACCACCAGCAGCACGACGCCGTAGGGCTGGGCGGCGAGCGTGCGCAGCGCCTTGTCGACCCCGCCCGCCTGGCCGGCGTCCGACCGCAGCGCGGCGTAGCCGAGCAGCCCGCCGATGATCGCGTACACCACGCCCTTGGCGACGTACCCCGCGGAGCCGAGCCACTCGACCCACTTCGTGCTGCCCGCGGGCAGTTTCGGGGTGTTCAGGTCGTCGAGGAAGCTGCGTTTGATCCCCTTCACCGCCGCCGCGACGCCGACCGCGATCACCGCCGCCCCGGCGACCGCCACCAGCGCCTGCCCGGCGGGCAGCCGGAGCAGGCGGGCGGTGAACTCCTGCTGCGGCTGGTTGCCGTGCGCGGAGCCGCTGCCGGTGGCGAGCCGGATCGCGGTGTAGGCCAGGGCGAGCACCACCACGCCCCGTGCCCCGGAGCCGATGCGCTTGCGCACCCGCTTGCCGCGCCGGGGCACCCAGGTGTAGCCGCGGGCGGCCATCAGGAACTGCCACCCCCCGAACGCGACCAGTCCGATGGCGAGCACCCACAGCATCGCCTGGCCGGCCGGCGTGGATCCGACCTCCTGCAGCGCGCCCTTCTGGTCGGCCTCCTTGCCGCCGTCCCCGGTCGCGACGCGGACCGCCAGGTAGGCGACGACCAGGTGCACCAGCCCCCAGCAGACCATGCCCGCGCGCCCGGCGGCCTGCGCCGCGGAGCGGCCCCTGACCCGTGCCGCCCAACCGGCGCCTGTCGCGTTGCTCGTCATCCGGGCACCTCCTCGTCACTCGATCGGGTGTACCCCGGAGGTGGCGTGGTTAAGCCGGGCGGGAGAGGAGCACGCCGAGGGCGCACCCCTGCGACGACGCCGAGCACCGCCAGCGTCGTGGTGCGGAACCCCGCCTGTCGCTCCGGCTGGTAGGGGCGTAGCCGTACCGGGTCTGCACCAGCGGATCGGCGGGAAACGCAGCAGCGCCAACGGAAACCACACCGAACGCCGATCCCCGGCCACGGTGTGGCAGGCTCCCCACCCTGCGGCGGCGGGATGTCCGCCCGCGGACCGCCCTACCCGGCCGGCACGCCGAGCACCTCCAGGAACGCCGCGGCCGCCGGGGTGAGGCCCGCCGTGCTCCAGACCAGGTGCTCGATCCGCCCGGGCGCGTCGGTGACCGGGACCGTCGCCACGCCGGACAGGTGCGGCGCGTACGTCGACGGCAGCATCGCCACCCCGAGGCCCGCCCGGATCAGCCCGGCCATCAGCTCGGCCGTGGTGACCTCGAACGCCACCTCGCGCTGCACCCCCGCCGCCGCGAAGGCCTGGTCGGACTGGGCGCGGCCCGGCGTGCCCGCCGTGAAGTCCACGAACTGCTCCGCCGCGAGCGTCCGCAGGTCGACCTCCGCCCGCCCCGCCAGGGCGTGCCCGGGCGCGACCACCGCGACGAGCCGGTCGCGCGCCAGTTCGTGTCCCCGCACGCCCTCGGGCCGCGTGGTGACCGGCAACCCGAGGAAGGCCAGGTCCAGCGCCCCTTCCCGGACCTGCTCGACCAGCTCGTGGCTCGCCGCCATCCGCAGCCGGACCCGCACCTGCGGGTAGCGCTGCCGGAACACTCGCAGCGCGTCCGGCAGGTCGACCGCCGCGACCGTGGGGATCACCCCGACGCTCAGCCGGCCCCGCACCTCGCCGACCGCGGCCGCCACCTCCGCCGCCGCCCGCTCGGCGAAGTCCAGGCACTGCCGCGCCGCGGGCAGGAACGCCGCGCCCGCCGCGGTCAGCCGCACCCGCCGGCTGGTGCGGTCGAACAACCGCGCCCCCAGCTCCCGCTCCAGGCGGGCGACCTGGTGGCTGAGCGCCGACTGCACGACGAGACATCGCTGCGCCGCCCGGGTGAAGCTGCCGGTCTCGGCCACCGCGACGACGTAGCGCATTTGCTGGAGTTCCACCGATCTATCGTGCCGCACGATCGGTCAGGTGACGAACATGTGTTGGACTCATGGATCAAGGCGACCGAGACTGGCCGGGTGAGACTTCGCGACACCGCACTGGCCGCCTTCGCGCCCGTGGTCTGGGGATCGACCTCCGTGGTCACCACCGAACTCCTGCCGCCCGCCCACCCGTTGTTCGCGGGCCTGCTCCGGGCCCTGCCTGCGGGCCTGATCGCCCTCGCCGCCACGCGGACCCTGCCGCGCGGGGCCTGGTGGTGGAAGGCCGCCGTGCTCGGCGTGCTCAACATCGGCCTGTTCTTCCCGCTGCTGTTCGTCGCCGCCGAACGGCTGCCCGGCGGCGTCGCGGCGACCCTGGGCGCCACCCAGCCGCTGATCGTGGCCGTGCTCGCGGTCGCGGTCCTGAAGGAAAGCCCGTCGGCGTGGCGATTCGCCTGGGGCGTGACCGGTGTCGTGGGGGTGGGCCTGGTCGTGCTCGGCCCGGCGGCCGGATTCGGCGTGGCCGGCGTGCTGGCCGGGCTGGGCGGCGCGGCGACCATGGCGCTCGGCGTCACGCTCACCAAGAAGTGGGGCCGTCCCGCCGAGGCCGGCCCGACCGCGTTCGCGGCGTGGCAGCTGACCGCGGGCGGGCTGTTCCTGGTGCCGGTCACGTTCCTGGTCGAGGGCGCCCCGCCCGCGGTCGATGTCCCCGCGGTGCTCGGTTACCTGTGGCTCGGGCTCGCCGGCGGGCTGCTGGCGTACGTGCTGTGGTTCCGCGGGATCACGACGCTGCCGGTCACCTCGGTCGCCGTGCTCGGCCTGCTGTCGCCGATGGTCGCCGCGCTGCTCGGGGTCGTCGTGCTCGGGCAGACGCTCGGACCGGTTCAGCTGACCGGCTTCGCCCTGGCCCTGGCCGCGATCGTCGCCGGGCAGCGGTCACGGCCGGGAGCGCAGATCCGCCAGCACGGCCGTCGCCGCGCGGCGGCCGGACACCAGCGCGCCCTGGATGGAGCTGGTGTCGCGGTGGTCCCCGCACACGTAGCGGCCCGGGGCGAGCCGGACCGGCTGCCGTAGCGGGTGGCCGGCCGGCATGACCGGCAGCGCCCGCGCGATCGCGTAGGTCTCGACCCGCTCCCAGTCCGTGGTCGTGGTGTCGTACATCCGCGCGAGCGTGGTCCGCACGTGCGGCTCCAGCTCGTTGCCGGTGTCGCAGCGTTCCGGCACCGACGCGGCGACCAGCGTCTGGCCCGGCGGCGCGTACCCCGGCGCGACGGCGCTGATCACCGCGGTGTTGACCAGCAGGTCACCGCTGTCGGTGCGCAGGGTCGGCTGCCGGGACGGCGGGTGGCCGCTCGTGCGGTAGTAGTAGGTGGTCACCGCGTGCCACTCCGGCGCCGGGACGCCGAGCAGGCCGTCCGCCGCGGCCACCACCACCGCCCGCGCGAGCACCTCGCCGCGGTCGGTCGTGACGCCTTCGCCGGTGATCCCGGTGACGCGGACTCCACATCGGACGGTGCCGGGCACGAGATCGCGGGCGAGCAGGTGCGGCAGCGCGCCCATCCCGGACGCGGGCAGCGCCGCGCCGCCGCGCAGGAAGCTCCGCCACACCAGGTGGAACGCCCGCGCGGACGTCCTCAAGGGACGGTCCAGGAACACCCCGGCGAGGAACGGCCGCAGCACCTCGTCGACCGTCCGGTCGCCGACGCCGCGCCGGGCGAGGTCCTCGGCGATGCTCGAATCGGCACCGGCTTCGAGCCGGCGGGCGGGGGCGAGCACGTCCCGTGCCGACATCGTCAGCAGCGCGGCCACGTCGCGTGGCCGGCCGGCGGTGCAGGCGAGCAGGTCCCGCACCGCGCGGCGGTGCCGCCACGGCGGGGCCAGCGCCTGCCCGTCCGCGATCACCCCTCGCGTGAAGTACTGCAACCGCAGGTCGGCGAGGCCGGACAGCTCCCGCACGGCCGGGTAGGCGGGCAGCAGCACCTGGAACCCGCGGTCGAGGCGGAACCCGTCGATCACGTCGGTGCGCACCCGGCCGCCGATGTCGTCCCCGGCCTCGCAGACCAGCACGTGCAGCCCGGCGCCCTGCAGGATCCGGGCCGCGGCGAGCCCGGCCGGACCCGCGCCGGCCACGACCACCTCGGCCCGCTCCACCATGTCCGCCCTCCTCGGGAGGAGGACTACCACGCCGAGTGGGGGCGCAACCACCGGTCAGGGAAAAAATTCGTTCGGCCCACCAATGAGTGTGATAGCGTTAGGCCAGCAAACGATAGAGTGGCTAACGTTAGGTAGCCGAATGGACAACCGGGAGCTGGGCACCATGATCGAACCGTTCCGCATCGACATCCCCCAGGCCGACCTCGACGACCTGAACGACCGGCTCGCCCGCACCCGCTGGCCCAACGAGGTCGCCGGCGCCGGCTGGGACTACGGCTTCCCGCTGGCACGCCTGCGGGCACTGGCCGGCCACTGGCGCAGCGGCTACGACTGGCGAAAGCACGAAGCCGAGCTCAACGAGCTGCCGCACTTCACCACCGAGATCGACGGCCAGAGCATCCACTTCGTGCACGTCCGGTCGGCCAGACCGGACGCGCTCGCGCTGGTCCTCACCCACGGCTGGCCCGGCTCGTTCCTGGAGTTCCTGGACGTGATCGAGCCGCTGTCGCGCGACTTCCACCTGGTGATCCCGTCCATTCCGGGCTACGGCTTCTCCGGGCCGACCCACGAGGGCGGCTGGAGCGCCGAGCGGATCGCGCGGGCGTGGGCCGAGCTGATGCGCCGCCTCGGGTACGAGCGGTACGGCGCGCAAGGCGGCGACTTCGGCGCCGGCATCTCCCTGGCGCTCGGCTCGGTGGCGCCCGAACAGGTGGTCGGCGTGCACATCAACTACCTGCCGACCCGGCCGGACCCCGATGCCGGCGTCGAACTGTCCGAAACGGACGAGGCCCGGCTGGACAAGGTCAGGCAGCTGATGGCGAACCGCCCGCCGTACCAGGCCCTGCAGGCCGCGACCCCGCAGACCATCGGCTACGCGCTGACCGACTCGCCGGTCGGGCAGCTGGTCTGGATCGCCGAGCGGTTCGCGCACTGGACCGACCCGGACTCGCGGATCAGCGACGACCGGTTGCTCACCAACGTCTCGCTGTACTGGCTGACCGCGACCGCGGCCTCCTCGGCGCGGCTGCACCACGACGCCCCGCGGGGGCAGTACCTGCCGTGCCGGGTGCCGGTCGGCGTGGCCGTGCTCCCGCACGACATCACCCAGTCGGTGCGGCCGCTGGCCGAGCGGCTGTACGACATCCGGCACTGGTCGGAGTTCGAGCGCGGTGGCCACTTCGCCGCCATGGAGGTGCCGGACCTCTTCGCCGAGGACGTCCGGACCTTCTTCCTGACCGCCCTGACGTCCTGAGGAGACCGCCATGACAGAGACGCCGATCCGCGCGCTGGCCGACCGCGCCGAGCTCGCCGAGCTGGTCGCCCGCCACAGCGTGTGGCTCGACGAAGGCCGCTACGACGAGACCGGCCGGCTGTTCACCGAGGACGTCGTCGTCACCTCCCTGCGCGGGGAGGCGCGCGGCATCGAAGCCCTCGTCGAACTCGCCCGCTCGGGGCACGACACCTACGTCCGCACCCTGCACAGCAAGGCCAACCTCGTCATCGACGTCGACGGCGACACCGCCACGGTGCGGGCCCACGACATCGCCGTGTTCGTCCTCGACGACAAGACCGAGGCCGTCGCGGCCGGAGTCCACCACTACCGGGCGCGCCGCACCGCGCACGGCTGGCGCTTCGACCACCTCGTGATCACCCCGGTCGCCCTGACCGAAGCCCTCGGCCGGGCGCTCTGACCGGCCGCGCCATCACCGGCCGTCCACGGCCATCCGCACGCCGAGTGCGACCAGCACGGTGCCGCTGATCGCGTCGAGCCTGCGGCGGACGGCGGACTGGCGGAACCACCCGCCGGCCCGCCCGACCGCCGCCGCCAGGCTCAGGTACAGGACGGTTTCCAGGGCCACCTGGAACGCGGCGAGCAGCGCCGTCGTGCCGAACAACGGCCGGCCCTCGGGCACGAACTGCGGGTAGAACGCGATCATGAACGCGGCCGCCTTCGGGTTCGCCAGCATGACGAGCAGGCCTTCGCCGAACGCGGCGGCCCAGCCCGTGGCCGGCGCCGTGGGCGGCTCGTCGGCAGGCGCGGCCGGGCGCCAGGCCGACCGCCACGCCTTGATCCCCAGGTGGATCAGGAACGCCGCGCCGGCGACCCGCAGCACGAGGAACGCGACCTCCGACGCGGCGACCAGTGCCGCCAGCCCCGCCGCGGCGGACAACGCCCACACGTACAGACCGGCTTCGAGACCGAGCACGGTCGGCACCGCCCCGCGGAACCCCCGCACCGCCGCCCGGCGCAGGATCAAGGCCATCGCCGGCCCCGGCGAGGCCGAGATCAGGACCACGGCCAGGGCGAAGGCGGGCAGCACCGCGAGCAGATCCACGCCCGGCATCCTGCCCGCGGTACGACCGCGGTTTCAAACGAAATCAGTCCAGTTCGTCGAGCGCCGCGACGGCCTCCCAGCGCGCGCCCAGGGTGTTCAGCAGCCCCGCGACGTCGACATCGCTCGAATCCGAGCCGAGCAGCGCCTTGTCCAGGCGGCGGGCCCGGCGGTTGACCTCCGTCAGCACCGCCGAGCCCTCCTCGGTGAGCGACAGCAGCTTGCGGCGCGCGTCGCGGGGCGACTCGACGCGCTGGATGAGGCCGCGCTGTTCGAGCCTGCGGCACAGGTCCGCCATCGTGGAGGTGTCCAGGGCGACCGCGCCGGCCAGGGAACTCTGGTCGCTGCCGGGGTAGGCCCGCACGGCGGACAGGACCGCGAACTGGGGCCCGGTCAGCACCGGGTCGACGTGGCGGTTCCACGCGGCGAGGTAGGCCTGGTACATGCGGCGGGCGCCGTACCCGGGGGCGGCCAGCAGATCCGGAGGAGGCGCCGGTGCGACGGCCGGAGCCCCCCGGCCGCGCCGGCCTGCCCGCGCTGGCTCACCCATCAAACCCTCCCACTCTCGCGGCTTCCCGTGATCCTACGTGTCCGGACGATCGCGCCGCCGTGACAGTCCGGCCCAAACTCTTGCGTATCCGGATAATACGTGTTCGGATTAATAGCGGAGGTGGTCAACGATGGACCAGAACCTGTTCAACGACATCTGCCTGCGCCAGCTGACGCTCTCGGGCGTGCACGAGGGCGAGACCGTGGTGGTGCTGACCCGCGGCGGCGAGCGGGCGGAGTACGCCGACGCCTTCCTGTGGGCCGCCCAGCAGCTGGGCGCCGCGACCTACCACATGCGCCTGCCCTCGCCGGCCAGCGCGTCCGGCGCGTGGGCGGTGGGCGACTCCGGGCTGGGGAACATCCCCCGCGCGGTGGACGCGCTCAAGGGCGTGGACATGGTCGTCGACTGCACGTTCCTGCTGTTCAGCAAGGAGCAGTTCGCCATCCAGGAAGCCGGCACCCGCATCCTCACCGCCGTCGAGCCGCCCGAGCTGCTGGCCCGGCTGATGCCCACCAAGGAGCTGCGCGAGCGGGTGGAGATCGGCGCCGAGCTGCTGGCCAAGGCGAGCACGATGCGGATCACCAGCCCGGCCGGCACCGACGTCACCTACCGGCTCGGCGTGTACCCGACGCTGTCGGAGTACGGCTACACCGACACCCCGGGCCGCTGGGACCACTGGCCCGCGGCGTTCGTGTTCACCGGGGGCGCCGACGACGGCGTGGACGGCAAGATCGTGCTGTCGCCCGGGGACGTGCTGCTGCCGTTCAACACCTACGTGCAGACCCCGGTGGAGATCACCATCGAGGAGGGCTTCATCCGCGACATCCGCGGCGGCGCCGGATCGTCCGGTTTGGACGCCGACCTGCTGCGCTCCTACATCGAAAGCTTCCACGACCCCCGCGGCTACGGGATGAGCCACGTGGGCTGGGGCCTGGACGAGCGCGCGCACTGGCACGGCCTGACCCAGTTCCCCGGCGGGATGGGGATGGAGCTGCGCAGCTTCTACGGCAACGTGATGTTCTCCATCGGCCCGAACAACGAGCTGGGCGGCCCGAACGACACCGCCTGCCACTTCGACATCCCGATGCGCGGCAACTCGCTCTACCTCGACGACGAGCTGATCGTCGACGCCGGCGAGCTGACCGTGCCGGAGATGCGCCCGGCGGCGAAGCGATGACCGACCACCACATCGGGATGATCGTCCCCAGCTCGAACCTCACCATGGAGACCGAGCTGCCCCGGATGCTGCGCGCCCGCGAAGAGGCCGAGCCGGGGGAGGCGTTCGTCTTCCACTCCGCGCGGGCCCGCATGCAGCACGTCGACCCGGAGCAGCTGCGCGCGATGAACGCCCAGGCCGGACGCGCGGCGGCCGAGCTCGCCGACGCCCGCCCGGACGTGGTCGCCACCGCCTGCCTGGTGGCGATCATGGCCCAGGGACCCGGCTACCACTGCACGGCCGAGGACGACATCACCCGCGTTCTGCGCGCCGAGGGCTGCGCCGCGCCGGTCGTGTCCAGCGCGGGGGCGCTGCTGTCCGGCCTCGCGGCGCTGGGCGCCGCGAAGATCGCGATCATCACCCCGTACCTGAAGCCGCTGACGAAGGCGGTGGCGGACTACATCGAGGACGCCGGGGTCGAGGTGGTGGACGCGCTGTCGCTGGAGGTGCCGGACAACCTCGCGGTGGCCCGGCTGGACCCGCACGACCTGCGCGAGCACTACCGCAAACTCGATCTGTCCGGAGTGGACGCCCTGGTGCTGTCCGCGTGCGTGCAGATGCCGTCGCTGCCGTCGATCCAGCCCGTCGAGGACGAGATCGGGATCCCGGTCCTGTCGGCGGCCACCGCGACCACGTTCCGGATCCTGACCGAACTCGGGCTCCCGCCGCGCGTGCCGGGGGCCGGGCGGCTGCTCGCCGGGGCGGACAGCGAGACGAGGAGGCCGGCGTGACGGCGAGCCAGTCGTTCGAAGTCGTGGTCGTCGGGGGCGGCCTGGGCGGGCTGTGCGCGGCACTGTCGCTGCGGCAGCGGGGCCTGCGGGTCACCGTGGTCGAGGCGGCGCCGCAGCTCGGCGAGATCGGCGCGGGCATCCAGACCGCGCCCAACGCCAGCCGGATCCTCATCGGACTGGGCCTGCGCTCGCAGCTCGAGCGGGTGCGCACCGAGCCGCAGGACCAGGTCCGCCGCCGGTGGGCCGACGGCAGCATCATCGCCCAGCTGCCGCTGGGACAGCGGGTCACCGACACCTACGGCGCCCCGTACTGGCACTACCACCGCGCCGACCTGCACGGGGTGCTGCTGGACGCGTGCGTGGACCCGGACGGCCACGGGCCGGTGGTCCAGGTGGCGACCGGCGCGCGGGTGGTCGAGCTGGACCGCGCCCAGCCGGAACGCCCGGCGGTGATCACCGCCGACGGCCGCCGGTTCACCGGGGACGTGGTGATCGGCGCGGACGGCATCCGCTCCGCGGTCCGCGATCTCGCCGGGTTCGACGACACGCTGGTGTTCTCCGGCGAGATGGCCTACCGCGCCCTGATCCCCGGGGACCTGGTCGCCCAGGACCCGGCCACCCGGTTCCTCGTCGACCGCTACCACTCCACGATCTGGTACGGCCCGGACAAGCACCTGGTGCACTACCTGATCCGCGGCGGCCAGTACCTCAACGTGGTCGCGATCGTGCCGTGCACCGACACGATCGCCCGCGAGTGGAGCGGCCCGGCGACCGCCGAGCAGCTCGCGGCGGAGTACCGGGACTGGGACGACCGGGTCCCGGCCGTGCTGTCGAAGGCCAAGGACGAGGATGTGTCGGTGTGGGCCATGTATCGGCGCCGGCGCGATCCGGTGTGGGTGGACGGGCGGGTCGCCCTGCTCGGCGACGCCTGCCACGCCATGCTGCCCTACCAGGCCCAGGGCGCGTCCCAGGCGATGGAGGACGCGGCGGTGCTCGCCGAGGAGCTGGGACGCGTCACCCGCGACGGGATCGACGGCGCCCTGATCCGCTACGTCGACCGGCGCGCCAAGCACGCCGGCATGGTCCAGGACGCGTCCCTGCAGAACATGAGCTTCTACCACCTGCCCGACGGTCCCGAGCAGCGCGAGCGCGACGAGAAGCTGCGCCGGTTCGACGGCGAGTCCGACGTGTCCTACGACTGGCTGTGGAACGGCAGCCCGCTCACCGATCCGGACACCGAGTCCATCAACTACCAGTTCGCCCGCTGAGGCGCGGAACTGGCCGACAATCGCAACGGAGCGATTCATGCGTACCGGAGATCAGATCGTCCAGGACCTGCCCTGGCGCTGGAGCGTGCAGGGGAAGATCTTCCTCATCGGTGGTCTGGGCTACATGTTCGACGCGTGGGACGTCGCCCTGAACGGGTTCCTCACGCCGCTGGTCGGGACCGAGTTCGGGTTGTCACCGGGCCAGAAGGGCCTGGTGGCGACCGCCAACCTGATCGGCATGGCGGTGGGGGCCGTCGTGTGGGGCACCGTGGCCGACCGCATCGGCCGGAAACGGGCGTTCAGCATCACGCTGCTGGTGTTCGCCCTGTTCTCCGTGCTCGGGGCGCTCTCGCCGAACGTGGAGGTCTTCCTGGCTCTGCGGTTCCTGGCCGGGGTGGGGCTCGGCGGGTGCATCCCGGTGGACTACGCGATCGTCAGCGAGTTCTCCCCGCGGCGCCACCGCGGCCGGGTGCTCTCGGCGATGGACGGCTGGTGGCCGGTGGGCACCACCCTGGCCGCCGTCACGGCGACCCTGCTGGTCCCGGTGTCCGGGAACTGGCGCTGGATGCTGGTGCTGATGATCCTGCCCGCGCTGCTGCTGTTCTGGGTCCGGCGCGGGGTTCCGGAATCCCCGCTGTACCTGGTGCGCAAGGGCCGGGAAGCGGAGGCCCGCGCGGTCATCGACGACCTCGTCCGCCGCACGGGCGCGCCCGCCGAGCCGTACACGATCCCGCCGGCGGTCGTGGAGGACACTCGCGGCGGCGCGCTCACGGCCGCGTTCGACCAGCTGCGCCGGGTGTGGGCGTTCAGCCCGCGGATCACGGCCGTCGCGTGGTCGCTGTTCATCAGCGTCATGCTGGTGTACTACGCCGCCCTGAGCTGGATGCCGTCGATCCTGCGCGCCCAGGGGTTCGGGGAGATCGCGGCCTTCGCCTCGACCGCGCTGATGAACGCGCTGGGCATCGTGGGCGTCGCGGTGGCGGTGCTGCTCGTGGAGAAGGTCGGCCGCAAGCGGATCGTCGCGGTCGCCGGGCCGCTCGCGGCGCTTTCGCTCGTGGTGTTCTCGCTGCTGCTGGGCTCACCCACCGGCGCCGTGATCGCGATCGGCGCGTTCGGCATGCTGGCGCTGGTGGTCATCCCGGTGATGTACGCCTACGTGTCCGAGCTGTACCCGACGGAGCTGCGGGCGTCCGGTTTCGGCTGGGCGTCGTCGTCGAGCCGGGCCGTGACCGGCTTCGCGCCGCTGGTGTTCGGCAGTCTCCTGTGGCCGGTGCTCGGACTGCCGCTGACGTTCACCGTGCTGGGCGGTCTCGTGGTGGCCGCGGTGGTGTTCATGATGCTGGGGGCGCCGGAGACCCGCGGCCGCGAGCTCGACCGGATCGCCGTCCCGGCCAAGCCCGAGGCGCCCGCGAAAACCACGCAGGTGCCGTGAACGACAGGAGGTCGACACCGTGAAGCCCGCCGCGTTCGCCTACCACCGGGCCCACGACGTGCCCGACGCCATCGGCCTGCTCGGCGAGCTCGCCGCGGCGGGCGAGGAGCCGAAGCTGATCGCCGGCGGGCAGAGCCTGGTCCCGATGATGAACTTCCGGCTCGCCCGGCCGACGGCCCTGGTCGACCTGGGGCCGCTGCGCCGGGATCCGGCCCTGACCGGCCTGCGGCGCGCGGGCGCGGGGCTGGAGATCGGGGCGCTGGTCACCCACCGGGCGGTCGAGGTGGCGAAGCTGGGGCCGGACTTCGACGTACTCTCGCGTGCCATGCGGTGGGTGGGGCACCTGCCGATCCGCTCCCGCGGCACGGTGGCCGGCAGCATCGTGCACGGCGACGCCACCGCCGAGTGGTGCCTGCTCGCGCTCCTGCTCGACGCCGTGATCGTCGCCGACGGCTCCGGCGGGCGGCGGGAGATCCCGGCCGCGGAGATGTTCCACGGGTTCTACACCACCGCCGTGGAACCGGACGAGGTGGTGACGGCGGTGCGGTTCACCCGGCCGTCGCCGAGGCCGGCGCTGACCGAGTTCGCCCGCCGCCACGGCGACTTCGCGATCGTCGACGTCGCGGTCAGCCTCCACGAGGACGGGGGCCGGGTGGTGGTCGGCGGCGTCGCGCCGGCGCCCGTCCGGGTCCCGGAAGCCGAGGCCGTCCTTGCCGCCGGTGACCCCGGGCGGGACCTGTTCGCCGCGTGCGCCGACGCCGCGGCCGCCGCGGTCGACCAGCCCGGCGACGCCGCCGGCAGCAGCGCCTACCGCCGCCGGCTCACCCGGACGCTCGTCGTCCAGGCCCTGCACCAGGCGTGGGAGAAAGGAGTGACGCGATGAGCGACGGTGCTCCGCGGTTCGACGGGCGAGGCGGCCGGTGGGTCGGCGCGTCGGTGCCCCGGCGGGAGGACCCGCGGCTGCTCACCGGCCGGGGACGCTTCGTCGACGACATCCAGCCGCCCGGCACGCTGCACGCGTGTTTCGTCCGCGCCACGGTCGCGCACGCCCGGATCACCGGGATCGACCTGTCGGCCACCCTGGCGGTCGACGGGGTCGTCGCCGCGTGGACGGCGGCCGACCTCGATCTGGGCGACATCGTCGCGTTGCTGGACCGCCCGCCCGAGGAGTTCGCGCCGACCGCGATGCCGATCCTGGCCCGGGACAAGGTGCGGTTCACCGGCGAACCGGTCGCGCTGGTCGTCGCGCGGGACCCCTACCTCGCCGAGGACGGCGCCGAACTGGCCGTCGTGGACTACGAGCCCCTCGGGGCGATCGTGTCGGAGGAGACCGCGCTCGCCGAGGGCGCGCCACTGGTGCACGAGGAAGCACCCGGCAACGTGCTGCTGGACGTGTCCATGTTCGACACCCCCGGGGTGGACGAGGCGTTCGCGGCCGCCGCGTGCGTGGTCGAGGTCGTCACCCGCAGCGGACGGCAGAACGCGCTCCCGCTGGAAACCCGCGGCGTGATCGCGTCCTGGGACGACCACGACGACCAGCTGCTGGTGCAGATGTGCACCCAGGTCCCGCACCAGGTGCGCACCGCGCTCGCCCGCTCGTTGCGCGTGCCCGAGCGGACCGTGCGGGTCACCGTCCCGGACATGGGCGGCGGGTTCGGCCAGAAGTGCGTGGTCGGGCGCGAGGAGATCGCGGTGGCGGCCGCGGCGAGGCGCCTGAACCGGCCGGTGAAGTGGATCGAGGACCGGCGCGAGGCCCTGACCGCCGGGTTCCTGGCCCGGGAGCAGCGCTACCGCACCCGGGCGGCGTTCGACGCCGGCGGGCGGATCACCGCCCTGGACGCCGACATCGTGTGCGACATGGGCGCCTACTCCTGCTACCCGTTCACCGCCGGGATCGAGCCGCTGATGGCCTCGGCGGAGATGCCCAGCGTGTACCGGGTGCCCGCCTACCGGGTCCGGGCCCGCGCCATCACCAGCAACAAGGCGCCCACCGCGCCCTACCGCGGCGTCAGCAGGCCCCAGTACGTGATGGCGATCGAGCGGGTGATGGAGCGCGCCGCGCGCGAACTCGGCCTCGATCCGCTGGAGATCCGGCGGCGGAACCTGATCACCCAGTTCCCCTACACCGGCGTCAACGCCGTCACCTACGACCCCGGCACCTACCGGGAATCGCTGGACCTGGCCGAAGCCACGCTGCGCGACGAGGGGTGGTTCGAGTTCCGGGACACCGCGACCGCCGAGGGCAGGCACATCGGCATCGGGTTCTGCTGCTTCTCCGAGCGCACCGGGTACGGGTCGGGCGCCTTCGCCAAACGGAAGATGACCGTGGTGCCCGGGTTCGACATCTCCGAGATCCGGATGGACACCACCGGCTCGGTCGTCGTCACCAGCGGCACCATGAACCACGGCCAGTCCCACGAGACGACGCTCGCGCAGATCGTCGCCGACCGGCTGGGGGTGCACCTCGACCAGGTGAAGCTGCGCCAGGGCGACACCGAGCGCATCGCCTACGGGTGGGGAACCTTCGCCTCGCGGTCGGTGACCATCGGCGGCTCGGCCGTGGCGCTGGCGGCCACGCGGCTCGGTGAGCTGCTGTGCCGGATCGCGGCGCACCTGCTGGAGACCAGTCCGGACAACGTCCGCCTCGACGGTGCGGGCGGCGTCGTCCAGATCGACGACCCGGGCCGGCGCGCGTCGTTCGAGGAGATCGCCGACGTCGCCTACCTGCGCAGCCACCTGCTGCCCAAGGACGTCGAACCGACGCTGACGGCCACGGCGAGCTTCGACGTGCCCGGCGACGGCACCTTCTCCAACGCCACGCACGCCGTGGTCGTGGAGGCCGACCCGGGCACCGGCGCCGTCACGATCCTGCGCTACGTGTGCGTGGAGGACTGCGGGGTGGTGATCCACCCGCAGGTCGTCGACGGGCAGTGCCGCGGCGGGATCGCCCAGGGCATCGCCGGCGCGTTGTTCGAGGAGGTCACCTACGCCGGCAACGGTGAACCGTCGGCCGCCAGCTTCATCGACTACCTCGTGCCGACCGCCACCGAGATCCCCGACATCACCGTGTCCCACCTGGAAACGCCCTGCGCGTTCACCGAGAACGGCGCGAAGGGCGCCGGCGAAGGCGGCACCATCGGCGCGCCGGCCGCGGTGCTGAACGCGATCAACGACGCGTTGCGCCACACCGGTGTCGAACTCGACACGACACCGGTGCACCCGCAGACCGTGCTCGCCGCGCTCGACGCGGCCCCGGAGCGAGAAACGAGTACCGCCTCATGACCGACCGGCACCTGATCGTCCTGACCGTCAACGGCAGCGAGCACGAAGCCGTCGTCGAGCCCCGCAAGACCCTGCTCGACGTCCTGCGCCACGACCTCGGCCTCACCGGCGCGCACGCGGGGTGCGAGCACGGCGTGTGCGGAGCCTGCACCGTCCTCGTGGACGGCGAACCGGTGCGCGCGTGCCTCGTCTTCGCCGTGCAGGCCGAGGACGCCGACATCCGCACCGTCGAATCGCTGAGCCAGGACGGTGAGCTGTCCGACCTGCAACAGGCCTTCCGCGAGCACCACGGGCTGCAGTGCGGCTTCTGCACGCCGGGATTCCTGATGCTCGCCGAGGGATTCCTGGCCCAGCAACCGGACGCGGACCGCGCGGAGATCCGCGAAGCGGTCTCGGCGAACCTGTGCCGCTGCACCGGTTACCAGACGATCGTGGACGCCGTCGCGGCGACCGCGGCCCGCCGTCGTGACACCGAGAAGGAAGTGACCTCGTGATCCTGGAAAACCAGCTGTCCGTCCCGGCCGATCCCGGCGCGGTGTTCGCGTTGATCAACGACGTCGAGCGGGTCGCGGGCTGCCTGCCGGGCGCGACCCTGGACGGGCAGGAGGGCGACGCGTACCTGGGCCGGGTCAAGGTCAAGGTCGGCCCCATCACCGCGGCCTACTCCGGCAAGGTGCGCTTCACCGAGGTCGACACCACCGGGCGGCGGCTGCGGCTGTCGGCGCGGGGAGCGGACACCCACGGCAACGGCGACGCCGAAGCCGACGTCACCCTGATCGTCCGGGAGGCCCCCGGCGGCGCCACCATCGACCTGCGCACCGACCTGTCCCTCCGTGGCAAGCTCGCCCAGTTCGGCAAGGGCGCCATCAGTGCCGTGTCGGCCCGGTTGCTCGACCAGTTCGCCCGCAACCTCGCCGCCCAGCTCAGCGCCCAGCCGGGCGCGAGGGAGGAGCCCCGGGCCGCCGCTCCGGCGGCGCCGGTCCCGGCGGACGGCGGCGAGTCCCTCGACGGGCTGGCCATGCTGCTGCCCCCGGGCGCCAAGCGGTACGCCGCGGTCGCGGTCGCCGCCGCGCTCGGGCTGTTCCAGGGCTGGCTGCTGGGCCGGATCCGCACCCAGGACAAACTCATCAAGGAGCTGCAGCGTGCCCGTCGATGACCACCGCGGCCTGCACGGCGCCGAGACCGACGCTGTCTACGACCGGGCCGGGTTCGGCGCCACCGTCCCGCGTGGACAGAGCCCGGCCCTGATCGTGGTCGACCTGACCCGCGGCTTCACCGAACCCGGTTTCCCGTCCGGAGCCGACCTGACCGCCGAAGTGACCGCGGCCGCCACGCTCGTGAGCGCGGCCCGACGCGGTGACGTCCCGGTGATCTACACCGCGATCAGCTACACCCCGGCCGAGGCCGAGGGGGACGCCGTGGCCTGGCTCCGGAAGGCGCCCGGCATGCGCGGCCTGCGCGAAGGAAGTGACGCCGTTGCGCTCGACCCCCGGCTGGACTGCCGCGACAGCGACCACCTCGTGCTGAAGAAGGGCGCTTCGGCGTTCCACGGAACCGGGCTGGCGGCGCTGCTGACCGGGCTGGGCGCGGACACCGCGCTCGTCTGCGGAGCCACCACCTCCGGGTGCGTCCGGGCGACCGCCGTGGACGCCGTCCAGTCCGGCTTCGACACCCTCGTGGTGCGCGAAGCCTGCGGCGACCGGGCCCGCGGGCCGCACGACGCGGCGCTGTTCGACCTGCAGGCCAAGTACGCCGACGTGGTCGCACTCGCCGACGCCGTGGCCTACCTCGACGCGCCGGACCGAGCCGGCAGGAAGGTGTCCTGACATGGTTCCCGAGTCCCCGTCCGCGCGCACGCTGAGCCAGCCCGCGCTCGCCGACCTCGCGGCGGTCCCGGCGACCAGCCGCTGGGTCCGGTCCGGGGCGGTGCGGCTGCACCTGCTCGACTACGGGCCGGCGGACGGCATCCCGCTGCTCGTGCTGCCCGGCATCACCAGCCCCGCGATCACGATGGACTTCGTGGCGCGCGAACTCACCGGCCTGGTGCGCCCGATCGTGCTCGACGTCCGCGGCCGCGGGCTGTCCGACAGTGCCGATACCCGGCCGCAGGGCTACGACCTGGCCACCTACGCCACTGATGTCGCTGCCGTCGCCTCCGGGTTGGGGCTGGACCGGCCGGTCCTCTTCGGACATTCGATGGGAGCGCGCATCGCGGCCGCGGCCACCGCCCGCTGCGAGGTGCGCGGCACGATCCTGGCCGACCCACCGATGAGCGGCCCCGGCCGCGGCCCCTATCCCACCACGCTGGAGGCGTTCCTCGGCCAGCTCGACCAGGCCCGCCGCGGCACCGACGCCGACGAGGTGGCGCGGTCCTGGCCCCGGTGGCCGCGCCGCGAACAGGAGCTGCGTGCCCGGTGGCTGTCGTCGTGCTCCCGCACCGCGATCGCCGCCACCCACGCCGGTTTCGAGTCGGAGGACTTCTTCGACCACTGGCCCCACGTGCCCGCCCCGGCCGTTCTGCTGTACGGCGGGGACAGCCCGGTCGTCACCGCCGCCGGCGCGGCCGAAGCCGGCCGCGCCAACCCGGCCGCCGAACTGGTGGCGATCCCGGACGCCGGGCACATGGTGTTCTGGGACCAGCCCGCAACCGCCCTCACCGCCCTGCGCGAGGCGCTGCGATCAGTTCTCGCGGTAGGCCGAGGGCCGCACGCCGACCTGGTTCAGGAACGCCGCTGACAGCGCGCCGGGACTGGCGAAGCCGCACCGCGCGGCGATGCCGGCGAGGGTGAGGGTGGTTCCGGACAGCAGCCGCTGGGCCTGCTCGATCCGCAGCCGGGTGAGGTACCGGTGGGGTGTCTCGCCGGTCGCCGCCCGGAAGACGCGGATCAGGTGGTACACGCTCAGGTGCACCTCGGCGGCGATGTCGGCCAGCGTCAGCGGCTCGGCCAGCCGGTCCCGCATGACGGCGATGGCCGCGCGGACGGCGGCGTGCTCCGGCCCCGGCGGCGGCGCGTGCCGGCCGCGCGTCACCAGGTGCGTGGCGAGGAACGCGGCAGCCGATTCGGCGTACAGATCGTCCGTGTCGCGGGCGGCGGGCAGCGCGCGGAGGAGCTGCCCGACGAGCGGATCGCCCGCGGCCAGCGCGGCGGACAGCGCTGCGAAGTCCGGCGCCGGGCCGTCCAGCTGGGCCGCTGTCCGGGCCAGGGTCGCCGACGGGATGTGCACCTGGATCGTGCGCATCGCGGAGTGCGCGCGGTAGTCGCGCACGCTGGCGCGGCCGGGCACGACGAGTTCGAGGTCGCCGGGCGCCCGGCGGCGGCGGACCGGTTTCCCGTCCGCGCGCGTCCGCATGTCCACGTCCCCGGCCACGTAGAGGATCAGGTGGACGTCGGACACGCCGGGCAGCCGGAGCTGCTCGACCGCCGGCGCGTGGTCGAAGCACTGCACGAGCAGCGACCGCCAGCCCGCGTCGGCCCAGCTGCAGTAGGTGCGCCGCACCGGCGCCGACGTGCCGAACCCCGCGTAGGGCGCCAGATCGAAGTCGGGCGAGTCGAACATCATCCGAACGTAGCCGAGATCCCGGCGGTGAACGAGCCGGGTACGCGACCGACGTTCGGGCGAAACCGGGCGGTCCGGCACAACCCGGGGCGGCTTGGCGCTAGCGTGATCACGCCGAGGGCGTCCGGGAGGGGATGAGGCGATGCAGGCACCGTCGACGGTCGTGCAGCTCGCGCTGCTCGTCCTCCTCGTGCTGCCCGGCATCACCTACCAGTTCGTGCGCGAACGGCGGCGCGGGCCGGTGCCGGGGGAGCGCGACCTCGGCGAGCGGGTGCTGCGCGCGATCGTCGCCTCCATCGCCCTCGACGCCGCCTACGCGATCGTCGCCGGGCCCGCGCTCGTCCGGCTCGCCCGGGGCACCGGGCCCGGCGACTGGACCGGGTTCACCGAGCAGCCCCGTCTGGTCGGCGCGGTGGCGGTGCTGCTGTTCCTCGTCGTCCCGGCGCTCGCGGCCGGCGCGGTGTCGCTGGTGGAGCGCCGCCGCCGCGGCTCGCGGTACCTGCGCACCCCCACCGGCTGGGACCACGCCTTCCGCGACCGCGAACCGTGCTTCATCCGCGTCCGCCTCAAGGACGGCAACTGGGCGGGCGGCTGGTACGGCCACCGCTCCTACGCCTCCTCCTACCCGCACCCGCCCGAGCTGTACCTCGAATCGGCGCGCGTGATGGGCCCGGACGGCAGCTTCGGCGCGCGCGTTCACGGCACGGCGGGCCTGCGGCTGCGGGCGGAGGACTTCGACGTGCTGGAGTTCGTCGAACCGGACCAGGGGAAGGAGAAGTGATGGACCGCGAACTCACCCCCGAAGAGGAGGAGATCGTGCGCACGAGCGTGTCGCGCGGCTACACGCCCAAGCGCGAGGTCACCGAACCCGAGGACCCGCCTGCCGGGTCCGCCGGCACCTCCCAGGCGGCCGAGGACTGACCCGTGACCGACTGGGGCGAGCGGTTCTGGGACGCCTACCGGGTGGCCCGGCACAGCCCGGACCCGGCCTCGGTCCAGACGGCCATCGAGTACGGACGCCAGGCGCTCGCGGCCGCGGGCGGCGACGAGCGCACCACCTACCTGCGGAACCTGGGCGGCCTGCTGCAGACCCGGTTCCACCAGACCGGCGACCTGAGCTACCTGCGGGAAGCCGTCGACGGCCTGCTGGAGGCGGTCCTGCTCACCGCGGACCGCCCGGCCGAGGAAGCCGCCCACGCCAACAACCTCGGCATGGTGCTGCACACCGCGTTCCAGCACAACCGCGACCCGGCCACCCTGGACGACGCGGTGTGGTGGAGCCGGCAGGCCGTCGAGGGCGCGGCGCCCGAGGACAAGGCCGACTACCAGGACAACCTCGTCGTCGCGCTGCTGACGGTGTTCACCGTGACCGGCGACGAGGACGCGTTGCGGGAAGGCATCGAGCAGGCGCGGGACGCGGCGCGCCACGCACCGGACGACGAGATCACCGGCCGCAGCCTGCACTTCCTCGCGGTTCTGCTCCGCCGCTGGTTCTCCCACACCGGTGACCCCGCGGTGCTGCCGGAGGCCGTCGACGCGGCGCGCCGTGCCGTCGAGCTCACCCCGGCCGGCTCGGCCGACCACCTGGACCGGCTGGCGCACCTGTGTGTCCTGCTCGACGACCGCCACCGGCTCACCGGCACCCGCGACGACCTGGCCGAGCTGCTCGAAGCCCGCACCACCCTGGTCGCGATCACCCCGCCCGGCGACCCGAGGTATTCGCGGTTCTCCACGAACCTGCTGTTCACCCAGCGCGAGTGGACCGCGCTCACCGGCGAACGCCCCGAGCGCGCCGGGCACCTGGCCGACCGCGCCGGGGTGGAGGCCGAAATGTCTGGCCTGCTCGCCGCCGAGTTCGGCCGGACCCGGAACCCGGAACTGCTGGAGCGGGCCGTCCGGCACGGCCGCGCGGCGATCGCCGCCACGCCCGCCGGGCAACCCCGCCGGGCCGAGCGGCTGGACCACCTCGCGGCGGCGCTGGCGCAGCGCGGCGAGGCGTTCGGCGACCGCGCCGCGCTCACGGAATCGGTGGAGCTGCAACGGGAAGCGGTCCGGTGCGCGCCGTCCGGGGACCCGCGGCGGCCCCGGTACCTGGGCAACCTCGCCGTCACGCTGAACACGCTGTTCCTCGCCACCGGCGAGCTCGCCCTGCTCACCGAGGCGATCGACGCGGCCCGCGCGGCCGCCGCCACGACCGCCGGGCACCCGGACCATCCGGTGATGCTGGCCAACCTCGCCGCGACGCTGCACCGCCGGTTCCGCGTCACCGGCGAGCTGCGGATGCTGACCGACGCGCTCGACGCCGCGCGGGAATCCGTCCGCCTGGGCGCCGGCCGCGTCGCCGGGCACGCCCGCCATCTCGGCAACCTCGCCACCATGCTGTCGGACTGGTTCGAGCGGACGGGCCGGGCGGAAGCCCTCGACGAGGCCATCCGCGTGCACCGCGCCGCCGCCGACGCGACCCCGGCCGGCCACCCCGACCGCGCGCTGCGCCTGGCGAACCTGGGCGGCGCCCTGGGCACCGCCTACGCCCGGTCCGGCGACCAGAACGCCCTGCGCGAGGCGATCGCCGCGCGGCGCGCGTCGGTGGCCGCGGCCGCCGAGGGCAGCCCGGAGCGAGCCGGTTACGTGGCCGGTCTGGCCGGGGCGTTGTGCGACTGGTCCGCGCGGCCCGGTGCGGGGGAGACGGACCCGGCGATCCTCGACGAGGCCGTCGCGCTCGCGCGTGACGCGGTCCGGGGCCGGGAGGGCGAGGCGTTCTCGCGGACCACGACGCTGAGCACGCTCGCCGACGCGCTGCGGCTGCGGTTCCGCCGGTCCGGCGACCGCGACGCGCTCACCGAGGCGCTCGACGTCTACCGCGAGGCCGCGCTCTTCGCCGGATCACCGACGGTCCGGCGGGTGGAGGCGGCCGAGCGGTGGGGCGAGCTGGCCGCCGAGGGCGGGTTGCCCGCGACGGCGGCCGAGGGCTACGCGGTCGCGGTCGGGTTGCTGCCCCAGCTCGCCGGCCGCCGTCTGGACCGGGGCGACGCCCAGTACTGGCTGGGCCGCTTCGCCGGGCTCGCCGCCGACGCGGCCGCGTGCGCGCTGAACGCGGGCGACCCCGAGAGTGCGGTGACCGTGCTGGAGTCCGGCCGCTGCGTGCTGGCGGCCCAGGCGCTCGACAGCCGCGGCGACCTGTCCGAGCTGCGCGAGCGGGCGCCCGGGCTGGCGGCGGAGTTCGAGGCGCTGGGTGCGGAGTTCGAAACCGACACCACGCGGGACCGCCTCGCGCTCGCCGCGGAACTGGAGGCGCTGGCCGCGCGCATCCGGGAACTGCCGGGGCTGGACCGGTTCCTCCGGCCGCCGTCGCTGGACGATCTGACGGCGCAGGCGCACGAGGGCCCGGTGGTCTACGTCAACGTCAGCCGCTACCGGTGCGACGCGGTGATCCTCACCCCGGACGGCGTCCGCGCCCGGCCGCTGCCGGACCTGACCGAAGACGCGCTGCGGCAGCGGGTGCGTGCCTTCCGCGCCGCGCTGGCCGCGGAACCCGGTGAGCGGCAGGCCGCCGAGCGCACGATCCACGACACACTGGAATGGTTGTGGGACACCGTGACCGGCCCGGTGCTGGACGCGATCGGGGTGACCGGATCGCGGATCTGGTGGGCGCCGGTCGGCGTGCTCAGCCTGCTCCCGCTGCACGCCGCCGGACACCACCGCGGCGGCGGCCCGACGGTGATGGACCGGGTGATCTCGTCGGTCACGCCGACGGTCCGGGCGCTGGCCCACGCGCGGACGCGGCGGCGGGGGAGTGGCGAGCGGCCGCGGCTGCTCGTCGTCGCGATGCCGTCCACTCCGGACGGTTCCGACCTGCCCGGCGCGCGGGCCGAAGCGGAGTTCCTCGCCGCCCACGTCCCCGGTGCCACGGTGCTGACCGGCGCGGACGCCACCCGCGACGCCGTTCTCGACGCGCTGCCGTCCGCCGGCTGGGTGCACTTCGCCTGCCACGGGTACAGCGATCCGGACAACCCGTCGGACAGCCACCTGGTGCTGCACGACCACGCCCGCGCCCCGCTGCGCGTGGTCGACGTGTCCCGGCTGCGCCTGCCGGACGCGCGGTTCGCCTACCTGTCCGCCTGCGACACCGCCCGCACGAGCGAAACCCTGTCCGACGAGGCGATCCACCCGGCGGCCGCGTTCCAGATCGCCGGGTTCGCCCAGGTCGTCGGCACGCTGTGGCGGGTGGAGGACGCCGTCGCGCCGGTGCTGGCGCAGTGGATCTACCGGGACCTGCTCACACCCGGAGCCGGGACGGCGGCGACGGCGGTGCACCGGACGGCCCGCGCGCTGCGGGAGAAGTACCCGAACCTCCCGTCCGTGTGGGCGGCCCACGTCCACTTCGGCGCCTGATGATCTTGATACCAGCTTGGTAGCGTCGGGTGCGTGGTCATGACTTTGCGCTTGACCGAGGAGCAGGAGCGCGCTCGCGATGCTCGCCGAGGCGCAGGGTGTCAGCAAGCACGAGGCGGCGGTGCGCGCGGTGGTGCTGACCGGCGCGGGCAAGGCGTTCCGCGCGGGCCAGGACCTAAGGAGCACGTCGGGCTGCTGGACTCCGCGGCGCACCGCCCGCAGGTGTCGGTAATGGGGCAGGACGCCTATCCCGGCCTGCACGAGAAGGCCGCCGTCCTCCTCAAGTCGATCGTGCGCAACCCTCCGCTGATCGACGGCAACAAGCGGCTGGGGTGGACGGCGTCTTCGTGTTCCACGGGCTCAACGGTGCCGACCCGGAGGCCGCGGAGCATCTGGCCCGGTGGACGCGTCCCGGCCTCACGCCGCCACGCGACCCGGCCGGCTTCCGCTTCGGCACCTGACCGCCGACAGGCGGCCGCGGCACCGCCGGCAGTCGGCTCGCCACCGACGTCGTCGCGTACGTGCCCGTCTTCCCTCTCGGGGGCATCACCCCGCTCCAGTCCTCGGTGGTCGCTGCCCGGTTGGCGGTGACTCCGGTGGCCGTGGCACCGACCTGACTTCTCCAGCGATCACCGAACATCCAGCTCATCCCTGGCACCCCGTCGACGGCACACCTGCGCTAGAACATCGGATCCCGCTGGTCATCCAGGCACCGCGGAGCCCCGAAGGTGAGCCGCTATCAGTGCCCGTTCGAGGACGCGGTGCGAGCAGTGACGACGCTAGCGGCGGTGTGCAGCGGTATGCGTTCCTGTTCGATGCGCCGGTAACCGCGAAACATCGGGTCAGTGAGGCGTTCATAAACGGCGCGCTCGTCCGGCGTGAGGTGTGGCAGGGACTTGGGGCTTCCCGGTTCGAGGCGTTGGCCCCGTTGGTCTGTATCGGTGCCGTAGGGCTCGTAGGTGTCGTATGTTGTGGTGTCCATGAGGATGCTGGCGACAGGCACGCCGTCGTCGCGCCAGCCGTTGAGGATTTCGTAGCCATGCGCGTCGATGTCACCCCAGTAGTAGAGGTGCGGCGCGGCGGTGAGCCAGGGGAAGGCGGCCGCGGTCTTGCCACCGAATCCACCACCCTCGACGGCGATACCGCCGGTGATGGGCGGGAAGTGGATCGCGGTGTCTTTGTTCTCGGAGATGATGACCACGGTCGGGGCGTAAGCGGGCGTGACGCTGTCGCCGACGCTCGCGGAGTCGTGGCGACGTGCGCCCGAGGCTTGGTAGGTGGGGTCGAGGTAGCTGAAGTGGATGCGGGCGGGGTGTTTGGGCAGGAGGCCGAGGCTGTCACGTCCGGTGAGTGCGAGGATCAGCGGCTGATGGGTGTTGAGCCACTTGGAGTGGACACCGGGTATCGGGACCTGACGTGGTGTGTAGCCACTGGCGTCGTGGGCCTGGAACCAGGCGGCGACGGTGAGCAGGAGCTCGAAGTCAGTGTCCTCGTAGCGGTTGGCTGTGCGGATGACGAGGGCGGGGTCGGCGGCGGCGGGGAAGTGGGTGGTGACACGAGTCAGGTGAGCCCGCGCTTTCGCGAGTCGTCTCTCCCAGCCATCGCCGACGACAGCGGCGGCGCTGCCGACATCGACGATTTCGAGGTGCGTGGGGATGTCCTGGGTCGTGGTGTATACCCGCTTCTGCTGGGTGTGCAGCCGTACCGGACGTCCTCGGGCCCAGTCGCGCCACTGCCGGATTCGCGGCTGGTAGATGGTTTGCCAGCCGGCTTCGAGCTGGGTCTTCGTGGTCGTGCCGAGGGCGAACCGGTGTGGCCACGATGTCGTGGCGCCGGCGACGTCACCGGCCCAGGTGCGGTCGAGTCGTCGACGGATGTCGGCGAGGACGTCGGCGGGCGTTTTCATGCGGGCATCTCGGTGACGTCTGCCTGTGCGTCCGCTCGGCGTTCCGTTCGGGAAAGGGTCTTCACGGACGAGTAGCCGCGGCTGTTCTTCGCCATGTACAGAAAGTGGCTGGCGTGTGGCTCGAGCGCGGTGAACTGGCCGTACGGGGCGCCGATGATGAGCTGGAAACCGAGGCCCTTCCACGCGTCTACCGCACGGCCCGCGAACTCGCTGTCGGCTTTCACGAATCCTTCGTCGAGGAAAACGGGCGCGAATCCGGGGCGTGCGTCGGTTTCGTCGCCGAGTTGAAAGCGCAGTGCGGCGCCCACGATGAAGGCGACCAGCTCCTGGGACTCACCACCTGATTTCCCGCCGAGCGCGGCGTAGGTTGACCGCTCACGACCGTGACTGTCGTAGGAGACGGCGGTGATCTCGATGTGCTTGCGCACGTCGAGGAAGTAGTCGCGGTTGTTCTTGCCGGCGGTGTCCTTCCGGATCGCGCCCATGAACCGGCGTAGTTTCCTGTACCACTTTTGGACCTGGTCGTCGGTGAAGGCGTCGATGTCGGCTCGGGACAGAGTGTTCAGTTCCCTCTTGAACTTCTTGATGTCGTCGCGGTTCAACTCGCGCAGATCGATCTTGAGCCGGTCACGGTGGGCGCCGAACGGGAGTTGTGCGAGAATTTTGTTGACGGGTTCGAGCCGGTTGCGGATGTCGTCGATCGCGAGACCGAACGCGCCGGCGAGCGGTACGAGATCTTGTCCGGACCAGTCCGTGAGCCGTTTCGCCCATTCCTGTCGGCGCTCGTGGAGGCCGGTGGCGACGATGCTGTCCAGTATGCGCCGGAATGACGGGTAGTTCTCGATCGAGGCTGACAGGTTCGGGTCGTCCCACCGGTCCAGATACCGTTGAAACGCGGTTTCGAGTGCTTGCGTCGCCTTGTCGGCCTTGCCCAGTTCTCCCTGCTCGAGTTCGACGAGCCTCCCCTTGAGGCGGCCGGCCCCAGCTCGGAACCCACTGAGGTCTCCTACGGTTGCGACCTGTGCGAACTCGGTGTCGAGATAGGCTGACTGCTCGTCGGTGAGCGTGACGGCCTGCTCACGGTTGATGCGCTGGAGTTCCCCGACGATGTGGTCCTTCCGGTCGATGATCTCGCCAAGGTCGGCATCGAGCCTTTCGATGGTCTGCTCGGCCGCGTAGATCTTGCCTCCGGCGTCCTTCAAGC
Source organism: Amycolatopsis thermalba (assembly GCF_003385215.1). GTDB lineage: Bacteria > Actinomycetota > Actinomycetes > Mycobacteriales > Pseudonocardiaceae > Amycolatopsis_E > Amycolatopsis_E thermalba. Next base: position 127,818 of record NZ_PQHW01000001.1, on the reverse strand, counting down.
TGGTGTTGAGGGCTTCGAGTTCGGTCTGGAACGTGCGGAGGGCGTCGTCCGAGGCCAGGATGCGCTTCCTCTGCTGTTCTCGGCTGTCGATCTCACGCTGGACGCCGTCGGGATCGATGCTGCGCCACCTGGTGGAGAGGATGTGTTCGTGGGAGCTCTTGTCCGCGAGGAGCGCTGTGAACTCGCGGTCGACGTCGGCTCGCCGTCTGTCGAGATCGCCGAGGACCTTCTCCAGTTCGTCGAGGCGGGTCTCGATCTCTGCCAGGCGCTCCTCCTTCGAGAACCCGATGACGTACGGCGCGTTGATCGAGCCGTGAGCGCCGGACCTTCCCCTGCGGGTTTGGCCATTCACTGTGACGCGGCGGCCCCCTCCACCCAGCCCGCCGGCATTGTCGACGCACAACGCATCGACGCCGGCGCCGGAGATGCGGTCCTGGACCCATGCGGTGAAGCGCGTGGGCTTGTAGTCCAGTTTCCCCGACACGTAGGCCGGGTCGAAATCTCTGGGTTCGTACGAAGTGAGATGCACTCCTTCGTAGTTGACTCGGTGCGGAAGGTCGAGTGGGTCGATCACACGAGAGACTCGATCGAGCTCGTCTGCGTCGATGAGGAGGACGCGGGCGAGGCCGAAGAGAGTGGTTTCGATGGCCTTCCGCCACTTCCTCTGCTCAGCCGGCACGTCGAGGAGCTCGCCGACGAACGGCAGGTCCTCCGGCGGGATACCCGTCGCGTGGGCGATCATCATCCGCGATTTGTCCAGCTTCGGATCCATGCGTCCTTCGCGGTGTGCCAGCGAGTCGCGTTCGTCGACGAGCTCGCCTTTCTCCTTGCTGGGCTCGTAGACGGCGATTTGAAGAGCGTGCCGTCGCGCATTGACGACCTCGAGTGCGGCCTCGAACCCGTCGACGAACGTGCGGGACTGCTTCTGGGTGGCGGTGAAGTCGTCCTCGTTGTCGATGGTGAGGCCGAGCCGGGCCGTCAGCTCGTCGAAGGTGGCGCGTTGGGCGGACGCGGCGTTCAAGTCGGATCCGAGCCGGTTGATCTCCGCTTCGAGACGGGCGAGCGTCGCATGTGACTCGTTCTTGCGGAGGTCGGCTTCGACATCGATCTTACGAGATGTCAGCTCGGCATGTCGCTTTTCGGCTTCACCCTTGTCCTTGACGGCTTGGGCCCGCTGGCTGCGCCTGGCGGTTTCGGCCGTTTCGAGCAGGGTGTCTTCGGTACCGAGCATCCACACAGTGAACGGCGTGTCCCCGCTTCGATGAATACCGAACGTGTCGATCAGGCGAGCCTTCTCGAGTGCTTCCTGCCGGTCCCGGTGCAGCTCGGGAATCCGGGCGAGAACCTCGGACTTCTGTCCCTCGGTCTCCATCGCGTCGTAGGCGTCTTCGAGATTCTTGAAGTGCTCGACCGCGTCGTCCGCGGCGGCGTAGGTACCCGGTAGGTCGATGACCATGGACTTGTACAGGTCGTCAACCGTGCGGACCTGGTATCCGGCCTGGATGCGCGCGAGCAGGCGGAGTGCCTTGGCGCCGTCGCCGTGGGCGCCGATACCCAGCCGCGTGAAGAACGCCTGGGAGAACGACCCGTAGGTCTCGTGCATCTTCAGGTTCGGAAATCTGCCCTCGACCGTCCGCTTGTCGAACTTGTCCTTGGCGAAGGGCTCGACCTCGGACAGGTCGATCGTGCCTTCGACGATGCACATCTTCCGGGTGAGATCGCTGTCCTTGGTAGCCGCGCGGGGAACGTGGTAGAGGCGGGCGACGGTGTAGCGATGTTCGTTGTCGTCGACGAACGTGACCGCCAGCGCCCCCCATGTCGCGGAGCTTTCTCCCCGCAGGACCTGGTCGGCCAACCCGCCACCGGTGATCCGGCTCGTATCCAGCTTGCCGCGTAGATAGGAGATGAGGCTACGCTGGTCGGCGCTTCGGGCACGTCCGACGGTCGCGTCGTTGGACGCGCCGTTGAAGGGGATGTTGGAGTCCATCATCACCGCGATGTAGGCGTCGAGCAAGGTCGACTTACCTGTCCCGGATGCGCCGGACAGCAGGGTGGTGGTCGGCGCGAAGCTGACGATGCTGTGGCCGTGGAAGCCGCCCCAGTTGATCAGCTGGAGCGTGTCGACCTTCCATTGCGTGGCCCCCTCGGTGGTGCCGGGAAGGCGGAGCAGCTGCCGCTCGGAGTGGTTAGTCGTCAACTGGATGCCTTTCCCTCGGTTTTCGCGGGAGCCGCATGGGCAGGGTCGACAGCGAGCGCGTCGTCTGCCCCGGTGCCGGGTTCGGTGCCGTTGAGCTGCATGAGCCACTCCCACAGCTCCTGGAGTTTTCGCAACGGCAGCAGGACCGCGATGACCGGAGAGATCCGTAAACGGGACGCGTCATTGGTGCGAGTGAGGACCTTCGCCCTGATCAGGCTGTCGATGGCGTTGTTGGCTTTCGACTCGTCACCCGCGCGGTTGGTTGCGTGAGCCGGCCGGAACGAGGCAATGTGCGCGATGAGTTCGTCTCGTTCGACGGTGACGTCTTCGTGCCCGGACGCTCGTTCGCTCTGGAATCGGTGCCGCAGGAACACCAGCGAAATCGTCTCCTCACGGGTGTACACCGTGTCGTGGAGAAGCGTCGGAAACTCCCGCCCGCCACCTTCGGAGGCCGCTTGCTGTTTGAACGCGACCTCGTGGTTCGGATCCACGTGGAGATCGAGGAACATGTCGTTCAACCGGGACTTGATCGGAACCGGATCCTCTCGGATGACGCGCCATTCCGCGGGATTCCGTGCCGCCGAGATGAACCGGTGCTTCAGCAGTGCGACCAAGGCGCGGCGTTGTTCGAGCGACAGACCGCCCGCGTCTCCTTCGAACAGTACCAGCGACGATCCTTCCTGCTTTTCCTCGCCGGCGAAGCCTTCGTCGACGTCGCCGAGGAATTCGGTGTCGTCGTCGAGGAGTTCGGTGTCGTCGTCGAAGTGCGAGTCGAAGTCCTCGCCAGCGCCAGCCTGAAGGAAGTGCGAAGCGGCGTTCTCGGCCGACTCGTCCGTGGTGTCACTCACCAGCGGATCCGTTGAGTGTGAGACCGGCGAGCGCTGCGGCTTCGGTAGGGGTGAGGGACATCCTGGGTACCAGGAAGTGACGTCGATCGCCGTTCGGGCGGATCGCTTCGAACACCTCGGTTTCGTCGTCGTCACTCATCGCGTCGATACGCGACACGAGGTGGAGGAGCCCGAGAACCTCGACGGGGCGCCGCAGTCGCTTCGGCAGTTCATTGAACAGATGTCCCACCGTGTCACTGTTGCCGGTGGTGAAGGCGTCGATCAACGCCGCCCGCAGCTCGTCAAGCGAAGGCCCGCCCTGCATTCGCAGCTCCTCGACCGTGGGTGGCTCCAGACCGTCGTCGTCGACCCGTTCCAGTGGCGGCGGGGGTTCGGCCGAGGCGGGATCCCAGAGCCGGGTACGCAGGTGGCCCACCTTCGCCACGGGCGGCAGCAGTTCGACCGGAACCGGGGCTCGCGGACCCGCGGTCTCCATCCACTTCGCCAGTTCACGCTCGATCCCTCGCAACACCCGGTCGAGCTCGCGCTCCTGGAGCACGTCGCGGTTGACGATGTGCTCCTTCAACGTCGCGGTGAGCCGCCGGCGCTGGGCGAGCACGTCCTTCATGCCCTGGCGAATGATCGTCACCGCCCCGCGGATCTCGCTGACGTCTCTCGTGTCGAGGACTTCCGCCGCCGGGTGCGCGAGGAGTGCCTGAACGTTCTCCCGCAGCTCCAGCAGGAGCGCGTCGTCGCGAAGCAGAACGAACGCTCCATCGAACGCTCGTCCCTCCGGCGTCTCCTTCACCAGCTCGTCCTGCCTCGCGAGATACTCGTCGAGGACGTCGATAACAGGGCGGTCCTCGTCGCGGAAGTCGCGAAGAATCTTGCGATGCATGTCCAGCACGGATTCCTCGACCCGTTTGAAGTCCGAGGGCAGCTGGCCGATCAGATCGATGAGGTTCGTGTACCCGTCGAGCATCCGCTCGTCCGACGCTGTAGCCGCGTCGCCGCCCGTTTCGAGGCGATCACGTTCGGCTTCCAGCTCGCGAATCTGGCTGTTCAGCCGCTCGATGCGGGCCTGAGCATCAGGCGATGCTTCCAGTGCCCACCGGCGGACCGTGTCCAGAATCGTCGTCAGCCGCGACTCCGACACGAGCACGCGGTCACGAGACAGGTTCTGCACCAGGTCGAGCGCTTCCAACGCCGACGAGGTCAGCGAATAGACAAGACTGTCATCTGCAGCGTTGTCCCGGAACAGCCACTGGTCGTTGACCCATAGGTTGCACAGTGCCCGTCCGTTCATGCTCGGCGGAACATCGATGCCGTCGCGCTGCAGCTCGGTCAGATACGTGTCGATCTGGGTGTGGAGCACGTCCGTCTGGACCGACCGGCGATCGCGGGAAAACGAACAACGGAACACCGCGACTCGGAATGCCGCCCACTTGCCGTCCAGGAGGCGCAGTGTGGGACGGGCAAGTGCGTCCTGTGCCCGTGTGAGCTCACCGAGAACCCTGCTCATGCAACCTCCCAGTCGCCCCCTCCGGCCACGGCTCGAACGATAGGCCCCATGACCGACAGTTTTCGGGCGCCGGCCCACGGGCACGTCGGTCCAGCCGACAACCCATGAGTCGTTCCGTGACTACTCAATGTTACTGATTGAGTGAGCGGGGGGACACGAACTCGGCGGGACTGCCCCGCCGCGCCGATCGGGACTGACGCTGTCGGCTTTCCTTGCGAGCTCGGCATCGTCCGCAGGGCGCGCCGCGGCGGTCACCGACACCGGGACGTGTGTGTAGGGTGTGTATGGCGAGGCTGACGTCTACGTGCCCGATGAGCTGGCCCAACGCGCCAAGGCCGCGGATCTGAACGTGTCCGCTCTGGTGCAGGCCGCGATCGCGGACGAGCTGCAACGCCGGCTACCACCGCCTGGCTGGACGCGCTGCCGTCGCCGCGGCGCACGGTTTCGCACGACGCGGCTGTCGAGGCCTTGGACGGCGCCCGGGCGGAACTGGCCGGTGCCGAGGATGAGTGACGCGCCCGCCGAGATCGCCGTCCTGGACGCTTCCGTTCTCGTGGACCTGCTGGCCGGCACCGGCTACGCGCCCGCCGCGAAGAAGCGGCTCGCGGGTACCGTTCTGCCCGCGCCGGCGCACCTGGATGCCGAGGTGCTCTCTTCGCTGAGCCGCCTGGAGCGTGTCGGGCAGCTGCCCGCGTCCGAGGTGGGCGCGGCGCTGGGTGCGCTGGCGACGATCTCCCTCACGCGGCATCCCGTCGTCGAACTCGCGGCCGGGGCCTGGGCGCGCCGTGCGGATCTGCGTCTCGCTGATGCGCTCTACGTCGAACTCGCCGGGCGGTTGCACGCCCGGGTTCTCGCCGCGGATCACCGCCTCGCCCGGGCGACCTCTCTCGCCGAAGGGATCAGCCGGTGGCCCCGGCCGGGCGTCGGACGGGTCACGTGCTGCGGGCCGGGTGTCGTGGTAGTTCGGTGTTGATCGCGGTGAGTAGTTCTCCGTCGTCGGCCAGGGTGGGGTCCATCGCGGGCAGGACGCGGTGCGCGGGTTTTTCCGCGCGCGCCAAGGGGATCAGCTCCGCGGCACGCGCGTCCCGCACCTCGTGGCCGCGCAGGTACGCAAGCCACGCGGCCAGGCCGGCGACCGCGCTGTGCGGCAGCCGTCCCCGCGCCCGCTCGCGGTGCAGCACGGGGAGGATCCGGACCGGGATCTTCTGCGAGCCGTCCGCGGCGATCTGGCTCAGCAGGTGCCGGATGCCGGGCGCGGCGAACCGCTCCCGCAGCCGGTGCCGGTAGCCGGCGATCCCGGCGGGGGACAGGTACGGGGCCGCGGTGTCCCACCACGACTCGACCAGCTCGCCGAGCACCGGATCGCCCGCGGCCTCGGCGACCGTGGCGTGCCCGCGGGCCAGCCCGGTGTAGGCCAGCAGCGAGTGCGCGCCGTTGAGCAACCACAGCTTGCGTTGCTGGTACACCTCGATGTCGTCGACGAACCGCGCCCCCGCCCGCTCCCACGCCGGGCGACCGCGGGGGAAGGTGCCGGCGATCTGCCACTCGGTGAACGGTTCGGTGACCACCGGCGCGAGGTCCCGCACCCCGCTGATCTCCGCGACCCGTCGCACGTCGCGTGCCGTGGTCGCCGGGGTGATGCGGTCGACGACCGTGCCGGCGATGGCGACCTCGTCTTCCACCCACGCGGCGAACCCGGGCTCGGCGCACACCTTGCGCAGCACCGAACGCAGCACGTCCCCGTTGCCGGCGAGGTTGTCGCACGGCACGAGCGTGATCGGGGCCCCGTTGGCGTGGAAGCGCGCCCGCAGCCCAGCCACCAGCCGGGACACCGCCGAGTCGGCACCCGGCTCGGGGACGGTGTAGGCGGCCTCGGTGACCGTGAGGGTGATCAGCGCGACCTCGGGGGAGGCCACGTCCGCCAGCCACTGCCGGGTGTCCGCCCCGGGGTGCGCGCGGGTGATCGAGCCGACCGGTTCCACCCGATCACCGGAGTCCTCGCGCACGAGCAGGGAGAACAGCCCGCCCTGCCGGGTGAGCAGCTCCGGCAGTTCGGTGCTGCGGAAGGTGTAGGCGGCGATGCCCCACGCGGGATCGGCGGCGGTGTACCAGGCCTGATGCGCCCGGTGGAACGCCCCGAGTCCCAAGTGGACAGCGCGGACGGGCGCCGGTTCCCCGGCGCGAGTCAGCGTCACAGCCGGAACGCCTTGCGGGGCTGGCGGTCGTTGAGGTCGCGCAGCACGTCGTGGGCGTCGTCCTCGCTGAGCACGTGCTCGGCGACCAGGCTCGCCAGGTGCGCGGCGTCGACCCGGCGCGCGGTGTCGTGCCGGGCCGGGATCGAGCAGAAACTGCGGGTGTCGTCGATGAACCCGGCGCTGCGGTGGAACCCGGCGGTTTCGGTGACGGCGTCCCGGAAGCGGCGCATGGCCCGCGGGGCGTCGAGGAACCACCAGGGCGCGCCGAGGTAGACCGTGGGGTAGAAACCGGCGAGCGGGGCGAGCTCCCGCGAGAACACCGTCTCGTCGAGCGTGAACACCACGGTCTGGAACACCGGATGGGTGCCGAACCGCTCCAGCATGGGCTTGAGCGCTCGCGTGAACTCGGCGCGCACCGGGATGTCGTGACCGGTGTCGGCGCCGTACCGGGCGAAGGTCGGCTCGTGGTGGTTGCGGTCGACGCCCGTGTGCAGCGCGAGCACCATCCCGTCCTCACTGGACATCCGGGCCATCTCACCGAGCAGGTGCCGCGACAACGTCCGGGCGTCCCCGGGCCCGGCCGTGCCGGCGCGCACCGCGTCGAACAACCGCGACGCCTGCGCCTCGGGCAGGAACTCCATGCTCGCGTCCGGGGCGCTGTGGTCGGTCGCGGTGGCGCCGTGTGCGCGGAAGAACTCCCGGCGCTGCTCCAGCGCGGCGATCGTGCCGCGGTAGCTGCCGGTGTCGATGCCGCTCGCCTCGGCGAGGCGGTCCAGCGCCGCCGGCCAGCCGGGGTTCGTGGCGTCGAGGTAACGGTCGGGCCGGAAGGTCGGCACCACCCGGCCCCGCCACGCCGGGTCGGCGGCGAGCGCGCGGTGGTGCCGCAGGTCGTCGGCGGGGTCGTCGGTCGTGGCGAGCACGGCGAGGTTGAACGACTCGTACAGCTCCCGGGGCCGGAAGCCGGGTTTGGCGAGCCGCTCGGACAGCTCGTCGAACAACGCGTCGGCGGTCGCCTCGGAGGGGTGCACCGTCACGCCGAGGACGTCGTGCAGCTCGGCCTCCAGCCACTGCCGGGACGCCGTGCCCAGGAAGAACCGCCAGTGGGCGCAGAAGGTGCGCCACACCTGACGAGGCGGGGCGGTACGCCCTTCCGGGTCGCGCAGGCCCAGGTCGCGCAGCGGGACGCCGTGTGCGTGCAGCAGCCTGGTCACGTAGTGGTCGGGGGTGACCAGCAGCTCGGCGGGGTTGCCGAACGGGGTGTCCTGCGCCAGCAGCGCGGGGTCGACGTGCCCGTGCGGGCTGATCAACGGCAGGTCGCGCACGCTCTCGTAGAGCCTGCGGGCTATCGACCGCTCGGCGGGGTCGCTGGGCAGGAGCCGGTCCGGATGGGGTGCGAGGGCGATCCCTGTCGAGCCACGGTGCATTCCCGCAGGCTCGCCGCCGGCGCCCGCCCCGTGCAACTAGTTGCCGCCAGTTGCCACGGGCGCGGGGCCGGTCGACCCGCGGACGACCAGGTGGGCGTCGAAGCGCTGCGTCACCTCGTGGCCGCCGCGCCCGGTGAGCTCGGCGCACAGGGCGTCCACGGCGGACCGGCCCAGCTTCGCGGCCGGGCCGGCGATCGTGGTCAGCGCGGGCACCGTGAGGCCGGCGCCGAAGATGTCGTCGCAGCCGATCAGGCTGATCTGCCCGGGCAGCCGGATCCCGGCCAGCTGCAGGCGTTGCAGGGTGCCGAGCGCGATCAGGTCGTTGTAGGCGATCGCCGCCGTCGCCCCGTCGAGGATCAGCGCGTCGGCCGCCTCGTGGCCGCCCTGCTGGTTGGGCGCGAACGGGCCGAGGAACCCGGCCCGGATGCCGAGCGCGCCGGCTTCTTCCCGGGCGGCGCGCCACCGCTGCCCGTTGACCCAGGAGCTGCGCGGCCCGGACAGGTAGGCGATGCGGCGGTGGCCGAGCGCGGCGAGGTGGCGCACCGCCTTGCGCATGCCGCCCGCGGTGTCCACGACCAGGCTCGGCAGGCCGTCGATCTCCCGGTTGACCACGACCAGCGCCCGGTGCTGGGCGAGCTGGCGCACCACGTCGTCGGACAGGCGGGAGGTCGCCAGGATCCCGCCGCTGGTGGCGGCGAGCAGCTGCCGGAGGTTGCGCGCCTCGACCTCGGGCGATTCGTCGCTGTCGGTCAGCGCGAGGGTGAAGTCCCGTTCGATCGCCCGCGCCTGCGCCGCCTTGATCAGCGGCGCGTAGTAGGGGTTGGCGATGTCGGTGACCACCAGCATCAGCGTGCGGCCGCGGCCCGGCGATCCGGCCCGGGCCAGCGGCCGCGGCTGGTAACCGATCGCGCGCGCGGCGGCCCGGACCCGCTCGCGGGTGGCCGCGTTGACCCGCGACGGATTGCTGAACGTCCGCGAGACGGTGGACGCGGCGACCCCGCAGTGCCGCGCCACGTCGTAGATGGTGACCCGTCCCTCGTCCACGCCCTGCCCTCCGGTGATCGTGGCAACAGCTGGCAACAAATTGTCATGCTACCGGCGGCCTCCTACCTTCGGGCGATACCTCTTGTTGCCCAGAAGGGAAGCAACGATGCTTCGACCGATCGTCAACACCTGGCGAGATCGCCGCACCCTCACCGGGCTCTGGCGCTTCGCCGTCGATCCCGGCGGAGTGGGCCGGGACCGGAAGTGGTGGCAGCAGCCGCTTCCCGGCAGCGTCGAGATGCCGGTTCCGGCCAGCTACAACGACGTGATCCCGGACCCGGCGATCCGCGAGCACGTCGGCGACGTGTGGTACCAGACCGACGTGCCGGTGCCCGCGGGCTGGGCGGGGGAGCGCGTCGTGCTGCGGTTCGACGCCGCGACCCACCGCGCGGTCGTGTGGGTGGACGACGAACGGGTCGCCGAGCACGAAGGCGGGTACACCCCGTTCGAGGCCGACGTGACCGCCCTCGTGCGGCCGGGGGAGACCAGCCGGGTCACCGTGGTCGTGGACAACCGGCTCAGCTGGGAGTCGATTCCGCCGGGGTACGTCGAGCAGACCGCGGAGGGGCCCCGGCAGCGGTACTACCACGACTTCTTCAACTACGCCGGGCTGCACCGGCCGGTGTGGCTGTACTCCACGCCGGTGACGCACGTCCGCGGCGTCACCGTCCGGACCGGACTGTCGGGCACCACCGGCACGGTGGACTACGACGTGATGATCGCCGGTGACGGCGAGGTGCAGACGCGCGTGGTCCTGCGTGACGCGTCGGGCACCGAGGTCGCGAGCGGCGTCGGGACGTCCGGCACGCTCACCGTGGCCGGCGCGCACCCCTGGCGTCCCGGCGAGGGCTATCTGTACACAATGGACGTCGAACTGTGGCAGGACGGTTCGCCCGCCGACCGCTACTCGCTCGACGTCGGCATCCGCACCGTCGCGGTCGAGGGCACCCGGTTCCTGATCAACGGGGAACCGTTCTACTTCACCGGGTTCGGCATGCACGAGGACCACGCGGTCCGCGGCAAGGGTCACGACGACGTGTCGATGGTCCACGACTTCGCGCTGCTGGACTGGATCGGCGCCAACTCGTTCCGGACCTCGCACTACCCCTACGCGGAGGAGATCCTCGACTACGCCGACCGCAAGGGCATCGTCGTCATCGACGAAACCGCCGCGGTGGGGCTCAACCTCGGCATCGGCGGCGGCATCCTGCAGGGTGCGCGGCAGCCGACGTTCTCCGCCGAGACGGTCTCCGACGCCGCGCGGCGCACGCACCTGCAGGCGATCCGCGAGCTGGTCGCCCGGGACAAGAACCACCCCAGCGTCGTGCTGTGGAGCATCGCCAACGAACCCGAATCGCACACCGAGGAGTCCCGGAAGTACTTCGAGCCGCTGTTCGCCGAGACGCGGCGGCTCGATCCCACCCGCCCGGTCGGCTTCGTGAACATGATGCTGTCGCCGTCGGACCAGTGCCTGGTCACCGACCTGGCCGACGTGGTGATGATCAACCGGTACTTCGGCTGGTACACCCAGACCGGCGACCTGGCCGCGGCCGAGCGCGAACTGGAAGCCGACCTGACCGCGTGGGCGGCCCGGCACCACAAGCCGATCCTCGTCACCGAGTACGGCGCGGACACCGTGGCGGGCCTGCACTCGGTCATCCCGCAGCCGTGGACCGAGGAGTACCAGGCCGAGCTGCTGGACATGTACCACCGGGTGTTCGACCGCGTGGACGCCGTCACCGGCGAGCACGTGTGGAACTTCGCCGACTTCGCGACCTCCGCCGGTGTCTTCCGGGTGGAGGGCAACAAGAAGGGCGTGTTCACGCGCGACCGCAAACCCAAGGCGGGCGCGTTCACCCTGCGGCGCCGCTGGAGGCGGCCGTGAAACTACGCATGAGACAGCTCTTCGGGTACGCCGCCGGCGACGCGGGCAACAACCTGGCGTTCTCGATGTCGTCGATGTTCCTGCTGCTGTACTACACCGACATCGCCGGGATCCCCGCCGCCGCGGCCGGCACGATCTTCCTCGTCGTGCGGATCTGGGACGGCTTCGCCGATCTCGCCGCGGGCAGGCTGGTCGACCGGACCAGCTCCCGCTTCGGGAAGTTCCGCCCCTGGCTGCTGTACGCCTCGGTGCCACTGCTCCTGCTGAGCGTGGCCACCTTCGCCGTACCGGACTGGCCGATGACGGCCAAGATCGTCTACGCGTACCTGACCTACGCGGCGATGGGCACGGCCTACAGCCTGGTCAACATCCCCTTCGGTTCGCTCGCGGCCGCGATGACGCAGGATCCGGTCGAACGCACCAAGCTCGCCAGCGCCCGCGGGATGGGGGCGGCGGCGACGATGCTGATGCTGACCTTCGTGGTTTCGCCGCAGATCAAGGACTCGCAGAACCTGCAGCGGTCGCTGCTGCTGACCACACTCGCCTTCGTGGTCGTCGGTGCCGGCCTGTACCTGTTCACGTTCGTCACGGCCAGGGAGACGGTGCCGCGGGCCGTGGCCAAGGTCGGCTTCAAGGACAGCATGCGCACGCTGCGGCGGAACAAGCCGCTGATGATGCTGTGCGTCAGCTCGTTGTTCTTCCTGACCGCCATGTTCTCGATCCAGACGATCGGCGTGTACTACGCCCGGGACGTGCTCGGCAACCCGAGTCTCTACATCGCCATCTCCGCCCCGCAGCTGGTCCTGATGTTCGTGCTGGCGCCGCTCGTGCCGAAGCTGGTGCGCCGCTTCGGCAAGGTACCCAGTTACGTCGCCGGTGGCGTGGTGATGGTCGTCGGCGCGCTCGGTGTGCTGTTCGCGCCGGCCTCGGTCCCGTTCGTGTCGCTGGGGTTCTTCGTGCTGATCGGCGCGGGCACCGGGCTGGTCAACACGCTCATGTGGTCGCTGGAGGCGGACACCGTGGACTACGGCGAGTGGAAGACCGGCGCCCGCACGGAGGGCACGACGTACGCGGTGTTCTCGTTCGTCCGCAAGATCGGCCAGGCGCTCGGCGGCGCCGCGGCCGCGTACACGATCGCCCTCGCCGGGTATGCCGGCGGCGCGCGGGTGCAGAGCGACGGGGCGCTGTGGGGCATCCGCGCGGCCGCGGGCCTGGTGCCTGCCGCCTGCACGGTGATCGCGGTCGTGATCATGATCGGCTACCCGCTGACGGAGAAGCGGCTCCGCGAGATCACCGCCGAGGTCGTGCGGCGCCGGAACCAGTTGGTCGAGTCATGAACGGAGAACCAGTGCGTATCGAGAGCGCCGAGGTCATCGTCACCAGCCCGGGGCGGAACTTCGTCACGCTGAAGATCACGACCGCGGACGGGGTGGTCGGCTGGGGCGACGCGACGCTGAACGGCCGGGAGCTGTCGGTCGCCAGCTACCTGCGCGACCACGTCGCACCCTTGCTGATCGGCCGGGACGCCCACCGCATCGAGGACACCTGGCAGTACCTCTACCGGGGCGGCTACTGGCGGCGCGGCCCGGTCACCATGGCCGCGATCGCCGCGGTCGACACCGCGTTGTGGGACATCAAGGCCAAGGTCGCGGGGATGCCGCTGTACCAGCTGCTCGGCGGCGCCAGCCGGGACCGCTGCCTGGTCTACGGGCACGCCAGCGGGCGCGGGATCCCCGAGCTGCACGACTCGATCCGGGAGCACCTCGAACTCGGGTTCCGCGCGATCCGGATCCAGACCGGCGTGCCCGGCCTCGACTCGGTGTACGGCGTGGCGAGCAGTTCGGCCGCGTCGGTGGGCGGCTCCGGCCGGTACGACTACGAACCGGCGCGCCGTGCCGCCCTGCCCGCGGAGGAGTCCTGGGACACGCGCGCGTACCTGCGGCACGTGCCTTCGGTGTTCGAGGCGGTCCGCAACGAGTTCGGCCCCGAGCTGATCCTGCTGCACGACGCGCACCACCGGCTCACGCCCGTCCAGGCGGCGCGGCTCGGCAAGTCGCTGGAGCCCTACGACCTGTTCTGGCTGGAGGACGTGACGCCGGCCGAGAACCCCGAGGCGCTGCGCCTGGTCCGCGAGCACACCACGACCCCGCTGGCGATCGGCGAGGTGTTCAACACCGTGTGGGACTACCAGACGCTGATCCGGGAGCAGCTCATCGACTACGTCCGCTCGCCCGTCACGCACGCCGGAGGCGTCACGGGGGTGCGCCGGATCATCGACTACGCCGCGATGTACCAGGTGAAGTCCGGGATGCACGGCCCGACCGACGTGTCACCGGTGGGCCTCGCGGCGGGTGTCCACCTGGGACTGGCGGTGCACAACTTCGGGATCCAGGAGTACATGCTGCACAGCCCGGAGACGATGGCGGTGTTCGGCCCGACGTTCACCTTCGCCGACGGCGGGCTGCGCCCGGGCGAGGAGCCCGGGCTCGGCATCCACTTCGACGAGGACCTGGCGGCGAAGTACCCCTACGAGCCGGCGTACCTGCCCACGAACCGTCTCGGCGACGGCACCGTGCACGACTGGTGACCCCGGGCCGGTCCCGGCGCAGGACGAGCCGGCCGGAGTAGCGGCCGCGGCGGCCGGCCCGGCCGGCCGCCGCGACGTGGTGCGGTGGCCGGCCGGGGCGGCGGGTTCGGGGATTGCCGCCCGCCGCGCTCGCCGGGTTCGCGCGGCGTGATCGCATGGCGCCCGTCCACCACGGGCCGTCCGCTGGCGGCCCGCGGCCGTCGTCAGCGGCGCACCCGCGAGCGCAGGCCGTCGAGCAGGAGTTCGATACCCTGCTCGAAGTCGCCGGGGCCGCCGGGGTCCCGGTCGATCGCTCCGGCGCTGGCGGCCTGGAGCGCGGCCTGTTCCTCCGCCGTGTGCCCGAAGACGAGGTGCAGCAACGCGCGGGTGCCCACCTCGACGAGGTCGCCGTCCAGGCCGCCGTCCCGCAGCGCCTCCCGCAGCTGCGTCGCCGGTTCGCTGGCGCCCAGGCCGAAGGTGTGCGCCGTGGCGACCACTTCGGCGCCGTCCCGGTAGGCCAGCATCGCGTCGCGCAGTTCGGCGCAGATCTCCACCACCCGCCGGTCCCACTCGGCCGCCCGGCGCTCGCGCCGGCCGCGGTCGAGGATCTCGTCGGCGATCGCGGCCAGCAGCGTCTGCTTGTTCGGCACGTGGTGGTAGAGCGCGCTCGGCTGCAGGCCGAGTTCGGCGGCCAGCCGGCGCATGGTGAGCGATTCCAAGCCGTACTCGTCGAGGACCTCGATCGCGCGCTCGACGACATCGCGCCGGTGGTAGCGCACGCCGACTCCTCCCGTTGACCCGTTCGCGGCGCCCAGTGTACCGTCGGCGCCGCAACCGAACACCGTTCAGGTTGTAATAGAACGGTCACGCAGAGTCAGGAGAAGTGATGGGCTCCAGGTTCGAGCAGCTCGCCGACGCGGTCCTCGCCGGGGTTCCCGCCGGGCCCGGTGACGCGCTCGCCGTGCTGGCTGCCGACGACGCCGATGTGATGTCCGTCGTCGCCGCCGCGGGCAGGCTGCGCCGCGCGCATTTCGGCAACACCGTCAAGGTGAACTACCTGGTGAACCTGAAGTCCGGCCTGTGCCCGGAGAACTGCAACTACTGTTCCCAGGCGCTCGGCTCCGCCGCGCCCATCCTCAAGTACTCCTGGCTGTCCAAAGAGGAGACGCTCAAGCAGGCCGGCGCGGGGATCGCCGGTGGCGCCGCCCGGGTGTGCCTGGTCTCCTCCGGGCGCGGACCGTCCAACCGGGACATCGACCGCGTCACCGAGATGGTCGGCGCCCTCAAGGAGGAACACCCGGACGTCGAGGTGTGCGCCTGTCTCGGCCTGCTCTCCGACGGGCAGGCCGAGCGTCTCGCCGAGGCCGGGGTGGACGCCTACAACCACAACATCAACACCGCCGAGAGCAACCACCACACCATCGTCCAAACCCACACCTACGCCGACCGGGTGGACACCGTGACGAAGGCGAAGCACGGCGGGCTGTCCCCGTGTTCGGGCCTCATCGCCGGGCTGGGGGAGACCGACGAGCAGCTGGTCGAGGCGCTGTTCGCGCTCAGGGAGCTGAACGCCGACTCGATCCCGGTCAACTTCCTGATGCCCTTCGACGGCACCCCGCTGGCGGACACCTGGGAGCTGTCCCCGCTGCGGTGCCTGAAGATCCTGGCGATGGCCCGGTTCGTGTGCCCGGACAAGGAGATCCGCATCGCCGGTGGCCGCGAGATGCACCTGCGTTCGCTGCAACCGCTCGCGCTGCACGTCGCCAATTCGCTCTTCCTCGGCGACTACCTCACCTCCGAGGGACAGGCGGCTCAGGCCGACTTGGAGATGATCCGGGACAACGGGTTCGTCGTGCTGGGCTCAGAAGAGGACCGGGCCCGGACCGAACCGGTGGACCCGCCGATCCGCCGCCGCGGCGCCGGCACCGGCCTCGTCCCCAACGCCTGATGTCACCCGAGGACCTGCTCGCCTTCGACCGCGAGCACCTGTGGCACCCGTACACTTCGATGACCGACCCGGCTCCGGCGCGGCTGGTCACCGGCGCGTCCGGCAGCCGGATCACCCTCGACGGCGCCGGGGACGTGGTCGACGGGATGGCGTCGTGGTGGTCGGCGATCCACGGCTACCGGCACCCGGCGCTCGACGAGGCGGCGCGCCGGCAGCTGGCGACGATGTCGCACGTGATGTTCGGCGGCCTCACCCACGAGCCCGCCGTCGAGCTGGCCGAGCGGCTGATCGGCCTGGCCCCCGCCGGGCTGGAGCACGTGTTCCTCGCCGATTCCGGGTCGGTGAGCGTCGAGGTGGCGATGAAGATGGCGCTGCAGTACCAGCGCGGCACCGGCCACCCGGAGCGGACCCGGTTCCTCACCGTCCGCGGCGGCTACCACGGCGACACCTTCGACTGCATGAGCGTGTGCGACCCCGACGGCGGGATGCACGCGATGTGGTCGGGTGTCCTGCCGGAGCAGGTGTTCGGGGACCGCCCACCCCGGAGCGAGGCGGACGTCGCCGCCTGGGCCGCGGGTTTCCGCGCGCTCGCCGCCGAGCAAGCGGTGCGGCTGGCCGGGCTGATCGTGGAACCGCTGCTGCAGGGCGCCGGCGGCATGCACCCCTACCCGGCGAGCTGCCTGCCCGTCTTCCGGGAGGTGGCCGACGAGCACGGGCTGGTGCTGATCTTCGACGAGATCGCCACCGGGTTCGGCCGCACCGGCACCCTCTTCGCCGCCGACGCCGCCGGGGTGGCGCCGGACGTGATGTGCGTGGGCAAGGCCCTCACCGGCGGCTACCTGTCCCTGGCCGCGACCCTGTGCACCAGCGAGGTCGCGGATGGACTGTCCGCCAGCGAGTCGGGTGTGCTCATGCACGGGCCCACCTTCATGGGCAACCCGCTGGCCTGCGCGATCGCGTCGGCCGGCCTGGACCTGCTGTCCACCGGGGACTGGCGGGGCGACGTGCGCCGGATCAACACGGGTTTGCAGGCGCTGCACGGGATCGAGGCCGCCGACGTGCGCGTGCTCGGCGCGGTCGGCGTGGTCCAGCTCGATCACCCGGTCGACGTGGACAAGGCGACCGAGGCGGCGCTGGCCGAGGGTGTGTGGCTGCGCCCGTTCCGCGACCTGATCTACACCATGCCGCCCTACGTGTGCACCGACGACGACATCGCCGCGATCTGCCGCGGCATCGCGGCCGCGGCGGCGGTCGCATGAGCTGGGCGGAGTGGTTCGCCGGGCAGCGCGCCGCGCGCGAGGCCGCCGGCCTGCACCGCGTGCTGCGCCCGCGGGCGGCCGGGGACGAGGCGATCGACCTGGCGAACAACGACTACCTGGGACTGAGCGGCCACCCGGACGTCCGCCGCGCGGCGGCCGAGGCCGCCCTGGTCTGGGGCGCCGGCGCCGGCGCGTCCCGGCTGGTGACCGGCACGACCACCCTGCACGCCGAGCTGGAGCGCGAGCTGGCCGGGTTCACCGGCCGCGCGGCGGCGCTGGTGTTCTCGACCGGCTACCACGCCAACCTGTCGGTGGTGACCGCGCTGGCGGACCGGGACACGGTGATCGTCTCGGACGCCCACGTGCACGCCTCCCTGATCGACGCCGCGCGCCTGTCCCGGGCCGTCATCCGGGTGGTCCCGCACAACGACGTCACCGCCGTGCGGGACGCGCTCGCCGCGGCCGGGGGCAGGCGGGCGCTCGTGCTGACCGAGTCGATCTTCTCGGTCCTCGGCGACGCCGCACCGCTGGCCGAGCTCGCCGAGACCTGCGCCGCCCACGGCGCGCTGCTCGTCGTCGACGAGGCCCACGGGCTCGGCGTGGTTGGTGACGGTGGCCGCGGCCTGCTGCACGGCCTCGGCCTGCACGACCACCCGCACGTGGTGATGACCGCGACGCTGTCCAAATCGCTGGGCGCCATGGGCGGGGCGGTGCTCGGCTCCGCCGCGCTGATCGACCACCTCGTCAACCGGGCGCGCCCGTTCATCTTCGACACCGGTCTGGCGCCGGCCCCCGCCGCCGGAGCCCTGCCGGCGCTGCGCGTGCTGCGCGGGCAGCCCGGCCTGCCGTCCCGGATCCACGAGCGCGGCGCCGCACTGGCCGACCGGCTGGGCGTGCCGCGCTCGGCGGGCGCGGTGCTGTCGGTGCCGATGCCCTCCCCGCGGATCGCGCTCGCCGCCCAGGCCCGCGCCCTCGCGACGGGAGTGCGGGTGGGCTGCTTCCGGCCGCCGTCCGTGCCGGACGGCGTCTCCCGGCTGCGCATCACGACCCACGCCGGCCTGGACGAGATGAGCTGGGAGCGTGCGGTCGGCATCGTGGCCGCGGTCGCCGCCGAGCACCGGCAACTCGTGTGACCAGAGTTAAATCAATCGCTTGACTTAGCACGCCGGGCCCGGTTAGCTGGTCACCGAGGCGAGGGCCCGGCGGAGGACGCCGGTGTCCGTTGTGGACGGCCGGTCCCCGGCTGGACCCCGCCGCCGGAAACGCCCTGGACTGGAGTTTCGCGATGACCGTTCCCGCATTCCCCATGGCCCGCGCGGCGCGGTGCCCGTTCGACCCGCCGCCCGCGGGCATCGAGCTGATGAAGCAGGGCCCGCTGGCCCGCGTGCGGCTGTGGGACGGCAGCACCCCGTGGCTGGTGACCCGCTTCGACGAGCAGCGCGCGCTGCTGGCCGATCCCCGGGTCAGCGCGGACATCACGCGCCCCGGCTACCCGAGCCCGGCGCCGGTGCAGCCGGGCGGCAGCGGGATCGGCTTCATCCTGATGGACGACCCCGACCACGCCCGCCTGCGCCGCATGGTGACCGCGCCGTTCTCGGTCAAACGCGTGCGCGCGATGGCGCCCGCGGTGCAGCAGATCGTCGACGACCTCGTCGACGACCTGCTCGCCGAGCCCAATCCGGTGGACCTGGTCGAGGCGTTCGCGCTGCCGGTGCCGTCGCTGGTGATCTGCGAACTGCTCGGCGTGCCCTACACCGACCACGAGTTCTTCCAGGACCACAGCAGGACCATCATCCGCCGGGACGCCGCGCCGGAGGAGCGGTCCGCCGCTTCGGCCGGGCTGGTGAACTACCTCGACGGGCTGATGGGGGACAAGCTCGCCAGGCCGGGCGACGAGCTGCTGTCCGGGCTGGCCGAGCGCGTCACCGCCGGTGAACTGTCCAGAATGGACGCCGCGCAGATGGGCGTCCTGCTGCTGATCGCCGGTCACGAGACCACGGCCAACATGATCGCGCTGGGCACGCTGGCGCTGCTGCAGCACCCGGACCAGCTGGCGCTGCTGCGCGAGGGCGACGACGCGCTGGTGGCCTCGGCGGTCGAGGAACTGCTGCGGTACCTGAACATCACGCACAACGGCCGCCGCCGGGTGGCCCTGGAAGACATCGAGATCGGCGGGACGGTCATCCGCGCGGGCGAGGGCATCATCCTCGCCAACGACCTGGGCAACCGCGACCCGTCGGTCTTCCCGGACGGCGACCGGCTCGACATCACCCGCAACGCGCGGCGGCACGTGGCCTTCGGGTTCGGCGTGCACCAGTGCCTCGGGCAGCAGCTGGCGCGTCTGGAGCTGCAGATCGTCTACGGCACGCTGTACCGCCGCGTCCCGACGCTAGCGCTCGCCGCGGGCATCGAGGACATCCCGTTCAAGCACGACGGTTCCGTCTACGGCGTCTACGAGCTGCCGGTCACCTGGTAGCCCGGCCCAGCCCGTCCAGCAACAGATCCGCCACCGCCTTCGCCGACGGCACCGGACCGCCGGGAGCGACCGAACTGGCCGAGGAGGTGGCCACCAGCATCCGCGCCGCCGCGTGGTGGCGCGGCGTCGCCTTCGCGTGGCCGGTCACCTCGGCGAGATAGCCGCTCACGGCCGCGGTGATCGTGTCGTGGATCTCGCGGGCCCGGGCCCGCAGCTCGGGGTGGTGCTCGCTCTCCCGGAACACGATCCGGTGCATCGGCGTCTGCTCGCCCAGCAGCCGCGACAGCCGCCGCCACAACTCCACCACGGCGGCGTGCGGATCGGCCGGCACCGGGGACGGGACCAGATCGGCGAGGGTCCGCGTCGACCGTTCCCGGATCAGCGCCAGCAGCAGCCCTTCCTTGGTGCCGAAGTGGTAGAAGATCAGCCCCTGCGGCACCCCGGCGGCTGTCGCCAGGCGGGCGGTCGACGTGCGGGCGTAGCCGCGTTCGGCGAACAGCTCCTCGGCCGCGGCCAGGATGCGGTCGCGGCCGGAGGAGGCGGGTCCGTCCACCGGGGTCAGAACTCGGTGACGCCGGCGTCGGGGGCGAGCTCGTGCGCGGTGACGTACTTCGACTCGTCCGAGGCCAGGAACAGCACCGTGTCGGCGACGTCCTCGGGCTCGGTGATCGCCACCGGCAGCAGGTTCGTCAGCATCCCGGCCAGCTTCGGGTCCCGCTCGAACCCCTTGGCGAACGCGGCCTGCAGTCCCTCGCCGGTCATCCCGGTGTTCACGCCCGTCGGGTGCACGCTGTTGACCCGGATGTTGTGCCGCGCCAGCTCGGTGGCGAACGCCTTCGCCATCCCGCGCACCGCCCACTTGCTCGTCGTGTAGGGCACCAGGAACGGCTGCACCTTCATCCCGGCCGCCGAGCTGATCAGGATGATCGACCCGCCGCCCCGCTCGACGAGGTGCGGCGCGCCCGCCATCACGGTGTTCCACACGCCGCGCACGTTCACGCCGATCGTGTCGTCGAAGATCTCCTCGGTCACGTCGTCCCAGGGCGCGGGCACGCAGATCCCGGCGTTGGCCACCACGATGTCCAGCCCACCCAGCTCCGCGACACCGGCGTCGACGCCCGCGCGCAGCGTTGCCAGGTCCCGCACGTCCGCCTGCACCCGGACCGCCCGCCGCCCGGTCTTCTCCACCAGGCGCACGGTCTCGTCCAGGTCGGCCGGCGTGGGGGAGGCGTAGGTGACGCTGGGCAGCTCGGCGGCGATGTCCACCACGATCACGTCGGCGCCCTCCTGCGCCAGCCGCGCCGCGTCCGCCCGGCCCTGACCCCGTGCCGCGCCGGTGATCAACGCGATCTTGCCCGCAACCCGTCCCGCCATCGTGTGAGTCTCCTCGTCTCCCGCGCCGTCGCGGGTCACCGCCGAGACTGCCCCTGAGTGAGTACTCAGTCAAGAGCCTTGACCGGCCCGGCCCGGAATGCCATTCTTCGACGGCATATCAGAGGCTCTGATGATTGGTGGTTCGATGACGCACCAGCAAGCCGTCTCCGCGCCGGGCTCCGGGACCCGCGAAGCCCGGCGAGTGGCCGTCGCCAGCTTCGTGGGCACCGCGATCGAGTGGTACGACTTCTTCCTCTACGGCGCGGCCGCCGCGCTCGTCTTCGGGCCGCAGTTCTTCCCGTCCGGCAACCCCGCCGTCAGCCAGCTCGCGTCGCTGACCACGTTCGCGGTCGGGTTCCTGGCGCGCCCGGTCGGCGGGATCGTCGCCGGCCACTTCGGCGACCGGATCGGCCGCAAGCGGATGCTCGTCATCTCGCTGCTGATCATGGGCACGGCCACCGTGCTGGTCGGGCTGCTGCCGACCTACGCCCAGATCGGGGTTGCCGCGCCGATCCTGCTCGTGGTCCTGCGCCTGGCCCAGGGGGTGGGCGTGGGCGCCGAATGGGGCGGCGCGGCGCTGATGGCCGTGGAGCACGCGCCACCGTCGCGCCGCGGGCTCTACGGCGCCGCGCCACAGCTGGGTGTCCCCGCGGGCGCGATCGCCGCGAACCTGGTGCTGCTGGTGGCCTCCACGTCCACCCGCGAGGCGTTCGTGGAGTGGGGCTGGCGGCTGGGTTTCCTGGTCAGCTTCGTGCTGGTGATCTTCGGCCTGGTGATCCGCCGCCGCCTCACCGAGAGCCCGTTGTTCGAGCAGGCGGCCCGGCAGCGCCCGGCCCGCGTGCCGCTGCTGGAGGTGCTGCGCGACCACCCGCTGGCCGTGGTGCGGTCGGTGTTCGTGACCGGCGCGTCGACCGCGATGGGCTACATCATCCTCACCTACATCCTGTCCTACGGCACCGCCGAGATCGGCTACTCGCGCAACGCGCTGCTGGTCGTCGTGATCCTCACCAGCGTGGTGCAGCTCGGCGCGATCTACGGGCTGTCCGGGCTGGCGGACCGCTTCGGGCGGCGGAAGGTGATCGCCGCGGGCGCGATCGCCCAGGCGGTGGCGGCGCTGCTGTTCTTCCTGGTGTTCGACACCGGGGTGTTCGTGCTGGCGCTGGTGGCGTGCGTGGTCGCGGTGATCACCGTGTCCGCCCAGTACGGGCCGCTGCCCGCGCTGCTGTCCGACCAGTTCCCGACCCGGATCCGCTACAGCGGCGTGTCGCTGGGCTACCAGCTGGGCAACGTGGTCGGCGGCGGCCTCGCGCCGGTGGTGGCGACCGCGATCTTCACCGCGTCCGGCAGCTCGCTGCTGGTCGGCGTGTACCTGGCCGGGATGGCTCTGCTGGCGCTGGTCGCCGTCGCGCTGACGCCGCGGGGTGACGCGTGATGCGCCGCCTCGGGATCGCGCTGCTGACCTTCGTGCTCGCCGCCGTCCTGCCCGCGGCGCCCGCGAGCGCGGCGACCCGGCTGAGCGGCACGCTGCCGGACGGCGCCACCTGGATCGCCGACGTGCCGGACGGCTGGAACGGCACGCTCGTGTTGTTCAGCCACGGTTTCCGCCCCGGCCCGGACAACCCGGCCGCGAACGCGCCGGACCCGGCAACCGCCCAGGCGCTGCTGGACCGCGGCTACGCGCTCGCCGGTTCGTCCTACGCCCACGCCGGCTGGGCGCTGGACACCGCGGTGGCCGACCAGCTCAGCACGCTCGCCGCGGTCGAGGACCGCATCGGCCCGGCACGGGAGGTCGTGGCGCTCGGGCAGTCCATGGGCGGCCTGGTGTCGGCGCTGCTCGCCGAGCGCGCGGCCGGACGCGTCGACGGTGTCCTGACCACGTGCGGCCTGGTCGGCGGCGGGATCAACCTGAACAACTACCAGCTCGACGGCGAGCACGCCCTGGCCGAGCTGCTGCTGCCCGGGCAGGATGTGCAGCTGACCGGGTTCACCACGCCCGCGCAGGCGGCCGCGACCGTCGCCGCGCTCACCACGGCGGTGCGGCGGGCGCAGGAAACCCCGGCGGGGCGGGCGCGGATCGCGCTGGCCGCGTCGCTGATGAACACGCCGATCTGGGCCGCCGGGCCGCAGCCGCCGACGGACCACGCCGCCCGGCAGCAGGCCCAGTACACGTGGCTGTTGCAGACGCTGCCGTTCGTGATCCCGTCCCGCGTCAGCATCGTCTCCGTCGCCGGCGGCGACAGCGGCTGGAACACCGGCGTGGACTACGCGCGCCTGATGCACCGGTCCGCGCGGCTGCCGCAGGTCGCGGCGCTGTACCGGGAGGCGGGCCTGGACCTGCACGCCGACCTGGGCACGCTGACCCGCGCCGCGGACATCGCGCCGGACTCCGCAGCCGTGGCGTGGATGCGGCGCACCTCGACGCCGACGGGACGGTTGCGGGTGCCGGAGCTGACCCTGCACACGATCGCCGACCAGCTCGCGCCCGTGGAGTACCAGCGGGACTACGCGCTGCGGGTGGCCGGGGCCGGGGAGAGCGCCCTGCTGCGGCAGGCCTACGTGCAGCGGGTGGGGCACTGCGCGTTCACCCCGGCCGAGTACCTGGCCGGGGTGTTCGCGGTGCAGCACCGCATCCGCACCGGCGCCTGGTCGGACGCCGCGCGGCCGGAGCGGCTGCAGGACGTGGCGTCGGCGATCGGGGACGCGGCGTTCGTGCGTTACTCGCCGCCGCCGTTCGTCAACGCGCGCTGAGCGTTGGCGTGCGAGGCGAGCATGCCGTAGCCGTCCTCCAGGCCCTGCCGGAAGGCGGCGCGGCTGCCGGCGTCCATGCCGGCCAGCATCCGGTCCTCGAGCTGGCGCACGAGCGGGGTGCACTCGTCGAGGACCTGCCGTCCGCGCTCGGTGAGGGTGGCGAGGAGGACCCGGCGGTTGGCCGGGTCCTCCGCACGCTCGATGAGCCCGTACTTCTCCAGCGTGAGGACCATGGTGTGCATGGTCTGCGGCCGGACGAACGAGCGGCGCGCCAGCTGCGCCGACGACAGGCCGTTGCGGTGCCGCAGCGCCGTCAGCGCGGTGTACTGCAGGGTGGTCAGCCCGAACGGGCGCAGCGCGTCGTCCATCAGCGAGCGGATCACCAGCTCCAGCCTCTTGACCAGGTAGAGGGTCAGCGGGGCGTCGTCGGCGTGGTGTTCGGTCACCACCCCATGCTGCCACGGTCCGGTGTGGACCTTCGCGATCAGGGCAGCAGCTTCAGCAGTTCCGCCGCGAGCGGGGCCGACGACGCCGGGTTCTGCCCGGTGACCACGGTGCGGTCGACGACCACGTGCGGGGCGAACGGCTCGCCCGTCTCGACCTTCAGGCCCGCCTCGGTCAGGCGGTCCTGCAACAGCCAGCGTGCCTTGGCGGCGTTGCCGGCCAGCTCCTCCTCGGCGTTGCTGAAGGCGGTGATCCGGTATCCGGCGAAGGCGTTGCCGCCCTCGTCGGTGGCGGCCAGCAGCGCGGCCGGGCCGTGGCAGGCCACGCCGATCGGTTTGCCGTCCCGCAGCGCCCGGGTGAGGAGGCGGCCGGAGCCGGCGTCGGACGCGAGGTCCTCCATCGGGCCGTGGCCGCCGGGCACGTAGACCGCGTCGAAGCCGTCCGGGTCGACGTCGGCCAGCGCGACCGGGTGGGCGAAGGCGGTGGCCGCGACCTCGCGCAGGTGTGCGGCGGTCTCGGCGCCGCCGGTGGCCTCGGGGGTGAGGCTGGCCTCGTCGACGGGTGGCACGACACCGCCGGGCGTGGCCACGGTGACCCGGTGGCCGGCCGCGGTGAACGTCTCGAACGGGACCACGGCCTCCTCGGCCCAGAAGCCCGTCGGGTGCTGGGTGCCGTCCGCGAACGTCCAGCGGTCGGCACCGGTCATCACGAAGAGAATGTTCGCCATGTCCTCGACGGTAGGCGCGCTGTCATCGGAAATCGAATAGAAGAGGCGATCGCTGCCATCGGTTTTCCGATACCTTGTCCGGGTGGACCTGAACCTGTTGCGCACCTTCCTCGCGGTCTACCGGTCGGGCTCGTTCACCGCGGCCGCGCCGCTGCTGGGGCTGTCCCAGCCGACGGTGACCGCGCAGGTGCGCACGCTCGAACAGCAGCTGGGCCGCGCGTTGTTCACCCGTGTCCCGCGCGGCGCCGAGCCGACCCACCTGGCGCACGAGCTGGCGGGGCGCGTCGCAGGGCCGGTCGACGCGCTGGCCGCCGTCGCCGGGACGGACATCGTCCACTCCGGACCGCCGGAGCCGGTGTACCTGGCCGGGCCGGCCGAGCTGCTGTGCGTGCGCGTGATGCCCGCGCTGGCACCGCTGGTCGCCGGGGGAGTGCGGCTGCGCGTGGCGACCGGGCTGACCGATCCGCTGCTGGAGCAGTTGCGGGCCGGCCACCACGACCTGGTGGTCTCGACCCGCCGTCCCCGCGGCCGCGCGCTGGTGGCCTACCCGTTGATGGACGAGGACTACGTGCTCGTCGCGGCGCCGTCGTGGGCGGCGCGGGCCGGTGACGACGTCTGCGGCGCGACGGCGGGCATGCCGCTGGTGACCTACGCCGAGGACCTGCCGATCGCGCGCCGGTACTGGCGGGACGTCTTCGGCAAGCGGCTGACCGCCGAGGCGGCGGTGACGATGCCCGACCTGCGCGGGGTGGTGGCCGCGGTGGCCGCCGGCGCCGGGTACAGCGTGCTGCCGAGGTACCTGTGCGCCGCCGAGCTGGCCTCCGGCACCCTGGTCCCGCTGCACGAGCCGGAGGAGGCCCCGATCAACACGGTGTTCCTGGTGCAGCGGCCGGGCGCCGGGGCGAACCCCGCGGTGGAGCACGTGCGGGACCTCCTGCTGCGCGAGGCCCGCACGTGGTAGCTCGGTAGCCGGTGGCGCATCCCGCGCCGCCAGGGACAGCTCGGTGAGGGCGAAGACGTCGCCGACTGCCGGGCCACGGCCGGGTCCTCCTCGGGGCGGGGCGCGTTGCGGGTGCGCCGCAGGAAGAACTGCGCACCGACGCGATCGAGCCGTTCTCCAGCAGTTTCGGCGTGGTGAGGACAGTCAGCAGCGCGATGGCCGCCGCCTGGATGGCCGGGCGGAGGAGGCCGTCCCAGCCGGACCGGAGGGTCGCGGCCGCCACGACCACGGCGACCACCGTCGCGCAGGCGCTCACCGTGATCACGGTGCTCCGGCGCCGGTACCACGGCGGCAGCGGCCCCGCCTCGCCGGTCCACCGCACGGTTACCGCTGTTCTACTTCGGATTGGGCACCGAACGGCCTCGAAACGGTCACCGAGCGCGATCGGGGGTGATCTTGCTCCTCCGTTCGGGGTAGCGTGCGCCTGCTCGTCGCGCCGGCCGTGGGATCGGCGCGCGCCCTCTCCCGACCCCCTGGAGTTCGCACGATGACGCTCATCCGACGCCGGTCGCTGCGCGCGGACATCGCCGCGGCCCTGCTGGCCACCGGTTTCGTTCTCGGCACCGCGACGGCCCACGCGGCCGCCGAGGACCCGCGCGCCACGCGGCACGACGGCAACGCCAGCACCTGCGCCGGCGCCAAACTCGCCGGCACCACCCTCACCGCGCCGGGCGACTACACCTTCACCCGCGGCAAGCTCGACGACGACCAGTACCTCGACATCGTCTCCGTGTCGCCGGACATCACGGTGACCGGCATCATCGTCAAGGGCGGCAACGCCTACAACGTCTACGAGCCCGGCAAGCTCGGCCTCTCGACCACCCCGCCGTGGACGGACCTGCGCGCCCCCGCGACCGGCAAGAACGACAACATCCCGCAGCTGAGCCACTGGTTCGTCTGCGGCATCGGGAAAACCACCACCAGCACCAGCACCTCGGCGGCCAGGACCAGCACCACGACGACCGCCCCGGCCACGTCCACCAGCGCGGTCAGCACCAGCACCCCGTCGCGGTCCACCGCCGGGACCACCGCCAGCAGCTCCCCGGCCGGCGCCGCCGCCGTGGCGGCCACCAGCGAAACCCCGAAGGCCACCGCGCGCGACGCCTCCGACCTGGCGCACACCGGCTTCGACGGCGGCTGGCTGATCGGCCTCGGCGCGGCCCTCGTCCTCGGCGGCGCGGCGCTGGTGTTCCTGGTGCGCGCCCGCCGCAAGGCCTGATCACCCGCCCGGCAGACTGGTCGCCGTGAAGGTGATCGGTCTGCCGGGCGGCATGAGCTGGGAGTCCTCTGTGGAGTACTACCGGCTGGTCAACGAGCGGGTGCGGGCGCCGAGCTGGCCCGGGCGGCGCGGGCGCTGGAGGCGGCGGGCGCGGACGTCGTCGTGTTGTGCACCAACACCATGCACAAGGTCGCCGGGACGATCGCGGACGCGGTCGGAATCCCGATGCTGCACCTGGCCGACGCCACCGCCGCCGCGATCACCGACGCCGGCCGTCGGCCTGCTCGGCACGCGGTTCACCATGGAGCAGCCGTTCTACCGCGACCGCCTCGCCGCGCACGGGCTCGACGTGCTGGTGCCCGAAGCGGCCGACCGCGACCTGGTGCCCCGGATCATCTACGACGAGCTGGTCCGGGGCGTGACGCGGGAGGAGTCCCGCGCGGCCTGCCGCGGCGTGATCGAACGGCTGGTGACGGCCGGTGCCGAGGGCGTCGTGTACGGCTGCACCGAGTTCGAACTGCTGGTCGGCGAGGCCGACAGTGCCGTGCCGGTGTTCCCCACCACGCGCCTGCACGCCGAGGCCGCGGCCGACTTCGCGCTGGGCGTCCGCCCGCTGCCCGCCGCGCCGCGTAGCTGACCCCCGCGCTGGGTGTCCGCGCGCTGCCCGTGGTGCCGGGCAGTTGATCTCCCGCGCTGGGCGTCCGCCCGCTGCCCGCCGCGCCGGTCGGCTGATCCCCGCGCGGTCGGCGTCCGGTCGGCCAAACCCGGGCGGGCGAGCTGCGGCGGGTCAGGGCTGGGGCGCGGTGCCGCCGAGGTGGGCGGGCAGCCACCAGAGGTCGTCCGGGCCGGCGGGCTTTTCCGGGTACTCCGCCTGGGCCCGGTCGAGCAGCAGGCTCATCCGGTCACGCAGCTCGCGGGTGACGGCGTCGGCGTCGTCGGCCGGGCCGGGGTGCAGCGGCTCGTCCATCAGGATCGAGATCGGCACGTGCCGCTGGGTGAGCCGGCGCGGCCGGCCCTTCGTCCACAGCCGCTGCGAGCCCCACACGGCCATCGGGATCAGCGGCACCCCGGCCTGGGCCGCCATCCGCGCCGCGCCCGACTTGACCTCCTCGACCGTGAACGACGGGCTGATCGTGGCTTCCGGGAAGACGCCCACGACCTCGCCGCCGCGCAGCCGGGCGACCGCCTCGTCGTAGGCGCCGCGCCCGGCCGCGCGATCGACCGGGATGTGGCCCATGCCGCGCATCAGCGGGCCGGAGATCCGGTGGTCGAAGACCTCCTTCTTCGCCATGAACCGCACCAGCCGCTTCGCCGGCTGCGCGCCCAGGCCGCAGAAGATGAAGTCCAGGTAGGAGACGTGGTTGCAGGCGATGACCGCGCCACCGCGGGCGGGGATGTGCTCGCTGCCCTCGACGCGCAGTTTCAGGTCGAGGACCCGGAACATGGTCTTCGCGAACAGGACGACGGGTGGGTACACGAGCTCTGCCATCCCGTCAGGTTACGGGACCGTAGGTTACTTCTCCGTAGGGTCGCGATGTGACGTTCGTCCGGTTCGCCGGAGGCTCAGGAAGCCGCCTTCGCCCGTGCCGCCTCGACGCGCTCGGCGTGGCTCGGCGGGTTCGCCGGCACGTGCGCGGGCCGCTTGGCCTCCATCTCCTTGCGCAGCACCGGGACGACCTCCTCGGCGAGCAGGTCGATCTGCTCCAGCACGGTCTTCAGCGGCAGGCCCGCGTGGTCGATGAGGAACAGCTGGCGCTGGTAGTCGCCGACGTCCTCGCGCATCGCCGCGTACCGGTCGATCACCTGCTGCGGGCTGCCGACCGTCAGCGGGGTCGTCGCGGTGAAGTCCTCCATCGACGGGCCGTGGCCGTAGACCGGGGCGTTGTCGAAGTAGGGGCGGAACTCGTTCCACGCGTCCTGGGAGTTCCTGCGCATGAAGACCTGCCCGCCGAGCCCGACGATCGCGGTGTCGGCCGGGCCGTGGCCGTAGTGCTCGAACCGCTGCCGGTAGAAGTGCACCATCTTCTTCGTGTGGGACATCGGCCAGAAGATGTTGTTGTGGAAGAAGCCGTCGCCGTAGTAGGCGGCCTGCTCGGCGATCTCCGGGCTGCGGATCGAGCCGTGCCAGACGAACGGCGGAACCCCGTCGAGCGGACGCGGGGTGGCGGTGAAGCCGCGCAGGGGGGTGCGGAAGTTGCCCTCCCAGTCGACGACGTCCTCCTCCCACAGGCGGCGCAGCAGAGCGTAGTTCTCGATCGCCAGCGGGATGCCCTGCCGGATGTCCTGGCCGAACCACGGGTAGACCGGCCCGGTGTTGCCGCGGCCCATCATCAGGTCCATCCGGCCGCCCGAGATGACCTGCAGCATCGCGTAGTCCTCGGCGATCTTCACCGGGTCGTTGGTGGTGATCAGCGTCGTCGAGGTGGACAGGATGATGTTCTTGGTCACCCCGGCCAGGTAGCCGAGCAGGGTGGTGGGGGAGGACGCGACGAACGGCGGGTTGTGGTGCTCGCCGGTGGCGAAGACGTCGAGCCCGGCCTGGTCGGCGTGCTGGGCGATGGTCAGCATCGACCGCACGCGCTGGGTGTCGTCCGGAGTTTGGCCGGTCGTCGGATCCGTGGTCACGTCGCTGACGGAGAAGATCCCGAACTGCATGACAGCCTCCTGCTGATCTGGTGTCGGCCGGTAGAACGTCTCGCGCGGAAGAATATTCCGGGCGAGATTATCCGCCGGTCCAGCGGCGGTGGGCCTCCGGGTCGACGTTGCCGCCGCACACGATGGTGACCACGTGCCGCCCGGCGAAGCGCTCGCGGTCTTCCAGGATGGCCGCCACGCCCAGCGCGGCCGAGGGTTCGACGACCAGGCCGGCGTGGTCGAGCAGCATCCGCATCCCGGCGATGATCGACTCCTCCCGGACCAGGACGGCGTCGTCGGCGACCCGGAGGAGGTCGTCGAGCACCGCGGGAATGGGGCGCCGCCCGGCGACGCCGTCGGCGATCGTGTCGGTGGCATCGGTGGTGACCACGCGCCGCTCGCGCCAGGACAGCGTCATCGCCGGTGCGCCCAGCGGCTGGACGCAGATCACCTCGGCGCCGGGCAGGCAGTCCTTCACGACGTGACCCACCCCGGTCGCCATCGCGCCACCGCCGAGAGCGATCAGCACGGCGTCGAACGGCGGCGCGGCGTCCACCAGTTCCAGGCCGATGGTCGCCGCGCCCTCGCACGTCTCGATGTCGAGGCTGTCCTCGACCAGCCGGATCCCGTCGTGCCGCGCGATGTCCGCCGCCCGCTCGCGGGCCAGCTCGAAGTCGCCGTCCACCAGCTCCAGCCGGGCGTCCAGGGCGCGGATGCGGTCGAGCTTGGTCACCGGCGCGAAGCGGGACGCCACGACGGTGACGTCGAGCCCCCGGTTGCGGCCGGACCAGGCCAGTGCCTGGCCGAGGTTGCCCGCACTGGCGCACACCACGGCATCCGCGCCGGGCGCGCTCGCGATCACCTCGGTGCCGCGGCCCTTGAAGCTGCGCACCGGGTTCGCCGTCTCCAGCTTGATGCTGACCGCGCAACCGAGGCCGGGTTCCAGCGCCTCGCAGCGGTAGAGCGGGGAGCCGAGGAACACCGGGTCGATCACCTGGCGGGCGGCCCGGATCCGGGCCGTGTCGAGACGCGTCGTCAGCATGCCCCCACCCTGGTGTGTGCCCGGCGGCCAGGTCCAGCAGTGTCCCACCCGTGGTGAGGGGCCGCGGCGTGGATACTCGTGCGATGAGCCCGGACAGGCTGCCTCGCCGGATCGGCCGCCGTGACGTGGCCGCGTTCGCGCGCGGCTGCGCGGTGCTCGGCTGCGGCGGCGGGGGCGGGGCGACGCTCGCCGAGCGGCTCGCGCGCGACGCGGTCGAGCGGTCCGGCCCGGTCCGCGTGGTGGATCTCGACGAGCTGCCACCCGATGCGCTCGTCATGCCGTGCGGCATGCTCGGCTCCCCGCTGGTGTTCGAGGAGCGCCTGCCCACCGGGGACGAACCGGCCGAGCTGGCCGACGCCGTGCGGGACGTCCACGGACGGCCGGTCGACGCGCTGATGCCCTTCCAGCTCGCCGGCGCGAACGGGCTGATTCCCCTGGCCTGGGCCGCCGTGCTGGGACTGCCGCTGGCCGACGCCGACGGCACCGGGCGCCCGATGCCGAACATGGCCACCGTGATGGGCCTGGCCGGGGTGCCGCCGACGCCCGCGTTCGTGGTCGACGGCGCCGGCCAGAGCATCACGATCCGGGCCCGCACCCGGGAACGGTTCGTGACCACCGCGTTCGGTGTGCTCGCCGGGGTCGGCGGTCTCGGCGCGTTCGCGTTCGAGCTGATGGAGGCGGCGGTGGCCCGGCGGGCCGCGCTCCGCGGCACGGTGTCCCGGGCGCTCGCCATCGGCCGCGCCGCGCTCGGCAGGGCCGGGAGCGTCGAATCCGCGCTCGGCGGTGGTCGTGTCCTGGTCCGCGGCCACGTGCGGCACCTCCGGCACCACGGACCCGAGCAGCGCACCGGTGGTTCGCTGATGATCGACAGCGCGGACGGGGACCGGTCGCTGCGCGTCGAGTTCCAGGAGGAGTTCCTGCTGGCGCTCGACGGCGGCCGGGTCGTGGCCGCCACTCCGGACACCATCGTCCTGTTCGCCACGGAAACCCGCCGTCCGCTGCTGATCGACGAGCTGCGCGAGGACCTGCTGGTGACGGCGATCGTCGCGGACGGGCCCGCGGCCTGGCGGACACCGGAGGGCCTCGCGCTCGCCGGGCCGGCCGCCTTCGGGTTCGATCTCGCCGGGGAGGCGCCGCGATGACGACCGGGCCGGTGCGGGTGGCCGTCGCCCTGGGCAACCAGCGGACCGAAGCCGCGGCGGTCACGCCGGACGGCCACCCGGTCGCGGCCGTCGAGACCGCCGCCACGGGATCGGCGGCGGCGGACGTGGACGCGGCGCTGGCCCGGTTGCTGGCCGCCGGGCCGGTCCGGCCCGGTGCGGTGGCGGCCGTCGTGGTCGCGGGGAACTGGGCGGCGACGGGATTGCACCGGCTCGGCGAGCTGAGCCCCGTCCTGGCCGTGCGGCTGGCGGCCTCGCCACGATCGGCCTTCCCGCCGCTGGCCGGCTGGCCGGAGGCGCTGCGGACCGCCGTCTCGGCCGGCGAGGTGATCGTCTCCGGCGGGCGCACCGTCGACGGCAGCGCGCCGGAACCGCTCGACCGGACGGGGTTGCGCGACGCCCTGGCACACGCGGGCGCCACGGCGGCGGCGGTATCGGTCACCGGCACGTTCTCCGGGGTTTCGGGTGCGGACGAGCGGGCGGCCGAGCGGATCATCGAGACCGCGCTGCCCGGGCTTCCGGTGGTGCTGAGTCACCACTTCGGCGTCCTGGGACTGCTGGAACGCGAGAACACCGCGGTGCTGAACGCCGCGCTGACCGGGGTGGGGCGCCGCGTGACGGACGCGGTGGCCGCGGCCTCGCGCGAGCGGGGCGTGCACGCTCCCTGTTTCGTGGTGCGCACCGACGGGACACTCATGCTCGCCGAACACGCGGCCCGCTTCCCGCTGCTGACCCACGCCGGCTGCGACGCGGCCTGGCTGCGCGGCGGCGCCCTGCTGGCCGGCGTGGCCGAGGCGTTCGTCTGCCGGGTCACGCGCGGCGGGGTGGCGGTCGGCGTGGTGCGCGCCGGCCGTCCGCGCCTGACCCCGGGACGACGCATGATCGCCGGGGTGCCGACGACCGTGGCGGTCCCGCAGGTGGTCACGGCCCGCGCCGCCACCGGGTCCCGGTTCCTGCGGGCGATCGAGCCGATGCGGGACCGCGGGGCGCCCGACCAGCTGGTGGTGGTCGGTCCGCCCGATGACCTCCCGGCCGGCCTGCCCGGCTTCGATGACGTGCTGCGCCCCCGGCAGGGTGAGTTCGCCGCGGCCCTCGGCGCGGCGCTGGCGCCGGTCGGCGCCACCGCCGAGGCCATCCTGCCCCGCGGCACCCCGGCCGGTGAGCGGCGCGCCACGCTCACCCGGCGGGCCGTCGAGCGAGCGGTGGGCCACGGCGCCGACCCGGACGCGATCTCGGTCGTCGAGGTGAGCGAGCTGCCGTTGCCCTACCTGCCGGACAGCCCGGTCCGGGTCCGGGCACGCGTCGAAGGACCGCCTCAGCTGCGCGTGCGGCCTTCCTGAAGCAGCCGGATCCGGCAGGCCAGCTGGAGCATCATCCACTGGTCCGGGTCGTCGAGGTCGACGTCCAGCATCGCGAGGATCCGCTGGATCCGGTACGACAGCGAGTTGCGGTGCAGGTGCAGCGCCTCGGCCGCGTGCAGCAGCGACCCGTGGTGGTCGAGGTAGGCGGCCAGGGTGCGCACCGCCGTCGCGCACCGCTCCGGATCCAGCCGGTCCAGCGGAGCGAGCAGGGTCCGGCTGATGTCCCGGCCGCTCGCCGACGCCGACCACTCGGCCAGGAACCGGTTGGTGCCCAGGGAATCGAACGCCACGACCGGATCCTCCCGGGCGGCCAGCGCCCCCCGCGCCTCCGCCACCGAGCGCCGCATCCCCTCCGGGCCGGGATGCGCGCTGCCCACGCCGGCCCGCGCCGGGATGCCCAGATCGGCCGCGCCCGCCACGATCTCCCTGGCGACGGCGGTGACCGCGGGGACCGCGCCGAGCCCGGGATCGGTGGGGTCGATCCGCACGAAGAGCTGCGCGGCCCCGCTGCGCGCCCGCTGCCACACGCCCCCGGCGTCGCGCGCGACTTCCAAGGCGACGCGCCGGACCTCGGTGGCCCGGTCGAACCGCGCGCTCTCCCGCAGGTCGTCCGCGCCGGGGTCGCCGGTGTCCAGCAGCAGCGCCGTGTGCCAGCCGTCGATGTCGATGCCGAGGGCACGCGCCCGGTCGAGCAACCGTTCGGCGCCGGCCCGTTCGGCGGACAGCAGTTCGGTCAGCAGCTCGGCACGGCGCTGCTCGGGCGCCTCCTCGGCGCGCCGGGTGCGCCGGACGACCTCGCCGACGGCCGCGGCGCACAGCGCGAGCACCAGCTCCTGCGCCATGTCGTCCGCGCGGTCGCCCGTCCGGGCGGCGCTCAGCGCTCCTTCCTCGCGGCCGTCGACCAGCACCGGGGCCGTCAGTTCGCCCGGTCCCGGCGGGCGGTACGCGACGGGTCCGGCGATCGTCCCCGCCGCGGCGAGGAGATCGTCCAGTGAGGCGCCCTCCGCGAGCAGGCCGCACAGCCGCGTCAGCCCGTGGTGGGCCCGCTCGAGCGCGGCCGCGGCGCCGGTGGTGAGCCTGCGGTCCACCGCCACCACCAGCTCGGCCGGCGAGGTCCGCGCATCGGCGTGCAGCACCACGACCGGGCCGGACACCGCGATCGCGGACGCCGAGGGCTCGATCACGGGCGGTTCCGCGGTCAGCAGGACCACCGCCGCCACCGCGTGCTCGGCCGCCACGCGGAGCGCCACGTCGAGCCGGTAACCGGTCAGATCCGCCGACGCGCGGGCGGTCAGGATCACCACCGTGCCCGCGCCGGCACCCGCGATCCCGGCGACGTCCTCGGCGATCGACACCCCGGTGACCGGCACCCCGGACACCTCGCCGCCGGGTGCCAGCCGGGTCACCAGCCCGGCCAGATGGGGGTCGCGCAGCACTTCGCCGACCGTCGTCATCCCTCCATGATGCTGTGCGTTGTGCACGAACGCGACCACAAAACCGTGCGATCGACCCGAAGACGGCCGGGTTCCGGCTTCACATACTGGGCGGACATCGGACGAAGGGAGTGCCAGTGCCTGCACCAAGCAAGACACCTGGAACCCGCGTGGCCGTCGACGTCGGCGGGACGTTCATCGATTTCGTCATGCTCGACGAGGCCAGTGGCGAGCTGGTGATCGAAAAGCAGCCGTCGACGTCGTCGAAGCTGGTGGAGGAGTTCCTCACCGGCCTCGGCAGGCTGCCGGTCGGCATCGGCGCGATCGAGCGGATCTTCCACGGCACCACGGTCGCGATCAACACCATCCTGCAGGAGCGCGGGGTGGCGGTCGGCCTCATCACCACCGGCGGCTTCCGCGACGTGCTCGCGCTGGCCCGCGGCGGGCGCCCGGAGATCTACAACCTGTGCTACGAACCCGTGCGTTCGCTGGTGCCCCGCGACATGCGGGCGGAGGTCCGGGAACGGATCGCCGGGGACGGTACGATCATCGAGCCGCTCGACGAAGCCGGGGTGCTCGCGGCCGCCGGCCTGCTCGTGGGACGCGGCGCCGAGGCGATCGCGATCTGCTTCCTGCACTCCTACGCCAACCAGGAGCACGAGCGGCGGGCAGCGGAGCTGGTGCGGGAGGCGCACCCCGGCGTCGCGGTGACCGCCTCCAGCGAGCTGATCACCGAGTGGCGCGAGTACGAGCGGACGTCCACGACCGTGCTCAACACCTACGTCCAGCCCGGGTTCGAGCGCTACATCGGCGACCTGGTCCGGAACCTGCGGTCGCACGGCTACGACCGGCCGGTCGCGCTCATGCAGTCCAACGGCGGCGTGATCGCCGAGCACCTCGCCGCGCGCAAGCCGATCCGGACGCTGGAGTCCGGGCCCGCCGGCGGGGTGATCGGCGCGGCGGCGCTGGCCGCGCGGCTGGGCCACCGGGACGTCATCTGCGCGGACGTCGGCGGCACCAGCTACGACGTCGCCCTCATCGAGGACGGGCAGATCCTCGAGCGGTCCGAGACGGCGGTGGCCGGGCGCCCGATCCTCGGCCCGACCATCGACATCGTGTCCATCGGCGCCGGGGGCGGGTCGATCGCCTGGATCGACCACCGCGGCGTGCTGCAGGTGGGACCGCGCAGCGCCGGGGCCCATCCGGGGCCGGCCGCCTTCGGGCTCGGCGGCACCGAACCGACCGTCACCGATGCCCACCTGCTGCTCGGCCGGATCGATCCGGAGCGCTTCCTCGGCTCCCGGATGCGGCTCTCGGTGGATGCCGCGGCCGCGGCGATGAGGTCGAAGATCGCCGGGCCCCTCGGCCTGTCGGTGGAAGAGGCCGCCGCGGGCACGCTGGCCATCGCGGAGACGAGCATGACCTACGCCATCCGCGCGATCACCGTGGAACGCGGTCTCGACCCGCGCGACTTCGTCATGTACTCCTACGGTGGCGGTGGTGGCCTGTTCGCGGCGGCGGTGGCCGGCCACTGCGAGGTCGGCAAGGTCGTCGTCCCCCGGGCGCCGGCGAACTTCTCGGCGTGGGGCATCCTCAGCTCCGACTACCGGGAAGACGCGGTGCTGACGCGGGTGCTGCCGTGGGAGGAGACCCGCCGCGCCGAGGTCGTCAAGATCCTCACCTCGCTCGCCGATCAGGCCGCCGACCAGGTGGCGCAGTACGGGTTCACCGGCGACTCCCTGATCACCACGTTCCAGCTCGACATGCGCTACGCGGGCCAGGACGCCACCATCCCGGTGCCGGTGGAGCGGGAGTGGCTGGACTCCGGCGACGCGCTGCTGCCCCGGGTGCGCGAGAGCTTCGTCGGCGCCCACCGCCGGCTGTACGGCCACGGCGCGGCGGACGCGGATCTGGAACTCGTGCACTGCCGGGCCCGGGTCGTGGGGCCGGTGACCGAACCGGACTGGCCGGTGTGGACCCCACGGGAACCGGCGCAACCACGCGAGATCCGTCCCGTGTACTTCGGGCAGGGCTTCACCGACACCGTGATCTACGAGCGCGACGCCCTCGCCACCGGCCAGCGCGTGCCGGGACCGGCCATCGTCGAGGAATGGACCACGACCACCGTCGTGCCGCCCGGCTGGACGCTCGAAATCGACGACCTCGGAACCATGATCATCACGCGAACGGAGGACCAGCCGTGACCGGGCCGGACCGCATCGACGTCGTCACCGCCGAGATCATCCGCAACGGAATGACCTCCGCGGCGCTGGAAATGGCCAGAACCCTGCGGCTGACCGCGTACAACCCTTTGCTGTTCGAATCGCAGGACTTCGGGCTCGGCATCGTCTCGCCGGAGGGCGAGATGTGGGGCGAGGCGCCCGGTGTCGCGGCCTTCATCGGCTGCCTCGGGGACACCATCCGCACCGGTGTCGCCGGCCTCGGCCTCGACGCGTTCGGCGAGGGTGACGTGTTCATCGTCAACGATCCCTACCTCAGCGGGACGCACATCTCCGACACGACCATCTACCGCCCGGTCTTCCACGCGGGCCGGCTCGTCGCGTTCTCCTCGGCCACCGCGCACTGGGCCGACATCGGCGGCAAGGAGCCGGGCGGCTGGTGCCGCGACTCGACGAGCATCTACCAGGAGGGCATCTGCTTCACCCACCTCAAGCTGGTGTCGGGCGGCGAACGGAACGCCGAGCTGTTCAAGCTGATCGCCGCGAACGTCCGGTTCCCCGGCCTGGTGATGGGTGACCTGGAAGCCAAACTGGCCGCCACCCGCCAGGGCGCGCTGCGCGTGCAGGCCCTGTGCGAGAAGTACGGCGCCGACGTGGTCGCCGCGTCGATGGCGTTCGTCATCGAGCGCACCGACGCCGCCGTCCGCCGGAAGATCGCGGAGATCCCGGACGGTGAGTACGGGGCGGCCATGTGCCTGGACTCCGACGGTGTGGTGGAGAACGACCCGGTCCGGCTCGCGGTGAACCTCCGCGTGGACGGCGATCGCATGACCGCGTCGTTCGAGGGCACCAGCCCGGCCCGGACCGGCCCGGTCAACCTCAACCCGATCGTCGCCGGGAGCGCGGTGCGGATCGCGCTCAAGGCACTGACCATGCCGACCGACCCGACGAACGCGGGCCACTTCCGGGCGCTGGACTTCGACCTCACCCCGGGCACGGCGCTGACCGCGGAGCGCCCGGCGCCGTGCGATTCCTACGGGTACTCGGTGGTCACCGTCGTCGAGCTGTGCGTGCGGGCGCTGGCCGAGGCGGTGCCGGACTGGTGCCCGGCGGGCGGTTCGCAGCTGACCGGCATCGTGCTGTCCCGCTCGGACCCGCGCGACGGCATGCCGTTCATCTTCAGCGACCCGGTCGACTGCGGCACCGGCGGACGGCCCGGCGGGGACGGCGCGGTGCTGAACGTGATGGGCAACGGTGACGTGCCGACGACCCCGGTGGAGATCATCGAGACGCGGTACCCGGTGCGGATCGAGCGGTTCGAGTACGCCCCGTACGTCGCGGGGGCCGGGCGGCACCGCGGTGGCGCGGGGGTTCGCCGCGACTACCGGATCCTGGAGAACGGGCTGAACCTCAACGTGATGGTGGAGAACACCGTGGACGTGATGGGCCGGGGCACGCACGGTGGCCGCCCGGGCAAGCCGGCGCGGGTGGTCGTGCGTCCCGGCACCGACCGGGAGGTCGTCGTGACCAGGCACAACAGCGCGCACCGGTTGTGGCCGGGCGACTCGTTCACCGCGGTCACCTCGGGTGGCGGCGGGCTGGGCGACCCGTTCGACCGGGATCCGGCGGCGGTGCTGCGCGACGTCCGCGAGGAGCTGCTCAGCGCCGAGGACGCGGAATTCCTCTACGGGGTCCGGGTCCGTCAGGAATCCGGCGCGTGGCGCGTCGACGAGAAGAGCACGGAGGCGCTGCGCGCCGGTGGTGCCCGATGACCCGGTTCGCCGACGCGCACAACGACCTGCTCTACGAGGTCGCCCATCGCGCGCACCTGCCGAACCCGTTCGGCCGGTACTGGCTGGGCCAGTTGCGGCGGGGACAGGTCGCGCTGACGGTGTGCCCGGTCAGCGCGGGGCTGGAGGAGCTGCCCGAAGGCGGCCTGCGGGCGGCGCTCACCCAGTGCGGCGCCTTCCACCGGGCGCTGCGGGAGAACCCGGAGGATCTGGTCTGGGCCCGGGGCGCCGGGGACCTCGCCGAGGCCGAACGCAGCGGCCGGGTCGCCCTGGTGCTGAGCATGGAAGGAACCGAGCCCTTCGGGTACACGCCCGCCCTGCTCGAGCCGTTCGTCGCGCTCGGCGTGCGGATGGTCGGGCTGACCTGGAACCGCCGCAACCCGTTCGCCGACGGCCTGGGCGAGCACGACAGCGACGGCGGGCTCAGCGCGCTCGGCCGCACCCTGGTCGACGCGCTCGTGGACCGGCACGTCGCCATCGACCTCGCCCACGCCAGCCCCCGCACGCTCGACCAGGTCCTGGACCGGGCGGCCCACGGGCACGTGCTCGTCAGCCACGCCGCGTGCCGCGCGGTGTACGACAGCCCGCGCAACCTCAGCGACGAGCAGCTCACCGCCGTGGCCGGCGCGGGCGGGCTCATCGGGGTGATGCCGCACCCGGTGACGCTCGGCGTCGAAGGCGGCGCGGCGACGCTCGACAAGGCGGTCGACCACCTCGACCACGCCCGCGAGGTCGTCGGGGTGAAGCACCTGGCGATCGGGTCCGACTTCTCCCGCCAGATCGTCCGGTCCGGGGCGCTGCACATCCCGCCGGACGTGATCATGCCGGACGGGATGACGTTCGACGCGGCGGTGGACGGGTTCGAAGGACCCGCGGACTTCCCCCACCTCGCCGAGCGGATGCGGGCGCGCGGCTGGTCACCCGCCGAGTGCGACGCCGTCCTGCACGACAACCTGCGCGCCTTCCTCGACGGCGTGCTCGACCACCACGAACCCAGCACGGGAGCCGCACATGCGCACCAACGTTGACCCCGGCACCGCGAAGGGCGCCTACACCCCGCTCATCGTCGCCGGTGACCTCCTGTACGTGTCCGGCCAGGGCGGATTCGACGCGGACTTCGCGATCGTCCCCGGTGGCATCGAGAGCGAAACCCTGACCGCGCTAGGAAATCTGGAGCGCATCCTCGCCGAGGCCGGCGCCACGGTGGACGACCTCGTCGCCGTGACCTGCTATCTCGCCGACATCGACGACTGGGCCGCCATGGACGCCGCCTACCGGCGGTTCTTCGGTGACCGCCAGCTGCCCACCCGGACGACGGTCGGCGTCGCCGCGCTGCCGTTCGGCCTCCGCGTGGAGATCACCGCGGTGGCCTACCGCCCGGGAGCCGGCCGGCCCTGATCCCGCAACTCGTGACCGGCGGTGCCGCCGAGCGGCACCGCCGGTCACGGCTGCGCCGGCGCGGCCCCCGGCCTGGCGAGGGTCTCGTGCATGAACCCGGTCAGCCACTGCTGCGCCGGGGTGCGGGCGTGGCTGTGCCGCGCGTACACCGAGACCTGCGCGGGCTCGATGTCGAACGGCAGCTCCAGCAGCCGCACGCGGTGGCCGCTCGCGAAGGCGTCCGCCACCAGCCTCGGCACCATCGCGACCAGCTCGCTGTCCTGCACCAGGTAGGGCAGCGTGGAAAACCGCGTCACCTCCAGTACCACCCGGTCCAGCAGGCCGCGCGCCTCGAGGGCCCGGCGCGGGCCGTGGTGCCCGGTCGGGCCGAACACCGTGATGTGCCGCTCCGCGGTCAGCTCCGCCACGGACATGGCAGCGCCGCGCAGCCGGGGGTGGTCCCGCGCGACCATGCCCACGTAGCCCTCGGAGAACAGCGGGATCCGCGTCACCCGCTGCGAGCTGATCAGCGGTGAGGCCACGAACGCGTCGATCTCGCCGCGGCCGAGCTGGTCCACCGCGCTGTCCACGTCCAGCGGCCGCACCGTCAGCGTCACCCCGGGCGCCCGCGCCGCCAGCGCCGCCATCAGCCGGGGGAGCAGTGTCACCTCACCCAGGTCCGACAGGGCCAGCGTGAACCGCGCGCACGCGGTCGCCGGGTCGAAGGAGTGCGCGCCGCTCAGCGTGGACTCGATCTCGGCCAGCGCGTGGTGCAGCGGCGGGTACAGGGCCTGCGCGGTCGTGGTCGGCACCAGCCCGCCGCCGGTGCGGCGGAACAGCTCGTCGGAGAACCGCCGGCGCAGCTTCTGCAGGCTGTAGCTCACGGTCGGCTGCGTGACGTGCATCGACTCCGCGGTCGCCGTGACGCTACGCGTCTCGTAGAGCAGCACGAACGCGCGCACGAGGTTGAGGTCGAAGTCCCGCATCATCGATCCTGTCTATGAGGGCGGTCGGCAACATTGATTGGAGCACGACCGGATGATCTGCCACCCTCGGGACACCCCGTTGCCGAGGAGGACACCGAGCATGCCGACCGTCCGGAAGATCGCCCACGAGTTCCTCGAACGCCGTGGCCTCACCACGATCTTCGGCAACCCCGGCTCGAACGAGCTGCCGTTCCTGGCCGATCTGCCCGCGAGCTTCACCTACGTGCTGGGCTTGCACGAGGGCGTGGTGGTCGGCATGGCCGACGGCTACGCCCAGGCCACCGGCCGCCCGGCGCTGGTCAACCTGCACGCCGCCGCCGGGTCGGGCAACGCGATGGGCGCGCTGACCAACGCCGTCTACTCCCGTTCGCCGCTGGTGCTGACCGCGGGTCAGCAGGTCCGCTCGGCGATCGGCCTGGAGGCGATGCTCGCCAACGTCGACGCCACCTCCCTGATGCGGCCACTGGCCGGCTGGTCCGGCGAACCCAGCTGCCCCGGCGACGTGCCGCGGTCGCTCGCGCAGGCGGTGTTCGAGGCCGAACTGCGGCGCCGCCCGACCTACCTGTCCGTGCCCTACGACGACTGGTCCGCCGAGATCGACGACAGCCCGGTTCTCGACCGCACGGTCCGCCGCGGCCTGTCCCCGGACGCGGCGCAGCTGGACGACCTCGCGCGACGGCTCGACGCCGCGCGGAACCCCGTGCTGGTGCTCGGCGGCGACATCGACGCCCTCGGCCTCTTCGACCGCGCGGTGGCCTTCGCCGAGCACTTCGCCCTGCCGGTGTGGGTGGCGCCGTCGCCGCACCGGTTGCCGTTCCCCAACCGGCACCCGCTGTTCCGCGGCGTCCTGCCGGCCGGGATCGGCTCGGTGTCGTCGCGGCTCGACGGGCACGACCTGATCCTGGTGCTGGGCGCGCCGGTGTTCCGGTACCACCAGCACGTGCCCGGCCCGTTCCTGCCCGACGGCGCGGCGCTGGTCCAGGTCACCGACGACCCGGGCGAGGC
The DNA here is from genome assembly GCF_003385215.1 of Amycolatopsis thermalba. GTDB lineage: Bacteria > Actinomycetota > Actinomycetes > Mycobacteriales > Pseudonocardiaceae > Amycolatopsis_E > Amycolatopsis_E thermalba. The sequence goes on along the minus strand of NZ_PQHW01000001.1, from coordinate 85,995 downwards.
GGCCCGCGCGCCGATGGGGGAGTCGCTGGTCGCCGCCGCCGGGCCGGTCCTGGACGGCCTGCTCGTCCGGCTGCCCGCGCGCGAGGCGGGGGAGACCGCGTTCGCGCCCACCCCGGAGCCGGCCACCGGCGAGCGGGCCCTGCACCCGGAACAGGTGTTCGCCGCGCTGCGCGAGACCCAGCCCGCCGACACCGCCTACGTCGTGGAGTCCACGTCGACCAATTCCGCCTGGTGGCGGCAGATGGACCTGCGCCGCCCCGGCTCGTACTTCTGGCCCGCCGCGGGCGGTCTCGGATTCGGGATGCCCGCCGCGGTCGGGGTCGCGATGGGCCTGCCCGGCCGCCCGGTGGTCGGCGTGATCGGCGACGGCTCCGCGAACTACGGCATCACCGCGCTGTGGACCGCGGCCCACTACCGGGTGCCGGTGACGTTCGTGATCCTGCGCAACGGCACCTACGGCGCGCTGCGCTGGTTCGCGGACCTGCTGGGCACCACGGACGTGCCGGGCACCGAGATCCCGGGCCTGGATTTCACCGCGATCGCCGCCGGCTACGGTGTGCCGGCCACCACGGTGTCCGATGTGGACGATCTGCGGGCCCAGCTGAAGACCGCTCCGGCCGGGCCGCGCCTGATCCAGGTCGACACCGAACCGACCACTCCCTGATTCCCCCCACCCCACAAGGAGAACGGCAATGACGACGTCTCCCGCCCGCTCGGTCTGGACGGCGGTGCTGTGCTGGCTGACCGTCCTGCTCGAGGGCTACGACCTGGTCGCGCTCGGCGCCACCATCCCGACGCTGCTCAAGACCGGGCACCTCGGGTTCACCGCCGCCGGCGCGACCGCCGTGGCGACCGTGTCGCTGATCGGCGTCGCGGTGGGCGCCGCCGCGCTCGGCCCGCTGACCGACCGGTTCGGCCGCCGCATCATGCTCATCGGCTCGGTGCTGCTGTTCTCGGTGTTCACGCTGGTGCTGCCGCTGGCCCCGAACGTCGCCACCTTCGGCGTGTTCCGGTTCGTCGCCGGGCTCGGGCTGGGCGCGTGCATGCCGGTCGCGCTGACCGTGATGTCGGAGAACCTGCCCGCGCGGCGCCGGGCCAGCGCGTCCACGTTCACCATGACCGGCTACCACGTCGGCGCGGTGCTCACCTCGGTGCTCGCGCTGGCCGCGGTGGAGAACTGGCACGTGCTGTTCTACGGCGGCGGCATCGCCGGGCTGCTCGTGGTGCCGATCATGGTGTGGAAGCTGCCCGAGTCGGCCGCCTACCTGGAGGCCAAGCAGGACGCCGCGAAGTTCGGCTTCCGCGACCTGATCGGCCCGAAGTTCCGCCGCATCAGCATCGCCGTCTGGACCGGTTCGTTCATGGGCCTGCTGCTGGTGTACGGGCTGAACACGTGGCTGCCGCAGCTGATGCGCACCGCCGGCTACCCGCTGTCCACGTCGATCACGCTGCTGCTGGTGCTCAACATCGGCGCGGTGATCGGGCTCGTCCTCGCCGGCACCATCGCCGACCGGTTCGGGATCCGCCCGATCGCGCGGATCTGGTTCGGCGCCGGCGCGGTGCTGCTGGCGCTGCTGAGCCTGAAGATCGGCAACGCCTTCGTGCTCAACGGGCTGGTGCTGCTGACCGGTGTGTTCGTGTTCTCGGCGCAGGTGCTGATCTACGGCTACGTCGCGCACGCCTTCCCGGCCCAGGCGCGGGGCACGGCGCTGGGCATGACTTCGGCGATCGGCCGGCTCGGCTCGATCCTGGGCCCGTTCGTCACCGGCGCGCTGGTGACCGCCGGGGTGGCCTACCCGTGGGGCTTCTACTTCTTCGCGGTCGTCGCCGGGCTCGGCCTGGGCGCGATCCTTCTGCTGGGCTCGGGCAAGCGCGAGGCGCCGTCGGCGGCTCCGGCGTCACCGGCGCAGGAAGGGCTCCAGCACTGACAGCAGCTCGGCCGGCCGGTCCAGCGGGATGATGTGCCCGCAGTCTTCGATGAGGTGGCTGGTCAGGTCGTCGGTGACCGGCCGGAGCTGGCGGGCGAGCGCGTCGCCGACCGGGTGCGCGCCGATGGCCAGGGTGGGCACGGTCAGGCGCCGGGCGCGCACGGCCGCCTCGATCTGCCGGGCGCTGCGCGGCAGCTCGCGGTAGTAGGAGAACGCGCGGCGCAGGGCTTCGGTCCCGGTGTAGGCGGCGACGACGGCGTCCCGGACCGCGGCCGGGACGCCGCGCCCGCGCGTGCCGGCGGCGAGGAACCAGCCGAGGTAGGCGGCTTCGTGACCGGTGAGGACCTCCTCGGCCAGGCCGGGCACCGCGTGGAAGCCGAACCACCACGGCGGCCCGGCGGCGAGGAAGTCCCCGCTGCCGGGCAGGGTGCCCAGCAGCGATTCCATGACGGCCAGGCGGCGGACCCGGCCGGGATGCCGCAGGGCGAGCAGTGCGGCGGGTGTTGTGCCCGCGTCGATGCCGACCACCGCGGCGGTGTCCTCGCCGAGCGCGTCCAGGACGCCCAGCGCGTCGGCGGCGAGCGTGCCGGCGTCGTAGCCGCCGGCGGCGTCGCTGCCGGTCCAGCGCATGTCCGGCGCGATGACGCGGTGGTGCCTGGCGAGCGCGGGCACGATCCCGTGCCACACGTGCCGGGTGTGCGGGAAGCCGTGCAGCAGCAGGACGGCCGGGCCCTCTCCGGCGGTGGTGACGGTGGTCTCGATGCCGTTGGTCCGGACGCGGTGCAGGTCCACGGGCTCCTCCTGGGGTTACCATTGGTGACCACGTCAACGTAGGTAACCGGCGGTGAGCCGGGAAGACCGCACTTTCGGCACAGGTGGTGAGTTCGAGGTGACCACGTCTCCCCGGGGTGATCTGTTCGATCCGGACTGCCCGACCCGCGCGCTGCTGGACCGGATCGGCACGAAGTGGACGTCGATGGCGGTGAAGGTCCTCGCCGAGGCGGCCCCGGGCGAGGTGCGGTTCGCCGAACTCCGGCGGCGGATGCCCGGCGTTTCGCAGAAGATGCTGTCCACGACGCTGCGCAGCCTGGTGCGGGACGGCCTCGCCGAACGGCGGGTCGAGCCGACCGTGCCGCCGAGCGTGCACTACCGGCTCACCGCGCTGGGGCTGTCGCTGGAGGAGGCGCTCGCGGTGGTGCGGAACTGGGCGGAGACGCACATGGCCGAAATCGACCGCGCCGCGACGGACTGCTCTTGAACGCCGTTCTTGAGCCGTTCGTGTCCGGACTGTGGCGAACCTGCCATTCCGCAGGTGGACACGCCAACCGGCACCCGGAAACGGGCCCGTGAGGTTGCTCATTTCCGACCCATCGGCAACGGTAGGTCGACCAATGATTTAGGTTTGACCCGTTCGGGTTACCGCACCGGAAGGGAGGCCGCGCCCCTCGCGAAGGCGCGTGCGTATGTCTGCTGACTCTGAAGCCGAGGCCCGCGCAAGGGTTCCCGAGGAGACCGGTATCGCCGGGCACCTCCCGGACGAGCACGTGCCTCCGGTCGGCGCGGCGGGTGAGCCGCCGCGGACCGATCGCACGGTGTTCGGGGTGGCCGCCGCGCTGGCGCTGGCGATCATCGCCTGGGGGGTCGCCTCGCCGGGCAGCCTGGCCGACGTCGCCGGCACCGTGCTCAACGACGCGGTGATCCCGTACGGCGGGTGGGCGTTCGTGCTGGCCGCGAGCGGGTTCGTGGTCTTCGTCGTCGCGCTGGCGGTGAGCCGCTACGGGCGCATCCGGCTGGGCCGCGACGACGAGAAGCCCGAGTTCCGCACCGCCTCGTGGATCGCGATGATGTTCAGCGCCGGCATGGGCATCGGCCTGATGTTCTTCGGCGTGTACGAGCCGGTGTCGCACCTGGCCAGCCCGCCGCCGGGGCCCGCGGCCCCCAGTTCGGACGAGGCCGTGCACACCGCGATGGCCACCACCCTGTTCCACTGGACCGTCCACCCGTGGGCGATCTACGCGGTCGTCGGGCTCGCCATCGCCTACAGCACGTTCCGGCGCGGCCGCAGCCAGCTGATCAGCTCGGTGTTCGCGCCGCTGCTGGGCAGGCGCCGCACCGAGGGGCCGCTGGGCAAGGCGATCGACGTGATGGCGATCTTCGCGACCCTGTTCGGCTCGGCCGCCTCGCTCGGCCTGGGCGCGCTGCAGGTCGGCGGCGGCATGGCGTCGGTCGGCTGGATCGACAACCCGGGCACCGGCCTGCTGGTCGGGATCATCGCGATCCTCACCGTGGCGTTCATCGCCTCGGCGGTGTCCGGCATCGCCAAGGGTATCCAGTGGCTGTCCAACATCAACATGGTGCTGGCCGCGCTGCTCGCGGTGCTCGTGCTCGTGGTCGGCCCGACCGTGCTGATCCTCAACCTGGTGCCCAGCGCGATCGGCGACTACTTCCGCGAGCTGGCCGAGATGTCCGGCCGCTCCGGCGTGACCGGCGGCGCGGAGATGCAGACCTGGCTGTCCGGCTGGACGGTCTTCTACTGGGCGTGGTGGATCTCCTGGACCCCGTTCGTCGGCATGTTCATCGCCCGCATCTCGCGCGGCCGCACGATCCGGCAGTTCGTCATCGGCGTCATCGCGGTGCCGAGCGTGGTGAGCCTCGTGTGGTTCGCGATCTTCGGCGGCGCGGCGATCGAGAAACAACGGTCCGGTGTGGACATCGCGGGCGCGGGCAGTTCCGAGTCCGCCACGTTCACGCTGCTGGAGCACCTGCCGTGGTTCGTGCCGATGGCGATCCTGGTGATGATCCTGGTGTCGATCTTCTTCGTGTCCGGCGCCGACGCCGCGTCCGTGGTGATGGGCACGCTGTCGCAGAAGGGCTCGGTCAACCCGCACCGCAACGCGGTGATCTTCTGGGGTGTGCTGACCGGTGCGGTCGCGGCGGTGATGCTGCTCGTCGGCGGCGAGGACGCGCTGACCGGCCTGCAGAACCTCACCATCCTCGTGGCGGTGCCGTTCGTCGTCGTGATGATCGGGTTGTGCGTGACGCTGTACCGGGATCTGCGCACCGATCCGCTGGTGATCCGGGAGCGCGAGATGCTGCGCTCGCTGGCCGAGATCCACGACGAGCGCACCGGCGACGAGCGCAGGCGCCGCCGCCTGCGCTCCCGCCGCACGTGATCCGGCGCCCGGGCGGGCGGCGTTCAGGTCAGCGCAGGCCCAGCACCGCGAGCGTCCGGGCGGCCATCGCGGCCTCGCCCCTGGCGTTCGGGTGCACCACGACCGGATTGGTGCCCTGCAGGACCGGTTCGATCCAGCGCACGCCCGGCGCCTGGCACGCGTCGTGGCCTTCGGAGGCCGCCGACAGGTCGACGTAGGTCGCGCCGGTTTCGCCGGCCGCGCGTTCGACGGCGTCGTTCAGCGTGGCCTGGAGGCTGCGCAGGTAGGGCACGTCGCCGGCGGCGACGGGCATCCGGTCGAAGCAGCCGCCGGTGGCGGGCAGGATCCACGGGTAGCCGAGGATCGCCACCTCGGCGTCCGGGGCCTTGTCCCGCACCGCCCGCAGCGCGGTCACCAGCGCCGGGTAGGTCTTGGTCCGGACGGTGTCCTCGAAGCTGGAGCCGTGGATGTCGCGGCACGGGCTGCCCTGGCCGAGCGTGAGGATGCCGGCCGAGCCGCACGCGAGGATCGCGGAGATGAACACGCCGCTGTCGTTGCCGCCGATGGTCATGGTGATCAGGTCGGTGTCCGCGCCGACGGCGTCGAGCTGCGGCGGCACGCCCGGGTACTGGGCGGTGGTGAAGTGCTTGGTCTCCGCGGCGCCGCAGGTGACGTCGGTGAGGTGCGCGCCGATCTCGACGGCGAGGACGTGCGGGTAGTTCCGGCTGGAGCGCAGGCACAGCGGCGAGGCGGCCGGATCGGGCGGGAGCACCCCGGAGGCGGCGCTGTAGGAGTCGCCCAGCGCCACGTAGTCCAGGGATTCGGCGTGGGCGGCGGGTGCGGCGAGGGTGGCGGCCGCGGTGGCCGCGGCGAGGAGGACGGCGAGGCGGCGAGGCATGGCTTCTCCCGGGCGTCGTTGACGGGTGCCGAAACTACTGACGAGTAGGTAGCTGATCGTCGGGCATCCGCGAAACGCTTGTCAAGGAGCCCGGTCGCATCCCGCGACCGGACCCTCACCGGTGTGACAAGTCCGCCCTCACGCGCCGTCGTGGATCTTGGCGCCGGCGCGGTCCCGGTCCAGGAGGTGGCGCAGGGCGGCGAGGACCTCCCGCGGTGCCTTCTCCGTCACGAAGTGCCCGGCGCCCGCGATCAGGGTGAGTTCGGCGCGCGGGATCCCGGCGGCGAGTTCCTCGGCGATCGTGGTGCGCAGGTAGTCGTCGCCGGTGCCCCACACGATCGCCGTGGGGCAGGGGATGCGGCCGAGGCCCTCGGCGAGATCGCGGCGGGCGGGGACGCGGTAGTCGCTGAAGTAGTGCAGCAGCCAGCGGGCCCCGTCGGTGCCCCGCATCCAGCCGAGGTAGTCGTCGAGGGTGCCGCGGTCGATCACGCCCTCCCGCAGCGGGGTGCGCAGGCCCGCGCGGTTGATCGCGGCCACGGGCAGGATCTTGGCGAACGCGCCCGCGAGCGGGCTGCGGCCGAGCAGTCCCACCAGGGAGAACACGGCGTACCAGGCGGGCACGAAGGTGCGGTGGGCGCGGCTGTTGAGGATCGCCAGCCGCCGCACGCGGGCGGGGTGGCGCTGGGCGAAGCCGAGGGCGAGAAAGCCGCCGTAGTCGTGGCCGAACAGGTTGCACTCGCCGATGCCGAGGGCGTCCAGGACGCGGCCGAGGCGGGCGACCTCGGTGTCGTAGTCGAACCGCAGATCGGTCCGGCGCTCCGAGGCGCCCCAGCCGAGCCAGTCGAGGGCCAGCACGCGATGGCGCTCGGCGAGTGCGGGGATCTGGTGGCGCCAGGAGCGGTGGTTGGCCGGATAGCCGTGCAGCAGCACGACGGGTTCCGCGGCGGGGTCCCCGAGGTCCAGGTAGGCGAGCCGGGCGCCGTCGACCTGAACCGACCGCATGTCAGCGGGCTGGGACATGGGTTTCCTCCTGGGCCGGGTACCGGCGCGGACCGAGCTTCCAGGAGATGTCCCGGGCCCAGGTTGTCGTCATCCCTGCCTCCGTAGTTCCTGCAATCGTTGCAAAAGTGGGCTCACGGTAGCAGGCGCGCGGAGTTCTTGCAACGGATGCAGGAACGCGTAGGGTGTCCGGCATGGCCACCGGCGACGTCAAGGCACGGGATCCGCGGAAGCAGCGCACGATCGACGCCCTCCTCAAGGCCGCCGAACAGGTCTTCGCCCGCCGCCCGGTCGAGGAGGTGACGGTCGAGGAGATCGCCGAGCGCGCCGGGGTCGCGGTCGGCTCGATCTACAACAACTTCGGTTCGAAGGCCGGCCTGCACGCCGCGGTGGTCGACCGGGCGCTGGACGTGGACCGCGAGTACATGGACCGCGCCTACACGCCGGACCGCTCGCCGGTCGAGCAGCTGGAGGCCGCCGCCGAGCAGTACCTGCGGTTCTACCTGGAGCAGCCGGAGTTCTTCCGGATGCTGGCCTTCCCCGCGCCGCTGGGCAACTACGACGCCGCCGCCGAGACCGCCGCGCGGCTGGCGCGCCGGGTGGACGAGCAGAACGCGCGCATGATCGACGCGATCGAACGGGGCATCGCCGACGGCACGATCCGCCCGCTGGACGCGCGCAAGGCGGCGAAGGTCCTGTGGTCGAGCTGGAACGGCGTGATCAGCCTGGCCTGGCGCCCGGACAAGCTGCGCGAGGACGAACGCGGACTGGCCGGCCTGCTGGCGCTGGCGGCGGACCTGGTCGGCTGGGGCCTGCGGCGGCCCTAGGCGTCGCGGTGGTAGGCGGCGCGCTCGGCGGGTGGCCGGGCCGCGGAAGCGGCCGTGCAGCCCCCTTTTTCCGCGCCCGGCAGCGTGCTGAGAAGACTCCCTAGGTGTCGCGGTAGAGGTCCAGGCGCTCGGGCAGCTGCCGGAAGCCGGCCGAGCGGTAGGTGGCCACCGCGGCGACGTTGGTGCTCGGGGTGGAGACCAGCGCGCTCGACGAGCCCAGTTCGCGGAGTGCGGCCGCCGCGGCGAGGGTGATCGCCCGGCCGTGGCCGTGCCGCCGGTGGCCGGGGTGCACGCCCACCGGCTCCAGCAACCCGCGCCTGCCCGGGCCGGCCGACCAGACCGCCACCGCCGCCACCGCCGTGCCCCGGTCGTAGGCGAGCAGGCAGCGGGCGTCGGCGAACGGGGCGCCCGCCGCCATCGCGTGCCAGCGCTGCTCGGTGAACGTCGAGCCGTCGAAGGACGCGCGCAGCACGGCGCTCCACGCGGGAGCCTGCTCCGGCCCGGTCACCTCGATCCGCAGGCCCGGGTCCGCCACCGGCTCGGTCAGGTCGCGGACCAGCGGCGTCCACGCCTCGCCGGCGCGCCAGCCGTCCTCGGCGAGCAGGTCCCGGACCAGCGCGCCGGGAGGGGCTTCCAGGAACACCTTGCCCGGCGGCAGGACACCACGCGCCGGGTCGGCGAGGTCGCCGGCCAGCTGCCGGGCCAGCTCCTCGTCCCGGAGCGCGCCCGGTGCGACCGCCAGCCGCAGCAGATCGGGTCCGTCCAGCAGCCCGGCGGTGACGATCCGCCCGTCCCGGCACCAGGTCCGGACCGCCGCGGCCGTGGCCTCCGCGCCGGAGCGCCAGAACCAGCCGACGTCGCCCGGATGCAGCTGCACCGGCGCGTCGTCGCGCTGCCACTCCCGCAGTGCGGCCACGGCCCCGGCCAGGTCGCCGGCGGCTGGTTCGATCGTCATACCGCCGATCACACACCACCGGGGAGGGTGAGGGCACCCGGTTTTCGGCCGGTCGTGGCTAGGCTGCGGCGCATGGACCTCTTCGCCGGGATCCCGGTCAGCGATTACGCCGCCGCGCGCGAGTGGTACGAGCGGCTGCTGGGACCGATCACCTTCGAGCCGAACGACGTCGAGGCGGTGTGGGAGCTGGCCGAGCACCGCTACGTCTACATCGAGCACCGGCCCGGGCACGCGGGCCACGCGCAGCACACGATCTTCGTCGACGACCTGGACGCGGTGGTCGCCGGAATCGCCGAACGCGGGCTGGAACCGGCCCAGCGCGAGATCTACGACAACGGCGTCCGCAAGATCACCTTCCGCGACCCCGACGGCAACGAGATCGGCTTCGGCGGCGCTCCCGTGGCGTGAGCACCGCCGGGATCTAGAGCATCCCGTGGGCGCGGAACAGCCGGTCGTGGATCTCGCGGATCGTGGCCTGCTTGCGGGCGTTGTAGTCCATCACGGTGCCGCCGCCGGGGATCGCGGCCAGCTTCGCCTCCTGGTAGCGCACGCGGTCGCCGGGATGGGCGCGCAGCCAGTCGCGGAAGAGGCGGTGCCGGATGGTCTCCGGGCAGTCCGGCCCGAACACGTGCAGGTTCACCCGCGGCTCGGCCAGGGTCAGGCAGCGGTGCTCGTGGAAGGACGGCTCCCGGATCGTCAGCACGTACCCCCGCCGCTCCAGCGCGGGCACGTAGGCGTCCTCCGCGCGCGGGTCGGCGACGGTGAGGTCGATGTCGATGACGTCCTTCGCGGCCAGCCCGGGCACCGAGGTCGAGCCGACGTGCTCCAGATCCAGGACGGCCGCCCCGAGCGCCGCGCGGATTCCCGATGCCAGTTCCCGGTAGCGGCGCGGCCAGGCCGGGTCGTAGGGCACGATCCGCACGGTCACCGGCGCGGGCGGGCGGTGCACCCACGGGTTCTCGTCCGGATCGAGGTCGTGGTGGCGGGTGATCCCCGCGAACGTGGCCACCACCCCGAAGCCAGCAGCGCTGGACCCGCCCTTCCAGCGCGTCATCGCCGCGCCGAAAGTGTCCTCTGTGGACTTCGCGCCGAGCGGACCGCCAGGTACGCCAGCAACCCGAACGGCGACAGCAGGATCGTCAGCACCAGGATCGGCGCCAGGAACGCGTGACGCACGTCCCGCTCCCGTGCGTCGAAGTACATCCAGCGGCCGATGAACAGGTCGAAGGCGATCAGGTGCGCCCAGATCGCCGCCGCGCCCTCGGGGGTGCCCAGGAACGCCCGCAGCGTCTCCAGGTCCGGGCGGCTCACCACCGCCCACAGCGTGCCGAAGTCGCCGATCGCGAACACGGTGTAGATCGCCAGGGGCGGCAGGACGATCCACGGCGAGGCGATGACCCGCCGCGTCCCGGACCATCCCGGCGCGAGGATCATCAGCGCCCAGAACGGCGCGGCCAGGTAGAAGGTGATCTGGAACAGGCTCGTCGTGCTCACGAGACCCCCGCTTCCACGCGGTCGCGCGAGGCGGCCAGCGCCCAGGACGCGCCCGCCGCGCCGCCGAGGACCAGCCCGGCCAGCGCCAGCGACGTCCAGGCGTCGGGGCGGATCAGCGGCTGCCCGCGCAATGCCTGCCAGGTCACCAGCGCCACCACGCCGGCGTAGCCGAACCCGGCCACCGCCACCAGCCGCGCCCGCACGAGGCCGGACTCCAGGCGCGCGAACCGCCGGGCCAGCACGGTCAGCAGGAGCGCGAACAGCGGCAGCACCTGCAGCGCGTGCATGCCCACGAAGTGCGGGATCCGCAGGTCGCCGCCGGTCGTGCTCCACCCGGTGAGCGGCATGCCCGGCCCGCCGTCGGCCACGCCCACGCTGTGCGCGCCGATGAGACCTTCGAACGTGCCGTCCCGCAGCGACCGCGACTGCTCCTCGGTCGGTCCGACCATCAGCGCGCCGAGCCCGATCCCGGCCAGCGACACGACCGCGCCGAGCCGGATGGCCCACCGCGCCGCCGGATCGGCGATCTCCGTGCGCAGCAGCAGGATCGTGAGCACGAGCGTGCCCGTCCACAGCGCCGCGATCGACACGCCCATGATCGCGAACAGGGCGGCGTCGAACGCGGTCGCGGCGTTGAAGTGGCTCGCCCGGCCGCGAACCACCTGCAGCACGATGATCGCGTACTCGACCACCACGATCACCGCGATCGCGGTGGACACCCCGGCGGCCAGGCGCTGTCCCCGGCGCAGCAGCGTGAGCAACCACGCCCAGGTCACGCAGTACACCGCGATCGAGATCGCGAACTTGAGCGGCTTGAGCCAGATCGGCGCGCCGAGCAGGACCCGGTCGTCGAGCGCCAGGCCGGCGAGCGACACCACGGTCATGCCGGCCATGAGCCCGGCGGTCCACATCATCGGGCGGTGCCAGGCCGGGACCCGGCCGAGCAGGGTTGTCATGGTTTCTCCTCCCAGTCGGATAGGGCAACTATCCAATACGGGAAGCTACGCTATCCATCCTGAGAGAGTCCACAGGAAAACCGGTCAGGGCAGGAGCGCCTCGCCGAGTTCGCGCCAGCGCGGCCGCGCGGTCGAGCCCGGCGGGATGCCGATGACCTGCACGGCGACGTGATCCGCGCCCGCCGCCACGTGCCGGCGAAGCTTCTCGGCGATGGTCGCGGTGTCGCCCCAGAACACCAGGTCGTCGACGATCCGGTCGCTGCCGCCACCGGCGAGGTCGTCCTCGGTGTAGCCCAGCCGCCGGAACTTGGCGACGTTGTACGGCGTGGTCAGGTAGGTGTGCAGGTGCTCCCGCGCGACCGCCCGGGCCTTCGCCGGGTCGGTCTCGAACAGCACCGCGTGCTCGACGGCGAGGAACGCGTCCGGGCCGAGGATCCCGCGTGCCTGGGCGGTGTGCTCGACGTTGACGTGGTAGGTCTGCGCGCCCGCGGCCCGGTCCCGCGCGAGTTCGAGCATCTTCGGCCCGTAGGCGGCCAGGATGCGGCGGATCGGAGCCGCGGACTCCCGCGCGTCCAGCTCGTCGAGGTAGGTGCGCAGGGCGGCCAGCGGTTTCACGCCCGGGTGGGGCGTGCCGCCGAAGCCGAGGCCGAGGACGTGCCGGCCGGGGTAGGCGTCGGCCAGCAGGGCGGCCGCGCCGTGTGCCGAGGCCGCCGGGTGCGACCAGATCTGCGCGATGCCGTTGACGACGCGCAGCCGCTCGGTGGCCGCGAGGAGGACGGCGGCCTGCGTGAACGCCTCGCGTCCGCCGATCTCGGGGAACCAGAAGGCGCGCCAGCCCTGCTCCTCCAGTTCCCGGACCGACTCCCGCATCAGTGCCGCCGGCTGGTGCTCGAAGTCGAACGTGTAGATCCCGAACGTGCCCAGGTCATCCATGTATCGAAGTATCGCAGATTCTCGATATGAGCGCGTGCGTGGGCCTCCCGTCCAGGGGAGCGGGGGGCGTCAGAGGGTCTGGCCGAGCACCGCGACCAGCTCGGCGATGCGTTGCTCGTCGCGCTTGTAGTGGGTCCACTTGCCGACGCGGGTGGCGCGCACGAGGCCGGCGCGCTGCAGCTCGGCCAGGTACGCCGACACCGTGGACTGGGCGAGCCCCGCCTTGGCCTGGATGTGGCTCACGCACACCCCGACCTCGGCCGGATCGGCGATCGCCTGGTCCATCGGGAAGTGCCGCTCGGGTTCGCGCAGCCAGGACAGCAGCTGCAGGCGCACCGGATTGGACAGCGCCCGCAGCGCGCGGACGACGTCGGGGTCCGGGGTGACCGCGGCTTCCGTCATGGCGTCCAGGTTATCCGGCGCGACCGTCATCCCGGGCCGCCGGGATGGGCGAGGTCGTAGGCGCGGGAGAGCTTCCGGGGGACCACCATCCGCCACGCGTCCACGACGAGCTCGCGGGCCCGGGCCGGGTCCAGCGCGGCGAGCTCGGCGCGAACCCAGTTGAACCGCATGTCCGGCGCCGACGGCAGCCGGAACTTGTGCGGCTCGCCGGCGACGAGCGCGGCGCGCTCCTCCTTGGGGAACGCGAACTCCATCACCGTTTCGTCGGGGGAGAACGTGACGTAGACGATCTGCCGGACCCGGAACTTCAACCGGCCGCGCACGTACACCGGATACGAGCGCTCGAGCTCCGAGCCCAGCGCGCGAACATCGTCGAGCACCGCCATCCGCACCTCCGCACCCGGTCGCGAGCCGCCCCGTCACCAGTGTGCCGTCCATCCGCGGGCCGGAACTACCCCGGTGCAGGCGGGTTGCGGCGCGCCTTGATGCGCGCGTGCGGCAGCTCCGGCGCCGGCAGCCGGGACACCGCTCCCCGGTAGCCCTCGACCCGGCCGAACTGCTCCGACCCCGCCTGCCAGGCCGCCCGGTAGGCGGCGATCTCCTCGTGGCTGCGGCCCACGAAGTTCCACCACATCACGATCTCCTCGGCGAACGGGGCGCCGCCGAGCAGGAGGACCCGCGCCGGGCCGCTGCCGTCGTTGACCAGCTCCAGCTCACCCGCGCCGGGCGCGAGGCAGGCGAGGTCGCCGTTGCTCAGCTTCCTGCCCGCGACGGTGACCCCGCCGAGGTCCTGCAGCACGCCGTGCTCGAAGGCCGGGTCGACGTCCAGCACGACGCGCGCGCCGGGGCCGAGCGTGAGTTCGGCGCCGAGCAGGGGAGTGAATGACGGGACCGGCGAGGTGCTGCCGGCGAGGCTGCCCAGGAAGACCCGCACGGCCGCGCCGGGCAGCTCGGCCACCGGCGGCGCGTGGTGGTGGAAGTCCCGCGCGGTGTGCCGGTGCTCGTCCGGCAGCGCGATCCACAGCTGGACACCGTGCAGCGTCGTGGTGTCCGGTGTGGACACCTCCGAGTGCGCGATGCCGTGCCCGCCGGTCATCAGGTTCAGCTCGCCGGGCCGGACCAGCGCGTGCGTGCCGAGGCTGTCGCGATGCTCGATCTGGCCGCTGAACAGCCAGCTCGCGGTCTGCAACCCGGTGTGCGGGTGTGGCGCGACGTCCATGCCGCCGCCCGCGGCGACGTCCTCCGGGCCGTAGTGGTCGGCGAAGCACCACGCGCCGATCAGCGACCGCTGCCGCTGCGGCAGTGTCCGGCGGACCCGCATCGCGCGTGGCCCGCCCAGCGGGACATCGCGCGGCGTCAGGACGGTCACGGTGCGCGCCGCGGCGGGCCGGTCCCCGCACACCAGCTCGGCGGGGTCCGCCTCGACATTGCTCATGGCCTCATCGTGCCACCCGCGCGGTTCAGCGCGTGTCGGCGCGGGGACGGCCCGCCGAGAGCGGGAACAGGCCGAGCACGATCATCCCGACGCCCAGGCCCAGGTGCAGCCAGTTGTCGGCGTCGTTGACCGGCACGAAGTTGGCCGCCGAGCCGTGGTCGATGAGCAGGCCGTAGAGCCACAGCACGAGGTAGACGAGCCCGCCGCCGATGAGGAAGGCGCGGGCGCCGCGCGCGGTGCGGGCCAGCACCAGCCCGGCGACGCCGAACAGCAGGTGCACCAGGTTGTGCAGCACCGACACGGCGAACACGCCGAGCAGCATCGCGCCCGAGTGGTGGCCGGCGAAGGTGAGCTGGTCGTAGTTCGTGGTGAGCCCCGGGATGAACCCGGCGATGCCGACCAGCAGGAACACCACGGCGACGACCGCGGCGAGGATCTGGGTGACGGTGCGGGCGGTGCCCGCGGCGGTGGGGGTGTGCGACATGGTCCTGCCTCCCGGAAGTCGGTTCACCGGGGTGGCTTCCCGGCCGCCGGCGGCCTAACCGTCGGCGAGCGCACGCGGGCCGCTGGTGACCGTGCTCAGCGCGGCCGCGGCTCCGGTCCGGGACGGCGCGGATCCGGCCGGCACGGCAGGCGCCGCCGATGTCCGGGCAGCCCCGGCCGGTGGCCGAGAATGGACGGTCTCAGGTGGACTCCGGCTCGCCGAGGGCGGTCAGGCGGGCGGCCAGGAAGCGGCGGTCGGCGGGGTTCGCGGCCAGGTCGTGCGCCCGCCGGTAGGCCGTGGCGGCCTCGGTGGCGCGGCCGAGCCGGCGCAGCAGGTCCGCGCGGGCGGCGTGGAACAGGTGGTAGCGGTCCAGGCCGTCGATCCGCTCCAGCAGCGCCAGCCCGGCCGCGGGCCCGTCGGTCATCGCGACGGCGACCGCGTGGTTGAGCGCCACCACCGGCGACGGCGCGACCCGCAGCAGTTCGGCGTAGAGCGCGGCGATCCGCGGCCAGTCGGTCTCGCCGGCCGAGCGCGCCTGCGCGTGCAGCGCCGCGATCGCCGCCTGCAGCTGGTACGGGCCGGGCGTGCCGTGTCGCAGCGCGCGGTCCAGCACCCCGACGGCCTCCGCGATCGCGGCCCGGTCCCAGCGGCCGCGGTCCTGGTCGGCCAGCAGGACCACCTCGCCGGTGGGGGAGTGCCGCGCGGCGGCCCGCGAGTCGTGCAGCAGGAGCAGCGCGACCAGCCCGAGTGCTTCCGGCTCGTCCGGCATGAGGGCGGCGATCAGCTTGGCGAGGCGGATCGCCTCGGCGCGCAGCGTGCCCGCCTCCGCGGGCGCGGCCGTGTAGCCCTGCGTGAAGATCAGGTACACCACCGCCAGCACCCCGGACAGCCGCTCCGGCAGCAGGTGGTCGGCCGGCACGGCGAAGCTGATCCCGGCGTCGCGGATCTTGCGCTTGGCCCGCACCAGCCGCTGCGCCAGCGTCGCCTCCGGCACCAGGAACACGCGCGCGATCTCCGCCGCGGTCAGCCCGGCCACGGCCTGCAGCGTGAGCGCGACGCGGGCCTCGGGCGCCAGTGCCGGGTGGCAGCAGGTGAAGATCAGGCTCAGCCGCTCGTCACCGATGGCGAGCAGGCGTTCCGCGCCGGGCTCGCTCATCGCGGGCCACCCGGCGCCGGCCCGCTCCTCCTTCTCCCGGCCCGCCCGCTCCCGCCGCAGCCGGTCGATGGCCCGGTTCCGGGCGGTGGTGAGCAGCCACGCGACCGGATCGCCGGGCACCGTCTCCCGCCACGCGCGCAACGCCAGCGCGCACGCGTCCTGCAGCGCGTCCTCGGCCAGCTCGAAATCGCCGAGCACCCGGACCAGCGCGGCCAGCATCCGTGCGCGGTGCTCGCGGTAGACGCGCCCGACCGCCTCAGCCGGCACCGGAGGGCGCGGGGCTGTGGCCGACACCGGGCACGTGCGCCAGCGGCCGGACCTCGATGGTGCCGCTCTCGGCGAACGGGCACAGCGCGGCCAGCTCCAGCGCCTCGTCGAGGTCCCGGCAGTCCAGCACGTAGTAGCCGCCCAGGTGCTCGTGCGTCTCCACGAACGGCCCGTCGGTGATCAGCGTCCGCCCCTCGCGCACGGCCACCGTCGTCGCGGTGTGCACGTCCTGCACCGGGTCGCCGGCGACCAGCACGCCACGCCGCCGCAGCTCGTCGGCGAACGCCGTCACCCGGGCCAGGGCTTCGGCGAAGCCCGGATCCGGCGGTTGCGGCCGCTCGCAGTTGTAGATCATCAGCAGGTAGCGCATCCGTCCTCCCCGTCGTCCTCATCCGAAGATGACGAACGGGATGCCCCTGACTCGACAGCCCGCCGGGAGATTCTCGCCCGGACGCGCGGGAAAAGCACGAGGGCACGGCCGCGCGCGGCGGCCGTGCCCTCGTCGTCCCGGGCGCTCAGCGCGGGGTGTAGGTGAGGCAGTTGGCGGCGTGACCGCCGGTACCCGGCCCGACCCGGACGCCCGAGGCGGTGCACTCGAGCGAGGAGTTGTACGTGCAGTCGGTGCGCGAGCAGGCGCCGACCTGCGCGACGACCCGGTCCAGGCCGCCCTTGGTGTTCAGCGGCACGAAGGTGCCGCAGTCCGCCGAGCCGTTCTCGCCCATGACGGTGATGGCGAAGGCGTGGCATCCGTCGTGGTTGTACGAGCACCCGGTGACGGTGCACTCGGCCACAGCGGGCATCTCGGTGCTGGTCATAACCGCTCCTCACGACAGGGTGGTGGGACATCGTCCGGTACCCCGGACAATGCCACCGCCGGGCGTGCGCGGCAATTCGGCGGGAATTAGGTGAGCCTATCCTTGAAGGTGCGGTTTGCGCTGGTGGGAGCACGGACGAGAATTGCGGGAGGGCGCCCCCGGAAATGATTCCCGCCCCTTCGGGTGATTGTCCGTACCACTGGTGTCCACTGTAGACGATCGCCTGGTGGCGGGATAATTCCCAACCATGATCACCCGGTTCCCGTGTGAAAAATTCTCGAATTTTTCGTCCTCATGATCCGGTTCGTCGCGTAGGCTCCTCGCGTTTGTGTCGGCTTCACCGAGGAGTTCGCGTGCGCCCGCGTCACTGGGGTTCGTTGTTGTCCGTCGTCGCGGCCGTCGCGGTCGTGGTGTCCGCGCCCGCCGCGGCGCAGCCCGGGGCGGGGCCGGTCGAGCCGAAGGCGTCCACCGTGGCGCTCGCGAACGCGCCCGAGGTGGCGCCGGGCGCGCGGGAGGTCGCGGCGCGGGAAGGGTTTTCGCTGGCCGGGCTGAGCTGGCGGGGCGCGGCGCCGGAGAAGGTGTCGGTGCGGTGGCGGTCGCAGCGCGGCGCGTGGAGCGACTGGCGCGCCGTGGACCGGCAGGACTCGGGCCGCGACGGGGTGGCGGCGCCGTCCACGACCGAGCCGATCTGGACCGGCCCGGCCGACCGGCTGCAGGTGCGCGCCGAACGCGGCGGCGTGCCGGTGACCGGCGAGCTGTCCGCCGTGCTGGTCGATCCCGGGACCTCCCCGGCGGATGCGACGGTGGCGCAGGCGTCGGGGGTGCCGTCGATGCCGGCCGTGGTGACGCGGGCGCAGTGGGGCGCCGACGAATCGCTGATGACCTGGACGCCGGAGTACGCGCCCACCGTCAAGGCCGTGACGCTGCACCACACCGACAACAGCAACGACTACACCTGCGAGGAGTCGGCGTCGCTGGTGCGGGGCATCTACTACTACCACGCGGTCACCAACGGCTGGGGCGACATCGGCTACAACGCCCTGGTCGACAAGTGCGGCACCGTGTTCGAGGGCCGCGCGGGCGGGCTGAACCTGCCCACGATCGGCGCGCACGCGGGCGGGTTCAACACGTCCACGTTCGGCATCGCGATGCTCGGCACGCACAGCACGGTCGCGCCGAGCGAGGCGACGCTGGACGCGGTGGCGCGGATGACCGCGTGGAAGCTCGGCAACGGCTACACCGACCCGTCCGGTTCGACCACGCTGGTCAGCCGGGGCGGCGGCACGTCGAAGTACCCGGCGGGCACCGAGGTGACGCTGCCGACCGTGTTCGGGCACCGGGACGTGGGCGCCACCGAGTGCCCCGGCAACTCCGGCTACGCGCAGCTGCCTGCCCTGCGCACGCGCGCCACCGAACTGGCCGGCGACTGGCGGTCCGGCGCGGTGCACCAGAAGTGGGTGGCGGTCGGGACGGCCGCGGCGGGCCCGGTGTACGCGGTCGAGACGGACTGGCCGGGCGGTGGCCGGGCGACGACGTTCGGCGGTGGCGGGTCGACCATCGCGTGGCGGTCCGACCTGGGCGCCTACTGGGTGCACGGCGCCATCCACGGCACGTTCACCGCGCTGGGCGGGCAGTCGCTGTTCGGGTACCCGACGACGGACGAGCGGGGCACGCCCGACGGGGTGGGCCGCTACAACCACTTCAGCGAGAACGCCTCGATCTACTTCACCCCGGACACCGGCGCGCGCGGCATCCACGGGCCGATCCGCGACAAGTGGGCCGCGCGCGGCTGGGAGACCGGGCTCGGGTACCCGCGCACCGATCAGAGGGTCACGCCGGACGGGGTGGGGCGGTACAACCACTTCACCGGGAACGCGTCGATCTACTGGACCTCGGGCACCGGCGCGCAGGCGATCCAGGGCGCGATCCGCGACACCTGGTCGGCGCTGGGCTGGGAGGCGGGCCCGCTGGCCTACCCGGCGACCGACGAGCGGGGCACGCCGGACGGGGTGGGCCGGTACAACCACTTCACCGGCAGCGGCGGCGGGTCGATCTACTGGACGCCGGGCACCGGCGCGCGGGCGATCTACGGCGCGATCCGGGCGCGGTGGAGCGCGCTGGGCTGGGAGGCGGGCCCGCTCGGCTACCCGACGACGAACGAGCTGGTGACGCCGGACGGGGTGGGACGGTACAACCACTTCAACGGCAGCGGCGGCGGGTCGGTGTACTGGTCGCCGGGCACGGGCGCGCACGCCATCTACGGCGCGATCCGCTCCCACTGGGCGTCGCTGGGCTGGGAGAAGTCCTGGCTGGGCTACCCGACGAGCGACGAGTACGCCGTGGCGGGCGGCCGCCGGAACGACTTCCAGGGCGGCTACATCGTCTTCTCGTTCGCCACCGGCAAGGCGGTGGCGTACCGGTACTGAGCCGGGGGATGGGCTCTGGCGGTCAGTGGGGCGGTCGCTTGGCCTGCGCCGGTCGCTGATCGGTAAGAGCCGCCGCTGCCTCGCGGCGGCTCTTACCCGCGCCGTCCGAGCCCATCAAGCTGCTCGCCCCTGCGTCCGCACGCGACTCGGCCGCTCCGGTCCGCGGCCGCAGCGGCTCATCCGGCCGCCCGATTCAACCGCTCCCGCTCCGCGCCCGGGGCGCCGAACGGATCACATCTCCCACCTATCTAGCAGTGCTAGCGCTTCTGTCACCAACACGCTAGTGTCGATCACGTACCTAGCAACGCTAGCAAGGAGATGAAGATGCTCACCCCGGTCGCCTACGGGCTCGCCATCCTGCTCAACCTGCTGCTCGTGTTCATCGGCGCGCGGTTCCTGTTCACGCCCCGCGCCGCCGCGGCCGGCTACGGCGTCCCCGCCCGGACCGGCGGCGACCCGGCCTACCTGACGATCAAGGGGCTGCGCGACGGCGGCTACGGCCTCGTCGGCCTGGCCCTGCTGGCCTTCGCCGGACCGCACGCCGAGGCCTGGTTCATGCTGGTCGTCGCGCTGCTCCCGTTCGGTGACACGGTCGTCGTGCTGCGCAATGGCGGGCCCAAGGCGGTCGCGTTCGGCGTCCACTTCGCGACCGCCGTCGTCATCCTGCTCAGCGCCGTGCTGCTGTTCCTGGTGTGAACGGCACGACCTGCCCGAACCGCACCAGCTCGCCGTAGTGCTCGGGCTTCCCGGGCTCGAGCACGAGGTCCAGCAGGGCAATCGCGGCCGTGGCGGGCGTCGGCGCGTCGCTGACGTCCCACCACAGCGCGGAGGTCGGGGTGTTGATCATCCCCGGGCACACCGCCGCCAGCAGGATCCCGCGCGTCAGGTCGCCGTCCCGGCGCTGCGAGGCGAGGGCGCGCACGGCCGCGACCTGGGCGATCTTGGACGGGATGTTCACGAAACCCGGCCAGGCGCCGGAGCGGGCGCTGCCGTCCTTGACCGCGTCCCGCCACGCGGCGACCTGCTCGTCCACCTCGTCGAGCGCGGTCAGGCCGTCGAAGTGGTGGTGCAGCACCGGCGCGAGCTGCTTCAGCGTGCCCAGCGAGCTGGCCACCACGATGAGGCTGCCGTCGTCGCGCACCAGCGGCGCGAACGCCCGCAACAGCCGCGTGGTGCCGAAGTTGTTGACCTCGGTGTAGGTGTCGATGATCGCGCGCGGGTCGTCGTCCGGGCCGACGCGCATGACGGCGTTGCCGAAGACGATGTCGACGCCACCGTGCCGCTCCCGGACCAGATCGGCGAACCGGGCGGCGGCTTCCGGGTCGCCCACGTCGAAGACCTCGCCGCGGACGTGGGCACCACCGGCGGGCATCGCCTCCACCGCCTGCTGGATCCGCTCGTGGTCACGCCCGGTCAGGTACACGGTGTCCCCTGTGGACAGACGCTGCGCGAGACCTTCGACCAGTGCGAGGCCGAGACCCTGGGTGGCGCCGGTGACAACTGCGACTCTGTTCATGCCTCCGACGTTAGGAACCCCGGAGCCATCCGGGTAGCGAAAGTTCCGCACCTGGGGTATTCCTGTTCATCATGGCCTTCACCGATGCCTCCCTCACCGCGCTGCGGGTTTTCCGGGAGGTGGCCGAGCGGGGCACGCTGACCGCCGCCGCGGCCGCGCTGGGCTACACGCAGTCCGCGGTGTCCCGGCAGATCGCGTCGCTCGAACGCGCCGCCGGGGCGCCGCTGCTGGAACGGCGGCACGACGGCGTGCGGCTGACTCCCGCCGGCCGGGTGGTGGTGCGCCGCGCGGCGAGCGTCGTCGACCAGATCGACGCCACCGCGCGGGAGCTGGCCGGCCTGCCCGACGAGCACAGCACGGTGCGGTTCGGCTGGTTCGCCAGCGCCGGGGCCGGACTGGTGCCGCAGGCGCTGGTCGCGTTGCGCGAGACCCACCCGGCGATCACCGTGGTGACCCGCGAGGGTAGTACCCCGGCGCTGGTACGCGCGTTGCGTGCCGGAACGCTGGACCTGGCGCTGATCGCGGCCGCGCCGCCGTTCCGGCCGCCGGACAGCGAAACGCCGGCGCTGGAACTGCGGACGCTCGCCGAACGCGGACTGTGCGTCGCCGTGCCCGCCACGCATCCGCTGGCGCGCGGCGACTTCGTGGACATCGCGGATCTGCACGGCCAGCGGTGGATCGCGGGCGCGGGCGGCGACAAGGTGATGGGGGTGCGGCCGGGCCTCGACGAGCGGCCCGAGATCGCCCACACGGCGCGCGACTGGCTGGCGAAGCTGAACCTGGTCGCCGCGGGCTGCGGCATCACGACGGCGCCCGCGTCGCTCGCCGCGGTGGCGCCGGCGGGCGTGCGGATCCTCCCGGTGCACGGCGGCCCGTCCGAACAACGGCGGCTGATGCTCGCGCGGCTGCCCGGCGCACTGCCCCAGGCGGTGGCGCGGGTGGCGGAGGCGCTGCGCCTGGCGGCAGTGGAGGCGCCGGCGCTGTCGTGAGGTGGGCGGGCTGGCGTGAGGCCGGTTGCCGCTGGCGTTGCGCGGTGCCGGCCGGTGGGGAGCGGAGTGGGGGTGCGTGGGCTGTCGTGAGCCGGCCGCTCGCCGGTGTGGGTGGTTGCGGCCGTTGTGCTGGCTGTGCGTGGTGCTGGGCCGGTGGCGGAGGTGCGGGCCTGTCGTGAGGTCCGCTGCAGTGGTGGGCGGCCGCCACTTTCCCGGCTCGGTGCGAGTGGTGTCCGCGGTGCGGTGGTCGCTGCGTGTGCCTGGTTGGGGGCGGAACGCCTAGGCTGCTCCCATGAGCGTGCCATCCACCGATCTCGCTGCGACGCGGGCCTTCTTCGGGCCGCGGGCGGCGGCCTGGGAGCTGAAGTTCCCCGACGACGGGCCGCGCTACCGGCGTGCCGTCGCCGAGCTGGGGCCGCCGGTGGGTGGAGTGGTGGCCGACATCGCTTGCGGCACGGGGCGCGCGCTGCCGGAGTTGCGGGACGCAGTCGGTCCGGAAGGGACGGTCATCGGGGTCGATGTGACGCCCGAGATGCTCGCCGAGGCCACCGTGCGCGGGCGCCATCGCCTTGCGGCGCTGGTGCTCGGGGACGCGGTGCACCTTCCGTTGCGGTCCGGGGTGCTGGACGCGGTGTTCGCCGCGGGGCTCGTGTCGCACCTGGCCGATCCGGTGGCCGGGTTGCGGGAGCTGGCCCGGGTCTGCCGGCCCGGTGGGCGGCTGGCGTTGTTCCATCCGGTCGGGCGCGCGGCACTCGCGCGGCGGCAGGGCCGGGAGCTGACCCCGGAGGACCTGCGCGCCGAGCCGAACATCCGCGCCGCCCTCACCGCGGCCGGCTGGCGCCTCGACACCATCGACGACGGCGCGGACCGCTACCTGGTCCTGGCCACCGCGAAGGGGTAACCGCTCCGGGGCGCGTGACCACCCGGCACCGGGGACGCGCCGGTAGTGGGGGAGTCAGGTGGCGTGCTCGGCCGGCCGAACGGCCCGGCACCGCAGAAGCCGCTCAGCGGCGCGCCTGCGCCGGAGGCACCCCGTACCGCCGCCGGTAGGCGGCCGCGAAACGGCTGGCGCTCGAGAAGCCCCAGCGGGCCGCCACCTCGCTGACCGTGCACCCCGACGAAGCCAGGTCCGCGTCGGCGCGTTGCAGGCGGATTCCCAGCAGGTACTCGGTCGGGCTGCAGCCCACCCACTGCCGGAACCCCTCCTGCAGCCGCCGGACGCTGGTGCCCGCCACCTCCGCCATGTCGCCCGCCGTCCAGGCTCGTCCCGGGTCGTCGCGCAGCCGGTCCAGCACGCGGTTGATCGCCCGCGGGCGCGGCACCGGGCCCGCGCCCGCCTCGGGGCACCCGGCCAGCAGGAAACTCGCCGCCAGCGCACCCGCCAGCTGCTCCCGCACCACCTCCCCGAGCATCCCGGGCTCGTGCAGGTTCGCCGCCAGGCCGCCCACCAGCTGACGCCACGCGCGGCCCTGCCCGGCGCCCAGTTCGAGCTGGTCGGGCAGCTCACCACGCAGCGTCACCCGGTCACCGCCCAGCACCCGCTCGGCCTCGCGGTCCAGCCACGCGCTGTCGAACTTCACGCCCAGCACCGTGCAGGTCGCGTCCCAGTGGCTGATCAGCGACGGCGTGTCGGCGCGGAACACCGTCGCCTGCCCGGCCACCGACACCACCGGCCCGTGCCTGCCACGGCTTTCCAGGTGCCCGGTCAGCGGCATGTTGACCTCGTACGCGCCCGGGTACTCACACCCGATCCGCACGTCGGCGCCCCACCCGACATGGCCCACCAGCACCGGGCCCAGGTCCAGCGTGCGCAGCGTCAGGCGCGGGTCGCGGCCACCGCCGAGCGGCCGCAGCTCGTGCGGGAAATAAGCCTCCGCCACCTTCCGGGAGGCCTGGTGCCAGTCCCGGGGCGGCGCACTACGCCGTGCGGGCATGCGCAGGAGGCTACCAGAGACGCACGTCACGAACCGGCCGCGCGATCCGTGCCGTCACCGCGCGAAGCGTGTCGCCGCGCGGGTCAGCGCTGCCTAGCCTCCCGTGTCATCCCGGACGACGATGTGGGAGGACACCGCGATGACGACGACCGAACGGCCCGACCTCGCCTGGCTCGACGAGGTCACCATGACGCAGCTCGAGCGCAACCCGTACGAGGTGTACGAGCGGCTGCGGGCGGAAGCTCCGCTCGCCTTCGTGCCCGTGCTGGGCTCCTACGTCGCCTCGACCGCCGAGGTCTGCCGCGAGGTCGCCACCAGCCCGGACTTCGAGGCCGTCATCACCCCGGCCGGCGGCCGCACCTTCGGGCACCCGGCGATCATCGGCGTCAACGGCGACATCCACGCCGACCTGCGCTCCATGGTCGAGCCCGCCCTGCAGCCCGCCGAGGTGGACCGCTGGATCGACGACCTGGTGCGGCCCATCGCGCGCCGCTACCTCGAGCGGTTCGAAAACGACGGGCACGCCGAACTGGTCGCGCAGTACTGCGAGCCGGTCAGCGTCCGCTCGCTCGGCGACCTGCTCGGCCTGCAGGACGTGGACTCCGACAAGCTGCGCGAGTGGTTCGCCAAGCTGAGCCGCTCGTTCACCAACGCCGCCGTCGACGAGAACGGCGAGTTCGCCAACCCCGAGGGCTTCGCCGAGGGCGACCAGGCCAAGGCCGAGATCCGCGCCGTGGTCGACCCGCTGATCGACCGGTGGATCGAGCACCCCGACGACAGCGCCATCTCGCACTGGCTGCACGACGGCATGCCGCCCGGCCAGACCCGCGACCGCGAGTACATCTACCCCACGATCTACGTCTACCTGCTCGGCGCGATGCAGGAACCCGGCCACGGCATGGCGTCCACTTTGGTCGGTCTGTTCAGCAGGCCCGAGCAGCTGGAAGAGGTCGTCGACGACCCGGCGCTGATCCCGCGGGCGATCTCGGAGGGGCTGCGGTGGACCTCGCCGATCTGGTCGGCCACCGCCCGCATCTCCACCAAACCGGTGACCGTCGCCGGGGTCGACCTGCCCGCCGGGACGCCGGTGATGCTGTCCTACGGCTCGGCCAACCACGACACCGGCAAGTACGAGGCCCCTTCGCGGTACGACCTGCACCGCCCGCCGCTGCCGCACCTGGCCTTCGGCGCCGGCAACCACGCGTGCGCGGGCATCTACTTCGCCAACCACGTCATGCGCATCGCGCTGGAGGAGCTGTTCGAGGCCATCCCGAACCTGGAGCGCGACACCCGCGAGGGCGTGGAGTTCTGGGGCTGGGGCTTCCGCGGCCCGACCTCGCTGCACGTCACCTGGGAGGTCTGAGGTGACGTTCGCGGTCAGCGTCGGCGGCAGGCGGGTCGAGTGCGCCCCCGGCCAGACCCTGCTCGAGGCGTTCCTGCGCGGCGGGGTGTGGATGCCCAACTCGTGCAACCAGGGCACCTGCGGCACGTGCAAGCTCAAGGTGCTCACCGGCGAGGTCGACCACGGCGCCGCGCCGGAGGACACCCTCAGCCCCGAGGAGCGCGCCGCGGGCCTGGCGCTGGCCTGCCAGGCCCGGCCGCTCGCCGACACGGAGGTCAGCAGCGCCGCCGACGCCGGGCGCGCCACGCACCCGCTGCGCGACCTGACGGCCACCGTGCTGGAGGTCGCCGACATCGCGCGGGACACCCGCCGGGTGCTGCTGGGCCTGTCCGAGCCGCTCGCGTTCGAGGCCGGGCAGTACGTCGAGCTGGTCGTGCCGGGCTCCGGTGCGCGGCGGCGGTACTCGCTGGCCAACACGGCCGACGAGGACAAGGTGCTGGAGCTGCACGTCCGGCGCGTGCCCGGCGGGATCGCCACCGACGGCTGGCTCTTCGGCGGGCTCGCCGCCGGGGACCGGGTGGAGGCGACCGGCCCGCTCGGCGACTTCCACCTGCCACCGGCGGAGGAGGACGACGGCGGCCCGATGGTGCTCATCGGGGGCGGCACCGGGCTGGCCCCGCTGGTCGGCATCGCCCGCACCGCGCTGGCGCGGCACCCGGAGCGGGAGGTGCTGCTGTACCACGGCGTGCGGGGCGCGGCGGACCTGTACGACCTCGGCCGGTTCGCCGAGATCGCCGGGCGGCACCCGGGTTTCCGGTTCGTGCCGGTGCTGTCGGACGAGCCGGATCCGGCGTACCGCGGCGGGTTCCCGACCGACGCGTTCGTCGAGGACGTGCCGAGCGGGCGCGGCTGGTCGGGGTGGCTGTGCGGCCCGCCGGCGATGGTGGAGGCGGGTGTGAAGGCCTTCAAGCGGCGCCGGATGTCGCCGAGGCGGATCCACCGGGAGAAGTTCACGCCGGCCTCGTGAGGGGTTCCAGGGTGACGGCCGTGGTGTCGCCCGGCTGCAGGCCCTCGGCTTCCCGGACGGCGCGCTTGACCGGCAGCACGTAGCAGCCGCGCGCCTTGTCCGGGAAGACCGAGGTCGTCCAGGTGGTCGCGCCGACGCGGACGCGCACCCGCACCGATCCGAAGCCCTGCCGGCTGCCTTCGGTGAGGTCGCTGATCTCGTCGGAGGCGCCGGCGGGCAGGCTCACGAACGTCCAGGTGTCGGCGCGCCGCGCGTCCCACACCCACAGTTCGGCGTCGAAAGCGATGTTCACGCGGTCAGACTGCCACGGGGCACCGACAGTTTCGGGGCCGCGGCGCGCGGGCGATCACTCAGGCCTTCGCGGGCAGGGCCCGGGCGTAGGACACGCCCCGTTCGACCCATTCGCCGAGCTGCTCGGGAGTCCGGACGGCGGCGGGGCCGACGCGCAGCCAGCCGCGCATCTCGCGCCCGCGCATCACCATCGGCTGCACGTCCCCGCCGAGGAGCCGCTCACCGTCGTCCGGCTCGACCCGCACGAGCAGCCCACCGCCGGAGGCCGCGGCGAGGGCCATGTTGCCGTGGACGAGGAACCCCAGCCCGCCGAACATCCGCTTCTCGCTCATGCCGTCCGCGCCGGACAGCAGATCCCGGACCCGGTCGGCGAGTTCGTGGTCGTAAGCCATGCCCGAGTATGGCCGGTGCGCCCCCGCGGCCGCCGGGATGTGCGGCACGCGGGAGAACCGCACGGCGGGGCTTCGGTCGCGGCGGCAGATCGCCCCGGGACGGGCGTTCCGGCGTCCGCTCAGCGCGGGTCGACGCGCCGCGGGTCAGCGGCGGCGGGGCTTGCCGCGCCGGCCGCCTTTCGCCGCGCCCCGCGGCTGGTTCCGGCGCGGCGCGGGCTTGCGCTCCTCCGCGGGGCGCTTCGCCTTGGGTTGTTTCGGCATGGGTGGCCGGCCGCGCGTGCTGTTGACGGTCCGGCCGCGCACGATGCCGATGAACTGCTCCATCAGGTCGGTCGTCTCGTCTTCGAGCCAGGAGAGCGCGACGCGCGACTGCGGGGCGTCGGTCAGCGGCCGGTACGTCAGGTCGCGCCGGTGGTGCAGCCGGGCGAGCGACTGCGGCACCACCAGGACACCCACGCCGGCCGCGACGAGCTGGATCGCGTCGGCCGTCGTCGCGGGGCGCTCCAGCGCGGGCCGGCCCGGCGGGTGCTCCCAGCCGAGGGTGTCGTCGAGCGGGTGCAGCACCAGCTCGTCGGCCAGGTCCTCGCCGGTGACGTCGTCCGCGGCGGCCACCAGGTGGTCCTTCGGCACGACGACGACCGTCGTCTCGGTGTAGAGCGGGATGGCGTGCAGGCCGCTCCGGTCGGTCGGCAGGCGCAGCAGCACCGCGTCCACCGCCCGGTCGCGCACCCGGTCCGCCGCCTCCGCGGCGGTGACCTGCACCAGGTCCAGCGGGATGTCCGGCGTCCGCTCCTGCCAGATCCGCACCCACTTGCCGGGCGTCACCCCCGGGACGTACCCGAGGGTGAAGGAGGTCGGCTCTGTCACCACGCCAGGTTACCGGCCGTGACCGCGGTCGTTACCCTGGACCGCATGACGTCGCAGAAGACTCCCCAGACGATGAAGCCCGCGACGGCGGCCAAGAAGCTGGGCGTGTACCTGGAAGCCACCCCCGCGGAGTTCCAGGAGGGTGTCGTCTCGCGCGACGAGCTGAACGCCCTGCAGGCCGACCCGCCGGAGTGGCTGCGCGAACTGCGCCGCAACGGCCCGCACCCGCGGCCGGTGGTCGCGGCGAAGCTGGGCGTGTCCATCGGCGGGCTGGCCCGGGCCGGGATCACCGAGCCGCTCACCACCGAGCAGATCGACGCGCTGAAGGCCGAGAACCCCGAGTGGCTGCAGCACGAGCGCGCCACCCAGGCCGAGGTGCGCAAGGAGGCAGCGCGGCTGAAGAAGCAGAAGTAGGCGCCGCGGCCGGTCTCCCCGATACGGGAGGCCGGCTTTTTTCGCGCCCGTTGACGCAACCGTTCGGTTGCCATAGTGTGGCAACCAACGAGTTGCAACAGGAGGCGTCATGGCATTTCCGGATCGCATCGAGCGGGTCGTCGAGCTCGGCCACCCGCCGGAGACGGTGTGGGCCGCGCTGACCACCGCCGAGGGGCTGGGCACGTGGTTCGGCCAGGAGGCGTCGATCGACCTGCGGCCGGGCGGCGCGGCGGAGCTGAAGTGGGACGACGGGTCCCGCCAGGACCTGCGCATCGAGCGGGTCGAGGAGCCGCGCGTGTTCGGCTTCACCTGGCGGATCTACGGCCTGCCCGAGGACGACCCGCGCCGGACCTACGTCGAGTTCACCCTGGAACCGGCCGGGCGCGGCACGCGGCTGACCGTCGTGGAGACCGGCTTCGCCCAGCTGCCCGGCGGCGCGCACCGCGAAGCGTTCGACGGCAACAACCGAGGCTGGGCCCGTGAACTGGGCGAGCTGGCCGCCTACCTCGATGCGGCGTGACGCCGAGGCCGTCGCCGAGCAGGTCTTCGCCGCGCTGGCCGATCCGACGCGGCGGGCGATCCTCGCCGAGCTGGCCGCGGCGGGGCCGGCCACGGCCACCGACCTCGCCGGCCGGCTGCCGATCACCCGGCAGGGCGTCGCCAAGCACCTGGCCCTGCTCGCCGACGCCGGTCTCGTGACCGCCGAGCCGGGGGAGCGGCGCCGCGTCCGCTACCACCTCCGGCCGGCCCCGATGCAGGTGGCGCAACAGTTCCTCGCCGCACTGGCCCGCGACTGGGACGACCGGCTGGGGAAACTGCGCGACCACCTGGGAGGTACCGCATGATCGTCCGATGTGGAAGGTGGAGAATCCGATGAGGACACCCCCGATCGTCTCGCGGCCGGAGTGGGAGGCCGCGTGGCGGGAGCT
This sequence comes from Amycolatopsis thermalba, assembly GCF_003385215.1. GTDB lineage: Bacteria > Actinomycetota > Actinomycetes > Mycobacteriales > Pseudonocardiaceae > Amycolatopsis_E > Amycolatopsis_E thermalba. The sequence goes on along the minus strand of NZ_PQHW01000001.1, from coordinate 57,146 downwards.
CCTGGTGAAGGAAAAGGAGCTGACCCGCGCCAAGGACGCGATGGCCGCCGCGCGCCGCCGCATGCCGTGGACGGAGGTGGACCGGGAGTACCGGTTCGACGGGCCGGACGGCCCCACGACCCTGCTCGGCCTGTTCGACGGCCGCCGCCAGCTGATCGTCTACCGGGCGTTCCTCGAACCCGGCGTGCACGGCTGGCCCGGCCACGCGTGCGTCGGCTGCTCGATGGTGGCCGACCAGGTCGCGCACCCCGCCCACCTCAACGCCCGCGACACCACGCTGGTGTTCGCCTCGCGCGCGCCGCAGCCGGACATCGAGCGGGTCAAGGCGCGGATGGGCTGGACGATGCCCTGGTACACCATCCTGGACGACTTCGACAGCGACTTCGGGGTGGCCGAGTACCACGGCACCAACGCCTTCATCCGCGACGGCGACCGCGTGTTCCGCACCTACTTCGTCAACAACCGCGGCGACGAGGCGATGGGCGGCACCTGGAGCTACCTCGACATCACCGCGCTCGGACGGCAGGAGACCTGGGAGGACTCACCCGAGGGCTACCCGCGCACGCCGCCCTACGAGTGGTGGCACTGGCACGACGACTACCCGGCCTGATCCGGTCGCGCGGGCAGGAGCGGCCGGCGCTCCCGACGGTGGGGTCGGAAACCTGCCAGACCGCCCGCGCCCCGGCTGCTGGACTGGTGCCCGGATGATCGACCACCAACCGGGCGAGGAGTCATGGCGGCAGCCACCACACACGACGCCGGACGCGGCGGCACCGGCGTTCACCCGCTTCCGGCGTGGCGGGGCCGCGTCGCCGTCCTGTCGGTGACGACGGGAATCTTCGTCATCGTCACCACCGAGATCCTGCCGATCGGCCTGCTGACGCCGATCGGCGCCGCGTTCGCCGTCTCGGACGGCTCCACCGGCCTGATGATGACCATGCCGGGAATCCTGGCCGCGATCGCCGCCCCGGTCATCACCGTCGTGACCGCGCGCCTGGACCGCCGGCGGATGCTGTGCGCCTTCCTCGCGGTGCTGACGGTGGCGAACGTCGTCGCGGCCGCCGCGCCCGGCTACTGGGCCGTGCTGGTGTCACGCGTCCTCGTCGGGGTCACCATCGGCGGGTTCTGGGCGATCGCGTCCGGGCTCGCCGAACGCCTCGTCCCGCCCCGGTCCGCGGCGCGGGCCACCGCGGTGATCTTCTCGGCGGTGCCACTCGGTTCGGTGCTGGGCGTCCCGGCGGGAACCTTCCTCGGCGACCTCTCCGGCTGGCGCACCGCCTTCGTCGTCCTGGCGGTCCTCTCCGGCGCGGTGCTCGCGGCACTGGCCGTGGTCCTGCCCCCGCTGCCGCCGCTCCGGGCGACCAGCCGGGGCGTGCTGACCGCCGTGCTCGGCCGCCCGGGCACCCGCGCGGCCCTGCTGGTGACGGTCCTCGTGGTCCTGGCGCACTTCGGCGCCTACACCTACGTGCGGCCGTTCCTCGAGCAGGTGACGGAGGCGTCCCCGGCGGCCATCACGGTCGTGCTCCTGATCTACGGCACGGCCGGGATCGCCGGCAACTTCCTCGCCGGTGCCGGCCTCCCGCGGTATCCGCGCGTGGTCTTCGGAGTGAGCGCGGGGCTGCTGGCGGCCGCGACCACGCTGCTCCCGCTCGCCGGGACCTCGCTCGCGGGCGCGGTGGCGCTCCTGGTCGCGTGGGGCCTGGCGTACGGGGCCGTTCCGGTCGCCTCGCACACGTGGTTCGCCCTGGCGGCACCCCGCGCGGCGGAAGCGGCCTCGGTCCTGTTCACCGCGTCCTTCCAGGCCACGATCGCTCTCGGCGCCCTCGCCGGTGGTTTCGTCGTGGACCGGAGTTCCGCCTCGGCCGTCATGGTGTGCGGCGGGCTCACCGCGGCTGCCGGTGTGGTGGCCATCGCGGCGGGGGGCGCGCGATCCCGCTCCAGCCCGGCATGATCGACGGCGGTGTCACGGGCTGAGGGTGCCCGCCTGGTCCGCGGTCTCCGCGTCGGCGTCGTCGTCGGCGACCCACTCCAGCAGGTCGCCCGGCTGGCAGCCGAGCACCCGGCACATGGCCTCCAGCGTGGAGAAGCGCACGGCCTTCGCGCGGCCGTTCTTCAGCACCGCGACGTTCGCCGGGGTGATGCCGACCCGCTCGGCGAACTCGCCGACGCTCATCTTGCGCTTGGCGAGCTGGACGTCGATGCGCACGACGATCGGCATCAGATCACCGCTTCCATGTCGGTCCGCAGCGTGGTGGCCTGCCGCAGCAGCGCGCGCATCACGACCATCAGCAGGCCCGCCACGGCGACCCCGACCACCATCAGGAACAGCAGCAGCGGGAGGCCGGGGTCGTCGGCGCGGAAGCCGACGTACAGGAACACCGCCACGAGCACGAGCCACCCGGCGGCGATCGCCCCGACGATCACGTTGACCCACCGCATCGACCCCGCGCTGAAGATGCGGTCCTTCCGCACCATCGTCAGCAGCCGCCACATCGCCACGATCACCACCTGGACGCACAGCACCCAGAACACCGTGACGGCGGTGGCCGGCCACCGGAGGTGGGCGAGATCGGGGTTCTCCCGCGCCATGTGCGCGAACTGCCCGGGCAGCGACATCACCTGGAGCAGCACGAGGATCCCGAACAGCGCCACGAGGAGGATCCGGAGGAGGGGGACGACCCAGCGTTCAGCGAACATGCACCGAGTATCGCTCGATATCTATTGAAAATCAATTGGTTTCTGTCGACTGGCGGCACGTCGGTTACTCACTCACGCACTATTGACCCACATGGTGGGTTCATGTTCATATTGTGGCGAACAGTGCAACGTGGCACGAGCGACGGGACAACCGCATGTCAGACACGGCAACACTGATCAACACCGGGGTCACGGTCGCGGCCATCGTGGTGTTGATCGTCCGCTTCCGGCTCAACCCGGTCATCGCGCTGGTGCTCGGCTCCTGCTACCTGGGGCTGTCCACCGGGCTCGGCGTCGGCAAGACCGTGGAGGAGATCACCACCGGCTTCGGTGACGTGATGGCCGAGATCGGCCTGCTCATCGCGTTCGGCGTGCTCATCGGCGCCATCCTGCGCGATCTGCGGGCCATCGAACGCCTGGTGGACAAGCTGCTGACGGTGTTCGGCCCGCGCCGGATCCCGTACGCGATGGCCCTGACCATCGCCACCGTCCTGCAGTCGATCTTCCTCGACGTGCTGCTGGTGATCTCCGGTCCGCTGGCCAGGGGCATCGGCAAGCGGCTCGGACCGCGCGGGGTCGCGCGCATGGCCACGGCGCTGGCGATCGCGCTGGAGTGCGGCATCGTGTTCACCGTTCCCGGCGTCGGCGCGCTGGCCCTGGCCGGCCTGCTGCACGTGCCGCTGGGCAAGTACCTGCTCTTCGGTCTCGTCGTGATCATCCCGACGGTGACGATCGCGATCGCGATCATGTCGGTGCTCTTCGCCCGCGGCTGGTGGGACCCGGCCAAGGACGAGATGGCCGACGAGGCCGTGGCACCGGAAGCGCCGCGGGGCGGCCCGGGCACCGTGGCCGCGCTCGACCTGCGCAAGCCGCCCGCCCTGCCGGTGGTGTTCAGCCCGCTGCTCGGCGCGCTCGTGCTGATCGCCACCGGCGCGGTGGCCGAGATGCTGGAGTGGTCGAACCCGGTCGTGGCGTTCCTGTCCAGCCCGGTGGTGGCGCTGCTGCTCGGGCTGGTCGGCACCTGCCTGATCGGGCGGCGGTACATGGGCCAGCCCGCGGTGGAGTCCGCGCTCGGCTCGGGCCTGCGCGACAGCGGGCAGATCCTGCTGCTCAACGGCGTGGGCGGATGCCTGGCCGCGGTGCTGGCCGCGGCCGGGCTCGGCGACATCCTCGGCAAGTACTTCTCCGCCAACACCTGGGCCCCGCTGCTGCTCGTGTGGCTGATGGCCGCGGTCCTGCACATCGCGGTCGGGTCGGTGACGATCTCCGCGATCACCTCGGCCGGCCTGCTCGCCCCGATCGCCCCGTCCCTCGGGCTGGACCCGGTCCTCATCGCGCTGGCCGCGGGCGCCGGATCGCTGTTCATGGTCCACCTGACCAGCAACACGTTCTGGCTGCTGCAATCGCTGCTCGGGCAGACGACGCGCGGCGCGCTGAAGACCGTCTCGGTCGGCGTCTCGGTCGCCTCCGTGGTGGCGCTGGGCCCGATCCTGGCCCTCAACCTCGTCCTCTAGACACGGAAAGGTTCCGATGGACACCGAACACGCACACCTGCCGCTGCGCGGGATCCGCGTCCTGGAGCTGGGCAACTACATCGCCGGGCCGACCGCCGCGCGGCTGCTGGCCGACCTGGGCGCCGAGGTGATCAAGGTCGAGCGGCCCGGCCGCGGCGACGAGCTGCGCGGCTGGCGGCTCTACGCGGGCACGGTGTCCATGCTGTTCCACACCGTCAACCGCAACAAGAAGTCCATCGCGGTCGACCTGCGGACCGCGGCGGGGCGGGACATCGTGCTCGGCCTCGTGCGCCGGTGCGACGTGGTGATCGAGAACTTCCGCCCCGGCACGCTGGAGAAGTGGGGCCTGGGACCGGCCGAGCTGGAACGGGCCAACCCGGACGTCGTGCTCGCGCGCATCTCGGCGTTCGGCCAGACCGGGCCGCTGGCCGGCCGGCCCGGGTTCGCCGCGGTGGCCGAGGCGATGGGCGGACTGCGCAACCTGGTGGGGGAGGCCGACCGGCCGCCGTCGCGGGTCGGGGTGTCCATCGGGGACTCGATCGCCGGGCTGTACGCCGCGTTCGGGGTGATGGTCGAGCTGTACGAGCGCGCCGTGCTGCCGAAACGGCGGCCGCTGCGTGAGCGGGTGGTCGACGTCGCGCTGCACGAGGCGGTGTTCTCGATGATGGAGTCGCTCGTGCCGGACCACCTCGCCTACGGGGTCGAGCGGCAGCGCGTGGGCGGGCGGATGGAGGGCATCGCGCCCAGCAACGCCTACGAGTGCGGCGACGGCACCAGCGTGGTGATCGCGGGCAACGGCGACTCGATCTTCCGCCGTTGCATGCTCGCCATCGGCCGCCCCGACCTCGCCGGCGACCCTGGGCTGGCGGACAACGCGGGCCGCTGGGCGCGGCGCGACGAGCTGGACGAGGCGATCGGGGAGTGGACCCGCGGCCGCGACCGGGACGAGGTGCTGAAGGTCCTCGACGAGGCCGGGGTGCCGGCCGGCCCGATCTACACGGCCGCCGACATCTGCGCCGACGAGCAGTACCGCGCCCGGGCGATGATCCAGCCGCTGCCCGTCGACCCGGGCACGGGGGAGGAGGTGCCGATCGGGTTCCCCGGGGTCGTGCCGGTGATCGGCACCGAGTCGTTGCCGCTGCGCACCCCGGGGCCGGAGCTCGGCGAGCACACCGCGGAGATCCTGCGCCTGCTGGGCCGGAAGGAGGCCGGGAATGACTGATCTGCGGGACGTGACGTTGCGGGACGGCCTGCAGCTGACCGGGAAACCGCTGCCGACCGCACGCAAGGTCGCGGTGATCCGGGAGCTGCTGGCCGCCGGGGTGCCCAGCATCGAGATCGGTTCGATGGCGCGCCCGGACCTGGTGCCGCCGCTGGCCGACACGCTCGACGTGATCCGGTTGCTGGAACCCGGAGAGCTGGCGCGCTGCTGGGTGTGGGTCGCCACGCCGCGGCACGTCGAACGCGCCGGGGAGGCCGGTGCGGTGAACTTCCAGTACTGCCTGTCCGCATCCGATGCGCACAACCGCGCCAACCTCGGACGCTCCACCGAGGACAGTCTCGCGGCGATGCCCCGAGCGGTGTCGGCGGCGGCCGCTGCCGGTGGCTGTATCCAGCTGTGCGTCGCCACGTCGTTCACCTGCCCGTTCGACGGCGCGGTGCCGGAGGAGCGGGTGCTGGCGATCGCGCGCGACCCGCGGGCCGAGGGCGCCGGGGACATCGTGCTGTGCGACACCCTGGGACAGGCCGTGCCCGCGCAGGTGACCAGCCTGGTGGCCCGGGTGGCGGCGGAGACGCCGCCGCGCCGCATCGTCTACCACGGGCACGACACGTGGGGCCTGGGGGTGGCGAACACGCTGGCCGCCATCGCGGCCGGGGCGTCCGAAGTGGATGGTGCGCTGGGCGGGCTCGGCGGGTGCCCCTTCGCGCCCGGCGCCAGTGGGAACGCGTCCACTGAGGACCTGCTGTTCGCGGTGCGGCCGCCGTGGCTCACGCCGTCGTCGTTCGCGCGGATCGTGCGGTTGTCCGGCGATCTGCTGGACGAGCTGGGGGAGCCGAACCGGTCGCGGGCCGCGCAGGGGGCCCGCACGAGCGCGACGGCGTTCCCGTGGGCGATCGGCGAGCGGCTCAGCCCGGGTGGCGGCCGCCCAGCGCGCGGGTGATCCGTTCCGCGTGTTCGACCAGCACGTCCACCCAGTCCAGGCACTTCTCGTACGGCATGCGCATCGTCGGGCCGCTCACCACCAGCGCGCCGACCAGGTCGGCCGCCGAGTCGAACACCGGCGCGGCCAGGCCCGAGGCGCCGTCCACGCGCTCGCCGACCGTGATCGCGTAGCCCTCGGCCGCGGTCTGCTTGATCAGGCGCCGCAGCTCGTCCCGGTCGGTCACCGTGCTCTCGGTCAGCTGGGGCAGGTCCTCCCGCAGCACCTCCTCGGCCAGCCCCGGCGACCACGCCAGCAGCACGCGCCCCGGCGACCCGACCGTGATCGGCGCGATCTTGCCGACCGACATCTCCCGCCGCAGCGCGTGCCGCGTCTGCGCGACCGCGATGCACACCCGGTGGTGCCCCTCCGCGCGGAAGAAGCACGCCGTCTCGCCGGTCGCGTCGCGCAGGTCCTTCAGCACCGGGTTCACCACCGACAGCACGTCGAGGTCCTTGCCCGCCGCCGCGCCCCAGTAGGCCATCCGCACCCCGAGCCGGAACCCGTCCCCGGCGCGGTCGAGGAACCCGTGCGCGACCAGGTTCGTCACCAGCCGCTGCACCGTCGACTGCGGCAGCCCCGTCTTCTGCTGCAGCTCCCGCAGCGTGAGCGAGGGCTGGTGCAGGGTGAACGCGTCCAGGATGTCGACGATCTTGCCCAGCACGAGCAGCGGACGCGGACCGCCCTCGCCGTCCGCCCTGCGCTCGTCCGCGGTGCCCATACGCCGAAAATACGGCACCAGCATCAGATCGGCGTGCAATCGGGCCGGTCGGTCCAGTTCGTGCCGCACAGGTACAGGGTGATCGGCGCGGTGTAGCCGTAGCGGGCGCCGAGCGCGTTGTACCCGGTGACGTCCACCCGCCCGGCGACGTAGTGGTCGGTGGCGGTGCCGACCGCGGTGTCGGTGTGGCCGGCCGGTGGGGCGCCGGTGTCGTCGGCGATGCCCCAGAAACGGCCCAGGTGGTAGGCCGAGCAGAGGTTCACGTCGAGGAGGTAGGCGCCGGCGGTGCCGCACTGCGTGGCCTGCGTGCCCGGGTCGATCGGCTGACCGTGGCCCATCCCGGTGATCTGGAAGTACTCGACCGCGCCGCCGTAGATCCGGTGCGGATAGCCCGCGACCGTGTCGCTCACCTCCGGCGTCTGGTCGGTGCCCGCCAGGTTGGTCCACTGCTCGACGAGTTCGGTGGCGTTGCGCGGGGCGACGGTCGTGTCGGCGGTGCCGTGCCAGATCGACACCCGCGGGTGCGTGCCGGAGTGGTCGGCCGCGGCGCGCACCTTGTCGCCCCACTGCGCCGGGGCCTGGTCGGTCCCCGGGTTCATGCAGCTGAACGCGGTGACGGCGGAGGTCGCGCACCCGTACGGCAGCCCCGCGCCGATCCCGCCGCCGGCGAACACGTCCGGGTAGGTGGCGAGCATGACCGCGGTCATCGCGCCCCCGGCGGACAGGCCGGTGACGTAGGCCGACGAGGCACCGAGGTCGGCCTTCGTGCGGTCGACCATCTGCTTGATCGACAACGCCTCACCCGAGCCGCGGCGGGTGTCGGCCGGTTCGAACCAGTTGAAGCAGCTGCTGGCGTTGTTGGCGGAACTCTGCTGCGGGAACACCACCGAGATCCGCCACTGGTCGGCCAGTTTCATCCAGCCGGTGCCGGTGGCGTAGCCGGCCGCGTTCTGGGTGCAGCCGTGCAGCGCCACGACGACCGGGCGGCCGGCGGGCAGCCCGTCGGGGGCGTAGCGGAACATGCGCAGGTTGCCCGGGTTCGAGCCGAAGCCGGTCACCTCCGCCGGCCCGGCGGCCTGCGCCGGCGGTGCGAGGCCCAGCAAGGCCAGGACGAGCGTCAGCAGGGCGGTCAGCGCGCGGCGCATCGGCACACCTCCACGTCGAGGTCGGTTCCGGTGCCGCTGATGGTAAGAACCACGCCGTCGCGGGACCGCGTTGCCGGGCAACACAATCGGCGAGCCGGTCATGGTGCCCGTCACCACCGCGAATACCGCGGTTTCGGTGGCGCGACCGGTTCGTTCGTGCTCTGATACCGGATCATGGACGATCGGTGGCGGGTGCCCGGCTACACCGAGCTGGAGGTGCTCGGCACCGGCGGCTTCGGCCACGTCGTCCTGGCCAAGCACGAGACCTCCGGGCAGCTCGTCGCGATCAAGTACCTGCACGCGGAGTTCCTGGCCGACCCGGGAATCCTGGACGGGTTCCGCCGCGAGGCCCATCTGCTGCACGGCGTGCGCAGCCCGCACGTCGCGCGGCTGCACGAGTTCGTCGAACGCCCGGAGGGCGCCGCGCTGGTCATGGAGGCCGTTCCCGGGGTCTCGCTGCGCGTGCTGCTGGCCGCCGAGAAGACCCTGGCGCCCGAATCGGCTTTGGCCATCCTCAAGGGCTCCCTGCTGGGGCTGGCGGCCGCGCACGCCGTCGGCGTCGTGCACCGCGACTACAAGCCGGGCAACGTCCTGGTGTCGCAGGCGGGGGAGTCCAAGCTCGTGGACTTCGGACTGGCCACATTGGACGGACAGGCCGGGCTCGCCGCCGGGTCGCCCTCCTATATGGCCCCGGAACAGTGGGCGGGACTGCCGGGACTGCCCGCCACCGACGTCTACGCCGCCACCTGCGTGTTCTTCCAGTGCGTCACCGGGCACCGGCCGTTCGAGGCGGACACCACCGAGCGGTTGCGCGCGCTGCACCAGTCCGCGCCGGTGCCGCTGGCCGCGGTGCCCGAGCCGCTGCGGGCGCTCATCGCGCGCGGCATGGCCAAGGACCCCCGGCAGCGCCCGGTCACCGCCGACGCGTTCGTGGCCGAACTCGAAGCCACCGCGCGCGCCGCCTACGGCCCGGACTGGGAAAGCCGCGGGTGGAAGCGGCTCGCCGCACCCGTCGCCGCCCTGACGGCCCTCACCCCGCTCGCGCTGCTCGCGACCGCCGGAACCGCGGCCGCCCCGCTGACGGCCGCCGCGCCGGCCGGAGCGGGGATCGCGGCCACGACCATCGGCAAGGTGGTCATCGGTGTTCTGGTGACCGCGGTGCTCGCCGTCGGCGGATTCCTGGTCTACCAGCAGTTCGACGATCCGCCGCGGCAGGCCGCCCTGAGCGTGGACATCGAGACCACGGCCGGCACCGACCCCGCGCTGCCGATCACCTACGACCTGCAGTACCCGCGGGTGACCGGGCACCCCGACGCCGCCGTGCAGGAGCGGATCAACGCCGCGCTGCGGGCGCCGGCCGACGAACGCCTGCGCTCGCTGCGGGAGGGACTGTCCCGCCCGGACATCCTGCCCGACTTCCTCAGCCGCGGCGAAACCGTGGGCGTGCGGACCACCGCGGTCGTCGCCCTGCGCACCGACCGGCTGCTGTCCGTGCGCTACGACCACGCGCTCGACTCGGACTTCCTGTCCCACACCAGCTGGCGGTTCCCGGAGAGCGTCACCGTCGACCTGGCCACCGGGCGGGTCCTCGGACCGCGGGACGTCTTCCGCGAGGACGTGCTGACCGCGCAGGGCATGGCCACGCTGACCGAACGGCTGGTGGCGCGCTCGGCGCAGGGGTTCTGCCGCCGGGTCAGCGTCAGCGGGCCGGGTGCGCCCGCGTCGATCGACACCGCGGACACGCCCCGCGGCGGCGACCACGTACCGGCCGCGGACCTCGTGTTCACGCATGCCGGCGTGGATTTCCTGGTGCTGTACTCCGAACTCGGCTGTACCACCGCCGCCGGCCAGGAGACGATCACGCTCCCGTACGCGGAGATCACGGACCTGCTGCGGCCGGAGCTGCTCGCGATGCTCGGCCGCGGCGCCGGTGTCCCGTCGTCCTTCCCGGCCGCGGACGACGGCACCTACACCAACGCCCGCTTCGGGTTCACCGCGCTGGTGCCCGAGGGCTACCAGCGGCAGCCCTACACGCCGCCCGGTGGCGACGGCATGGAGTTCACCGACCCGAGCCTCGGGGCGACGATGACCGTGTGGGGAGCCAACAACACCGCCGGCCACTCCACCGCGGACGTCCTGGCCGGGGCGGCGGAGGACATCCGCGCCGAAGGCGGGCAGGTCACGGCCCAGCGCGTGGAAGGCGAGCTGTACACGATCTCCGGCTACCGCGGCGACGGCCGCATCTTCTACGAACGCGGTTTCGTCGGCCCCGGCTCGACGGCCACGCTGCGGTGGGTCTACCCGCGCGCGGCCAAGGACGCGCTCGACGGGCCGGTCAGCCGCACGGTGAAGACCTTCCGCGCCGGGGACCTCACCCGGCCGCACTGAGCCGCCGGGCGGGCCCGTCCGCGGGCGCGGTCACCGAGCCGTCCCGCGCGCGAGGATGGCCCGCGCGCGCAGGATCACCGGCCGGTCCACCATCCGGCCGTCGTGGACACCGACCGACCCGTCGGTGGCCGAGGCCAGCACCTCCTCGGCCCACCGGACCTCCGCCGCCGAGGGCGTGAAGGCGTCGTTGACGAGCGGCACCTGGCGGGGGTGGATGCACAGCTTGCCGGTGAACCCCAGCTCGGCCGCGTGGGCGAGATCGTCCCGCAGCACGGTGTCGGCGTCCAGGACCGTCGTGACCCCGTCGACCGGCGCGCCGCATCCGGCCGCGGCGGCGGCGAGGACCACCGCGGAACGCGCGTGCTGCAGCGCCGCGTGCGAGGCGGGGTCGACCCCGAGCTGGGCCGCGAGGTCGATGCTGCCGAACGCGGGCCGCACCACCGCATCGGCCCGGCACACCTCGACCGCGCTCGCGACACCCAGCGCGGTCTCGATCAGCGGGATCAGCGCGGCGCCGGACCTGCGTGCGATCGCGTCGAGCACCGCCCGGTCCTCGGCCTTGGGCACCATCACCGCGGCGGCCCGGCCCGCGACGGCGGACAGGTCGTCGCCGGACCACGGGGTGCCGGGCGCGTTGATCCGCACCACCGCCCGTTGCCCGTCGTCCAGCCAGGACCGGACGTGCTCACGGGCGTCGGCCTTGCGGTCCGGGCCGACCGCGTCCTCGAGGTCCAGCACGACCAGGTCGCACCCGGAGGCCGCGGCCTTGGCGAACCGGTCCGGCCGGTGTCCCGGCACGAACAGGAAGCTGCGGGCGCCGGCGAGCGGATCGGTCATCGCGCGCTCCGCACGGCTCCGGTCGCGGTCTGACGCCCGTGCACGTCCCGCACCGCGGTGGTGGTCTGGTCCTGCTCGGTGACCGCACCGGCGATCAGGCCCTGGTGGTCGAACAGCGGCGACACCAGCCGGTAGCCGAACTCCAGATCGCCGCCGCGGCCGGTGGCGCGGGCGGCTTCGGCCATCGCGAGAGCCTGCAGGGGGCCGTGGGTGAGCAGGCCGGGGTAGCCCTCGACGTCGCGGGCGTAGTCGCGGTCGTAGTGGATCCGGTGGGCGTTGTAGGTCAGCGCCGAGAACCGGAACAACAGGGTGGGGGACACCTCGATCGCCCGTTCGCCCGGCCCGGCCGGCACGATCGTCTCGCTGTCCGCGGCGGGCAGGCCACCCGACGTGGCCGGCCGGTACACGATGTCCTGCTGCTCGTCGACCACGATCCGGCCGCCCTGGGAGATCCGGTGCTCGACCACCACGAACGTCAACGGCCCGGACCGGCCCTGCTTGTCCCGCACCGACAGCACCCGGGTGCGCCGCGTCGCCGGCTCCCCGCACCGCAGTGCCCCGCGGGTCCGGACGCGGCCACCGGCCCACATGCGGCGGCGGCCGGGGCCCGGCGGCGCCGGGACGCAGTTGCGGACCGGGTGCCCGTCCGGGCCCAGATCGGCCTGGGCGGGGCGTTCCAGCAGGTACAGCCAGTGCCACAACAGCGGCAGGCCCTCGCCGCGGTCGAGGTCCGGCACCGGCACGTCCAGCAGCGCGCCCAGCGCCCGCGCGGGCTCCGGCAGCAGCACCTCGGTGCGCTCGACGATCTCCGACATGACCTTCCTGCTCAGATCCGGTTCCGGTTGACGAGCTGACGGGCGATCACGGTGCGCTGGATCTCGTTGGTGCCTTCCCCGACGATCATCAGGGGCGCGTCGCGGAAGTAGCGTTCGACGTCGAATTCGGTGGAGTAGCCGTAGCCGCCGTGGATGCGCACCGCGTTCAGCGCGATCTCCATCGCCGTTTCGGAGGCGAAGAGCTTGGCCATGCCGCATTCCAGGTCGGCGCGCCGGCCGGAGTCGTAGCGGCGGGCGGCGTGGTGCACCAGCTGCCGCGCCGCCTCCAGCTTCGTCGCCATGTCGGCCAGGTAGTTCCCGATCGACTGGTGCTGCCAGATCGGTTTGCCGAACGACTCCCGCTGCTGGGCGTAGCGCAGCGAATCCTCCAGCGCGGCGCGGGCCACGCCCAGGGCGCGGGAGGCGACCTGGATGCGCCCGATCTCCAGCCCGCGCATCATCTGCGCGAACCCCCGTCCCGGCACACCGCCCAGCACCGCCGAGGCGGGCACCCGCAGGTCGTCGAACGCGAGCTCGCAGCTCTCCACGCCCTTGTAGCCCAGTTTCGGCAGGTCCCGGGACACGTGGAAGCCGGGGCCCTTCTCGACGAGCAGCACGCTGATCCCGGTGTGCGGCGGGTCGGCCTCCGGGTCGGTCTTGCACAGCAGCGCGACCAGGCCGGAGCGGCGGGCGTTGGTGATCCACGTCTTGGACCCGTTGACCACGTACTCCGCGCCGTCCCGGCGCGCGGTCGTGCGCAGGGCCTGCAGGTCCGAGCCACCCCCGGGCTCGGTGAGCGCCATGGTGGCGCGCAGCTCGCCGGTCGCCATCCGCGGCAGGTAGCGGTCCTGCTGCTCGGCCGTGCCGTGGTCCAGCAGCAGCTTGGCGACCACCGTGTGGCCGCCCATCGCGCCGGCCAGGCTCATCCAGCCGCGCGCCAGCTCTTCGGTGACCGCGGCGTAGCACGGCGCCGACACCGCCGCCCCGCCCCACGGCTCGGGGATCGCCAGCCCGAAGATGCCCATCTGCTTCATCTGATCGATGAGCTTCTCCGGATAGGTGCCGGCGTGCTCCAGTTCCCGCACCACGGGCCGCACCTCGCGGCCGACCCACTCGCCGACCGCCGCGACGATCGCGGCCTCGTCCTCGGTCAGGCCGTCCATCCGGTGTCCTTCCTGGGTTGCGTCGTGGTCACTACCGCTCACCTGCCGCACGCACGCTATTCTATAGAATCTGTTCCCGGGGATAGGATGTGGCCAGTTTTCCGGCACGGAGGCGGGGGCATGGGTGCAGCGCAGGGCCGCGGGAGCAGCCCGCGGCGCACGTCGTTCGGCGGCAAGCAGCAGCTCAGCGAGAAGGTCGCCGCCTACATCCGTGAGGGCATCATGGTCGGCCAGTTCCGCGCCGGCGAGTACATCCGGACCGAACGGCTGGCCGAGGAGCTGGGGGTCAGCCCCACCCCGGTGCGGGAAGCGCTGATGCTGCTGGGCAGCGAGGGGTCGGTGCGGTGGGAGCCGCGGCGCGGGTACCGGGTGGTGCCGCTGACCACGCGGGACGTCAGCGACCTGTTCCGGGTGCAGGCGTTCATCGCGGGCGAGCTCGCCGCGCGCGCCGCCACCGAGCTGCGCGACGACGAGCTGGATCTGCTCGAGGAGACCCAGGCCAAGCTGGAGCAGGCCGAGCGGGACGGCGACTTCGAGCTCGTCGAGACGCTCAACTACCGGATCCACCGCACCATCAACAAGGCGTCGGACTCGGCGCGGCTGGCCGTCCTGCTCGGCGTCACCGTGAACTACGTGCCGCTGGGCTACTACGCCTCGATCGAGGGGTGGTCGTCGGCCTCGGCCCACGACCACAGCGCGATCTTCCAGGCCCTGCGGGCCCGCGATCCGGAGGGAGCCCGCCGGGCGATGTCGGCGCACATCGAGCACGTCGGCGGCCAGCTGGTGGACCACCTGCGCCGGCGCGAAGTGCTCAGCTGACGGTTCTCGTGGCGACGGCGACCAGGTACTCCCAGTCGCCGGCGAAGGTGCCGTCGGTGGCGAGGTTGTTGTCCTGCGCGAGGGTGACGAGGTCGGCGCGGAACGCGTCCCACCCCTCCTGGGTGAGGCGTTGCGCGGCCAGGTGCGTCGGGCCGTAGTGGGTGAGGAAGAAGTCGGTGACCCGGTCGCCCAGCAGCTCGCGCACGGTCTCCTCGGTGCCCCACCGGGTGGGCGGCAGGGCGCCGGCCGGTGGCGGCGCGTGCCGGCCGACGATCGCGAGCAGTGCGCCGATGAACCCGGACGGGGTCCAGCCGGCCAGGCCGATGGTGCCGCCCGGACGGCAGACCCGGACCAGTTCGCCGGCGGCGCGCTGGTGGTCGGCGGTGAACATGACGCCGATGGCGGACAGGACGACGTCGTACTCGCCGTCGGCGCAGGGGAGGGCTTCGGCGTCGGCTTCGCGGAAGCGCACCTCCAGCCCCTCCGCCTCCGCGCGCCGCCGGGCGACCTCGAGCAGGGCGGGCACGTAGTCGATGGCGGTGACCCGGCAGAACCGCCGCGCCGCCGCGAGCGCGACGTGCCCGGTTCCGGTGGCGACGTCCAGCACGCGCGCCCCGGGCCGCGGATCCACCGCGGCGCACAGCGTTTCCGCGAGCGGGACGGTCAGCCACGCGATGCGGCCGTAGTCGCCGCTGCTCCAGGTCTTGTGCTGCTTGGCCTTGATCTCATCGAAGGTGGTCATGGTGTTCCCTCCGCGTCGCCGCAGGCAGAGCGAGATCAGGTCATCGTCACGGAGAAGCCGGTCACGGTGAAGCGGGCCGGGACGCCGTTGGTGGAGCAGAACTCGATGCCGTAGCCGATCTGGTTCACCGTCGGGTCCGGCGGGACGTACCCCCGGCCCACCGCCCAGTCGATCATCGCCTTGATGTCGATGCTGCCGGAGAACTGGGTCGATCGCGCGACGAACGCGAGGTAGCCGTCGTCGTGCCACACGTCGTAGGTCACGCCGCCCGCGGTGTAGGTGGTGACCACGTCCCCGGCGGGCACCTGGTGGTGGTTCTCCGTCCACACCATCAGCTCGGTCGCGCCCGGCCCCTGGCCGACGCCGTTGAGCCAGATGTCGTAGGCGACGTTGTAGATCCCGGTGCCGGGCCCGCGCCCGGCGAAGGTCGAGGTGATGGTCGAGTAGTCCGACAGCGGTGCGCCGTCGAGGTCGTTGATGTCCTTGTGGACGTTCGGGTACGTCTTCACCGACGTCGTGCCGGGCTGGGTGGACTCCACGTACCAGTCGTCGTGGGAGCAGGCGTAGAGGGTCTGCGGGCCGGCCTCGGCCTGGTTCCACATGTTGTTGTGCACGTAGTAGCCGCCGACGGACCAGCCGCCGTTCGGGTCGCTGGTGGTGAACACCGGGTCGGCGCAGGTCGTGCTGGCGGCGGAGGCCGTGGTGCCGGTGGTGGTGGTCAGCAGGAGCAGGGAAGCGGCGAGCAGCACCGCCGGCCTCGTGCGTGTCATGTGCGTCTTCCCTACCTGTCGGTGGTCCCCCAGCCGACGGTCGGAAAGTAGCACGGATGACGGTGAGATCGCCGCCATGTCACCCGCGACGGTGTTCGGCCTCCAGGCGTTCGGCCTCCTCGCCGCCGATGGCCTCGCCGCGGGCCACCAGGCCGGCCACGTCCGACAGCGGGATCTGCTTGAGCACCAGCGACAACGCGAACGCGATCCCGATGAACGGCAGCAGGTACCAGAACACCGGGGCGAGCGCGTCGGCGTAGGCGGTGACGACCCCGTCGCGCACCGGCTCGGGGAGCTGGTTCAGCGCGGCCGGGTCGAGGGTCGCCGTGGTGGCCGAGGCGTCCGCGGCCGAGGCGCCGGCCGCGGTGAACACGCCGTTGAGGTTCTCCGTCAGGCGTGTGGTGAAGATCGTGCCGAACACGGCCGTGCCCAGCGCCGCGCCGACCTCGCGGAAGTAGTTGTTCGTGCTCGTCGCGGTGCCGATCATCGCGGCGGGCACCGCGTTCTGCACCACCAGCACGACCACCTGCATGATCAGCCCGAGCCCGGCGCCGAACACGAACAGGTACCCGCAGATCAGCCAGATCGGCGTGTCCGCGGCGAGCGTGGTCATCAGGACCATCGCCACGGCGGTGAGGACGGTGCCGAGGATCGGGTAGATCCGGTAGCGCCCGGTCTTGGTGATCGCCGACCCGGAGACGATCGAGGTGCCGATCAGGCCGGCCATCATCGGCAGGAGCAGCAGGCCGAGCGCGGCCGCCGAGGTGCCCGACGACATCTGCAGGAACGTCGGCACGAACCCGATCGCGGCGAACATGCCCAGGCCCAGCGCCAGCCCGATCGCGGTGGCGTTGACGAAGATGCCGTTGCGGAACAGGCTCAGCGGGATGATCGGGTCCGCGGCGCGTTTTTCCGCCACGACGAACGCCACCGCCGACACGAGCAGCCCCAGGCCCCACGCCCAGGTCTCCAGCGCCGCCCAGCCGTGGTCGGAGTCGCCCCCGAAGTCGGTGAAGAAGATCAAACACGTGGTGGCCAGCGACAGGAACACCACACCGGCCAGGTCGATCGGCTGGGTCGCCTTCTTGCTCGGCAGCGTCAGCGCGACCAGCGCGATGACGAACGCCGCGACGCCGACCGGGATGTTGATGTAGAACGCCCACTGCCAGCTGAGGTGGTCGACGAAGAACCCGCCGAGCAGCGGGCCACCGACGGCGGACAACCCGAAGACGGCGCCGAGCGGGCCCAGGTACTTGCCGCGCTCGTTGGCGGGCACGATGTCGGCGATGATCGCCTGGGACAGGATCATCAGCCCGCCGCCGCCGAAGCCCTGCAGCGCGCGGAACACCACGAACACCCAGAAGTCGGTGGCGAACGCGCAGCCGACGGAGGCGAGGGTGAACAACGCGATCGCGACGAGGAACAGCCGCCGCCGGCCCAGGACGTCGCCGAACTTGCCGTAGATCGGCATGACGATCGTGGTGGCGAGCAGGTAGGCGGTGGTGATCCACACCTGGTGCTCGACGCCGCCGAGGTCGCCCACGATCGTCGGCATCGCGGTCGCCACGATCGTCTGGTCGAGGCTGGACAGCAGCATGCCCGCGATGAGGGCGCTGAAGATGATCCAGATCCGTCTCTGCGTCAGCAGCAGCGGGGCGGGCGCGGTGGTCGTCATGACGTCCGTTCGGGGTCGGGGGACAGGAGGGTGCGCGCGGCGTCCAGCCGGCGCGTGAGGAGGTCGGCGAAGGGCGTGGTGCTGCCCTCGGACACGAATTCGCGGACGGCGGCGCCGGCCAGGGCGCCGACGACCTGCACGGCGGTCGCCGGGAGCACGTCGCCGCGCGGCAGGCCTTCCCGCCGTTCGACCAGCTCCACATCGGACTGTTCGTCGCGCAGGAGCTGCTCGAGGAACTTGGCGAGCAGCCGGGGTTCCCGTTCGACGGCGGCCTGCACCTCGCGGCAGTTCTCGACCGTCATGTCGGCGCGTGCCCAGCGCTGCGCCGTCAGCCGGGCGAGGTCGTCGAGCAGGGGGGCGGTGCCGTCGAGGAAGGCGGCCACGAGGTCCTCGTCGTCGCGGTGCGCGGACCGGCCCAGGACGGCGTCGTCCTTGGTGGCGAAGTAGTTGAAGAAGGTGCGGCGCGAGATGCCGGCGCGCTCGCACACCTCCTCGACGGTGAAGCCGGTGAGGCCCCGCTCGGCGGTGAGCCGGCGCGCCACGGTGGTCACCCGGGCGGCGGTGGCGGCCATCCGCTCGGAGCGGCCGGTAGGTGCACTATTCATGTCATAGTGCATTGTTGCACTCTCACGGTGGGAGTGCAAAGGCGGGTCTTCCCGAATGGCGGATTGCGTGGTCCGGGTTCAGTTGACGTACCGCGCCCGAACACGGGCGCACGGTGCCGAAAGGGCTCATGCCATGACCGCTGGCCTTCCCGCGTTTCCCGCCGCCGACGAACGACCGCTCGACACCTGCCTCCGCCTCCGCGAGATCGCCCCGGTGGTCCGCGCGGAGTTCCCCGGCGGCGTGCCCGCCTACCTCGCGCTCACCCACAACGCGGTCCGGGAGATCCTCGCCGGGGACAACAGGACGTTCGCGCGCGATCCGAAGCACTGGCCCGCGCTGCACGACGGGTCCATTCCGGCGGACTGGCCGCTGCGCAGCATCGTCCAGGGCGACCACCTGTCGACCAAGGACGGTGCCGACCACCGGCGGTTGCGCGGCCTGGTCGGCAAGGCGTTCACGCCGGCGCGGGTGCTCGACCTGGAGCCGCGTATCCAGCAGCTCGTCGACGAGCTGCTGGACGGGGTCGTGGCCGCGGGTGACGGGGTCGACCTCGTGCCGGCCTTCACCGAGGTGCTGCCGATGTCGGTGATCTGCGAGCTGTTCGGCGTGCCCGGGCCGGAGCGGATGCGGTTGCGGAAGTGGACCGCCACGCTGCTGGCCCACACCACCCCGGCCGGGGAGGCGTTCGCGACGCAGGAAGCCCTCATCGCCTACCTGCGGGAACTGGTGGAGCGGAAGAAGGCCGAGCCCGGCGACGACCTGACCACCAGCCTGGTCCAGGCCCGCGACGAAGGCGACGAGCTGACCACCGACGAGCTCGTCGGGGTGCTGTGGCTGATGCTCATCGCCGGGCACGAGACCACCGTGCACCTCCTCGGCAACGCCGTCATCGCGCTGTCGCAGCACCCGGGCCAGCTGGAACTGGCGAAGCGCGAACAGCGCTGGGCCGACGTCGTCGAGGAGACGATCCGGTACCGGCATTCGGTGATGATGACCAGCTTCCGCTTCACCCTCGCGGACGTGACCGTCGCGGGCGTCGACATCCCCAAGGGCAACGCGGTCGGGGTGGTCTACCAGGCGTGCGGGCTCGACCCGGAGGTGTACGGCGAGACCGCCGGGGAGTTCGACATCACCCGCGAGCAGGGCGCGAACCTGGGGTTCGGCCACGGCCCGCGGTACTGCATCGGCGCGCCGCTGGCGCGCCTGGAGAGCCGGCTGGCGCTGGCCGCGCTGTACCGGCGGCTGCCCGATCTGAGCCTGGCCGTCGATCCGGACGACATCCCGTACTCGCCGTCGTTCTTCACGATCGGCCCGCTGTCGATCCCGGTGAACCTCGGCCTGCCGGGCTGACCGGACGGGGGGCGAGGCGACTCGCCCCCCGTCCGCGGCCGTCAGTCGTTGCCGGCTTCCAGCGCCGCGTGGTCGAGCAGTTCGACGTCCTCGGCGCTGGCGCCGCGCGAGGCGATCACCTCGCCGCCGCCCTCGGTCATGGCGCCGATCAGGCCCGTCGAGGCGGCCTGGGCGGCGCCGACCAGCCCGGGCTGCTGGGTGCCGCCGGTGCCGACCATGCCCAGGCCCGCGTACTGCTCCAGGCGCGAGCGGGAGTCGGCGATGTCCAGGTTGCGCATGGTCAGCTGGCCGATGCGGTCCACCGGGCCGAACGCGGCGTCCTCGGTCCGCTCCATCGACAGCTTGTCCGGGTGGTAGCTGAACGACGGGCCGGCGGTGTCGAGGATCGAGTAGTCCTCGCCGCGCCGCAGCCGCAGCGTGACCTCGCCGGTGACGGCCGTGCCGACCCAGCGCTGCAGCGACTCGCGCAGCATGAGCGACTGCGGGTCCAGCCAGCGGCCCTCGTACATGAGGCGGCCCAGGCGGCGGCCCTCGTTGTGGTAGCTGGCGACCGTGTCCTCGTTGTGGATCGCGTTGAGCAGCCGCTCGTAGGCGGCGTGCAGCAGCGCCATGCCCGGGGCCTCGTAGATGCCGCGCGACTTGGCCTCGATGATCCGGTTCTCGATCTGGTCGGACATGCCCAGACCGTGCCGGCCGCCGATCGCGTTGGCCTCCAGCACCAGGTCCACGGCGGAGGCGAACTCCTTGCCGTTGATCCGCACCGGGCGGCCCTGCTCGAAGGCGATGGTGACGTCCTCGGCCGGGATCTCGACCTCGGGGTCCCAGAAGCGGACGCCCATGATCGGCTCGACCAGCTCGATGCCGGCGTCGAGGTGCTCCAGGGCCTTGGCCTCGTGGGTGGCGCCCCAGATGTTCGCGTCGGTCGAGTAGGCCTTCTCGGTGCTGGCGCGGTAGGGCAGGTTCCGGGCGGTCAGCCACTCCGACATCTCGGTGCGGCCGCCCAGCTCGGTGACGAAGTCGGCGTCCAGCCACGGCTTGTAGATGCGCAGGGCCGGGTTGGCGAGCAGGCCGTACCGGTAGAAGCGCTCGATGTCGTTGCCCTTGAAGGTGGAGCCGTCGCCCCAGATCTGGACGTCGTCCTCGAGCATCGCGCGCACCAGCAGCGTGCCGGTGACCGCGCGGCCCAGCGGGGTGGTGTTGAAGTAGACGCGGCCGCCGGAGCGGATGTGGAAGGCGCCGCAGGCCAGGGCGGCCAGCCCCTCCTCGACGAGCGCCTCCCGGCAGTCGACCAGCCGCGCGATCTCCGCGCCGTAGGTCTTGGCCCGGCCCGGCACGGAGGCGATGTCGGGCTCGTCGTACTGCCCGATGTCGGCCGTGTAGGCGCAGGGGACCGCCCCCTTCTCGCGCATCCACGCGACCGCTACGGACGTATCGAGGCCCCCGGAAAAGGCGATCCCGACACGTTCACCGACAGGCAGAGAGGTGAGCACCTTGGACACGAGGACAGTATATGCATGGCGATGCATGATCATGCAATCGGGTGTGGCTGGCGTCTCCGCCAGTGGCCGTCGGTGGGGTGGCGAGGCTTCTCAGGCTGCCCCTCGGCCGCCGCTGTCTCCCGGAATCCGCTGGTCGCGAGAGTTCTCTCGTCAGTCCTCCGCCGCCGCGGTGGGGATGTCGTTCGCCGCCGCCCAGGCGGCCACGTCCTGCCGCTGGATCGCCGCCGCCATCAGGTCCGGGAACTTCTCCGGCGTGCACGCGAACGCGGGGATCCCGAGCGCCGCCAGCACGGCCGCGGTGTCGTGGTCGTAGGCGGGTGCTCCGTCGTCGCTCAGGGCGAGCAGGCACACCACCTGCACGCCGTCCGCCTGGAGCGCCTGCGCGCGCTGCAGCATCTCCTCTTCGTTGCCGCCCTCGAAGAGGTCGCTGATCAGCACCAGCACCGTGTCCCGCGGGGCGTCGATCCGGGTCTGGCAGTACGCCAGCGCCGCGTTGATGTCGGTGCCGCCGCCCAGCTGGACGCCGAACAGCAGCTCCACCGGGTCGGCCACCGACTCGGTCAGATCCGCCACCGCGGTGTCGAACGCGACGACCCGCGTCCGCAGCGACCGGATCGACGCCAGCACCGCCCCGAACACGCTCGCGTACACCACCGACGATGCCATCGACCCGCTCTGGTCCAGGCACAGTACGATCTGCCTGCTCACGCTCGGCAGCCGCCGCCCGAACCCGACCAGCCGCTCCGGCACCACGGTGCGCTGCTCGGGCTGGTAGTGCTTCAGGTTGGCCAGGATCGTGCGGTTCCAGTCGATGTCGCCGTGCCGCGGCCGGCTCGTGCGGTTGGCGCGGTGCAGCGCCCCGCTCACCGCCTGCCGCGTCGGCTGCGCCAGCCGCTTCTCCAGGTCCTCGACCACCTTGCGCACCACCGCCCGCGCGGTGTCCCGCGACCGCTCCGGGATGGCCCGGTTGAGCGACAGCAGCGTGCCCACCAGGTGCACGTCGGGCTGCACCGACTCCAGCATCTCCGGCTCCAGCAGCAACTGCCGCAGCCCGAGCCGTTCCATGGCGTCGCGCTGCATCACCTGCACCACCGAGCTGGGGAAGTAGCCGCGGATGTCGCCCAGCCACCGCGCCACCCGCGGCGACGACCCGCCGAGCCCGCCCCGGCGGTCCTTCTCCTTGTCGTACAACGCCTCCAGCGTCGCGTCCCGCCGGGTGTCCACACCGGACAGCGACACGCCGGTGCCGTCGGCGTCCTGCCCGCCGAGCATCATCCGCCACCGCCGCAACCGATCGGTCATCCCAGCAGCTCCAGGATCCGCGGCACCACCAGGGCGGCCCGCTCGTGGTCCAGCGTTTCGTCCGCCGCCCGCACCCCGGACGCGCCGTCGCCGCGGTCGAGGCGTTTCACCCGCAACCCGATCTCCCGCCGCTCCGGCGCGGTGAACTCGGCGAACGTCCGGCGCAGCAACGGCAGCAGGTGGTCGAACACGTCCTCGCTCACCCCGGTGGCCCACCGGTCGACGATCTCCAGCAGCTCCGGCTCGTGCACCAGCAGCGCCGCCTCCCCGGACAGGAACCCCTCCAGCCACCCCGCGGCCTGGGTGGCGTCCGCGGCCAGCGACAGCTGCCGGGACAGCCGGTCACCGGCGTCGGACACATCGAGCAGCCCGGCGTCCAGCAGCAGCCGCACCGCGCGGCCGGCGATCACCCCGGGCACGCCGAGCCGGTCGGCGACCGTCCGCAGCGCGCCGTACCAGACCTCCCGCAGCTCCCGCTGGTCGAGCAGCCCGATCCCGCGCTGCACGCTGTCGAGCAGCTGCCGCACCTCACGCCCGGCCTCGTCGTCGAGACCCGCGCACGCGGCGGGCAGCCCGACCGCGATGCGCGTGACCACCCCGGTCAGCACCCGCTGCACCAGCTCGGTGTCGGCGCGGCGCACGTTGCCGTAGCGGCGGACGCGCGCCATCGGCTCGACCGCCGCCATCAGCCGGGTGGTGTCGTGCTGGCGCGCCGCCCGCTCGTCGAGCGCGGCGAGCGCCCCGGCCAGCGCGTCCGGCAGGTCCGCGGTCAGGGTGTCCTCGACCAGCGCGCTGAGCTCCGCGATGTCGGCCCCGGCGGTGCGCTGCGCCACCACGGCCGTCGCCGCGGATTCGATCGTGGTGCCGTGCCCGCTCGCCTCGATCAGCGCCACCGCCAGCTCCGGCCGCCACTGGAGCACCCAGGATTCGCGGAACGTGCCTTTCGTCCGGGTGGTCTCCGCCGGCTCGCCCCACCGCACGCCGAGCAGCAGGAGCCGGTGCAGCAGCTTGCTGCGTTCCAGGTGCGTGGGCGTGCGCAGGTCCAGTTCCAGCGGCTGCTCGGCCGCGCTCTGCTTGAGCCGCAACCGTTTCCGGGTCGCTTCCAGGTCCTTCGCCAGCGGCACCATGGGCGTCTCGGCGGGCACGCGGCCGAGGATGTCGCCGACCAGCAGCTCGCGGGCGACCAGCCGCATCGGGACGTCCGACCCGCCACACAGGACGGACTGGCACGCCTCCAGCACCGCGGGCAGCCCGGGGTGGGGCCGGTTGCGCAGCACGGCGAGCGCGTCGGCGAGCCGGACGGCTTCGATCACCGCGGCCGGGGACACGTCGTGCTGCTCGCGGCGCAGCAGGTGCGCCACCCGCACCAGCCACCGGCGCACCGCCTCGTCCCGGGCGGTCGTGAACAGGTGGTGGTACCAGCCGGGGGAGGCGATGCCGGCGCCGTAGCCGCTGGCCAGGGCCAGCCGCGACGACGTCCACGGCACCCAGGTCGCGGCGACCTTCGTGGTGCGCAGGCCCTTGAGCAGCCGGTTGTCGGCGGCCTGCGACGGGAACTCCGGCGGCACCAGCACCGGCGCGTGCCAGGCCCCGCACACCACCGCGATGGTCCCGGCACCGGCGCGGACGACGCCGCGCAGCACCCGCCGCATCGCGGCCTCGCGCCGTTGCGTGCGCAGGTCCGGCACGTGCCCTTCACGCAGCGCGCGCATGGCGTCGAGCAGCGCGTCGAACACCTCCAGCCCGTGGTAGCGCAGCTCGACCGCGTCCTCCCACCACCGTTCCGGGTCGTCGTACCCGGCGGCCGCGGCCAGCGTCGCGATCGGGTCGACCGGCGGTTCGGCGGCCGGGTCGTCGGCGTCCTCCAGCGCCAGCGCGACGTTCGCGGGCAGGTCGAGGAACCGCACCTGCCGGCCGTGCTCCAGCGCCCACCGCAGCGCCACCCACTCCGGGGAGAAGACCGCCATCGGGTAGAACGCGGCGGTGGCGGGCTTGTCGGCCGCGTACACCAGCCCGGCGACCGGCGGCCGCATGCCTGCCGCGGCGGCGAGCGGGGCGACCGCGTCCAGCTCCGGCGGCCCCTCGATCAGCACGACCTCCGGATCGAGCCGGCCCAGGGCGTCGGCCACCGCGCGGGCCGAACCCGGCCCGTGGTGGCGGATGCCGAGGACGTGGACGGTCACACCAGTTCCCGGCACGCGCGGTAGAGGTCGGACCACGGCTTGCGCTCGCGGACCACGGTCTCCAGGTACTCCTGCCACACGATCCGGTCCTGCACCGGGTCCTTCACGACCGCGCCGTGCAGCCCGGCCGCCACGTCGTCGGCGCGCACCACGCCGTCGCCGAAGTGCGTGGCCAGCGCGATCCCGTTGGTCATCACCGAGATCGCCTCGGCCGTGGACAGCGTGCCCGACGGCGACTTGATCCTGGTGCGGCCGTCGGTGGTGACCCCGTCGCGGAGCTCGCGGAACACCGTGACCACGCGGCGGATCTCGTCCACGGTCTCCGCCCCGGCCGGCAGCTGGAGCGACCGGCCCAGCTGCTCGACGCGCAGGCGGACGATCTCCACTTCGGACTCGGCGTCCTCCGGCAGCGGCAGCACCACGACGTTGAAGCGGCGCTTGAGCGCGGCGGACAGGTCGTTCACGCCGCGGTCGCGGTCGTTGGCCGTGGCGATCACGTTGAACCCGGCCAGCGCCTGCACCGCGCTGTCCAGCTCCGGGATCGGCAGGGTCTTCTCGCTGAGGATCGTGATCAGCGCGTCCTGCACGTCGGAGGGGATGCGGGTCAGCTCTTCGATCCGCGCGATGCCGCCGGTCTCCATCGCGCGCAGCACCGGGCTGGCGACCAGCGCCTTGGGCGAGGGGCCCTCGGCGAGCAGGCGCGCGTAGTTCCAGCCGTAGCGGATCGCCTCCTCCGCGGTGCCGGACGTGCCCTGCACGAGCTGCGTCGAGTCGCCGGAGATCGCCGCGGCCAGGTGCTCGGACAGCCACGTCTTCGCCGTGCCCGGCACGCCCAGCAGGAGCAGCGCACGGTCGGTGGCGAGCGTGGCGATCGCGACCTCGACGAGCCGCCGCGCCCCGAGGTACTTCGGCGTGACCGGCGTGCCGTCCGGGGCTTGTCCGCCCAGGACGTAGGTGGCGACCGCCCACGGCGACAGCTTCCAGTTGGGCGGCCGGGGCCGGTCGTCGTCGGCGGCGAGCGCGGCCAGCTCGCCGGCGTGCTGCTGCTCGGCGTGTGCTCTCAGCACATCCGTCATGTGAACTCCTGCAGGATGGTCGCTCGGATGGTGAGCGCGTGGGCGATGCCGCGCAGGGTGCGCGCGGCGGGGTTGCGGTCGGTGCCGAGGCTCAAGAGCCAGTTCTCGACGGCGGCGAGCGCCGCGGGGTGCAGGTGCTCGGCCATGGCGCGGGCGGCCAGCCGCAGGACGGCGTCGGCCTTGCCGGTGCGCAGCCGCCCGACGATCTCGGTGGAGAACGCCGCCGGCCACGGCCCGGGCGCGGCGGCGAGCAGCGCGCCGAAGCGGGCGTCGAGTTTCTGCCGGCCGCCCAGGATTTCGGCGGCCACCTCCGGGGTGAGCGCGGCGATCAGCTCCGGGGTGGGCTGGTGGCGGGCGAGCGCGGTGAGCCAGTCCTGGTCGCGCTGGCGCAGCGCGGCCTTCGTCCAGCCGAGGAGGACGTCGTGGTCCGCCGCGGCGATCCAGCGGGTGTCCCAGGTGGACAGTGGGGTGGCGGCGAGGATCTGGATCAGCCGGGACGCGGCGCGGCCCAGGCCGGGTTCGCGGTGGCCGGTGACGCCGTCGCGGCGGGCCGCCTCGTCGGGTTCGCCGGGCAGGTCGAAGGCGCCGCCCCGCTGGTGGAGCGCCTGGGCGCGCGCGGCCATGCGGCGGGCGCGGGCCGAGCCGGGCAGGTGGTCGAGCAGGGCGGTGGCGGCCGCGCGGACGGTGGCGGCGCGGTCGTCGAGAGCGCGTTCGAGCAGGGGTTCGTCGTCGCCGGACAGGCCGGTGCGCAGGGTGTCCAGGAACGCGGCGCGGGTGGCGGCCGGTTCGGCGGCCCAGGTTTCCCCGACCAGGTCGCGG
Source organism: Amycolatopsis thermalba (assembly GCF_003385215.1). Classification (GTDB taxonomy): domain Bacteria; phylum Actinomycetota; class Actinomycetes; order Mycobacteriales; family Pseudonocardiaceae; genus Amycolatopsis_E; species Amycolatopsis_E thermalba. The sequence continues at coordinate 30,824 of NZ_PQHW01000001.1, read as the reverse complement.
GCGCGGGCGGGTTCGGTGGCGCGCAGATCGGTCAGCAGCGCCACCCGCTCGGCGCGGGTGCCGGTGGCGAACCGCTCGGCCACCTCGCCGGGCGGGACGGTGGCCGCCCAGCTCCACGCCGGGTTGTGCCCGGCCAGCCAGGCGCCGCGCGGGCCGATGACCTCCCGGACGAGGCCGCGGGCGGTGGCGGTGGTCGTGCCGAAGCGGAGCAGCTCGGGCAGCAGCCGGTGGGGCGGGCGGCGTCCGGCGTCGCGGGCGGCGGTGAGCCAGTCGGTGGTGAGCGGTTCGGTGCCGGCTTCCAGGCGGATGGCGCGGGTGAGCAGCAGTTCCAGCAGCTGGGCGGCGGCCGGGGTGCACTCGGGAAGGTCGCCGGGGGCGGCGGGTTCGGCTCGGGTGCCGCGCCAGGTGGGCGGGGTCCAGCCGGCGCGCCGGTAGCCGGCGGCCAGCGCCGCCGCGGCCAGGACGGCGGCCTCGGGGGTGCCGGCCGTGACGTTGCCGGCGCCGGGGATGCCGGAGGCGGCGAGGTCGAAGGGGCGGCGGCCGGTGCCGACCAGCGCCGTGCCGAGGAGGTCGTCCCAGGCGGTCACAGGGCCACCAGCCGGTCGCCGGCCTGCACGCTCAGCGGGTGCAGGCGCTCGTCGATCCACTCGCCGAACACCGGGGCCGGGTGGCCGCCGGTCAGGGCGAGCAGCTGCCACACGTCGGTGTCCGGGGCCAGGGTCAGCGCGGTGCCGCTCGCGTCGACGAGCAGCGGCGGTTCGCCGGGGACCACGGTCATCCCGGCCAGGGCGAGCGGAATGCGGCGCAGCCACGGGTTTCCGGCCAGCCATCGGGCGGCCTGCGCGAGGGCGGTGCGGACGTCGGTGGCGTGGGGGAGGCCGGAGCCGGGGGTGATCTTGTGCTCGTCGCCGGTGAGCAGGGCGCGGCGGGGCGAGCCGCCGGGGTAGCGGGCGATCTCGCCGTCCACGACGGACCCCAGCACGTGCGCGACCTTGAGCGCCTGACCGGCGGCGGCGAAGTCGAGCAGCACCACGGTCTCGCCGGTGCGCTCGCCGTGGAGCCAGGTGCGCTGGGACAGCAGGCGCTCGTCCTCCTCCTGGCTCAGGCCGACGACCCACCACCGGTCGGTGACGCGGTCGCCGATCTCGTCGCGGCGGCGGGCCCAGCCCAGGACCGTGCGCAGGTCGCCGAGCGCGGCATCGTCCAGTTCGGCCCGGCGCCGCCACGCGCGGACCGCGAGGTACCAGCGGCCGAGCTCGCCGAGCAGGTGCTGGGCCCAGTCGGCGCGGGCGTGGATGTCGGCCCCGGCGGTGCGAACCCGGTCGGCGAGGCCGGGCAGCTGGGCGTCGACCAGGCGGGCGGCGGCGGTGTCCCAGAAGCCGGGCGGCTGGCGGCGGGCGGTGGCCAGGCCCTGGCGGACGAGGTCGTGCAGCCACAGCTCGAAGTCGTCGAGGCCGGCCGACATGAGCGACTCCCGCTCGGCGAGCCGTCTGGTCTGCGCTTCGGGGTCGGGTTTGGTGGGTTCCTTGCGGGGCGTGGCCGGGGCGACCCAGTCGGCCGGTCCGGTGTCCTCGGCGACGGATCCGTCGCCGGCGGCCCACATGAGCAGCAGTGCCAGGCCGTGCTTGCAGGGGAACTTGCGGCTCGGGCAGGTGCAGCGGAAGGAGGGCTCGGTGAGGTCGACGGTCACCTGGTAGGGGGCGCGGGCGCTGCCCTGGCACTTGCCCCAGACGAGTGAGCTGGTGCTGCCGAGGTCCGACCAGGTGCGCGGATGGGCCAGCCCGCGGGCGGCGCGCGCGGAGCCGGCGTCCGGGGCCAGCGCCAGCACCCGAGCCACCGTCCACCGCGCACCCACGCGGCCAGCCTATCCGCCGTGGCGGGGCCGCGGCCTGCTGGTTCACCGGGTGCCCACCTCCGGTGGGGAGTGCCTGGCCGGGTTCGGCCGGGCACGGATCAGGCGCGAGCCGGCGGGCCGGCGCGCCTGTCGGGGCCCCGTGCCAGTGTGACCTCCCCTCGGCGGGAGCTGCGGGTCAGGCGCGCGGGCTGCCCGTCGTGCCGCGGACCACCAGCTTCGGCTGGATCACCAGGTGCGCGGGCTCCCGCGCGGGGTCGTCGAGGCGGGAGACCACCGCGCGGACCGCCAGTTCGGCCTGCCGCTCCGGCGCCTGCGCCACCGTCGTCAGGTCGATGTGCGACAGCTGCGCCAGCGGGCTGTCGTCGAAACCCACCACCGAGATGTCGCCCGGCACCTCCAGCCCGGCCCGCCACACGGTGTCCAGGAACCCCACCGCGCACCGGTCGTTGCCGGCGAACACCGCGGTCGGCATCGACTCCCGGTCGGCCAGCAGGGCGCGCGCCGCCGCCGCGCCGGATTCCTCCGTCTGGTCGCCGGGCAGCACCGAAACGTGCGAAGCCAGCCCGTGCCGCCGCAGCGCGGCCTTGTAGGCGCGGCGCCGCTCGGCCGAACCGGGCCCGTCGCCGCCGTCGATGTGCGCGATCGACTTGTGCCCCAGCTCCACCAGGTAGTCGATGATCTGGCGGACCCCCTGGGCTTCCGCCGCGTGCACCGCGTCCACCTCGGCCCCGCTGAACCGGCGGCCCACCACCGCGGTCGGGATGCGCGTGGCGAGCTCCCGCACGTACCCCGGCTCCAGGTTCGGGCCGAGCAGCACCAGTCCCTCGCACCGGTGGCTGAGCAGCGCCTCGACCGCGGCCTGCTCGGCCCGGCTGGGCGCGGTCGCCGACAGCAGGATGTCGTAGCCCAGCTCCTCGGCCACCGGGTAGACGCCCTCGATCAGGTCGTTGTGGAAGGGGTTGCGCGCCGTGAACATCACGCCGAGCACCTTGCTGCGGGACCTCGCGAGCATCTGCGCGGCGCTGTCCGGCCGGTAACCCAGCTCGCGCGCCGCGGCGAACACCCGCTGCCGGGTCTCCTCGCTCGGCCCCCGCTCGTTGCGGAACACCAGCGACACCAGCGCCCGCGACACCCCGACCCGCTGGGCCACATCCCCCATGGTCGGGCGCCGCCCGCGCCTCGGCTTGCCGGGCTCGTCCCCGGCCTCTGCGCTCATCCACTTCCTCCGCGGCTCTTGACACGACTCTCGGCTGTCTCCATAGTACCGGGTACTAGAGCGCGCTAATAGAGCGCGCTAACCGCTCCCCGCAGGCCACACACAAGGAGGTGTCCGGGTGACCTTCGACGTCGTCACCATGGGCCGCATCGGCGTGGACATCTATCCACTGCAGACGGGTACCGGCCTGGAGGACGTCACCTCGTTCGGCAAGTACCTCGGTGGCAGCGCGACCAACGTCGCCGTCGCCGCCGCCCGGTACGGGCGCCGGACGGCGGTCGTCACCAAGACCGGCGCCGACCCGTTCGGCCGGTTCCTCCACCGGGCACTGGCCGGCTACGGCGTGGACGACCGCTTCGTCGGCACGTCCGGGCACCTGCCGACCCCGGTGACCTTCTGCGAGATCTTCCCGCCGGACGACTTCCCGCTCTACTTCTACCGCTTCCCGAAGGCCCCCGACCTCGACCTCGCGCCGGAGGATCTGGACTTCGGCGCGATCCGCGCCGCGAAGATCTTCTGGGTCACCGTCACCGGCCTGTCGCAGGAACCCAGCCGCTCCGCGACCCTGGCCGCGCTGGAGGCCCGGGCCCGCCGCGGGATCACGATCCTGGACCTGGACTACCGCCCGATGTTCTGGGAGTCCCGGGAACAGGCCCGCGAGTGGGTGGGCAAGGCCCTGGACCACGTCACCGTCGCCGTCGGCAACCTCGACGAGTGCGACACCGCGGTCGGCACCCGGGAGCCACGGGAAGCGGCGAAGGCGTTGCGGGACAAGGGCGTTTCGCTGGCGGTCGTCAAGCAGGGCCCGAAGGGTGTCCTCGCGGTGGACGACGACGGCGAGGTCGAGGTCCCGCCGGTGCCGGTGCGGGTGGTCAACGGCCTCGGCGCGGGGGACGCGTTCGGCGGGGCCCTGTGCCACGGGCTGCTGTCCGGCTGGGACACCGCGCGGGTCATGCGCTTCGCCAACGCCGCCGGGGCGCACGTGGCCGGTGAACTGTCCTGTTCGGACGCGATGCCGACCGAAGACCAGGTACTGCGCAAGCTGGGAGGAACACAGGGTGTCTGAGACGGTGCGGCGGATCGTCGCGAAGCGGGTGCACGACCCGGAGGCGATCGCCGAGGCGGCGGCGAACCGGGTGCGGGCCAAGTCGCCGTTCAACGACAAGGGCCGGACGATGATCATCGCCGCGGACCACCCCGCCCGGGGTGCGAACGCCGTCGGCGGGGACCCGCTGGCGATGGCCGACCGGGGTGAGCTGCTGGACCGCCTCTGCCTGGCCCTGGAACGGCCGGGGGTCACCGGGGTGCTGGCGACCGCGGACATCCTCGACGACCTGTTGCTGCTGGGCGTGCTGGACGGCAAGACGGTGATCGGCTCGATGAACCGCACCGGCCTGGCCGGGTCGGCCTTCGAGATCGACGACCGGTTCGCCTGCTGCGACGCCGAGTCGATCGAGCGGATGCGCTTCGACGGCGGCAAGACGCTGACCCGGATCTGCCTGACCGACCCGGCCACCCCGGGCGTCCTGGAGAACACCGCGCGGGCGGTCAACGAGCTGGCCGAACGGAAGCTGATCGCGATGGTCGAGCCGTTCCTGTCCGAATGGGTGGACGGGAAGCTGCGCAACGACCTCTCCCCGGAGGCCGTCATCAGGTCCATCACCATCGCCTCCGGGCTGGGCCGCACCTCGGCCTGCACCTGGCTGAAGCTGCCGGTGGTCGCGGACATGGAGCGGGTGATGGCGTCCTCGACGCTGCCCGCCGTGCTGCTGTGCGGCGAGGTCGAGGACCCGGACGCGGCGTTCGCGTCCTGGCAGCAGGCGCTCGCGCTGCCGACCGTGCAGGGGCTCGTGGTGGGGCGGTCGCTGCTGTACCCGCACGACGGCGATGTCGCCAAGGCAGTGGACACGGCGGTGGGGCTGCTGTGAAGCTCCATCGCGAGGCGGGCAGCACCGCCGGGGGACCGTTCGACGTGGTGGTCACCCCGGAGTCGGCCGGCTGGGTCCACTCCGGACTGCGGGTGCTGGACCTGGACGGCACCGAAACCGTCCGCACCGGCGACTTCGAGACACTCGTGTTGCCGCTGTCCGGCAGCTGCACGGTCACCGTGGACGGTGAGGAGTTCGCTCTCGCCGGCCGCGCCGGGGTGTTCGACTCGGTCACCGATTTCGCCTACCTGCCGCGGGATGCGGAGGCCACGATTGCCGGCACCGGCCGGTTCGCGTTGCCGGCCGCGAAGACCGGCCGCCGCTTGCCGGCGCGGTACCAGCCGGCGAGCGCGACCCCGGTGGAACTGCGGGGCGCGGGCAACTGCTCCCGCCAGGTCAACAACTACTGCCTGCCGCACACCTTCGACGCCGGCCGGCTGCTGGTGTGCGAGGTGCTGACGCCGGGCGGGAACTGGTCGTCCTACCCGCCGCACAAGCACGACGAAGCCCGCGACGGCGAAAGCGTGCTGGAGGAGATCTACTACTTCGAGGTCTCCGGCGGCGGCATGGGCTACCAGCGCGTGTACGGCTCCTCCGACGTGCTGGCCGAGGTCCGCAGCGGGGACGTGGTGCTGATCCCGCACGGCTGGCACGGCCCGTCGATGGCCGCGCCCGGCTACGACCTCTACTACCTCAACGTGATGGCCGGGCCGGGCCCGGACCGCGCCTGGCTGATCTGCGACGACCCCGCCCACGGCTGGGTGCGCCAGACCTGGGAGTCCCAGGACACCGACCCGCGCCTTCCCTTCGGGAGCACGCCATGAGACTCACCACCGCGCAGGCGCTCGTGAAGTTCCTCGCGAACCAGTACTCCGAGCGCGACGGCGTCGAGCAGCGCCTGATCCCCGGCACCTGGGGCATCTTCGGGCACGGCAACGTCGCCGGCATCGGGCAGGCGCTGCTGCAGTACGCCGACGAGATGCCCTACTACCTGGCCCGCAACGAGCAGGGCCAGGTGCACGCGGCGGCGGCGTTCGCCAAGATGCGCAACCGGCTGCAGACCTTCGCCTGCACGGCGTCGACCGGCCCGGGCTCGACGAACATGATCACCGGCGCGGCCCTGGCGACCACCAACCGGCTGCCCGTGCTGCTGCTGCCGTCCGACATGTTCGCCACCCGGTCCCCGGATCCGGCGTTGCAGCAGCTGGAGGACACCCGCGGCGGGGACGTGACGGTCAACGACGCGTTCCGGCCGGTGTCGAAGTACTTCGACCGCATCACCCGCCCCGAGCAGCTCATCCCGGCCGCGCTCGCGGCGATGCGGGTGCTCACCGACCCCGTGGAGACCGGGGCGGTGACCCTGTGCCTGCCGCAGGACGTGCAGGCCGAGGCGTTCGACTGGCCGGAGGAGTTCTTCCGCCGCCGCGTCTGGCACATCGGCCGCCCCCTGCCCGAACCCGGCGCCCTGGCCCGTGCCGCCGGGTTGCTGCGTGGAGCGAAGGCGCCGTTGATCGTGGCCGGCGGGGGAGTGGTGTACTCGCAAGCCGAGCCGGAACTCCGCGCGTTCGCCGAGGCCACCGGCATCCCGGTGGCCGACACGCACGCGGGGAAGGGCGCGGTCCCGTGGGACCACCCGTGCGCGGTCGGCGGGATCGGGTCCACCGGCACCACCGCCGCGAACGCGCTGGCCGCGGAGGCGGATGTGGTGCTGGGCATCGGCACCCGCTACTCCGACTTCACCACCGCCAGCCACACCGTGTTCGGCAACCCGGACGTGGAGTTCGTGAACCTGAACGTGGCCCGCCTCGACGCCGCCAAGCATTCGGCGGAGATGCTGCTGGCCGACGCCAAGCTCGGCATCGCAGGACTGCGCCAGGCGCTCGGCGGCTGGCAGGTCGGCGAGGCCTACCGCGCCCGCGCCCGGATGCTCGCCGACGACTGGAACCGCACGGCCGACGCCTGCTTCACCATCGGCCACCAGCCGCTGCCCGCGCAGACCGAGATCCTCGGCGCCCTCAACGCCGCCCTGGACGACCGGGACGTGGTGATCAACGCGGCCGGCTCCATGCCCGGCGACCTGCAGATGCTCTGGCGCGCTCGCGACCCGAAGGCGTATAACGTCGAATACGCCTTCTCCTGTATGGGCTACGAGGTGGCGGCCGGGGTCGGCACGAAGATGGCCGCACCGGACCGGGAGGTCGTCGTCCTGGTCGGCGACGGCTCCTACCTGATGATGGCGCAGGAGATCGTCACCATGGTCTCCGAGGGCCTCAAGGTGATCATCGTCCTGGTGCAGAACCACGGGTTCGCCTCCATCGGCTCCCTGTCGGAAACCCTGGGCTCCCAGCGGTTCGGCACGCGGTACCGGTACCGCAGCGGCGACACCGGCCTGCTGGAAGGCGGCGTGCTGCCGGTCGACCTGGCGGCCAACGCGGAAAGCCTCGGCGCCACGGTCCTGCGGGCGTCCACGGTGGACGAGTTCCGGGCGGCGATCGCCCGGGCGAAGGCGAACCGCACGACCACCGTCGTGCACGTGGAGACCGACCTGTACGGCCCCAACCCGCCCGGATCGGCGTGGTGGGACGTGCCGGTCAGCGAGGTCTCCGAACTCGACTCGACCCGCAAGGCCTACGAAACCTACTCCGCCACCAAACGAGCACAGCGCCACTACCTGTGAGGAACAGCGTGAACACCATCGAACACTGGATCGGCGGCGCGCCCGCCCGCGCCGGCTCCACCCGCACCGCCCCCGTCTACGACCCGGCCACCGGGCAGCAGCAGGCCGAGGTGCTGCTCGCCGGACCGTCCGACGTGGACACCGCGGTCGCGGCCGCGGGCAAGGCCTTCGAGTCGTGGGGCAACTCCTCGCTCACCCAGCGCGTCCGGGTCATGTTCGCCTTCCGCGAGCTGCTCGTGCGCCACGAGGACGAGCTGGCGCGGATCATCTCCGCCGAGCACGGCAAGGTCATCGACGACGCGCGCGGTGAGATCGTCCGTGGCCGCGAGGTCGTGGAGTACGCGTGCGGCATCGCCGACGCGCTCAAGGGCGGGTTCTCCGACCAGGTCTCCCGCGACGTCGACGTGCACAGCTTCCGCCAGCCGCTCGGGGTGGTCGCCGGCATCACGCCGTTCAACTTCCCGATCATGGTGCCGCTGTGGATGCACCCGATCGCGATCGCCACCGGCAACACCTTCGTGCTCAAGCCCAGCGAGCGCGACCCGTCGGCGTCCAACTTCGTCGCCGAGCTGTACGCGCGAGCCGGGCTGCCCGAGGGCGTGTTCAACGTGGTGCACGGCGACAAGGTCGCGGTGGACGCGATCCTCGATCACCCGGACGTCGCGGCGGTGTCGTTCGTCGGCTCCACCCCGATCGCCAAGTACGTGCACGAGCGGGCCACCGCCTCCGGCAAGCGCGTCCAGGCCCTCGGCGGGGCGAAGAACCACGCCGTCGTGCTGCCCGACGCCGACCTGGAGTTCGCCGCCAACCACCTCACCGCGGCCGCGTTCGGCTCCGCCGGCCAGCGGTGCATGGCGATCTCCGTCGGGGTCGCCGTCGGCGAGGCCGGCGACGAGCTGGTGGAGATCCTCGAACGCAAGGCGAACGAGGTCAAGGTCGGCCCGGGCTCGGACGCCGGCAACGACATGGGCCCGGTCGTCACCCAGGCCGCCCGCGAACGCGTCATCGGCGCCGTCACCAGCGGCGCCGAGCAGGGCGCCACCGTCGTCGTCGACGGCCGCGGCCTCACCGTGGACGGTCACGAGGACGGCTTCTTCGTCGGGCCGTCGCTGCTGGACCACGTCACCACCGAGATGGACGCCTACCGCGAGGAGATCTTCGGCCCGGTCCTGGCGATCGTGCGGGTGGACACCATCGACGAGGCCATCGCGTTGATCAACGCCAACCCCTACGGCAACGGCACCGCGATCTTCACCGGCAGCGGCGAGGCCGCCCGCCGGTTCCAGCGCGAGGTCAAGGTCGGCATGATCGGCGTCAACGTGCCCATCCCGGTCCCGATGTCCTACTACTCCTTCGGCGGCTGGAAGGACTCGCTCATCGGCGACAGCCCCATCCACGGCCCGGAAGGCGTCCGGTTCTACACCCGCGCCAAGGTCGTCACCAGCCGCTGGCCGCACACCGGCAAGTTCACCGCCGGGTTCGACTTCCCCACCTCCAGCTAGGAGCACCATGACCACCGCGACGACGCGCACCGTGATCGGCAACCTCTGCCTCGGCTCCGCCCCCGACTCGTGGGGCGTCTGGTTTCCCCAGGACGAGCAGCAGGTCCCGCACACCCGGTTCCTCGACGAACTCGTCCAGGCCGGCTACGCATGGCTGGAGCTGGGCCCGTTCGGCTACCTGCCCACCGACCCGCGGCAGCTGGCCGACGAGCTGGGGGAGCGCGGCCTGAAGGTCTCCGGCGGCACCACCTTCGGCGCCCTGCACCGCCCCGGCCAGTGGGACGACATGCTCGCCACCACCCGCCGGGTCGCCGAGCTGACCGCCGCCGCGGGCGCGCACCACCTCGTCTACATCCCGCCGATGTACCGCGACGAGAAGACCGGTGCCTACACCGAATCGCCCGAGCTGACCGCCGAGCAGTGGGCCTCCTTCGGCCGCCGCGCCGGCGACCTGGGCCGGATCCTGCTGGAGGAGTACGACGTGCGGCTCGTGCTGCACCCGCACGCCGACAGCCACATCCAGACCCAGCAGGAGATCGAGCGTTACCTCAACGAGAGCGACCCCCGCTACGCCAACCTGTGCCTGGACACCGGGCACGTCGCCTACGGCGGCGGCGACGCGGTCGACCTGATCCGCCGCTTCGGCGAGCGCATCGGCTACGTCCACATCAAGCAGATGGACCCGGCGGTGCTCGACCGGGTGCGGGCCGAGAACCTGTCCTTCGGTGAGGCGGTCAAGCTCGGCGTGTGCGTCGAACCGCCGGCCGGCGTGCCCAACCCGGCCGAGGTGATCGACGCGCTGTCCGGACTGGACGCCGAGATCTTCGTGATCGTCGAGCAGGACCTCTACCCGTGCGCCCCGGACGTGCCCCTGCCCATCGCCGTGCGCACCCGCGAGTACCTGAACTCGTGCGGCCTCTCCGGCACCCGCCGCCCGGGAGGGGAGCGCGCATGACCATCCACATCGGAGTGATCGGCACCGGCATGATCGGCCAGGACCACATCCGGCGCCTGACCGACGTGGTCACCGGTGCCGAGGTGGTCGCGGTGACCGACGTCGACGGCGCCCGCGCCGCCGAGGTCGCCTCCGGCATCGGCGCCCGCGCCCTGCCCACCGGCCAGGACGTCATCGCCGACCCGCTGGTCGACGCGGTCGTGGTGACCAGCTGGGGGCCCACGCACGCGGAGTACGTCCTGGCCGCGATCGCGGCCGGCAAGTACGTGTTCTGCGAGAAGCCGCTGGCCACCACCGCCGAGGACTGCCTGCGCGTCATCGAGGCCGAGCAGTCCTTCGGGCGGCGGCTGGTGCAGGTCGGGTTCATGCGCCGCTACGACGCCGGCTACCGCGCGATGAAGGAGGTCCTCGACTCCGGCGGCCTGGGCCACCCGCTGATGGTGCACTGCGCGCACCGCAACCCCACCGTGCCCGAGGCCTACCACTCGGCGATGGCCGTGCAGGACACCGCGGTGCACGAGATCGACACGATCCGCTGGCTGCTGGGGGAGGAGATCGTCTCGGCGCAGGTGATCCGCCCGCGCCGCACCGCCAACCGGTTCGAGCACCTGGTGGACCCGCAGTTCATGCTGTTCGAGACCGCCAGCGGGGTGCGGGTCGACCTGGAGGTGTTCGTGAACTGCCAGTTCGGCTACGACATCCAGTGCGAGACCGTGTGCGAGTCCGGCACGGTGCGGCTGCCCGATCCGGCGGACGTGCTCGTCAAGACCGCCGCCGTGCAGCGCACCGGCGTGCTGCAGGACTGGAAGGACCGCTTCGGCGCCGCGTTCGACCGCGAGTTCGTGGAATGGATCGCCTCGATCGACGACGGCAGGCTCGCCGGCCCCAGCGCGTGGGACGGCTACGCCGCGGCGGTGGCCACCGACGCCGGCACCGAGGCGCTGGAAACCGGGCGGGTGGTGTCCGTGCGCCTCAAGGACCGCCCTGACCTCTACGGGAGCTGACGTGAAGATCGCACTCGACCCCTACATGCTGCGCGACCTGCCGATGCGCGAGATGGTCCGCACGGTCGCCGACATCGGCTACGAGTACCTCGAACTGTCCCCGCGCGCCGACTTCATGCCGTTCTTCCTGCACCCGCGCGCCGACGACGACAAGGTCGCCGAGCTGAAGCGCGTGCTGGCCGAGACCGGTGTGCGGCTGGCCAGCGTGCTGCCGCTGTACAAGTGGTCCAGCCCCGACGAGACCGAGCGGCAGGCCGCGGTCCGGTACTGGAAGCGGATGATCGAAGTGACCGCCGAGCTGGGCTGCCCGCTGATGAACTCCGAGTTCAACGGCCGCCCGGAGCAGGCCGCGGAGAGCGAGGCCGCGTTCTGGCGGTCGATGGAGGAGCTGCTGCCGGTCTTCGAACGCGAAGGCATCGCCCTCAACCTCGAGGCGCACCCGGACGACTTCTGCGAGCTGAACGACCCCGCGGTGGACCTGGTGCGCGCCATCAACGAGCCGTGGGTGAACTACCTGTACTGCGCCCCGCACACGTTCCACCTCTCCGACGGCGCGGGCGACATCGCCGCGATGATGCGCTACGCGGGCGACAAGCTGCAGCACGTGCACATCGCGGACACCTTCAACCACAAGGCGTCCTCCGGTCTGCGCTACATCCTCAACCCGCCGGGCACCCCGGCGCGCGTCCACCAGCACCTGGACATCGGCCAGGGTGAGGTGGACTGGGACGCCTTCTTCGGCACGCTGCGCGAACTCGGCTTCGACGGGGTCGCCACGGTGTGCGTCTTCGCCTGGGAGGAACGCGCCGTCGAATCCTCCGCTTTCATGCTCGAACGCGTTACCAAGGAACTGGCCGCCTAGAGGAAGACACCCCTCATGTCACACGTCAAAGACGACGCACCATCCGGGCAGACCCTCCCCGCGGACCAGCCGGGGCCGCACAAGCGGCGGCTGCGCCTGGTCACGGTGATCGCCACCTTCGGCGGTCTGCTGTTCGGGTACGACACGGGCGTGATCAACGGCGCCCTGCCCTACATGCAGGCCGACCTCGGGCTCACCCCGCTGACCGAGGGCCTGGTGACGAGCTCGCTGCTGCTGGCCGCGGCGCTCGGCGCGGTGCTGGGCGGGCGGTTGTCCGACCGCCGCGGCCGCCGCCGCACCATCCTGGCGCTGGCGGTGATCTTCCTCGTCGGCACCCTGGGCTGCACGTTCGCGCCGGACACCACGGTCATGGTGCTCTCGCGGTTCGTGCTCGGCCTGGCCGTCGGCGGCGCGTCGGTGACCGTGCCGACCTACCTCGCCGAGGTCTCGCCCGCCGAGCGGCGCGGCCGGCTGGTCACCCAGAACGAGCTGATGATCGTCACCGGTCAGCTGCTCGCGTTCACCTTCAACGCGATCATCGGCAACGCCTTCGGCGAGAGCGGCGGGGTGTGGCGGTGGATGCTGGTGCTGGCCACGCTGCCGGCGGTGGTGCTGTGGTTCGGGATGCTGGTCATGCCGGAGAGCCCGCGGTGGCTGGCCTCGCGGGAACGGTTCGGCGACGCGCTGGCGGTGCTCAAGGAGGTCCGGTCGGGGCGGCGCGCGGAGGCCGAGCTGGCCGAGGTGCGCCAGCTGGCGCTGGAGGACCGGCAGGCCAAGACCGGCGGCTGGTCGGACCTGGCGACCCCGTGGATCCGGCGGCTCGTGCTGACCGGGGTCGGCATCGCGATCGTCCAGCAGATCACCGGCGTCAACTCGATCATGTACTACGGCACGCAGATCCTCACCGACGCCGGGTTCTCCGCCAACGGCGCGCTGACCGCGAACATCGCCAACGGCGTGATCTCGGTGCTGGCCACCTTCGCCGGGATCTGGCTGCTGGGGCGGGTCGACCGCAGGCCGATGCTGATCGCCGGGCAGATCGGCACCACCTCCGCGCTGCTGCTGATCGGGCTGTTCTCGCTGCTGCTGCCGGAGGGGATCGGGCGCGCGTTCGTCGTGCTGTCCCTGACGGTGACGTTCCTGGCGTTCCAGCAGGGCTCGATCTCGCCGGTGACGTGGCTGATGCTGTCCGAGATCTTCCCGCTCAAGCTGCGCGGGTTCGGGTTCGGGCTGTGCGCGCTGGTGTTGTGGCTGACCAACTTCGCGGTCGGGCTGCTGTTCCCGCTGCTGGTGGAGGCCATCCACATCTCGGGCACGTTCTTCCTGTTCGCCGCGCTCGGCGTCGGGGCGATCACGTTCGTGGCGAGGTTCGTGCCGGAAACCCGCGGCCGGTCGCTGGAGACGCTGGAGAAGGAACTGCGCACCCGCTACACGGGGACGGTGACGGTCTGATGGCGGTGCTGGTCGCGGTGAGCGATTCGGACGAGGGCACGCTGGCGCTGGACGCCGCGGTCGCCGAGGCCCGGCGGCGCGGGACCGGTCTGCTGGCCGCCAACCTGCGGCTGGCGCCGCTGGAGGTCTCGCACGTGCCCGCCGACGTGGCGACGACCGTGCTCGACCGGGAGCCGGACGTCGAGGTGGGGCAGCACGTGCTCGGCCTGCTGGAGCGCCACCGCGACGAGGTGGAGCTGCTGGTGATCGGCATGAAGCGGCGCAGCCCGGTGGGCAAGCTCGTGCTGGGCAGCCTCGCCCAGTTCCTGCTGCTCAACGCGGACGTGCCGGTCCTGGCGGTGAAGGTGCCCGCGTGAGGGAGCACCGGCCGGGGCGGGTGTGCCCCGGCCGGTGCGGCCGTCAGGCCATTTCGGGGACGCGCAGGTGCGCCAGGGCCAGTTCGAACTCGGCCACCTCCAGGATCTCCACGCCGGCTTCCTCGGCGCCGCGCGAGCGCAGGGCGTCGGCCCGGTTGCGGGTGCTCGCCATGTTCTCGTGGCTGTCGTAGGTCACCGAGGACACGGCGATGCCGGCCTCGCGGTCGATCATCAGGCTGGCGCTGCAGAACCCGTCGAGGCGCTCCAGCTCGGGCAGCAGGCCGATGCGGTAGGTGTCGATGGCGCGCTCGAGCTCGTCGAACCGGGTCCAGGTGACGCGGCAGCAGGCGCCCTCGGGTGCGGGGCGGGTGCGGTGCAGCACCGTGATCTCCCACTCGTCGACCTGGGCGCGGTTGCCGCCCATCACCTCCGCGGCGTGGTCGCGCAGCGGGCGCACCCGGTCCGCGCTGTCGCGCATCGCCTCCCGCGACTCCCACGAGCTGGTGGCGATACAGCGCCCGGAGTCCCGGTCGACGAGCATCGACAGGCCGACACAACCGGGCATGGCCATCAGCTCCGGCATGACCTCGTCGCGCAGGTGGGCGATGCCCGCGTCGATGGTGTCCTGGTGAGCTTGCACTGTGGTGGAACGCGCGAACACGCCTCCCACCCCCTCTCCGATCGAGGCGGCGTCCCGGCGGCGCCGCCGGTAGCCCTCCACCTTGCGCCGCTGTCCGGGCGGGCGCAACCGTGGCTGCGGAGCCTCCCGGTGAGTGATCCTGCTGTGGCGCGGGAACCTTTCGCCGCGCGACGGGCGATCTGGTCCTCCCGTTCAGGGCTGGTGGATCGGACTCGCCGGTCCCGCATCGCCTGCCGGGTCGAGGGATGCGAATGGGCCTTGTCCGTGACGACCATCTCGGGCCGGCACCGCGGACGGCCCGGCCCGGTCCGAGCCACCTGGATGCCATCCGGCAGCGGCAGCCTCAATCGGTGACCGGGCACTCCCTAGTCCACGATGTACCACTGGCCGTCGAGGTACTGCAGGGTGTAGTCGCCGAGGTCGTTCTCCGTGAAGGGCGTGTCCGCGCGCACCGCGGTGGCCGGGACCTCGATCCGGCCGGTGGTTTCGGTGACGGCCGCCCGGTCGACCGTCGCGGTGCGCAGGGCTCGCTTCTGCGCCGGCGAGATCATCTCGAAGGTGATCCGGAAGGTCTGCTCGCACGGCCCGAAGCCCTGGTCCTCGGCCTTCTTCGCGGCCGGGGCGGCGATCTCGCAGACCACCGCGATGTCCTCCCGGCCCAGCGCGTGCAGGAACTCCTCGAAGCGCCGGATGCCGTCGGGTGCGGCCGGGGCGGGTGGCGAGGGCGGTCGGTCCTGCTTGCGGTACAGCGTGGCCGACCCCGTCACGCCACCGCCGGTGTAGGTCATCTTCAGCGACTCGCCGTCCCGGTGGAGCGTCACCGTGCCCTCGGTGACGCAGTTGCCGGCCTCCTTCTCGAGGATCCGTTCGCGCAGCTCGAGCCACTGCCCGGTCGCGTCGGTCAGCTGGAGGACCCCGCTGCAGGCCAGGTGCGGATCGGGGTCCGTCCAGGTCGTGCGGTATTCGACCGCGTTCGACTCGCCGTCCAGGACCACCCGCATGTGGTACGGGCGCGTCGCCGGGGACTGCTCGACCGGGTCGCGGGTTTCCCAGGTCCCCGCGAACCCGTCCGGCAGCCGGGCGGGGACCGCGCAGCGGCGGTCGGTGAACACGTCGGCCAGCTGCCGTCCCGGGTAGGGGCCGGCCGGCCCGGAGAACCCGGGCACGAGCGACTGGGCGCCCCACGCGCCGCGGTAGCCGTACCACGGCTCGGCATCCAGCGCGCGGGGCTGCGTGTTCCACAGATCGCCCTGCGACGTCCAGTCGAAGGTGGCGCCGGAGACGTGCCAGCCCTTCGACGGGTACGACGCGTGCGATCCCCTGGCCGAGTACACGACCGGGTGGCCGTCCTCGTGGTCCAGCTCCGCCCAGGGCACCGAGCACGGGTCGGCGCCGTGGCCGAAGAAGGTCACCGCGACCGGCTCGCCGTGCCGCAACTGGACGGCCACGCGTTCCCAGTCGCCCTCGTGCGTGTTGCCGGCCGGGGTGCCCGCGGGCCGGAGTTCGTTGCGGCCGTAGAAGAACCAGTACACGAAGGCGGAGCGCGTGTCGTCGGCGCGGTGGTGTTCCCAGTACATCGGCGGGGGAGCGTCGTCGGGCTGGATGCCGTCCGGCGCGTCGAGGTAGAACCCGCCGTCGGCGTCCGGCGAAACCTCCGCGCCCGAGTGGCGGACGCAGGGGAAGACCGGCTTGGCCGGGGACGGGACACCGGGATCGGCGTCCTTGCGGTGCCGGTAGTCGCTCGTCCGGAGCTTGCCGGGGTCGACCGGATCGGCCACCGGTTCGGGGTCCACGCAGTCGTCGTGCTCGTACCGCAGCACCGACTGGCGGATGAACGCGGTCGCCGACATCGGGGTGAACCGCTCGTCCTCGGCGAGCCACACCCGCGGCGCGAACCGCGGCGCCGATGTCTCGTCCGTGCCGGCCGGGGTCGGGGCGGACGACTCCTTCGGACCCGGTTCGTCGTCCTGGCACGCCGTCAGCAGCGTCACGGCCAGCAGCGCCGCCCCCAGCATCGCACGCATCCGCCGCCCCCTCCGGTCACGCCGTTGCCGAGGACTGTACGCACCGGACGCAGCGGCCGTGCGTGTTTTCCGCCTATGTCCACTGCGGACGGTGCCCGGCTCAGGTCGCCGGGCGCTCCTTCCTCCGGCGGAGCGTGCGCTCGAGGATCCCGAGGGTGGCCTTGAGCGCGGCCGCGGAGACGACCGGGAAGGTGACGCGCCGCCGCCACTCCTCGCCGACCTGCGACCAGTCGTAGTACGACGTGACGAGGGTGCCGCCCTCGGCCGGCTCCAGCCGGTAGCCGTAGACGTGGCGCGCGTGCGGCGGCTGCGGCCCCTCGACGGTCCAGGCGATCTCCTCGTCCGGGACGAACGCGGTGATGACGACCTCGACGTCGTACTTGCCCAGCGGGACGTCCCCGAGCGCGTCCCGGTCCATGTGGACCACGAACCGGTCGCCGGCCCGCCGGACCGGTTCGCCTTCGGCGTCCATGAGCATTCCCGACGCGTCGATGTCCACGTGGCCCTTCGGGTCGGTCAGGACCGCGAAGACGGCGCCGGCGGGGGCGGGAACGAGCCGGGACACCTCGATCCGCTCGGTGGTGCCGCCCGGCGGCGGTGTTTCCGCCGTGGCGACCAGGACCGCGCGGCCGAGGACGTGCGAGGACATCACGAAGCCGAGCAGGGCCGGGGTGGCGTCGGCCGGGACGCCGACGGACTCCACGTCGAGGGCGTGCACCACGACGAAGTAGCGGTGCGGTCCGTGCCCGGCGGGCGGGGCCGCGCCGAGGAAGCGGGCCACCCGGGCGTCGTTGGGCAGCTGGAACGCGCCCGCGGGCAAGCCCTGACCGGTGTCGTCCCCGGCCCCCTCGGGCAGCTCGGTCACCGCCGCCGGGATGTCGGCGACCGCCCAGTGCCAGAACCCGGACCCGGTGGGGGCGTCGGGGTCGTAGACGGTGACGGCGTAGCTCTTGGTGCCTTCGGGGGCGCCGCTCCAGGACAGCTGCGGGGAGATGTCCTGGCCGCCGGGGAGGTCGGCGGAGAGCTGCGCGGGTGGCCAGGCGGCGCCGTCGGCGACGGTGGTGCTGGTGACGGTGAAGGAGGCTGCCCCGGGCAGGCGGGCGAAGGGGTCGTTGGTGATCGCATCGGTTGCCATGTGATCGATGATAGCGCAAATAATCGATTATTAGCTCGGTCATCTATAGTCGGTCCATGAGCGCGGGGAAGCAGATGCTGTCCGAGCAGGTGTACGTCCGCCTGCGGGAGGCGATCATGCGTGGCGACTACACCCCCGGGGCGGCCCTCAAACCGCACGAGCTGGCCGCCGAGCAGGGCGTGAGCCTGGCCGTCGTGCGCGAGGCGCTCGTGCGGGTCGTCGGCGACGGTCTCGCCGACCGGCTGCCCAACCGGGGTTTCGCCGTCCCGGCCTTCTCCGACCGGCGGTGGCAGGAGATCGCCGAGGCCCGCCGGACCGTCGAACCGGTCGTGCTGCGCCTGTCCATCGAGCGCGGCGACGTCGACTGGGAAGCCCGCGTGCGTGCCGCTCACCACCGTCTCGCCCGCACCCCGGCGTACCTGCCGGGCGACGGCGAGTACTACAGCGAGGAATGGTCCGAAGCCCACCGGGTCTTCCACCGGACCCTGCTGGAGGGATGCGGCAATCCCGTGCTGCTGGAGACGTTCGACCGGATGTGGACCGCGAGCGAACTGGCCCGGCGGTGGGCGGCGAGGCGCACCCCCGGCCGCGACGGCGGCGACGAACACCGCCGGCTGGAGGAGACCGCGCTCGCCCGTGACGCGGACGCCGCGGCCGAGGCGCTGGTGCAGCACCTCACCCTGACCGCGGCCGCGCTCCACGACTCGGCCAGGGGAGGCTGAGGAAACCGCGCCCCGGCGGACGCGGTGGGTTTTGCTTCAGTCCCGCGCTCGCCCGCGACGCCGCGGCCGCGCTCGACGACCCTGCTGGCGGAGGCTGAGGAAACCGCGCCCCGGCGGACGCGGTGGGTTTTGCTTCAGTCCCGCGCTCGCCCGCGACGCCGCGGCCGCGCTCGACGACCCTGCTGGCGGAGGCTGAGGAAACCGCGCCCCGGCGGACGCGGTGGGTTTTGCTTCAGTCCCGCGCTCGCCCGCGACGCCGCGGCCGCGCTCGACGACCCTGCTGGCGGAGGCTGAGGAAACCGCGCCCCGGCGGGCGCGGCGGGCGTTACTTCAAGCCCGCGCTCAGCGCCAGCGCCGCCGCCTCGCCGCGGGAGCTCACCTCCAGCTTCTGCAGCACCCCGGTGACGTGGAACTTCACCGTGCTCTCGGTGACGCCCAGCTCCGCCGCGATCGCCTTGTTGCGTTTGCCCTGCGCGAGCAGCGTCAGCACCTCCCGCTCGCGGCGGTTGAGGTTCGTCAGCCGCGTCTCGCCCGAGGACTCGGCCGGCGGGGCGAGCGGCAGCGAGATCGTGACGCGGCTTCCCCAGCCCGGGGCGGCGTCGATGTCCACCGTGGCGCCCAGCGTGCGCGCCCGGCCCTGCAGGCCGCGGCGCAGCCCCTCGGCGTCCAGCTCCCCGGACCCCTGGTCCCGCACGTCGACCACCAGCCCCGAACCGTCGCCGGACCAGGCGATCCGCAGCCGCGCCAGCCCGGGCTGGGCGGTGAACGCCAGCACCGCGGTCCGCGTCATCGCCCGGGCGGCGTAGGCGATCTCGCCCGGCAGCGACCCGCCGGCCGGGGCGACGAACTCGATCGGCGCCTCGTGGTGGCGCAGCATCCGCCGGATGTCCTCCCGCAGCCGGGCGAACGCCTCCGGCGCCGGCTCCTCGGACAGCGCCTGCTCCGACTTCTGCGCCGACCGCAACGCCAGCAGCGCCGCCGACGCCGAGTCCGCCGCCGCCAGCCGGGCACGGCCGTCGTCCAGCGCGCTGGACCGCAGCGTGGTCAGGATCGTCACCAGCGCCGCCTCGTGCGCGGCCGCCAGCTCGGCGATCGTCCGCTCCCGCTCGCTGGAGGCCGCGCGCGACTCGGCCAGGTAGTCCGGGCTGGCCTGGGCGACCTGCTGGCTGATCGACGTCACCACCAGGCCGAAGATCGCGGCCAGCAGCTCCGGCTCGGGCAGCCGACGCCGCGCCGCGCGGGGGACCAGCACCAGCAGTGTGCCGGCCGGATCGCGCACCACCCACACCGTCCGCGCCGCGCCCGCGATCGACGCGGTCGTGCTCACCGGACGGCCGGGCTCGACCGCCGCCTTCAGCGCCTCCAGCTCGCCGATGGTGACCTTGTTGATCATCTCCGTCGCGCCGGCCACCTTCCGCGGCCGCCCGGTGCACTCCCGGGTGAAGATGACCAGCGCGGTGTGCGGCCACCGCTCGGACAGCAACCGCGACAGGCGCCGGGCGATCTCGTGCAACGGCCCGTCCACGACCTCCCGCAGCGCCACCAGACCCGACACGGCATCCATCCGGCCACTCTAGCCGGAGGTCGAGGTTTTACTGGTCCGACGGCCAGGTCGCGCCGGCGCTCATCGGGGTTACCGTCGCCAACGGTATGCGTCACCGCGCATGCTTCTCCACCGAAAGGAACAGCCGATGCCACAGACGGTCCGCGGCGTGATCGCCCGCTCGAAGGGAGCTCCGGTCGAGCTCACCGACATCGTGATCCCCGATCCCGGCCCCGGTGAGGTCGTGGTCGCGATCGCCGCGTGCGGGGTGTGCCACACCGACCTGACCTACCGCGAGGGCGGCATCAACGACGAGTTCCCGTTCCTGCTCGGCCACGAGGCCGCCGGCACCGTCGAAAGCGTCGGCGAGGGCGTCGACTCCGTCCAGCCGGGCGACTACGTCGTCCTCAACTGGCGCGCCGTGTGCGGCCAGTGCCGCGCCTGCAAGCGCGGCCGCCCGCAGTACTGCTTCAGCACCTTCAACGCCACCCAGAAGATGACGCTGACCGACGGCACCGAGCTGACCCCGGCGCTGGGCATCGGCGCGTTCGCGGACAAGACGCTCGTGCACGCGGGGCAGTGCACCAAGGTCGACCCCGCCGCCGACCCCGCGGTCGCCGGGCTGCTCGGCTGCGGCGTCATGGCCGGCCTGGGCGCGGCGGTCAACACCGGCGCGGTGAGCCGCGGCGACTCCGTCGCGGTCATCGGCTGCGGCGGCGTCGGCGACGCCGCCATCGCCGGGGCCCGCCTGGCCGGGGCCAGCAAGATCATCGCGGTGGACCGGGACGCGAAGAAGCTCGACTGGGCGGTCGAACTGGGCGCCACGCACACGGTCAACGCCACCGACGCCGACGTCGTCGAGGCGGTCCAGGCCCTGACCGGCGGGTTCGGCGCCGACGTCGTTATCGACGCGGTGGGCCGCCCGGAAACCTGGA
Organism: Amycolatopsis thermalba; assembly: GCF_003385215.1. Taxonomy (GTDB): domain Bacteria; phylum Actinomycetota; class Actinomycetes; order Mycobacteriales; family Pseudonocardiaceae; genus Amycolatopsis_E; species Amycolatopsis_E thermalba. The sequence goes on along the minus strand of NZ_PQHW01000001.1, from coordinate 10,018 downwards.
AGCAGGCCTTCTACGCGCGCGACCTCGCGGGCACGGTGGTGCTGGTCGGCGTGCCGACCCCGGACATGCGGCTGGAGATGCCGCTGCTCGACTTCTTTTCCCGCGGCGGCGCGCTGAAGTCGTCCTGGTACGGCGACTGCCTGCCCGAGCGCGACTTCCCGGTGCTGATCGACCTGTACCTGCAGGGCAGGCTGCCGCTGGACAGGTTCGTCACCGAGCGCATCGCGCTGGACGACGTCGAGAAGGCCTTCCACACGATGCACGCCGGTGAAGTGCTGCGCTCGGTGGTGGTCTGGTGAGCTTCCGCATCGACCGGGTCGTCACCTCCGGCGTCTTCGAACTCGACGGCGGCAGCTGGGAGGTCGACAACAACGTCTGGCTGATCGGCGACGACCACGAGGTGGTGGTGGTCGACGCCGCCCACGACGACAAGCCGATCGTGGAGGCCGTGGCCGGGCGCAAGGTGGTCGCGGTGATCTGCACCCACGGCCACAACGACCACGTCACCTTCGCCCCGCAGCTGGGCGAGCAGCTGTACGCGCCGGTGATCCTGCACCCGGCCGACCAGCAGCTGTGGGACATGACCCACGCCGGGCAGGCGTTCTGGAAGGCCGACGACGGTCAGCGCGTCGCCGTCGCCGGCACCGAGATCGAGCTGCTCCACACGCCGGGCCACTCGCCCGGTTCGGTGTGCCTGCACCTGCCCGAGGCGAAGGCGCTGTTCACCGGCGACACCCTGTTCGCCGGCGGGCCGGGCGCCACGGGCCGCTCGTTCTCCGACTTCCCGACGATCATCGGCTCGATCCGGGAGCGGCTGTTCAGCCTGCCCGAGGACACCCGCGTGCACACCGGCCACGGCGACGGCACCACCATCGGCGCCGAAGCCCCGCACCTGGCGGAGTGGATCGCCCGCGGCTACTGAGCCACGGGCTCCGCCGGGGCGGGCTTGCGGACGAACAACGCGGTCACCAGGGCGAGCACCCCGACGACACCGGCCACCAGGAACGCCGTGCGCAGGCCGGTGGCGTCGGGCGTGCCGGCCGGGTCGGCGCTGCCGAGCGTGGCCACGCTGACGAACACCGCGGTGCCGAACGCGCCCGCGACCTGCTGCACGGTCGCCAGGATCGCGCTGCCGTGCGAGTACAGGTGGTCCGGCAGCACACCCAGCGCCTCGGTCATCAGCGGGGTCATCATGAAGCCGAGGCCCGCCATCAGCAGCACGTGGATGACGATCACCGCGGCCAGCGGCGACCCCGGCCCGAGCAGCACGAACAGCCACATCGACACCGCCAGCGCCGCCGCGCCGGGGATCACCAGCGGCCGGGCGCCGAACCGGTCGAACAGCGCCCCGACCGGGCGGCCGAGCAGGCCGAGCGTCAGGCCGCCGGGCAGCACCGCCAGCCCGCTGACGAACGTGCTGGTGTGCAGCACGGTCTGCAGGTACAGCGGCAGCATGATCGAGGCGACCCCGAGCAGGCACACGAACAGCAGCGCGGCCAGCACCAGCGCCACGACGAAGCTGCGGTGGGTGAACGGCCGCAGGTCCAGCAGCGCCCGGTCCATGCGCTGCAGCCGGGTCTGCCGCCAGGTGAACACGGCGAGCAGGGCGAGCCCGACGGCGATCGTGAGCCACGGCGGCACCGGGGCGTGCCCGCCGCCCTCGCCGATGCCGGCCAGGCCGTAGAGCACGCCGCCGAACCCGAGGGCGGACAGCAGCACCGACGGGATGTCCAGCGGCACCTTGCGGGTGGCGCTGTCCAGGCGGAACCAGCCCGCGCCGATCGCCAGTGCGGCCAGCGCCAGCGGCAGCACGATCCAGAACATCCAGCGCCAGCCCAGCGACGCCAGCACCGCGCCGCCGATGGTGGGCCCGATGGCCGGGGCCACGGCGATCACGATGGTGATCGTGCCCATGGTCGCGCCGCGCTTGTGCGGCGGCACCAGGCGCATCACCGACGTCATCAGCAGCGGCAGCATCACGGCGGTGCCGCACGCCTGCACCACGCGCCCGGCCAGCAGCATGCCGAAGCCCGGCGCCAGGCCGCTGATCGCGGTGCCCACGCTGAACAGGGTCAGCGACGCGAGGAACACCTGGCGCGGGGTGAACCGTTCGAGCAGGAACCCGGTGGTCGGGATGACCACCGCCATGGTCAGCAGGAACCCGCTGGTCAGCCACTGCACCGTGGTGGTGGAGACGGCGAGGTCGGCGGTGAGGTCACGCAGCGCGACGCTGAGGATCGTCTCGTTCAGGATCATCACGAACGCGGAGACGACCAGGACACCGATGAGCAGCCCGGACCGCGGCGGCGCCTCGTGGACGGCGTCGGTCGGAGTGGTCGCGGGGGCGGCCATGGATGCACCTCACAGGAACGAGTGGTCGGGGTCGCGGCGTCGGCGCCGCCGGAACGGCCGCACCCCATCCCCCAGCAGGGCGGGCGAACACAGCCGAACCACTTATACGGTGCGAACGCACCACACGTCCACCGCATTCCGCAGCGCCGCCGGCCCGTCCGGCGGAGCCGGGCACGACGAAAAAACGCCGCGAGTCCACAGGGGACTCGCGGCGCTTCTCGCCGGCGAACCGTCAGGCGCGGGTCATCTTGCGCAGCACGTACTGCAGGATGCCGCCGTTGCGGTAGTAGTCCGCCTCACCCGGGGTGTCGATCCGGACCACGGCGTCGAACTCCACCTTGGTGCCGTCCTGCTTCGTCGCGGTCACCTTGACCGTCCGCGGCGTCTCGCCCTCGTTGAGCTTCGTGACGCCTTCGAAGTCGAACGTCTCGGTGCCGTCCAGCCCCAGCGACGAGGCCGACTCGCCCGCCGGGAACTGCAGCGGGATGACCCCCATGCCGATCAGGTTGGACCGGTGGATCCGCTCGAACGACTCGGCGATCACGGCGCGCACGCCGAGCAGCCGGGTGCCCTTGGCGGCCCAGTCCCGCGACGACCCCGAGCCGTACTCCTTGCCGCCGAGCACGACCAGCGGGATGCCGGCCTCGGCGTAGTTCTGCGCGGCGTCGTAGATGAACGCCTGCGGGCCGCCCTCCTGCGTGAAGTCGCGGGTGTAGCCGCCCTGCACGTCGTCCAGCAGCTGGTTGCGCAGCCGGATGTTGGCGAAGGTGCCGCGGATCATCACCTCGTGGTTCCCGCGCCGGGAGCCGTAGGAGTTGAAGTCCTTGCGGTCCACCCCGTGCTCGGCCAGGTACTTCCCGGCCGGCGAGTCCGCCTTGATGGCACCGGCGGGGGAGATGTGGTCGGTGGTCACCGAGTCGCCCAGCTTCGCCAGCACGCGGGCGCCCGTGATGTCCGTGACCGGCTCCGGGTCGGCCTGCATGCCCTCGAAGTACGGGGGCTTGCGCACGTAGGTCGATTCCGGGTCCCAGGCGAAGGTCTTGCCCTCCGGGGTGGGCAGCGACTTCCAGCGCTCCCCGCCGTCGAACACGTCGGCGTAGTCCTTGGTGAACATCTCCTGCGTGATCGCCGAGTCGATGGTCTGCTGGATCTCCTGCGGCGACGGCCAGATGTCGCGCAGGAACACGTCGTTGCCGTCCGAGTCCTGCCCGAGCGGCTGCTCCTCGAAGTCGAAGTCCATCGTGCCGGCCAGCGCGTAGGCGATGACCAGCGGCGGGGACGCCAGGTAGTTCATCTTGACGTCCGGGTTGATGCGGCCCTCGAAGTTCCGGTTGCCGGACAGCACCGACACGACCGTCAGGTCGTTCTCCTGCACCGCGGCCGAGATCTCCTCGGGCAGCGGGCCGGAGTTGCCGATGCAGGTGGTGCAGCCGTAGCCGACCAGGTGGTAGCCCAGCTTCTCCAGGTACGGCCACAGGCCGGCCTTCTCGTAGTAGTCGGTGACGACCTGCGAGCCCGGCGCCATCGACGTCTTGACCCACGGCTTGACCGACAGGCCCTTCTCCACCGCGTTGCGGGCCAGCAGGGCGGCGCCCAGCATCACCGACGGGTTGGAGGTGTTGGTGCACGAGGTGATCGAGGCGATCACCACGGCGCCGTGGTCCAGCACGAACTCGCCACGCTCTTCCGAACGCACCGTGACCGGCTTGGACGGGCGGCCCGAGGCGCCGTTGGCGGCGGAGGCCACGACCGGCGCGGCCTCTTCGTCGGCGAAGGACAGGCTCGGCGCGTCACTGGCCGGGAACGACTCCTCGACCTTCTCGTCGACCTTGGTGTGCGGAGTCGGGTGCTGCTCCTCGACGTAGTCGTGCACCGACTTGCGGAACGCGGACTTGGCGTCGGTCAGCTCGATGCGGTCCTGCGGGCGCTTCGGGCCGGCGATCGACGGCACCACCGTCGACAGGTCCAGCTCCAGGTACTCGGAGTAGGACGCCTCGCGGCTCGGGTCGTGCCACAGGCCCTGCTCCTTGGCGTAGGCCTCGACCAGCGCGACCTGCTCGGCCGAGCGGCCGGTGAGCTTGAGGTAGCGGATCGTCTCGTCGTCGATCGGGAAGATCGCCGCGGTCGAGCCGAACTCCGGGCTCATGTTGCCGATGGTGGCGCGGTTCGCCAGCGGTACCTGCGCGACCGACTCGCCGTAGAACTCGACGAACTTGCCGACCACGCCGTGGCGGCGCAGCATCTCGGTGATCGTCAGCACCACGTCGGTCGCGGTCACGCCGGCCGGGATCTCGCCGGTCAGCTTGAAGCCGACCACGCGCGGGATCAGCATCGACACCGGCTGGCCCAGCATCGCGGCCTCGGCCTCGATGCCGCCGACGCCCCAGCCCAGCACGCCCAGGCCGTTGACCATGGTGGTGTGCGAGTCGGTGCCCACGCACGAGTCGGGGTAGGCCTGGCCGCCCCGGGCCATCACCGTGCGGGCCAGGTGCTCGATGTTGACCTGGTGCACGATGCCGGTGCCCGGCGGGACGACCTTGAACTCGTCGAAGGCGCCCTGGCCCCAGCGCAGGAACTGGTAGCGCTCGCGGTTGCGCTCGTACTCGATCTCGACGTTGCGCTCGAACGCGTCCGCGCGGCCGAACACGTCGATGATCACCGAGTGGTCGATGACCAGCTCGGCCGGGGCGAGCGGGTTCACCTTGTCCGGGTCGCCGCCGAGGTCGGTGACGGCCTCGCGCATGGTGGCCAGGTCGACCACGCAGGGGACACCGGTGAAGTCCTGCATGATCACGCGGGCCGGGGTGAACTGGATCTCGATCGACGGATCGGCGGCCGGGTCCCAGTTGCCCAGCGCGCGGATGTGGTCGGCGGTGATGTTCGCGCCGTCCTCGGTGCGCAGGAGGTTTTCGAGCAGGATCTTCAGGCTGTAGGGCAGCTTTTCGGACCCGGACACCTTGTCCAGGCGGAACACCTCGTAGGAGGCGTCACCCACCTTCAAGGTGTCACGGGCGCCGAAGCTGTCCTTGCTGGCTGGTGCGGTCACGTCTAACTCCCTGGGCAGGGTCGTCGCCGTCAGTTCGGTTCGGGTCTGTCTGTCGCGAGTCTGGCGCACGCGGCTCGCGTCCGCAGACGCGGGGACGGCGCAGGCTCCCACGCCCCAAACAGTACGCTTGTCCTTTTTTGACTTCAACGCGACCCGCCCAGGCGGCGGTGTGATCTCCTTCGCGCTACTCCGCCAGGCGCAGCAGCGCGTCGATGTCCTCCGGCTGCAGGCTGCGCAGCACGGTCAGGCCCAGCTCGTTGAACGTGCGCAGCGGGCTGACGTAGTGCTGGCCGGCGACCTCGGTGGTGACCACGCCGAGACCCTGGCCCAGGATGCCGCTGGACAGGTGCCGCAGCACCTGCGTGACCTCCTCGGGCACCGACGAGCCGATCTCGCTCTCGATGTTGTCGGTGACGAAGTCGGCGCACAGCTCCTCGGTGCGGCCCTCGCCGGTGGCCTCGTAGCAGTCGCCCTTCTTCGTCACCGTGTAGGTCTCGCCGGCGGGGCTCTCGATCTGCACGTGGGTCACGGTGGCGCGGGTGCCGCCGGGCACCGCGGAGGTCTCGGTCCGCAGGTCGAGCAGCTTCGCGCCGCTGGGCTCGGCGTCCTCGGCCGCGGCCGCGACGAGCGCGGGGCCGGCGTCGTGCAGGACGGCCATCTCGTCCGGCGGCAGCAGCTCGATGACGCGCGTGACGTCGGCGTCCAGCGCGGCCTGCACGAGCTGCTTGACGGCCTCGTTCGGGCTGTTCGCGCCGCGCGCCGGGATGGAGGTGGTCGGCCACGGCTCGTTCTCGTCCCGCAGCGCGTAGTCGGCCATCGTGTAGAGCAGGCTCGGGTACCACTCGCCGTCGACCTTCACGGTCGCGATGCGGATCGGCTCACCGGAGTCGGCGACCTCCTCGGCGATGTCGATCGTCTCGGTCTGCGGGCCCTCGCCGGCGGGCATCTGCTCCATCAGCCGGTCCGACAGCGGCAGCTTCGACGGGTCCGCGGTCACCGTGATCGTGCCGCCGGTGAGCTTGGTGATCGTCAGGTGGTCGTTGACCTGCTCGGCCGCGGCCTCGTCGAAGGTCAGGTTCTCGGCCTTGACCTGCATGCCGGTCAGGGCCTGCGGGTTCGCGTCCGGCTTGAGGATGCCCAGCCGCTTGAGTTCGTCGGTGGTCTGCCCGATCGGCTCGGTGAGCAGCTTCGCCTCGGCCGGCGCGAGGGCGCCGACCATGCCGACCACGTCGTTGCCGCTCAGCGCGGTCGCGAGGTTGCGCGCCGCCTCGGTGGGGGTGGCCGCACCGGCGGCGACCGAATCGCGCTGCGACAGCGCGAACCACGTACCGCCGCCGCCGAGCAGCACGACCAGCGCGACCACCAGCCCGATGATCAGCCCGCGGCGGCCCTTCTTCGGCGGCTGCTGCGGCGGCAGCTGCTGGAAGGGCTGCGTGTACGGCTGCTGCGGGTACTGCTGCTGTGGGTACTGCTGCTGTGGGTACGGGGGCTGCTGCCCGTACGGCTGCTGGGGGTACTGGTTCTGCTGGTACGGCCACTGACCGTCCTGGGGAGGCATGCTCACCGTGTCCTACCTGCTCTCGCCGTGATGAAGGTGCCGACCGCGCCGGCCAGCGCGAGGGCGGATCCGCCCAGCGTGGTCACCGGCCCGGCCAGGGAGACGGAGACCACGCCCGTGGTTCCGCCCGCTTGGACGGTGGCGATCAGCGCGACGGTTCCCCCGGTAATCGCCAGGATCGCCGTCAACGTTGCGCCCGTGCGCGCCAGACCGCAGACCAGCAGCACCAGGCACACCGCCGCCAGCGCCGGAACCGCCACCCACGCGCGCAGCCCCGTGCCGGCGAGCGGGTCGTCGAGCAGCGCCAGCCGGTCGGCCAGCCCGGTCGCCGCGTAGCTGCTCCGGCTCACCGACCCGGACCGGAACCAGGGCAGGAACGTGCCCGCCACCACCAGGACCAGGCCCAGCGCGGCGACGGCGGGGCCAATCCGCGATCTCTGCACGCACCTCGGACGCACCGGAACGTCCGGAGGATCCCCGGTTGGGGTGAAAGTTGTCGCTGTGCAGTGTGTGACACCTGGTCTGCGAGTGACTCGGGTGGCACAGTCTCGGGTGCAGTGGGGACGTGTGCGTGGAGGGAGTCGAGGGCGTGGGTGACCAGGGCCGGAGGGCGCGCCGCTGGATGGGGATCGGCGCACTGGCGCTCGTGGCCGTGTCGGTCGCGACCGGGCCGGCCACCGCCGTGCCCCCGCCGCCGCCCAACCCGAGCGACTCCGAGATCAGCGCGAGCCGGCAGGACGCGAACGCCAAGGCCGGCGAGGTCGGGCAGCTGACCAACCAGCTCGCCGAGGCCGAGTCGCGGCTCGCCGAGCTGCAGAGCACGGTCGAGCTGCGCATGGAGGAGGCCAACAAAGCGCTGGTCGACCTGCAGGCCGCGCAGGAGGCCGCCGATCAGGCGCAGCGCGACGCCGACGCGGCCAAACGCGAGGCCGACGCCGCCCAGGCCCAGATCGACGCGGCGCGGGCGAATCTCGACGCGTTCATCTCCAGCAGCTACCAGCAGGGCAGCACCATGGGGTCGATCTCGGCCTACCTGGGCGCCTCCAGCCCGAAGGACCTCCTGTCCCGCGCGCAGCTGCTGGAAGCCGTCAGCGGCAGCCAGCTCAACGCGCTGGAGATGATGCAGCAGGCGCAGACCGACAAGTCCAACAAGGACGCCGCCGCCCGCCAGGCCCTGCAGCTGGCCCAGCAGGCGCAGGACCAGGCCGCGCAGGCCAAGATCACCGCCGACTCCGCGCAGGCCGCGGCCGTGCAGGCCCAGCAGAGCCAGGCCGCGCAGAACGCGCAGCTGGTCGCGCAGAAGACGACGGTCGAGCAGCAGCTGTACCAGGCGCAGCAGCGGGTCAGCGGGCTGCAGGGGCTGCGGCAGCGTTACGAGGACTGGCTCGCGCAGAAGCAGCGCGAGGACGAGGAGCAGGCGCGGCAGGCGGCGCTGGCCGCGGCGAACGCGTCGTCGTCGTCCTCCTCGTCCGCGTCGTCGGGCGGGGGTGGCCGTCCGGCCCCGGCGCCGGCCGTGTCCGGGTCGTCGTCGCAGGTCATCGAGCGGGTGATCGCGCGGGCCATGTCGCAGCTCGGGATGCCTTACGCGTGGGGCGGCGGCAACGCCTACGGCCCCACGCGCGGCATCCGGGACGGCGGCGTGGCCGACGCCTACGGCGACTACCGCAAGGTCGGGTTCGACTGCTCCGGGCTGATGATCTACGCCTTCGCCGGGGTGAAGTCGCTGCCGCACTACAGCGGCTACCAGTACACGTCCGGGCGGCGCGTGCCGCTGGCGCAGATGCGGCGCGGGGACATGCTGTTCTGGGGCCGCAGCGGCATCCACCACGTGGCGCTGTACCTCGGCAACGGGATGATGATCGAGGCGCCGCAGTCCGGGCTGACCGTGCGGGTCACCCGGGTGCGCTACGGCGACATCATGCCGTTCGCGACCCGTCTGGTCGGCTAGTCAGGAAGTCCAGCACCGGCCGGGTCTGTCCGAGGATCGAGTGCGCGACCTCGGGCAGCAGGGTGACGGTCGCGTGCGGCACGGCGCGCTCGATCCGCCGCGCGGTGTCGCGGGAGTCGAACATCGCGTCGCGTCCGCCGACGATCACCAGCACCGGCATGGTCAGCTTCCGCAGGGCCGCGTCACCGAACACCGGCAGCCGGTCCCGGCGGGGAAGGAAGTGCGTGAACATCAGCGTGAGGTAGTCGGCGACCTCGGGGTTTTCGCGCGGGTCGACTCCGGCGACCGCCTTGATCGACCGGCGGGTGCCCCACTGCCCGAACGGCTTGTAGAACAGGGCTTTGAGCAGGAATCCGATCTTCTGCCGCCCGACGCCGCCCGGGCACAGCAAGGCGAGCCGCTCGACCCGCTCGGGCCGCCGCGTCGCGTAGTCCAGGGCCAGCCACCCGCCCAGGGAGGCCCCGGCGATGGCCACGCGGTCCAGGTTCAGGTGGTCCAGGACGCCGTCGAGCCAGGCCGCGTAGGCGGGGGAGCCCAGCGGCGGGCGCGCGGGCGCGGACAGGCCCGGTTCGCCGATCAGGTCGACGGCGTGGACGCGGAAGTGCTTCGCCCACACCGGCACGTCGGCGGCCCACATCGCCGCGTTGGAGCCCGAGCCGTGCAGCAGCACGAGCGGCGGGGCCGTTTCGGGGCCGCAGGTGAGGACGAAGGTGTCGCCCTCGCGGGTCGGGACGTGCCGGCGCTCGGCGGGGACGGGCCAGGCGGCGAGGGCCTGCTCGTAGCGGCGGAGGATCTCCCGCTTACCGGTGTCGGACTTGTAGATCACGGTCATATCGGTACCTTAACAGCCCTTCTAGAGGGAAGATAGGTAATAATGCGGAGTGTTTGGGTGCCGGGATAGGCTGGGCTGATGAGCGACCTGGCCGCCGTCGTGCTCGCGGGGGGTTTCGCTCGCCGTCTGTCCGGTGTGGACAAGCCCATGCTGGTGGTCGGCGGGAAACCCTTGCTGCACCGGGTGATCGCCGCGGTGGGCGGGGCCGACCCGGTCGTCGTGGTGGGGCCGGCGCGGGACGGGGTCGCCGGGGTGCGCTGGGCCCGCGAGGATCCGCCGGGG